>NZ_FOVO01000003.1 GCF_900115195.1 Xenorhabdus japonica
GACTAAGCGCCAGAAGGCTGGCTGGGATAATGGCTATATGATGAAAATCCTGACAGTGGGATTTTCATCTGTATAAATTAGACCCGTTTGCCCTACGCCTATGGTCGATAAAGCTTGACGTGATAAAGGTGAAATCAGCATCCGTTAACCCCTCAGTGCCCCACTTGTACCTCTTCCGACACAACCCCAATCAATTCATTCAACCCTCCCCACTCGTTAATATATTCGGGCTGTCCAGCAGCGAGAGTATATTAAACCACCTCAGTAGCTTGTCGATTTTTGAGTTAATTTTATCGGAGAGGCTTATTTATACTAAAGCAGATAGGTGAATAACCTATATGATATTGGTGATTATCATTTCAGTACTCCATTAACAGTGAAGTAATACGAATTTTATTTTGGGTAATTACATCAAAAGGAGTGTGATATGAAGATATTATCTAACATCATTTTAGCTATGTTATCTTGTTTATTGACATTCGTTGCCTTTGCAGTTGAAGAAAATACTCATTCAGAAAAACAACAGATTCTTTCTGCTGACTATAATATGGAATTTAAAAATCACTTTTCTTCCGTAAATGAGCTTGTGATAGTCAAACGAAGCACCGACTGTATGTATGATAGTGGTGCAGATCGGATAAGTATTAATCCTGGCAACCAGCAACGTACTCATTTACAAGACAATGATAATTTATTTAGTGCTTGCACACTTAGGCCTAAATGGGTTGAGTGGTCAGTGTCTAGTGGCTCTATGAGTTGTGCTTTGAGATTTGAGCGCGGATACGATGTAAGTGATTTAGATTGGTATACAGTGATTAAAGGGTGTTCGAATATAGTCAATAGTGCTACTTGTGGAAATGCTGACTGCAATCAGAATAAAGTTTACGGAAGTTCATCGTATATGGATATAAGCGTGGAATTCCTTGTTCGGTGAACTTGGAAACTTCCGCAGCCTATACAAAAAGGTGAGGTTTCTCATCTTTAACTTTTGCATGGTGCAGGTATCATTCCGTTTCAAACGCAGCGATTAAATACCGATCAGTTTGGTGAAATTAACTATCAGAACTCCTTGATATTGAGGAGTCACCGATTTGGGAGGCTCCTCTTATTTGATTTGTTAATAAGATAAATTTTTCGCTCATTCATGATCAGGAAACTTGTTTTCAAATGATGAAGCATTTTTGCGGTTTTGAGCGCCTGATGAATGATGCTAATCTTCTGAAATGTAGTGAGTTCGGTGACGCAATTATCTCTCAAATGTAATAATTACTAATTGAAATATATGACGGGAGTTAATAGTTCCTATTATGTTATTATCACTTACAAAACGGTTATCAAACAGTTATCAAAATCTGTCAAATTCTGAACATTTCAAACAGCAATTTTTATCCAATCTTTACCACAATCATTATGGTGTTTGTCAGTTTTCCTCTAATTAATTGTTATTATCACGTCAAATTTTTGCACAAATTAAATTAACCTCTAGATGGTATTAGTAGCACATATCCGGTGAGTGCCTCATGTTGTATTTACCTAATTTGCTTATGTATATATACTGCCGTCCCGCTTTTATGGATTCAGAATTAAATGCTAAAAAAATTACTATTATTATCTACACTTGCTATGTCTGGTTGTGTATTCAATAAAATACCAACAGATAACTTAACATCACTCAGTAGTAATGAATTATGTTCGGCTCTTGGTGAAAACTCAGATAATGGCAATACTACCCTCAGAATCTTAGATGAAATAACATCCAGAAAAGGCACCGTTGATATGGACAAATGCCATGCACTTGAAATGTCAGCAAGAACAAGAGGCTCTAATTTTGGCGATCCTGGCGCCTGGGCTCGTGAATCCAGCAGAATGGCAGAACAAACCAGAAGAGATGTAGAAATGTTCAAAAGATTAAAGGAAATGGGAAAAATTTAGTTATTGAGTAAAGGTGCATTCATGTTCCAGTGCGCCTTATCTCTAATCAATGGAAGAAAGCTGGAATAAGAGTGTAATAGTAGATTATACTGATTAATAAATCATTTAATCATGGTGTGCTTATGTGGAACAGTCATCCTCAAAGAGGAAATATGCAATTATTGGCAAATTTTCTATCGCCGATAGATGCCCACATTGTTTTGGGAAGAATGTTATCAGAAGATATTTATGCAGTTGTGATAGATGAAGATATTGTGTGGAATAACTATATGTATTCTCAGGCATTTGGTGGTGTAAAACTTCTTGTCCATCAGTCTGATATTGAACGTGCGAAAACGATACTTGCTGAAATTAAGGATAATAAGTTTTCATTAGATAAAGTAGAGTTTAATCAGGATAATAAGAAAAAATCATCATCTCAATATCATTGTTCTGAGTTAATAAATACTTTTTTAATACTTTTATTGTTTTTAATATTCGGCATAGCATTACCGATAAAGGCTTAATGACACTATTCTCTTTAATCTTAAGCGAAGTAGAGCGACAACGTAAATTTAGTCGCTCTACAAGATCTTATTTTGTTCTCTCGGATAAAACATGCTTTGTTTGTACTTTGCATGCTTCGATAGATTTAACAAGTGATTCGTCAAAATGACGAGGGCTTGGGAAGACTTGTTTATTTTTTCTGATTTCTGAGACTGTTTGTTTGATAGATGCAATAAATCCATCTTTATTACTATTGATCTCTTTAAGATCAAATCCTTTACGACTTAATTCCTTGAAGGCCTTTTGGGCTATCGCATCGGGGGAATCATGGGTTTTAAATGCTTCTATAGAAGCTTTCCCAAACAAGTTACAATAAGTTTCTGCAATTTTATCTACATTAGCATGTGCGGCATATGAATATGAGAAGAGCGGGGCAAGGAAAATCGGCAATAAAAGATGTTTCATAATTTCCTCTTGATAGACTATACCATTATTGGCTATACCATAATAGTGGTGATAACTGTAACTGAAATGACAACATTAACAATAGTACATAATTCAACGTTTGCGTTGAATCTCAGTGCATAGTTATTTTGATTGAGAAAACGCTTATTCAATGTTTTTGCTCTACACACATCTCTCTTTTACATATCGTACGGAGTGACTTTATGGGATCATTATTTCCATTTATATGGATGCGTGTGAGAAGTTTGACATTTCTTTTAGTAATTTTGAGAGCATCAACTTCAAGGTAATTACCTGAGCCAGCAGTGAGTTTGGAAACAATTAGTTCTTTGGAACCATCGCCATTAATATCAGCAAATGTAATCCTCGGATTTCCATTATCTTCAAGCACTGAACCATCACGTTTAAAGACAGCTCCAGTTACAAAGTCCGTGAGATCTTTATCCTTAAAAATGGCGATAGAATAGCTGCCAATTGATGCACTTTCCAGATCACCAGTTGACAGGACGGCAAATCGTTTATCAGGTAAGTTAATCAGTTTTCCTTCTCTTGCTCCAGCCTGGGTTGATAACAATAGAGTTATTAGAGTCGGAATGGTAATAGCTTTCAAAATGTTACTTATACGCATAAACAATGCTCCATTGTTTGCTATCTTATTTTAACAAATGTATAGGTGAGATTTAAATCGTAGCACGAATTTAGGAAAAGCATATTCCCGGTGGAAAGAGCAGTTCAATGCTTATGCTAGTGTTGAGATATAATACTGAACCCAAAAAACATTATTTTTTCTTATTGTTTTTATTGTTGGGAAATGGCTGTTTTTAAGATAAAAAACGAAATAATATTTTCTGATAATGGTTGAATCAACGGGAGTTACCACTCCCGTTTTTTATTAACTTAAATATATAGTAGTTTCTACGTACTGTTTTTTGCTATTTTTTCCACAATCTTATTGTACTCTTTCCAAACAACGGATACCGGTGAGTTTAAACAGCAGATAGAGATTGAACCACCTGTTGCAGGATGATATTCATACTTTGATTTTCCTCTATAAACTCTCTTAGGCAGTATGTTGTCTGCGGGGTTTTTTCTTTTTCGTTCTAACATCAATTATAACCTCACTTGCAGATTATCTGATGGCCAGATAGTAAATTATTAACATCTTACTAAACTGTTATTTTTGTTTCCGATTGTAAAAATAACAACTGAAAATTTTAATACGCGATGGTGGCTTTTTCCAACTATCACAGTATTAAAATTTAATAATCTCATTTGGAGAAAGATATTACTATATGTTTTCGTAAATATTAGAAATTTCAAGATTAAATTTTGTAATTCACCCATTTTTTATAATGAATTCGGTGATTACTACATTAGTGATATAGCAGAGCGTGATTATCTAAATTTACTCTGTGCATTTTGTTTTGAGTGGCATCAATAACTTCCGATTAACACATTCTTTTCATATGGTTATTGTATTAGTATTGTTTTTTAAAAGTTTTATTTTTGTTTATGGTATGTTTTATCTTTTGGGGTGGGCTGTTAATTGATTTATGTTTCTTACTTATATATAAGAAGAAAATTAACCCGTAATTCTTGTTTGTAAAATGCACTTAATCAGCTCAAAATAGGGAATAAAGCGGTTATGGCGAATAAATAACTGTTTAATTTTTCTAAAGTAAATGTAAAAATTTCATTAAAAGTTACACATTGAAATAGATATTATGTTACATTCTTTCCGTTTTTACTGGCTAGTATCTCTGTGTTTTTGTATACAGAATTGTGTTACTTGTTAATCATAAAGGAAATTAAGCACAATAAAATTTCACCGGATACGGCATTATGGTCAGCTAATGTTTGCTAATTAGTAAGGGGAAAATATCTTGACGGATCTGATTAACTTCATTAACAATATTCTTTGGGACTACGTACTAATATACTTGCTTCTTGGGGTTGGCCTTTACTTCACACTGCGTTCTGGTTTTATACAGCTTCGTCACTTCGGTCACATGTTTTCAGTTCTGAAAAATAGTAATAAATCAGATAATTCTGGCATTTCATCTTTTCAGGCCTTATGTACTAGTCTTGCTGCTCGTGTAGGAACCGGTAACTTAGCAGGGGTCGCCATTGCAATTACTGCTGGTGGGCCAGGTGCTATTTTCTGGATGTGGGTAGTGGCATTTATTGGTATGGCAACTTCTTTTGTGGAGAGTACGCTTGCCCAGTTGTACAAGACGAAAGACGATCAAGGAAATTATCGCGGTGGCCCAGCTTATTACATGGAAAAAGGGTTGAAGAAGCGATGGATGGGAGTACTGTTTTCATTCTTCCTTATTATCGCGTTTGGTCTTGTATTTAATGCTGTTCAGGCAAACTCAATTGCGGAAGCGGCTGCCTTTGCCTTTAATGTCAAACCATTTTACGTTGGTATTGTCTTAGTCATTATCAGTGGCATAATTATTTTCGGTGGGCTGCGTTCCATTGCCCGAGTAGCGGAATTGGTTGTACCGTTCATGGCTGGCGCTTATTTAATCTTGGCATTTTGGGTTGTTGGTCACAATATTGAACGCATCCCCGCGGTATTTGCATTAATTATCAAGAGCGCCTTCGGCCTTCAGGAAGCGATAGCCGGAACATTAGGCTACGGCATCTCTCAGGCAATGACTCAGGGTGTTCAACGTGGATTATTTTCGAATGAAGCAGGGATGGGTTCTGCGCCAAATGCTGCGGCATCCGCTTCTCCATATCCGCCACATCCAGCTTCTCAGGGATATGTTCAGATGTTGGGTGTATTTATGGATACGATCGTTATCTGTAGTGCAACGGCTGCTATTATCCTTTCTTCTGGAGTTCTCAACGAGGTAAACGTTACTGCTATCAGCGGAATTGAATTGACTCAGCGAGCATTGTCATCAGCCGTTGGGCATTGGGGAACGACATTTATTGCGATTGCTATTTTCTTCTTTGCTTTCACATCAATTATTGCCAATTATGCTTATGCTGAAAGCAACATGATATTCCTGGAGCGCAACCACACTGCTGGCTTATTTATTCTGCGGTTGGCTGCATTGGGTATGGTGATGTTTGGTGCATTGGCAGAAGTCCCTCTGGTTTGGAGTATGGCTAATCTATCAATGGCATGTATGGCTATTGTTAACTTGATTGCCATACTTATGTTGTCAGGTATTGCAATAAAGTTGGCAAAAGATTATAACCGACAGAGAAAATTAGGGCAGTTGCCAACATTTAATATCAATTCTTACCCAGAGATTCAACAGCAAGTTGAAAAAGGTATTTGGGATAATGATATATCGCATAACAGCGAGAAGGGTAATCACTGATACTGATGAAATGCCTCTATAGAGGATATCAGTAGCAGAATATTGCTCACATCAGGTAAAACTTTATTAGCCAGCCATTCGAACGTTCCGCGAATGGCTGGCTTTTATTTGTTCTTAAAAACATGTTGATAAGCAAAAAAACATCACATCTAGTATATAATCATCATAATGTTATCTTTTCCTGCAAAATAGCTGACCTGACATGATAAAAAGATTAATGATATGTATGTTTATCACATTGTTGATTGGTTGTTCTTATTCCCCTGAGCGGGAAGGTAGAGATGGGTATATTGTTGACCATTCCTATCCCTATTCGACTAAGCAAGATATTGATTCAATTAGATTCCTTGTCCTCCACTATACTGCGTTGAATGACAAAAAATCTTTACGGGCATTAACGGGAGGTAGTGTCAATATTCATTACCTTATTCCCTCGCAGCCGAAGCATGAGAATAAAGAACCGATTATTTTTCAATTGGTTTCAGAAAAGGAAAGAGCATGGCACGCGGGAAAGAGTGAGTGGAATGGGTACCAAAACTTAAACCGTTATTCTATTGGTATTGAAATTGTTAATTGTGGGTTTAAGCAAGAGTTCATTAAAAAAGAATGGTGTTTATATCATCCGTCACAAATTGATGCTGTTATACGATTGGCAAAAGATATTATTCATAAGTATAAAATTAAAGCTGTTAATGTTGTGGGTCATAGCGATATAGCACCATTGAGAAAAAAAGATCCCGGGCCTGTTTTTCCGTGGCGTGAGCTTTATGAACAAGGAATTGGTGCTTGGCCTGACGACGCAACAGTGAATAAATATTTGGCTGGTAGGGCACCTAATTTTCCTGTGTCAGTGATGGCAATTCAGAAAGCACTGGCTCTTTATGGCTATAATATCCCTCAAACGGGACTCTTAGATAATACTTCTTATAGAACTATTCAAGCCTTTCAGATGCATTTTCGTCCGTCAGACATTAGCGGTATCCCCGATGCAGAAACGGAAGCGATCGCTTTGGCATTAATCGAAAAATACCAATAATGATTTATGCATAGCGGCCTTGGAGAATGGCCGCTGATGATACTAAACCTCATGGTTCGCAGTTGTAAGTAAGATGTAATGGAACTTTAACTTCAAGTTCAATATCTGTACTTTGGCGAAAATCGTGAGGCGTAATGCCATATTCTTTACGGAACATATAGGTGAAATGGGATTGAGAGCCGAAGCCAAAATCCAAAGCAATATCAAAAATAGGCAAGGAACTATTTCTCAGCAGAAAAACAGCGCCAGCCAAGCGTCGTTGGCGGATGTACTTCCCAAGAGATATGCCGGTAACTTCCTTGAATATTTTCTGCATGTGCCAAAGTGAATAGCCAGAGTAAGCAGCAAGCTCTTCAAGATGAATGACACGGCCAAGATGGTTTTCAATCCATTTACTCAGTGCGCATACAAGTGCTAAGTGGTTATCTTGTGCCATTACAATTTTAAACTGGTTGAAGGTTGAGGAAGTATACACAACTTCTTTTCAAGATGACAAAATCGATTATTATAGGGGTACAACGACTAGATAAAAATTTCAACACGCTATCATCCCTCTATCATATGATAACTCGCCATAATATTTTATTTTAAAGTTAGCAACAATGGAGTAATCATAAAGTGGTCTAATTGAACACCAAATAAGTTCTTTTAATTCTGTACTCAATATTGATTAACATACATTTACGGTATTCATTCTTTGTCAATGATGTTTTAATATCCACCTGATACGAATTAACACACTCAATATTGCGTTAAATTAGTATATAACTCAATCACTACAATATGTTGAGGGAATCATATTGAGGAAATTTGGATTCGACAAATCTTGCATAAGTTGAGAAGGTAGGAAAATGTCTGGTTCTATTCAGATTTAACAACTTAAAACAACAAATTAAATAGCTTTTAATGAGACAAGTTCTAAACATCGTAAAAAGAGGACTAGATGGCAGAACAAGAACAACAATCAACGCTTAAGCGTGGTTTAAAGAATAGGCATATTCAGCTTATTGCCCTTGGTGGTGCAGTCGGAACCGGATTATTTTTGGGTATCGCTCAAACCATCAAAATGGCAGGACCTTCAGTGATCCTTGGGTATGCCATTGGTGGGTTTATTGCATTTTTGATTATGCGCCAATTAGGCGAGATGGTTGTTGAGGAACCTGTAGCGGGATCATTTAGCCACTTTGCTTATAAATATTGGGGAAATTTTGCCGGTTTCCTATCAGGTTGGAACTACTGGGCAATGTTCATTTTGGTTGGAATGGCTGAGTTAACGGCTGTTGGTTTGTATATCCAATATTGGTGGCCAGAAGTTCCAACATGGGTTTCTGCTGCAATATTCTTTGTACTGATCAACCTTGTCAACCTAATTAATGTTCGATTATATGGCGAAACTGAATTTTGGTTCTCTCTTATTAAAGTTGGTGCAATCATCGGGATGATTATCTTTGGGAGCTATTTACTGATTAGCGGTAATGGCGGTCCACAGGCAAGCATCACCAACTTATGGCAGAAGGGCGGTTTTATGCCAAATGGAATTTCTGGCTTGATTATGGCGATGGCCGTGATCATGTTTTCATTTGGTGGTCTGGAAACCGTGGGCATTACAGCAGCAGAAGCAGAAAATCCTGAAAGAAATATCCCAAAAGCAACTAACCAAGTTGTTTATCGAATCTTACTGTTTTATATCGGTTCATTGGCTATTTTGCTGTCGCTGTATCCATGGGCGAATGTGATAGAAGGTGGTAGCCCATTTGTTTTGATCTTTCATAATCTGGATAGCTTCTGGGTAGCGAATGTTCTGAATGTGGTGGTACTAACGGCGGCATTATCTGTTTATAACAGTGGCGTATATTGTAATAGTCGGATGTTGTATGGTTTGGCTAAACAAGGTAATGCCCCCCGTATCCTCATAAAAGTTAACAAACGTAGTGTGCCGGTCTTGTCTATTGGTTTATCCGCGCTGGCAACATCGATTGGAGTATTGGTTAACTATGTGATGCCTGGTAAGGCGTTTGAACTATTAATGGCATTAGTGGTAACTACTCTGGTCATTAACTGGATTATGATTTGTTTTGCTCACCTGAAATTCCGTGCAGCCAAGAATAAAGAGGGTATCAAAACGAAGTTTCAGGCACTGTGGTATCCATTTGGGAACTATCTGTGTTTGGCATTCCTGGTGTTCATTCTCATCATTATTCTAATGATGCCACCAATTCGTATTTCGGTTATCTTAATGCCGTTTTGGATTGCTGTCTTATGGGGTGGATACTTGATTGCTCAATCAAAGAAAACTAAGAAATAAATAGACTGGTTGCTAATCCATTCAGTTTTTTCAGTCGGGGATTGTGCTCGGCTGAAAAACACTGAATGTTAATCCTCCACCTATTCTGAAGCCGCATTTTTCCCATAACTCAGAAGAAGAGTATTTGTGATCTTTTTCTGGCAAGATAAAAACATATAGAGAAATAGTTAAAAAACGTCTTATAAATATTATAATTGAATAATATTTGATAAATGATAGACAAAAAATAAGTTGGTTACATGTAAAATAATTATATTGTATGTTCAAAAAGAATGATTGAAATTAATCATGATTATTACAGTTATCTAAAATAGATTTAGTATAACTATAACTTTCTGGTCTACAACATAATAGATGTGAAAAACAGCATTATGTATTAAACTTATCAAAGTAATTTCTTTAAGTTAAAATTTTCTTTTTCCTTTAATTCATATGGTTAAGTGATTTGAAAATTATTGAGTAATTTCAAACTGGAACAGATATTAAGAGTTTTAAATATGTGCGTTGGCTCCAGCACCTGAAAAAAATGGCTTGCGATTATATAAAGAGTATGTGATAAAACGTGTGGGTAAACGAAGTGCCGTTCTGTTAATTAATAACAGAAACTAATATGGGTTTGTTTATTTTTATGCCAACAGGCTAATAAAGTGATTCAAAGGAAATTTTTGAAATGGCAAAAATCACTGGTACTGTGAAGTGGTTCAACGAGTCTAAAGGTTTTGGTTTTATTACTCCAGCTGATGGTAGCAAAGATGTATTTGTACATTTTTCTGCAATTATGAAAGATGGGTTTAAAACATTGTCTGAAGGCCAAAAAGTTGAGTTTGAAATTCAGGATGGTCCTAAAGGTCCTGCCGCTGCAAATGTATCAACTTTATAGTAATCAATTTAATTTGGTTATTGTTTGATTACTGGCTAAATATATTTATCGTCAGTCTAGTTTTATTATCTGATGATAAGCTATTGCAAATATCACTCTATTGGGATACTAATAGAGTGATTTTTATTTTGACTCGGGGCGTTCTTTATTGAACTGAGAAGTACCCGTATTACCTGATCTGGATAATGCCAGCGGAGGGAAGTCATGGTATCTCTAGTTCCGATACCCGCTTTTCTTTAGCTGGTGGTAGGAATCACTATTATGAGAATTAATTCACTGACTATCGCAGGAACAGATCCTAGCGGTGGAGCCGGCATTCAGGCCGATTTAAAAACCTTTTCTGCGCTTGGTGTTTACGGTACGACAGTTATCACTGCATTGGTTGCGCAAAATACAATGGGTGTACAATCGGTTTATAACCTCGATCCTCTCTTTGTTGCTGCTCAGTTAGAATCAGTACTTTCAGATGTCAGAATAGATAGTGCCAAAATTGGTATGTTGTCGAATGCTGCCAATATCGCGGCAGTAGCAGAATCATTACATCGTTATCCTATTCCCTACATTGTATTGGATACTGTTATGGTGGCGAAAAGTGGTGATCCCTTGTTATCACCGGAGGCCATTACAACGATGGTAGAACAATTATTGCCGATCGTCTCTTTGATTACGCCCAACTTACCGGAAGCGGCGGCCATATTAAAATGTGCTCTTGCCAATACCGAAGATGAAATATTACAGCAGGGATACGCATTACGTTCAATGGGATGTCAGGCAGTTTTATTGAAAGGTGGGCATTTAAATAATGCGGAAAGCCCTGATTGGCTTTTTACCTCGGAAGGGGAATGGCGTTTTACTGCTCCGAGAGTAAATACACAGCACACTCATGGAACTGGTTGTACCTTGTCTGCTGCACTTGCTGCATTGCGCCCACGTTATTCAGATTGGCAAAGTACACTACCGATTGCGAAAACATATTTACAAAATGCACTGACACAGGCGGATAGTTTAGAAGTTGGTCATGGTATTGGGCCAGTACATCATTTTCATCAATGGTGGTGAATTAGGGAGTATTTTCTCTGAAGATACTTTCTTTGGATAATATCATGCTTAATAATGGGGATACAAAGATCCCCATCTTAACGTTGGATTGCCCAGAAATTTTGATTAGGCGATAGTAATTTTCTTATCGAGATAGACATCCTGCACGGAGTGGATCAACTCAATACCTTCTTTCATCGATTTTTTGAACGCTTTGCGCCCAAGAATCAATCCCATCCCTCCGGCACGTTTATTGATAACAGCTGTGCGGACTGAATCACTTAAATCATTATCTCCGGAAGCACCACCTGAATTGATTAATCCAGCGCGCCCCATATAACAGTTAGCAAGTTGATAGCGAACGAGATCAATCGGGTGTTCAGTGGTCAAATTGCTGTAGACACGTTTATCTGTGTGCCCGAACCCAATCGTAGTATAGCCACCATTCGTTTCAGCCATTTTTTGTTTAACGATATCGGCACCGATTGTTGCTGCCAGATGGTTTGCTTGACCGGTTAAATCAGCGCTGGTGTGGTAATCAACCCCATTTTTCTTGAAGGCTAAGTTGCGTAGATAAGCCCATAATACGGTAACCATGCCTAATTCGTGAGCGCGTTCAAAAGCGGCTGAAATTTCTTCTATTTGGCGGCGTGATTCTGGAGAGCCGTAATAGATTGTCGCACCCACTGCAACTGCACCCATGTTAAATGCTTGCTCGACACTGGCATACAAAGTTTGATCATATTGAGCCGGATAGGTCAGCGTCTCATTGTGGTTTAGCTTGACCAGAAATGGAATCTTATGGGCATAACGACGAGAAACAGACGCCAGAACACCATAAGTTGAAGCAACACAGTTACAGCCAGCTTCAATTGCCAGTTCAACGATGTTTTTGGGATCAAAATAGAGAGGATTGGCAGCAAAAGAAGCGCTGGCAGAATGTTCAACTCCCTGATCTACTGGCAAAATTGAGAGATAACCAGTGCCTGACAGACGGCCATGATTCAGTAAGGTTTGCATGGAACAAAGGACAGTATTGGGGCGGTTATTTTCAATCATTACTCTATCGACAAAATCTGTACCTGGGAGATAGAGATTTTCACGTGGAATAGTATTGCATTGATGTTGCAATAAACTTTCTGCGTCTTTTCCTAACAACTTAGCGATATCAGTCATAATTGGCTCCAGTTTGCAAAAGGCGCTGCTAATTGTTGTTTATATTTGCGCTGATCACAAGTTAAGTAGAGAGGGAAGCCGCAGTGGATCGCTTCAGTTAATACAAATATTGCTAAAATTTAATCATTTTGTACAAAAATAAAGAGAAATATTATGTATCTGGCTTGATTGATTTGAATTGGTGATAAGTAAATATTGTAGTCATTCGTGTATTGAATGGTTTTGATTGTTTTTTCGTAAAATTTCCTTCATTAAACTGAATAAATTCTTCCAATTATTTATTGGAATACTGTTTTTTTTGGTTATCATAATTAGTATTAGTAATAAGAGTTCAATAAATATCCAGTGTGAATTAGTAATCATTAAATCAATTTATGTCTAATGAAGGTGAGTGTTTTTTTAATGCATTGAATTTATTGAATTATTTATCCTTTAATATAAAAGAAAAGGCCAGCCCAAGGGAGATTGAGCTAGCCAAGGAGGTGGTTCCTAGTCTTACAGTAAAAATTTTTTAGTTCTTTATTTTTCAGAGATGATAATACGAGAAATAAAATAGCATTGATGTGATCTGTTTCTAAAAAAATAGATTAATTTCTTTAAAATCTTATTTCTAATTATTTCACTTGTAATTCTTGTGGATGAGGTGTCCTGGTATTACCGCTTTTTAATTTCCGGACAAGTAAAGCATAATCCAGCTCGATTTCTTCAGGAATAAGAAGATAAACGATGTGTCCATCACCTGGTGCAACTTCTATTATTTGGCCTTTTTTATTTGTCATGGATTCTAACGTGAAGTTAATATTGCCCGATGGCGTCATGAGTTCCAGATTATCCCCAACAAGAAATTTATTCTTTACGGCGACTTCAGCCAAGCCATTGACTCGATTACCAGTAAGTTCTCCAACAAATTGTTGAGTGTCTGATACTGAATAGCCATATTCATAGGTTTGGTAGGCATCATGAGTATGGCGTCGCAGAAAGCCTTCTGTATAGCCGCGGTGTGCCAAACCCTCCAGTGTAGTCATTAACGTTGGGTCGAAAGGCTTTCCGGCAACGGCATCATCTATGGCACGGCGATATACTTGAGCGGTACGGGCGCAATAATAGAAAGATTTGGTACGGCCTTCGATTTTCAACGAGTGAACACCCATCTTTGTTAATCTTTCCACATGTTCAATGGCACGTAAGTCCTTGGAGTTCATAATATAAGTACCATGTTCATCTTCAAACGCTGACATATATTCGCCAGGACGTTTGGCTTCTTCTATCATGAATACTTTATCTGTTGGCGCGCCTTGACCCAGTGTTGGCTCAATATTTTTGACAGGGATAGGGTCGTGCATATGGACAATATTACCGACAGTGTCTTCTTTGCCTTCCTGCACATTGTACTCCCAGCGGCAGGCATTGGTGCATGTACCCTGATTGGGATCGCGTTTATTGATATAACCCGATAACAGGCAGCGACCGGAATAAGCCATACACAGTGCGCCATGTACAAAAATCTCAAGTTCCATATCAGGTACTTGCTGGCGGATTTCAGCGATTTCCTCCAGTGAGAGTTCACGGGAGAGGATGACTCGCGTCAGTCCCATCTGTTTCCAGAATTTTACAGTGGCCCAGTTTACAGCATTGGCTTGAACTGAAAGATGAATATCTATTTCAGGAAATGCTTCACGTACCATCATAATCAAGCCCGGATCAGACATAATCAACGCATCAGGCCCCATTTCCACGACAGGTTTTAAATCACGGATAAAAGTTTTCAGCTTTGCGTTATGTGGTGCGATATTGACGACGACATAAAAACGCTTACCCAAATCGTGAGCTTCCTTTATGCCCTGCGCCAATGTTTCATGGTTAAATTCATTATTGCGAACACGCAGGCTATAGCGGGGTTGTCCGGCATAAATGGCATCTGCACCATAAGCGAATGCGTAACGCATGTTTTTCAAAGAGCCGGCAGGAGAAAGTAATTCTGGAGTAAACATATTTTTAACGTTCTCGGTCTGAGTTCAAGTCAGCCCTTACCCAGACTTCATTATCATTACTAAGGGTAAGGTTT
Organism: Xenorhabdus japonica; assembly: GCF_900115195.1. Lineage (GTDB taxonomy): Bacteria > Pseudomonadota > Gammaproteobacteria > Enterobacterales > Enterobacteriaceae > Xenorhabdus > Xenorhabdus japonica. The sequence continues at coordinate 14,725 of NZ_FOVO01000003.1, forward strand.
AAAGGAGGGGGATTTTAGCGCTTATACCATCATTAGCACAAATATATTATGGAAATATAATGATGCTACGTCCCGCATAAAACTGATTGAAAACATCTATCCGTCTATACATCTATGGACATGCTCATGTTGACTTGGTTCTGGTGATTCTGGGTTTTCAGGATAAAATAAGATAAGAAATCCTCCTGATTGGGTAATTATCAGCTTGATTTTAGCTTGAATTTCGAATAAGTAAGAGTTTTATAAAAAATTTATCTCCCGTTCCTCTATTTTATAGAGCATGATGACTATTTTGTATTTGTCGATTAATTTACAATTACTTTCAAATTGGATACTGCACGAATATATTAAAGTATCTCTCATTCAGAGATAATTACACACCGTAACAATAATAACCTGATTAATTCAGCTTCTCATTAGGAGTTCCGCATGCCGGCAGCTATTTGGGCTTTAGCCATAGCGACATTTGGAATCGCTACAACCGAATTTATTGTCGCTGGTTTACTTCCTGAAATCGCACTTGAATTTAGTATTTCAATACCAACTGCGGGGTATATGGTAACCAGTTATGCACTTGGTGTATTTGTTGGAGCACCTGTTCTAATAATATTAGGGGGACGCATAGAAAGGAAAAAGATGCTTTCCGTGTTAATGATATTATTTATTATCGGAAATGCGCTGACTACTTTTTCCCCGACATTTTATCTGGCAATTATCGGTCGAATTGTGGCCTCTTTGACCCACGGTGCTTTTATGGGAATCGGTGCTATTATTGCTGCTGAGCTGGTGCCGGAAAATAAAAGAACTACCGCTATCGCATTTATGTTTAGCGGAATGACAGTGGCCAATTTGGTTGGTATCCCGCTTGGAACATGGATAGGGAAAGCAATTTCCTGGCGCGTCACTTTTGCAATAATTACTGTCATTGGCATTATTGCATTATTTGGGATTTTAAAGTTATTACCTAAATTTGACCAAAAAGCGCCCACCAGTATCAAAAAGGAATTGTTGGCTTTCACCAATATCCATGTCCTTCTGGCTATGGGGATTACCGTTCTGGGTCCTGCTGCATTTTTCATAACTATTACCTATATTGCTCCATTGATGATCAATATTGCTGGGTTCTCTGAGAGTGCAATAACATGGATTCTGTTGGTTTTGGGGCTAGGTTTTTTCTTTGGCAATATTGTTGGTGGGAAACTTGCCGATAAGGCAATGATGCCATTGCTGTATTGGACTCTGGGGCTACAGTCCTTTATTTTGTTTGTTTTTTGGCTTTATGGCGACAATCAATTCATTGCCTGTTTGAGTATATTTCTAATGGCAGCGTGTGGCTTTGCTACAGTATCGCCAATCCAGCGTTTGGTGATGGATAAAGCTCAGGAAGCCGGCGCACCTAACCTTGTTTCTTCTGTTAATATTGGGTTTTTTAATTTGGGCAATGCAGTCGGTGCATGGCTGGGTGGTGTGATTATTGCATCTAATTATGGCTACATAACCCTCAATCTGGCAGGTGGTTTATTAGCCTTGATGGCGCTGTTACTCGCTGTTATTTCGGGCTTGATCGATCATAAAAGAGCTTAAGCATATAGTCTCAACATAAATATACAATCTCAACAGTAACTGACATTATTATTAATGTCAGTTACTGTGAAAATGTTGCAAATAGTACTCAATAAAAATCGGTTGCGCTGAATATCGTTACATCAAACGGCAGATTTCTGCTTCCCATCGATAACCCAATCCATAAATGGAGCGGATAAAAGATTTATCCTCATCCAATTGTTCCAGTTTCCTGCGTAAATTTTTAATGTGACTATCAATAGTACGGTCATTCACAATGCGGTGATCGTTATAAAGATTATCCAATAACTGATCACGAGAAAAAACACGTCCTGGTTGAGTGGACATAATTTTGAGCAAGCGGAATTCAACCGGAGTTAGCTCAAGCACTTGTTCAAGATAACGAGCCTGAAAGTGGTTTTCATCAATGGTCAGTGAGTTTTGCTCACTAATGATATCTTTTGGGCGGTAGCAACGACGCAAAATTACTTTTACTCTGGCGACTATTTCTCGTGGGCTGTACGGTTTGCAGATATAATCGTCAGCTCCAATTTCCAGACCGAGTAACCGGTCAATCTCCTCTGTTTTTGCTGTCATTATTACGATCGGAATATCTGAAAACTTACGGATTTCCCGACAGATCGACAATCCATCAAGGCCGGGCAGCATAAGATCAAGCAAAATAATATGGGGTTGGTATTTTTGAACATGAGCGATGACTTCATCACCATGTGTGAGCCATTGGGTTTGATAATCTGCGGATTGTAGATAATCAACCAGCAATTGCCCCAACTTTGGTTCATCTTCAACGATTAGAACGGTATTTTGTGTAAGATGTGTACTCATTATGTTTCAAGTTCAGACGATTTAATCAGCGGTAATACTACGTGAATTTTAATACCGCCTAAAGGTGATATTTCTGCACGAATTATTCCATCATGGGCTTCAACGATATTATAGCAAATTGCCAGCCCAAGCCCTGAACCACCGCTTGCACGGTTACGGGAAGATTCACATCGGTAAAAACGCTCAAAAACCCGCTGGCATTGCTCAACAGTCAGTCCGGGAGCACTATCCTGTAAATCGAATATCCATTTTTGCTGATCTGAACATGCACTAATAATCACTTTTCCGTGCTCATTGGTGTAACGCAGGCTATTTTCCAGCAAATTGTGAAATAATTGTGTCAGTCGATTGGGATCTGCAAATAAGGTCACGTTTTCTTTTAAATTCAATTTTAAAGAGATTTGTTTATCTGCAAAGCGGCCACGATAATTTGCCACGGATATTTGCAGTAATTCACTGACATTAATAGATTCTTTCCTATAGGCCAGTGAACCCCGATTAGAAAGGGATAATAAATGCAAATCGTCTACCAGCTTTGTCAGGGTAGCCACTTCTGTGAGCAAAGAATGGATAGTTTCTTGTGTTGGCTTCCGCAAGCCATCTTGCAACGCTTCCAGCTCACCGCGCAAAACAGAAAGTGGGGTGCGTAGTTCATGGGAGATATCGGCCATGTAATCACGGCGCATTTGTTCATTTTTTTCCAGCGTACAGGCAAGCTGGTTAAAATCTGATGCTAATTTGCCGATTTCATCTTTACTGGATGGGATGACGCGAACAGTGAAATCACCTGCTGCGAGTTTATGTGTACCTTCCACTAACCGCTTAACGGGTCTTAAAAGACCACGGGAGAAAAGAAAAGTGGCGATCAGTGCCAATAAAGTTGAAAAACCTGCAATAATCCAACTGGTGTATTGCTGCTGGTGGGCGAAACTAATGTCGGCCTGACGAGTAATTTTGTCAGATGGGCTGACAATGACCCAACCGACAGTCTTATTTTGATAGGTGACTGATTTGCGATAACTCCCCGCTGGAATATCACTAGAGTGCCCCACTAAACGATTCATTCGAGCGTCAACAATCCAAAATTGGGGGCGCAAGCCATGAGATTTGGTTTTCTGACGGAGATAGTTATCCTGTTCAATCGTGCGGATAATTTGAAATATCGCTCGATCATTTTGAGTCAGAAAATGCCAATTACCTTGTTTCTGGTATTGTTCTGTTAATACTTCTGCCAGCCTATTAGCCTGCATTCGGCTATTTTGTTTGATATAGCCAATAAAGCCATGCTGAAAACTGACGTGAACTCCCCAGTGCATTGTGACCAACACCAGCATACAAGTAGCAAAAATTGCCAGGAAAAGTTTAGTTCTGATCCCCGTTTTTATCATGTATTTCATTTTGACTCAGTTACCCGAGATAGGGAGATGTTGAGTGTTGCCTGATGATGACGCCATTTTTCACGCAATCGGTCAAAAAACAGATACACAACCGGAGTGGTATACAGAGTGAGAAGTTGACTCATCACCAGACCACCAACAATAGTGATCCCCAGCGGGAAGCGTAATTCAGCCCCATCTCCATTGCTCAGTACCAAAGGTAAAGCACCCGCCAGAGCAGAGAACGTCGTCATCATGATCGGACGGAATCGCAATAAACTAGCCTGAAAAATCGCTTCCTGGGCACTGAGTTTGCCGCTTCGTTGTGCTTCAAGGGCAAAATCCACCATGATAATGGCGTTTTTCTTGACAATACCGACCAACAGCATAATTCCAATCATAGCAATTAGGCTAAATGGAGTATTGAACAGTTCCAGAGCCAATAAAGCACCTATTCCCGCAGAAGGCAGGGTAGAAAGAATTGTCAGAGGATGGATGTAACTTTCATAGAGCACTCCGAGCACCAGATAAACAGTGACGATGGCAGCAAGGATCACCAGTAATTGGGAGTGCTCGCTCTCTTGGAAATCCTGTGCTGTACCAGCGAAAGAGCTACGCACTGCTGAAGGAACACCCAGTTCTGTTATTGTTCTTTCTATTGCACTGATTGCATCGGACAACGTATAGCCGGGTGCCACATCAAACGCAATAGTAGAAGAAGCTGAAAGCCCCTGATGATAAACGTCCAATGGTGCATTAGAAGGATACCACTGTGCAAAGTAGGAGAGGGGAATGCGTTCTCCCTTGCTATTAATGACAAACATTTTCTCCAGCGCGCTGGGATCTTGGTTATATTGCGGAGCAACTTCCATGACTACTCTGTATTGATTCAGCGGTTCGTAAATCGTGGAAACTTGCCTCTGTCCAAAAGCGTTGTTGAGCAAATTATTTGCCTCGGCAACATTAATGCCCAAATGAGCCATAACATCACGATCATAGGTAATCGCTATTTCAGCAGCTTTAGCCTCTTCATCGTCATCAGCATTGACATCTACCAATTGAGGTATTTTTTCCAATGCTTTCTTGACAATAGGACTCCATTTACGCAGCTCGCCAAAATCATCAGACAGTAAATTAAACTGATAAGTTGATTTAGCTCCCCGTCCTCCGCTTCTTAGATCTTGAACAGGAACTAAATATAAGCGTGCTCCTGCTTCATTGGTCAGTTTGCTTCTTAAGCGGGTAATAACTTGCTGGATACTTTCGGTACGTTCTTTCAATGGCTTCAGAGAAATAAACATAGAGCCTGTATTGATGCTGTCACCACCAGTAGAACCCACAACATTATCCACGGATGGATCGTCATTGACGACCTGCATAAAGCGTTTCACTTTTTCACGCATGGCTTGAAATGAAATACTTTGGTCAGCAATCACAAAACCCAGCATTTTCCCCGTATCTTGTTTAGGGAAAAGTGTTTTTGGGATACTGACATAGAGCCAGATATTCAGGGCAATAATGCCAAGTAATGCCAACAATACCCAACGAGTATGATTGAGTATCCATTTCAATGAACGGCCATAGCCTTGCTGAATTCTCAGCAATACCTTCCCGAACCCCAGTGTCTGCTTCTGTGTGTTTGCTGGTGTGGATTTGAGCAAGTAAGCACACATCATTGGAGTCAAGGTCAGTGAAATGAACAAAGAAATCCCGATGGCGGTTGTAAGTGTGACCGCAAAATCCCGGAATAATCTGCCGAGTAACTCATCAATTAATACGAGGGGAATAAATACTGCAACGAGTGACAGGCTCATAGCCAATACAGTGAAACCAACTTCTCTGACCCCTTTGAGAGCGGCTTGCATGGGTTTTAACCCAGCATTCAGGTGGCGGGAAATATTCTCCAGTACCACAATGGCATCATCGACAACAAATCCAGTGGCAATGGTTAATGCCATCAAAGAGAGGTTGTTCAAACTGAAACCACATAAATACATGGCGGTAAAGGTGCCAATCAGTGATACCGGAACGGCAATTGCCGGAATCAATGTCGCTCGGCCAGAACGTAAAAACAGGAACACGACCAGAATCACCGAGGCGACGGCAATCGCTAGTGCACTTTTTACTTCTTGCAGAGAAGTTTGAATAGCCGGTGAACGATCCTGAGCAATATTTAGCTGAATATTGGCGGGTAAAGATGCTTGCAGATTAGGAAGTTGCTCACGAATGCGTTGAACGGTTGAGATAATATTTGCACCCGCTTCACGACGGATAATAAGAACAATAGCAGACTTATTTCCGGACATACCTGCTGCGCGAATATCCTCGACAGAGTTCTTAACATTTGCGACATCCTGCAACCTGACAGGGGCTCCATTATTATAATGCACAATAATCGAGCGGTAACTGTCAGGGGTTTTCAGTTCGTCATTGGTACGTAGTTGCCAAATCTGTTTATCGGAATCAATATGTCCCGTTGGAAATTGGACATTGGCATTATTGATGGCATTACCGACATCGTTGAGAGAAACACCTTGATTGAAAAGTGAATTCGGGTTTAGTTCAACACGTATTGCCGGTAATGAACTACCGCCGATACTGACTTTACTGACGCCTTCCGTCTGAGAAATTCTTTGGGCCAATCTGGTAGAAGCAAGATCATACAATTGTCCCTCACTATAATTGTCAGAGGTGAGGGTTAAAATCATAATCGGGGCATCTGACAAATTGGCTTTATAATATCTCGGTTTGCTTGGCATACCGGAAGGCAATAAGCTTTGTGCGGCATTGATGGCCGCTTGAACATCCCGTGCCGCACCGTTGATATCCCGGTTGAGATTGAACTCCAGATAAATAAAAGAGGCCCCCAGTGAGCTGGCGGAAGACATCTCTTTTACCCCTGAAATCCGACCCAATGCACGTTCCAGAGGCGTCGTCACTGAGGATGCCATAGTTTCTGGTGACGCGCCGGGCATGGAGGCACGAACCGTTATCACGGGAAAATCAATTTGTGGCAGTGGTGACACAGGCAGCAAGAAAAAACTGAATGCACCACAGAGAGTGATGGCTACACTCAGTAATGTTGTAGCAACTGGCCGCTGAATAAATAGGGCGAAGAATTTCACAGCGGCTCCTGATGATTAATTGAGGATTTATCAAGCCTTATTTGCTTATCTTTGCCGTTTTTTCGGTAATAGCATGCTAGCTTATCAAACAGCAGATAAATAACGGGAGTTGTGAACAAGGTTAGAATCTGGCTCATGATCAGGCCCCCGACCATGCTTGCGCCTAAAGGACGGCGCAGCTCTGCACCGATACCGGTACTCAACATCAGTGGCAATGCTCCCAGCAGCGCTGCCATTGTTGTCATCAAGATTGGCCTGAAACGCAACAAACAGGCTTGGTAAATGGCCTCATAAGGAGGCATTCCTTTTTCCCGCTCTGCCGCCAGAGCAAAATCAATCATCATGATGGCATTTTTCTTCACAATGCCGATCAAGAGAATGATCCCAATGACGGCGATAATATCTAATTCATAGCCACCGATCATCAAAGCCAGCAATGCACCAACACCTGCGGTAGGTAAGGTTGACAAGATTGTAACGGGATGAATAAAACTTTCGTACAATATACCGAGTACGATATACATGGCGACGACAGCAGCCAGAATTAGCCAAAGGGTATTACTGAGTGCATCTTGGAATGCCAGCGTTGCTCCCTGAAATTGCGTAATGATGTCTTTGGGCATTTGGATCGCCCGTTCTGCCTCATTGACGGCATTGACTGCTTGTTCAAGGGAAGAACCTTTCGCAACGTTGAATGAAAAAGTGGCGGAAGGAAATTGTTGTAGATGATCGATAGACAAATTCCCCAGCCGCTGTTTGACGGTGGCAATGGTATTGAGAGGTACCATTTTTCCATCATTACCGGTCAGATAAAGATTATTCAGCGCTTCCAGCCCCTGAGCATTCTTCGTATCTTGCTCAAGGATGACGCGATACTGATTTGATTGAGTGTAAATGGTCGAAATCAGGCGTTGGCCAAAAGCGTTATACAAGGCATTATCCACCGCAGCCATAGAGATCCCAAACCGACTGGCCATATCTCGATTTACATGGAGATAAGCCACTAACCCTTGATTTTGCCAATTGTTACCGATATCCACCAACTCTGGTCGTTGTTTCAGGGCATTTTGCAATTTAGGAACCCAGACAGCGAGTTCATCAAGTGAAGTAGCCTGCAATGTAAACTGATATTGCGTGCGTGATAATTGGGTATCAATTGTCAAATCCTGTGTTGGTTGTAGGTACAGTGTGACATCAGGGACTTTGGCAATGCGCGCCTGTAAACGTGGAATGACTTCGTCAATGGGATCGTCACGTTGGCTGAGTGGTTTCAACGTGATTTGAAGACGCGCATTATTCAAGGTTGGATTATTACCATCAACACCGATAAATGTCGTGACATTATCCACAGCGGGATCTTTTAATAACAGCGTCGTGACTTGCCGCTGTTTATCTGCCATTGCATTGAACGAAATGGATTGTGGTGCTTCCAGTGTGCCCTGAATCAGCCCGTTGTCTTGCAGGGGAAAGAATCCTTTGGGGATCACGACATAGAGCAGGGCAGTCAGAGCCAATGTGCTGAATGTAACACCCAGTGTAATCCAAGGGTGATTTAGCACTCGTTTCAGGAAAACAGCATATGTTGCAATCATGCGTTCGAAAAAACGCTCGCATGCCTGTTCGAAGCGATTGTGTTTAGTATTGGCTTCGGGTTTTAGCATTCTTGCGCACATCATCGGCGTTAGCGTCAATGACACAACAGCAGAAATTAAAATGGCAACAGCAAGGGTAATGGCGAATTCCCTGAACAGCCGACCGACAATATCTCCCATAAACAACAGAGGGATCAAGACGGCAATTAATGAAAAAGTCAGGGAAATAATCGTAAAGCCGATTTCTCCCGCCCCTTTCAGTGCAGCAGCCAGAGGCTTTTCTCCCCGTTCGATATAACGAGAAATATTTTCTATAACGACAATAGCATCATCCACAACAAAGCCGGTTGCAACGGTTAACGCCATTAAAGTGAGGTTATTAACGGAAAAGCCGCAAAAATACATAACGACGAATGTACCTACCAGCGAAAGCGGTACTGCAATACTGGGGATCAAGGTTGCAGTGACATTGCGCAAAAATAGGTAAATCACCATGACGACCAGTGCGATAGCCAGTAACAGTTCAAATTGAACATCTTTGACTGAATTGCGGATCGAAATCGTGCGGTCTGTCAGTAGCTCTACATTGACGGATTTGGGCAGGCTGCTGATCAATTCTGGCAGCATGGTATGAATATTATCTGTAGTCTCAATAACATTCGCTCCGGGTTGGCGTTGAACATTAATAACGATGGCCGGCTTCTCATTTGCCCATGCGCCCAATTTACTATTTTCCACACCCTGTTCAATGGTGGCGACATCACGCAGGCGAACCGGAGCATTATTTTTGTAGGCTACGATTAAATTGCGGTAATCATCAATAGATTTCATTTGATCGTTGGTGGATATAGTAATGGAGCGGGTTGGCCCGTCAAAACTGCCTTTTGCCGAATTTACGTTGGCTTTCATGATAGCAGAACGGATAATATCACTATCTAATCCTTGTGAAGCTACGGCCTGTGCATTCAATTTCACACGTACAGCAGGGCGCTGCCCACCTGCTAAAGTGACCAAACCGACACCACTGACTTGAGAAATACGCTGTGCTACGCGGGTTTCCACCATATCTTGCACCTGAGTCATCGGCAGGGCATCAGACGTTACAGCCAGTGTCAATATGGGAGGATCAGCCGGATTGACTTTGCTGTAAATTGGCGGATAAGGCAGATCTTCCGGCAATAGATTACTGGCTGAATTGATCGCCGCCTGCACATCCTGCTCTGCCACATCCAAGGGCAATGAGAGCTGGAATACCAGCGTGATAACAGAAGCTCCACCAGAACTTCTGGATGACATTTGTTTTAAGCCGGACATCTGACCAAACTGTTTTTCCAGCGGAGCGGTAACGGCGGATGTCATCACATCCGGATTGGCGCCGGGATACAGTGTTACCACTTGAATTGTTGGATAATCGACTTGCGGCAATGCAGAAACTGGCAGCATCCGATAACCAATTATCCCGGCCAGTAAGATCGCAACCATAAATAGCGTCGTAGCAACAGGACGCAGGATAAACAGGCGTGATGGCCCTCCGCCTGTCATTGAAGAATCAGGTTGCATTAGGAGTTCTCCACCTTACCGTTTGATTGTTCTGAATTCTTCTTATTTTTATCTGCATCAAGTGATTCAATTGCCAAGGGTTTGACAATCTCAACTTTGGCACCTTCGGTCAGACTGTCAATGCCATCAGTAACGACGCGATCACCTGCTGACAGGCCACTATTGATGACCACCAACTGATTATTTTGCAGTCCTGCAATGACCTTGTGTTTACCGACTTTATTGTCTTTACTTATTTTCCAGACAAAATTACCGCTATTTCCCATTTGTAATCCAGCCGTTGGAATAACAACGACATTATTCAGTGTATTAACCTTCATCTGGATATTGACGAATTGATTAGGGAACAGCACATTACTTTGATTATCAAACTGAGCTTTCATCTTGATTGTGCCAGTAGTTACATCAATTTGATTATCGATACTGAATAGTTTTCCTTGTGCCAATTGCTGTTGATTATTGCGATCCCACGCGATGACAGCGACATTTTCGTGATCTTTCTGAGCCTTTAACACAGTGCTAATATCGTTTTCAGGCAGGGAAAACAGCACATTGATGGGATCAACTTGTGTAATGACTACAATGGGAGTTGCTCCCGCACCAGACACATAATTGCCGACATCAATGCGTTTTAATCCGACGCGACCAGAAATAGGTGCCGTAATACGGCTGTATGCCAATTTTAATTTGGCTTCATCAATATCGGATTGGGTGGCTTTCACGCTGGCTTCACTCTGACGAACCAAAGAGGTTTGCTTATCCAGATCCTGCTGGGAGATAAGTTTATTTTTCGCCAATTGCTGAAAGCGGAGCAAATCCTGTTTTGCATTAGTCAACGTTGCCTGATCTTTGGCATATTGCCCCTGCGCTCTTGCCAGCTTGACTTTCAGGGGACGAGGATCGATTTCCGCCAGTAAATCGTCTTTTTTGACATACTGGCCTTCATTAAAATGTAAAGCCATTAACTGACCTTCCACTTGGCTGGTAACAGTCACTGTGTTTGCCGCCATAACCGTTCCTAATCCGCCTAAATAATGAGGTACAGATTTGATTTCAGCCGTTGCTACCTGTACGGGAGGATGGATTGGATTGTTTAAATTCCGTTTTGACTCTGAACCCTGAGAGTTATCTGATGATGAAGGTGCGTTGAAATATTTCCACGTAAAGAAAACTACCGCGACGATCACGGTTAGCGCCGCAGCGAGACGGAAAAAGTAGGAACGGCTTTCGTTATTCATTTGCTCGACATTCTCTTAATGTAATGACAGTAATCAGTCATGTAGCATCTTATGCCAAAATAGATGCAAAAATATATTATTAGTGTAACCAATGGGAATTAGTCAATAATGAAGAAAATATGGAGGTTATGTCAAAAAGATAATGAAACGCTGAATCTGAAATTTGATTTCTATCGTACAGCCCAATCTGGGGCGCAGGAATTGTATTATTCCATTGAATGTCGTGATACGACAATTATTGAGTTGTCACTTGTAAAGATATTATTTGGTACGAAAGAGACTATTAATAGTTAAAGCCTATTAATCATAACCACCCGCATAGCAGGTGGTTTTATGTTAAGAAACATAAGCTTCTTAAACTGGCTAAAGCCATAAATGACAAAAAACGCCGATGTTTTAATCGGCGTTTTTGAGTTTTTGTTTAATGGGGTCTATATCAGAACTAAACCAGAAATAGCGTCGCCAATCCTAAAAAGATAAAGAATCCGCCTGTATCTGTAATTGCGGTAATCATCACGCTGGAGCCAATTGCTGGATCTCTGCCCAATTTCATCATAATAAAGGGTATCAATACTCCCATCAGTGCTGCCATCAATAAGTTCAATACCATTGCCATCGTCATGACACATCCCATGGCAAGGTCACCATAGAGCAGGTAAGTGATGACGCCCATGATTCCACCCCAGATAATGCCATTGATAACGGCAACACCCAGCTCTCTCAATAACAGGTAAGAAAAGCTGCCAGTTTGGATTTGATGAAGTGCCAGCGCACGGACGATCATGGTGATGGTCTGGTTACCAGTATTGCCGCCGATGCCTGCCACGATAGGCATTAAGGTTGCAAGGGCAACGAGCTGGGAAATGGTATGTTCAAATAAACCAATTACGCGTGAAGCAACAAAAGCGGTACATAAGTTTATGGCAAGCCATGTCCAACGAGTTTTTACCGCCTGACCAACAGGAGCAAAAACATCCTCTTCGCGGCTTAAGCCCCCCATTCGGCGGATATTGGTGTCAGTTTCTTCATTTAAGGTATCAACGATATCTTCAACAGTCAGGCGTCCCATTAAGCGCCCGTTATTGTCCACTACGGCGGCAGAAATCAAGTCGTAACGTTCAAATGCACTGGCGGCATCTTCACCTTTTTGCTCTGGTGAGAAAGTAACGGTATCCATATTCATGACTTCGGATACCAATCTGTCTGGTGCATTGAGCAGTAAGGTTGTGAGGAGCAGCTCTCCTTGAAGACGATTCTTGCGATCAATTACAAAGATTTTATCTGTCGTTTCAGGAATTGAGCCTCTGGTGCGTAAAAAACGCTGAACGGTGCTGAGTGTAACATTGCCTCGTACTGTCAAAAATTCGAAATCCATCATCTGACCGATACTATCTTTATGGTACTGTAATACTTCTCGGATGCGATTGCGTTGGCTCGGTTCCAGATAGGTCAGCAGGCGGCGAGTGGTATCACGGGGGAGATATTCTGCAATATAAGCCTGTTCATCTACATGTAGCTTACCAATGGTGCGTAACAGCTCAACATCAGACATATCTTTGATCAGATTATCCCAAACGGGAATAGAGGCTTCTACCAAAACCTCACCACGATGGTTACTGTCGATCAAACGCCATAAAGCGAGACGCTCATCATAAGGCAAAGCCTCCAGAATATCGGCAATATCGGCTGCATGCAGACTGGTCAGCAGCGCACTGACTTCCTCTATTTTCTCCAATAATTGTTCGTCACTGATAGCTGAATATTCATCAGCTTGACCCAATAATGTATCGACAAATAGCTTATCGTGGATAAATAGTGAAAGCAGACGTTGACGAACATGTGCCAGCTTTTGGGAATATTGGCTGGCAACAGTTGGATTATCAGGTGTAAAGGTTGGTTGTGACATGGAGCACCTTTAAGGCAGAAAATAGGGCAAAAAATTAGGCGATTGTAATAATATCGCCATAAATTTGTGTGTTATTGGGTATTATATTCTGTTTTTGGGCTACTGAGATATTTCACCGATTACTGTTGTGTTTGCAGATAATGTTCCAATGCTGCCATAAATGAATAGATAAAGCGCCCAAATAACATTAAGAAGCTGACAAACAGTATTAATTTTATAATTTGAACCGTTTTCTTGTTCTTTTTCATAACGCGATATCGTTAAGTCGATTCCTCTTCAATGTATAATTTCCAACCAGTCACGTCACGCCAGTAGCTTTGCTCTTTCTCCAGATCGAGCAACACGAGGGCATTTTGTGCTAAATAATTTTTGGGCAGATAGAGTATCCAATGACCGTGATCGGTTTCTAGTCTTAATGTATCCGGTGTTGTGGTAGATTGGCGTTGGTTGTTCAACAAAGTTGCCAATCGCAATATCTTGAGCATGGGAAGATACTGTTTTTTCTTGTACAAATAGAAGCGGGGATGCTCATGTACTTTAACCGCTTTGCGGTGATAGCGAACCAGTGTTGCCAACAATGATTGTTGTTCTTGGTTGAACCCCGGCAGATCGGTGTTTTGCAGGATATAAGCAGAATGCCGTTGCAAGCCACTCAGATTGATGCTTAAACCAACCTCATGCAGCATGGCTGCCCAAAGTAGAATTGACTCTAGTTGTGGATGTACTCGTTTGGGATTTTGTGCTGCCCATTGGTTATAAAGGTTTCTAGCAGTACACCAAACTCGGTCTGCCTGTTCCCGATCGATATTATAGTGCTCAGCAAGGCTTTTGGCAGTTCGCTGGCGAATATCCTGATGACGGAAACGATCCTCCATTTCGTAAAGTACACCTTCCCGCAATGCACCATGAGACAGGCGTAATTCCTGAATATTTAAAGCATCGAAAATGCCACACAATATTGATAGCCCGGAAACAAAAGTTTGTTTGCGGTCATCGGATAATCCCGGCAATTCCAGTGCTGTGAAATCTCTGTATTTCAGGACTCGTTCTACCAGCATATTTAAACGCTCTGGCGTAATTAGTCCATCTTTCTCATCCAATTCCACCAACAGTTCGTGTACTGCCTTGATAGTTCCCGATGCGCCCAAGGCAAAATCCCAGCCTTTTGTCCGAAATTGCCAGACGAGATTTTCCAGTTTTTGTGCTGCCTGGAGTCGCGCCCGGCGAAAGTTATGTTCATTAATTACACCGTCCGGGAAGAATTGACGGGCAAAACTAACACAGCCCATACGGCGGCTTTCAATTAATAGAGGTTCGAAGTCTTCACCGATGACTAATTCAGTGGAACCTCCACCAATATCAATCACCAGCTTCCGGCCTTTTTCTGGTTGCGTATGCTCAACGCCCATAAAAATCAGACGGGCTTCTTCATGACCAGAGATGATTTCAATTGGGTAGGGGATAACTTCTTTTGCCCGTTTCAAAAATTCTTGTACGTTGGTGGCTTCACGTAAGCTATGCGTTCCCACTAAACAGACATTATCGGCGGAAAAGCCCTGTAATCGTTCTGCAAACAGAGAAAGGCAATTCAGGCCACGGCTTATGGCTTCTTCGCTTAATTCATTTTTATTGTTTAAACCATCGGCAAGATAAACCCGCTTCTTTAAACGCCCAATAACCTGTAGTGCGCCATTAACAATACGGGCGATTACCATATGGAAGCTATTGGAACCCAAATCAATAGTGGCAATTTCTTGGGGTTTGGGCATCGGGGTATCGTGTTTTAACGGCATAAATCAGGCCCTTGGTTCCGGTTGTTCGAGGTTTTTCAAATAATCATAAACAGCAAGCTGCGCGCGGATTTTACGCTTATTTCCTCGTGGAACATAGTGATTGCTCAATTCCTTATCAATATATCGTGCTTTGACGGTATCACTGAACTGCAATTCAAGGATATCCATAACCTGTTGTTTCAGAAGAGGATCGAGCAGGCAAACAGCCACTTCAATGCGATGGTCAATGTTGCGGGTCATCCAGTCGGCTGAAGAAAGGAAAACTTTTTCATTGCCTTTGTTAGTGAAAACATAAACGCGATCGTGCTCCAGGAAACGATCCACAATACTGGTGACTTGAATGTTTTCACTAAAGCCGGATTGATTAGGAACCAAAGAGCACATGCCACGTACAAGAATGCGGATTTTGACACCAGCTTCAGAGGCATCATATAGGCGATCCACCAACTCCTTATCTACAAGGTTGTTGACTTTCAGAGTGATCCCCGCCAATTCACCAGCCTGTGCATTCTCGATTTCCTGAGTAATCAGTCGATTGAGCATGGAGCGTGAATTTTGGGGCGATACCATTAAATTATTAAATGTGACAGGCCGATAAGGGTTTTCAATAAAGTTAAATACCCGACGAACTTCATTAGTGACTTCGGGGTTGGCAGTCAGCAGAGAATAATCAGTATAGAGGCGTGCTGTTTTTTCGTTGAAATTTCCCGTACCTATATGGGCGTAACGAATAATTTCTTCACCTTCCAGCCGTGAAATAATGAAGAGTTTTGCGTGAATTTTCAGGCCCAGGGCGGAGAAAATAACATGTACTCCCGCTTCAGTCAGGCGTTTTGCCCAATGGATATTAGCTTCTTCGTCAAAGCGTGCTTGCAATTCCACCACTACAGTCACTTTCTTGCCGTTATGTGCCGCATGAATCATGGAATCAATAATGCGTGAGTCTTTTGCGACGCGGTAGATATTAATCTTGATTGAAAGCACACTAGGATCGAAAGACGCCTGACGCAGTAATTCCAGCACATGCTCGAACGTGTGGTAAGGATAATAAAGCAGGACATCCCTTTCACGGATAGCGTCGAATCCGTTGCGGAAATGGTCAAACCAAGTATGGCGCAGCCGCGGTATGGGTTTGTTCAGAAGGTTCCGGTTTCCTTCATTGGGAAATTTGATGAAATCTTTAAAGTTATGATAGCGACCACCTGCAATCACAGAGTCATCATTCGATAACCCCAGCTTGCTGCGCAGTAGTTCCACCATTTCATCAGGCATATCACGCTGATAGACAAACCGTACAGGCTCCGCAGTCAGTCTTTGCTTCAATGTGGAAGACATCAGTTCCAGCAGACTGGATTCCATTTCTGTTGCAAGGTCATATTCGGAATCGCGGGTCATTTTCATTGAGTAGACGTTCAACGTATCATAATCGAAAAATCCCTTGAAAATTTCATCCAGTGTGTAACGCAGAATATTATCAAGTAATATCATTGACTTGCGTTTTTTAGGCATCTCTGGGGGTAGATTGACAAAACGCGGGACTTTATCGGATGGAATTTCCAACAAAGCATATTGCGTTTCTTGCCCACGGATAATTTCAACGGCCAAATAGGTATAATCATCCTTTAAAAACTCAACCAAATTGGTTTCTGAGTTGATGACAATTGGTGTTATGTGTGGCCGTAAATGCTGACGAAAATATTGCCGCAGCCAGATTTGTTGATTCGGGGATATCTGACGTTCGTTGATCAAGAAAATTTGATTACGTGCCATTTCCAGCAGCAGATCGTTATAGAGGGCATCGAATTCTTGATCAATTTTGACAACCTTAGCCTGAATCTTTCTCAATAATTGGCGGGAACCAGTGGCTGAACCCCGTTCTTCACTGATAAGAATGCGTCGCTTTACATCAGCAAAACGAACTTTATAAAACTCATCCAAATTATTGGAGTAGATCCCTAAAAACCTCATTCTTTCAATCAGCGGGTTACTTTTGTCAGCCGCTTCCTGAAGTACACGCTCGTTGAAAGAGAGCCAGCTGAGTTCTTTTTCGGTATAAAGGCGATCGTGGGACATTACTACTCCTTACTGCTCCATTTGGTTTTCCATCTGGCTTGATGGTTAGCGTTTGATGAGCCGATGTGCTGGTCTGAGCTTTACGGGCTTTATTGGCGAAATAGTGGTGTTGGAAAGTACACATCCTAATAACTGTATGATAAGAGCCGTTTACGAAAAATTCATCGATTAATTCGCCTTCAATGTGGAATCCCAATTTATTGTATATATGAATTGCTTTCGTATTCTCTTTATCAACAATCAAATACAGTTTGTAAAGATTCAAAACAGCAAAAGCGTATTCCATCGCCAGTTTGGCGGCCACTGTTGCGTAGCCTTGTCCTTGATAGGCTGGGGCGATGATAATCTGGAATTCAGCACGACGGTGGACATAATCAATCTCGACTAATTCCACCAGCCCAACTTTGGAGTTCAGGCTTTCGATGATAAAGCGGCGCTCATTTTGATCATGAATATGCTTGTCATAGAGGTCGCATAATTCAACAAAGGCTTCATAAGGTTCTTCAAACCAATAACGCATGACACTAGCATTGTTATCAAGCTGGTGAACAAAAGGGAGGTCTTCCCGTTCAAGGGGACGCAAGTTTACAGATGGGCTTTCTGCACCATTGGGCATTGGATACCTCAGTGTTTTTTAAGGGATTGTATAAGCATGAAACCATGCTTACACCTTTCAGATTTCAAGTCGCCGCTTTGTTGGCTGCACCTACTTGTCCAAGCCATATAACTCGCTATGCTCCCGGAAGTTTGTTCTCTCACCATTGCGTATCAAATTGAAATCTATTGGGTATAAATATATTTGATATTAAATAATGTTCGAATAAATAATTATTACTAGATTTATCTTTAGGTTGATAAATAACCAATCATCTCGTGCGTAAAAAATAAATCAATCAAAAATAGCAACTTACAGTAAAGTGTCACTGAAGCATAGCACTTAAAAAATACTCTAATAAAATCAGTAACAGAAAGCTGTAAGTTGAAATTTGCTAGCCTAGATTATTCCGATGCGTAACCTTGTGGTGGCAGAACTTTGCCATCCATTATTGCTGTATTGCCTTCCATTGCCAAACGCTGATCTAAAAACCAGCCGATGACTAAAGGATAAATACTGTGTTCTTGGGTTTGTACACGTTCGATAACATCCTCTTCTTTATCTCTTGCAAAAATCGGCACTTTAGCTTGTAAAATAATGGGGCCACCATCTAATTCTTCAGTAACGAAATGGATAGAAGTACCATGTTCTTTATCGCCGTTTTCAATGGCTTTCCGATGGGTATGCAGGCCAGGATATTTGGGCAAAAGAGAAGGATGGATATTGAGCAGGCGTCCATAATAGTGCTGTACAAATTCGGGCGATAAAATTCTCATATAACCCGCTAAAACCACTAAATCTGGATCATATTGATCAATGGCTTTGAATAGGGCGATATCATAACTTGTACGATCCCCATAGGCTTTCGGATTGATAAAGTAGGCTGGGATATCTGCCTGTTCAGCACGTTGCAGGCCATAGGCATCAGCATTATTACTGAAAACCGCCGCAATACGTCCATTAATTCGATTTTGTTGGCAGGCGTCTATGATAGATTGAAGATTACTACCATTGCCGGATACTAAAACGACAATTTTTTTCATGATTTATTTTCGCTGAATGATTTGTTTTCACTGAATAGCTTGTCTTCATTGCAACTTGAAAGCCATAAGATACATCTTTTTCAGGCTACAGCTTGATTGGCTGTAACCTGAAATCAATTGGGCAGAATGTTTATTTAATAATTTATATTGTAACTTTATATTGCAACTTTATATTGAAATAACAACAGATTGATCATCGGCATGGCGTTCGGTAATTGTACCGATTTGCCAGGCATTTTCGCCTGATGCTTGCAGATATGAAATTGCCTGTTCTGCCTGAGATTGTGGAAGAGCGATTATCATACCGACTCCGCAGTTAAATGTGCGGTACATTTCGTGCTCGCTGACATTACCTGTTTGCTGTAACCAGGTAAAAATTGCTGGCCATTGCCAACTGTCGGCATTGATTCTGGCCTGCATGTTTTCTGGCAGAACGCGGGGAATATTTTCCCAGAAGCCACCACCGGTCAAATGTGAAATCGCATGAACCTCAACTTTTTCGATCAGCTCAAGGACTGATTTAACGTAAATTTGGGTTGGGGCAAGTAAATGGTCTGCGAGTGGTTTCCCTTCGAGCTGAGTTGTCTCTGGATCTGCCTGACTCACCTCAAGGATTTTACGGATCAGGGAGTAGCCGTTGGAGTGTGGTCCACTGGACGCGAGTGCAATCAGTGCATCGCCAGCCTGCACCTGACTGCCATCAATAATTTCTGATTTTTCGACAACACCGACGCAAAAACCA
The DNA here is from genome assembly GCF_900115195.1 of Xenorhabdus japonica. GTDB lineage: Bacteria > Pseudomonadota > Gammaproteobacteria > Enterobacterales > Enterobacteriaceae > Xenorhabdus > Xenorhabdus japonica. Next base: position 34,177 of record NZ_FOVO01000003.1, read on the forward strand.
GCGACATCATAATCTTCACCGTGATACATACCGGGCATTTCTGCTGTTTCACCACCGACCAATGCACAGCCTGCTTGTTTACAGCCTTCTGCTATCCCCGTAATGACACTGGCAGCTGTGTCGACATCCAGTTTGCCGGTGGCATAGTAATCAAGGAAGAAAAGAGGCTCAGCTCCCTGAACAACCAGATCATTGACACACATGGCAACCAAATCAATTCCGATAGTATCATGGCGCTTCAAGTCCATGGCCAGACGCAGCTTGGTACCAACGCCATCTGTACCGGAAACCAATATTGGTTCACGATATTTCTGTGGCAGGGCACATAATGCACCGAAACCACCTAATCCTCCCATCACTTCGGGGCGACGGGTCTGTTTTACGACACCTTTGATACGATTGACTAAGGCATTGCCAGCATCAATATCGACACCAGCATCTTTATAGCTAAGAGAGGTTTTGTTGGTCACTGCGTAGCTCCCAGGCGGTTGCATTTTTATGAATAAAACAGAACGGCGACAATTCTAACAGCCTAAGCAAACGTTTGCGATAGCTTTGTATAGGTTTCCTGCCGGAGCAGAACAGAAGAAAACTATTCGTGATTGATAAAAATCAATAGATTAGTAGTGGCTTGATATTGAAAAGGCGGTATAATCCCGCGATTTTTTATCTGCTGGCTATATTAGGAGAAACCCATGAAGATCGTTGAGGTTAAACACCCACTAGTTAGACATAAGCTTGGCCTGATGCGAGATCATGATATAAGCACCAAACGCTTTCGTGAACTGGCCTCAGAGGTGGGTAGTCTTCTGACATATGAAGCAACTGCTGATTTAGAGGTTGAGAAAGTAACCATTGATGGCTGGTGTGGTCCGGTAGAAGTAGACCAAATTAAAGGGAAGAAAATTACAGTTGTACCTATCCTGCGTGCGGGCTTGGGCATGATGGATGGCGTACTGGAAAATATCCCTAGTGCGCGAATCAGTGTGGTTGGTGTGTATCGTGATGAGGAAACACTTGAACCTGTGCCCTATTTTCAGAAATTAGTTTCTGACATTAATGAACGCATGGCATTGGTTGTTGATCCGATGTTGGCGACTGGTGGCTCCATGATTGCCACCATTGATTTGCTGAAAAAAGCGGGATGCCCTGTAATTAAGGTACTGGTTTTGGTTGCTGCGCCGGAAGGGGTTACTGCACTAGAGAAAGCTCACCCTGATGTTGAATTGTATACCGCTTCGATTGATGAATATCTTAATGAGCATGGATACATCGTCCCCGGCTTAGGAGATGCAGGTGATAAAATATTTGGTACTAAATAACATTTATAGCCGGCTGAAAAGTCGGCTTTTTTTTGGTTTCTAGCAAGATGATATAAGAGGATATCAATAATGACCCGTCGGACTATTGGGGTAGACGAAAAGCCGCCTTTGGCACAGACTATCCCTTTAAGTTTACAGCATCTATTTGCCATGTTTGGTGCAACCGTTTTAGTTCCCATTTTGTTTAAAGTTAATCCCGCGACAATTTTGTTGTTCAACGGCATTGGAACATTGCTGTATTTGGTGATTTGTAAAGGAAGAATTCCGGCCTACTTAGGTTCCAGTTTTGCTTTTATCTCTCCTGTATTGTTGTTGCTTCCTTTGGGGTATGAGTTGGCATTGGGTGGATTCATTATCTGTGGTTTGTTGTTTTGTCTGGTTGCCCTGATTGTAAAAGTTGCAGGAAGGGGATGGATCAATGCGATGTTTCCGCCTGCAGCAATGGGGGCTATTGTTGCAGTGATCGGGCTGGAGCTGGCAGGTGTTGCTGCTGATATGGCGGGTTTGCGTCCAGCAGCAGGCACTGAGGTCAATACGACCAACCTGACTATATCGATGGTAACGCTGGGTGTAACTATCTTTGGTTCAGTGATGTTCCGTGGTTTTATGGCGATTATCCCGATTCTGATTGGTGTTTTGGCGGGTTATGCGTTGTCATTCTTCATGGGTGTTGTAGATTTAACTCCAGTACGTGAAGCTCCGTGGTTTGCATTGCCAACATTCTATACTCCACGTTTTGAATGGCTTGCCATCATGACGATTTTACCTGCGGCGTTGGTAGTCATTGCGGAGCATGTTGGGCACTTGGTGGTAACAGCAAATATTGTGCAGAAAGATTTATTGAAAAATCCGGGCCTGCATTGCTCGATGTTTGCGAATGGTTTTTCAACGATGATTTCGGGTTTCTTTGGTTCAACACCCAATACGACTTATGGTGAAAATATTGGTGTTATGGAGCTTACCCGTGTGTATAGCACGTGGGTGATTGGTGGTGCTGCGGTGATTGCAATATTGCTTTCCTGTGTCGGTAAATTGGCCGCGGCAATTCAAATGATCCCTGTTCCTGTTATGGGTGGCGTTTCCCTGTTGCTATACGGAGTGATTGGTGCATCAGGTATCCGAGTTTTGATTGATTCGAAAGTTGATTACAGCAAGGCGCAGAATTTGATTCTGACTTCCGTTATTTTGATTATTGGTGTCAGTGGAGCGAAAATTCAGATTGGTGCAGCCGAATTGAAAGGTATGGCTCTTGCCACGGTTGTAGGCATTGGTTTGAGTTTGCTTTTCAAATTAATCAGATAATTTAACATCTTTTTTTAAGGCTATCTTAGTTAATTCACTATATATGCGTGCTTTTTCTCTTAGCTTATCGGCTGTAATATCAGATAAATTATTGTATCTTCCCATGTTTGCTATTTGTTCTCTAATATTTTTATCTTCCATGTGGCATATATTTATAAAAATATGATCATGAGGTTCCTGGGTCTCATACATGGTTATGTATATTATTTTCTTAGGTTTGGGATCTAGCTTTTTGTAATGATTAAAAATTTTGAGGGAATAATTCTTGATCAAGTAATGAAAAGCATAAGTAGAAAGTTCATCACAATTTTCAACGAGATTAGTTTTGAATTTATTCTCAGTAAAATGTTTATAGCATCGGGGAATGCTTTCTGAGCCATTTTGACTATAAATCTGCTTTTCTTCTGTATGTAATTTATTAATTATCTCTTCTTTTTGTTCAATGATATTTATTAGTTTATGTACTATAGGATCCTCATATTCACCAACTTTATCAATTTTTTTAGTTTCAAAAAAAATTTGTTGGAGGAAACATTTATAAAAAAGATTTGAGTTTTTTTATCACATCACGTCATATTGTTTCTATTAACATATTAACCTCCAATGAAAATAATTTAAGATAGATAAGTTAAAGTCTCTGGTAATGTATCGTATTTCTACCATTAGCAATATTGACTATTGGTAGTATAGGGTTGTCAGATATAAGAACTTTTTCTCTGGGGTGGACTATATCTAGCTTGAGGACATAATGGGCTTTGTTTTGTTACAGCTGTATAGTTATGAAAAGTATGTTTTGATACTAACCTGAATTTTCATTATAATGCCAGTCAAAAAAAGTAAATTTTTACTATCTGATTGGTTGTAAATTGCCCCCATTTTATGGGGTAATGTGCCTCAATAATAACCTCCTGCTTTAAACAAAGCATTCGTTTCATTTATAGAGCTCTTTTGTGGTAGACTTAGCACTGTTCGTTATCCATTCTGTTTGAGGTGCTTCTGAATACACCGTCGCAGCTTTCATTGCCATTATATTTGCCCGATGATGAAACCTTTGCCAGTTTCTTTGCAGGTGAGAATACTTCCTTATTAGCTGCAATAAAATTGGCCATTAGCCATTCACACGGCAGTTATATCTATTTTTGGTCCCGCGATGGCGGGGGTAAGAGCCATTTGCTTCATGCAGCTTGTACCGAATTGTCCCAGCAGGAAGAAGCTGTAGGGTATGTACCACTGGATAAACGTGCCTATTTTGTTCCTGAAGTCCTTGATGGCATGGAACATTTATCATTAGTGTGCATCGATAATATTGAGTGTATTGCCGGTGATCAGGCATGGGAGATGGCTATTTTTAATCTTTACAACCGAATTGTAGAAATTGGCCGGACTTGTCTTTTGATCACAGGTGATCGTCCCCCGCGGCAAATTAACCTGACGCTGCCGGATTTAGCATCTCGTTTGGATTGGGGGCAAATTTACAAATTACAGCCTTTGTCTGATGATGAGAAAATTCAGGCATTACAACTACGGGCAAAATTACGGGGTTTTGAATTACCAGAAGATGTCGGGCGCTTTGTTCTGAAACGGCTCGATAGGGAAATGCAAACGTTGTTTAAAACTTTGGATGAGCTTGATCGTGCTTCCATTGTGGCACAACGCAAACTGACGATTCCATTTGTGAAGGATATCCTTGAGCTTTGAATTAATAAAGCAGAAAGGAAATTAGATCAGGATAAAAAAGTGATAGAGAATATATCCCTATCACTTTTTTATTTATTTTCTCTGAAGAATATTTAGAACAGAATTTCTTTAACTTGCTCAGGGGGACGCCCCAAACGCGCCTTATCACCAACAACAACAATCGGGCGCTCTATCAATTTAGGGTTTTCAGCCATCGCCTGAAGCAAGGCCTCTTGGGATAATGCAGCATCATCAAGGTTTAACTCTTTATATAGCTCTTCTTTGATGCGCATCAATTGACGGGCATCTTTGAAACCGAGCTGTTTCAATAACACGGCAAGTTGTTCTACTGTAGGTGGCGTATCGAGATAGTGAATGATTTCTGGCACAATGCCGAGTTCTTCAACCAATTTAAGTGTTTCACGGCTCTTTGAGCAGCGGGGATTATGGTAGAAAGTAACTTGTTGCATGTAAAAATCCTTCATTTTTTGTATTGGCTATAACTTTGTTGCAGTTGGCGCAATTGATCAATGCGGGCATCATACCGTTTTTGAGCATAACTGCCCAATTTTGCCAATGCACTGGCCTCGCTAAGTTGCATTATCGCTAAGTCAAATTGACCTTTTAATGCCATGACTTCTGCTTGGGCGGCGAGTGCCTCATCGCGTTTCCCTTGTTTTCCGGCGGCGTTTCTTAGCAGCTCCCATCCATTGAGATCGTCTGGGTGATTGAAGGTATAACGAAACAGAAGTTGTGATGCCTGAGAATACTTATTGTCCTGAAAATAGGCATTTGAGAGGGAAAATTGCAACACTGGGTTGTTTTTATGCTTTTTAAGGGCGTCCTGTAATCGATTGATGGCACTGGTATACTGTTTTTGCCCGATATCAATATTAGTCATTGTATCAATAAACCAAATGTTATCCGGTTGTTTATCCAGCAATGGAGAGAGTATTGTTCTGGCCTCAGTATATTTTTTATCCTGAGAAAGCAAAATAGCATGTCCATAGGCAGCTGCAAACTGTTCTTTGGCGGTTCCTTGACTATATTTTTTTAATAACTCGTCAATATAAGGGCGTTGATCGGTTGAATACATGGTTAAAATATGAACACGGGCGAACAGAAAATCTTGCGACTCAGGAACGGTTTTAGCTGAATATTGAGTTGCCCTATTGCGAGCATCGGCCAAGCGGCTGTCAGGTAATGGATGTGTATATAGCATTTCCGGTAGCCTGGAGCTGTAGCGGGATTGGTCTGCCAGTATCTGCATAAAATTAGGCATACCGCGCGGGTCAAATCCTGCTCGACTGAGCGTTCGCATGCCAATGCGATCAGCTTCTTGCTCATTCGATTGAGTAAAACTGATCATGCCCTGTTGGAAACCGGCTAATGTACTACTGAGTGCAGCCATACCGGCCTGTGGATTGGCCATTATTAGCAGGATCGAACCCAGTGTGCCAGCCCATGCCAGAGGACTGGTACGTTTTTGTTCTTCTATTAATCGTGCTAAATGCCGTTGTGTAACATGGGAAATTTCATGAGCCATGACAGATGCCAGCTCGCTTTCATTGCGACTATAGTGCAATAGAGCCGAGTGCAGAACAACGTTACCGCCGAAAAATGCGTAGGCATTAATATTAGGATTATTGATTAGATAGAAATGGAAGGGAGTTTTTACTGAATCGGCATGGCTGACTAATTTATGACCTAGGTCATTAATGTATTGGGTTAGTAGCGGGTCATAAATCAGAGGTGCCTGGGCCCGTATTGAGCGTATATAAAAATCACCCATAGCCATTTCCTGATTGATGCTGAGGGTTGCCCCTGCTGTAGTGCCAATATCAGGCAGTGAATCTTCAGCCGGGGCAGATAATACAGGTGTATTACCCAATAACAACAGGCTGATAAAGAGGGTTATCGGAGATTTTTTCGACGTTTTTTTCATAAAGCGATTCTCATAAAACAGTGTGCTCCGTTCTGGCTATCAATTTCATGAATACGTTTATGGTAAAAGGGTACCCTAAAATTGTTAATGATAATAAATTTTAGTGAAAAATAATCATTAGGAGTTGTCTCTAATCTTTAAGGAGCTGTATTTATGTTAGATATGATCATGCAATGGTATCGTCGCCGTTTCACTGATCCACAAGTTGTTGCATTATCAGTTATTTTATTAGCTGGTTTTGGGATCATCTACTTTTTCAATGGAATTTTGGCACCTGTTCTTGCAGCTATTGTACTGGCTTATTTGTTGGAATGGCCCACTGTACAATTAGGAAGGTTGGGCTGTAGCCGTACACTTTCTGTTTCTATTGTATTAACAGTTTTTATGGGAATCAGCGCGTTAATTATCTTGATTGTTGCTCCGACTGTCTGGCAGCAAGGTTTAAATTTAATTTCTGATCTCCCCAATATGATTAACCGATTTAATGAGTACGCGCATACTTTACCTTCTCGTTATCCTGCGTTGGTTGATGCCGGCATTATTGATATGGTTGCTGATAATCTGCGCAGCAAACTCTCTTTGGCGGGTGAGTCCGTTTTTAAGTTTTCGGTTGCATCTTTGATTGGATTATTGACGCTAGCGATTTATCTGATCCTTGTTCCCTTGATGGTGTTCTTTCTATTAAAAGACAAAAAACAAATGGTGGTGGCATTACAGTGTATATTGCCACGTAACCGCAGCTTAGCTGGAAAAGTGTGGCGCGAAATGAACCAGCAGATCACCAATTATATCCGCGGTAAAGTAACAGAAATGGTTATATTGACTATCTGTACATATGCGGTATTTGCTTTCTTTGGATTGCATTATTCTTTGTTGCTTGCGGTTTTGGTCGGTTTATCTGTGCTCGTTCCTTATATCGGCACCGTACTTGTCACCATTCCAGTTATTGTTGTGGCTTTGTTTCAATGGGGAATTGGGGCTGATTTCTGGACTCTGTTCATCGCATATTTAGTGGTACAAGGGTTAGACGGTAACCTCCTTGTGCCAATTTTGTTCTCGGAAGCAGTTAATCTTCACCCACTTGTCATCATCCTTTCTGTCATTATTTTTGGCGGATTATGGGGATTCTGGGGCGTTTTCTTTGCTATTCCACTGGCTACTTTAATCAAGGCTGTCATCCACGTTTTGCCGGAAGAAAAAGAACGATAAAAGCAACTGCTAATATTACAGATGGTTATAGCTTTATCTTTTCAGCGACATCGTAAGCAGGGTTAATCGATATTCGCTTCCTTGTCGAATTGGGCTTCGTTGCGGAATTAAGTCGTGAGAATTAATCATGAAAAGTAGCGAGTGAAAGAGTAAATAAGTTGCCGCCTGTTGGATGGAGCGGCAACTCAAAATTTATTGTGCCTATGGTGTAATAGGCACAAGATTAATGTTGTTTCACATAATCCAGTACAATTTGATGGTGATCACTGGTTTTAAATTTATCAAAAACGTGTTCAACATCACCTTGTGGGTTAATTAAGAAACTGATGCGATGAATGCCGTCATAGGTTTTCCCCATGAACTGCTTTTCTCCCCAAACACCGAATTGCTCGGCAACTTGATGGTTAACATCAGAAAGTAGTGTGAAATTCAGCATCTCTTTTTCTACAAAGCGGGATAACTTTTCAGGTGCATCTGTGCTAATGCCCAGTACTTCAACATTAACACTTTTCAGTTCATCCATTGTATCACGTAAGTTACATGCTTGAACTGTGCAGCCTGGAGTCATTGCTTTGGGATAAAAGTAAACTAAAACACGCTGCCCCTTGAAATCAGACAAATTAATGGCTTCGCCATCTTGGTCAGGAAGGCTGAATTGAGGTGCCTTATCACCGGCTTTCAATGGACTCATCATTCATTCTCCGTTTAGTTGTTTTGATTTAAATGATTTGAACGCTAATGCTGCTATACATTCTTACATTAACATGTGTATGCATCACATGTTATACATGCATATGAATTTAAAGTTAAATTTTTTCTTTTTGCATCGTTGTATTAAACATTATTCATATGCATTCGTCTTATTTCACGATAAATATGTACGTAGCAGTAAAATGTACGTAGCAGTAAAATGTACATAGCAGCAAACTTTGAGCTTACAATTCAGTGAATCACTCCTCATATATCAAATTATATGTCTTGCTACACGAGGATATTTGATTGAAGCAATAATCTTACTTAAGTAAAATTTTTTGGTGATTTAGCCGTAGGATGAAATTGCCTTGAACTTTAACAAATAATAAGTGAGGGATTTATGTCTGAAGTTAATAAGCCAGAAAATCAACAGTTTGATCTCAAATGCCCATTTGATCCAGACCAATATAAGATTAAGATTGATGCTGTAGCAGCGCCAACAGGTTCTTTTCCTTGGGCAATAATTCAAGTGTATTTAGGTAATCAGCTGTATCGTAGTGATTGGGAGGCTTCTGACGAATATATTCGCCTTGCCCCCAAGTCGGCGAATTTTTCGCCCCAAATTGAAAAGATCAATGAAAGTGGCGAATTTTCAATTTGGCAGCCAACTCAAGAAGACATGATGGCTTGTGATTGGAAATTTAACTGCATGCTGTCCTTTGATCTTACATCCGGAACCAGCAAATTTAATCACGGTCAGGATTGGGGATATATAAGCGACAGAGGAGGATGGGTCAGTGGAAGTGAATCTCCTTTTGGTACTCTAAATATAATCTCAAATAAGACAGAAATTGCAGATATTCTGGCATTCTATTGGAGTACGTATGATTGGTTGCATTTGATAGTATCTTCGAAAGAGAGCCATGAGAAGGTGGCAGGATTACTTACGAAAAATGTCTATGTAACCGTTGATAACACAATCTATAATCTTAGCGCTTCCGCACTTTTAAGTGGAGACGACACCAACGATACATACACCGTTGCATATAGCAATAATGACTCGCGAAAACTAGGTGAGATATTGAAACAAACAAATAAAACCAAGGCATTCTGTATAAATTGGCGTTAATTCTGCTTACACCCTGAATGCAAGGCTACGCTCCGGCGTGGCTTTTTCTTAAGAATCAGCCTCCACATTGAAGGCCCTGAGTGTCTTTTTTCTTTGCACATACGGATATGCATTCTTTAGTTTTTATTTTTATTTCGTTTTTGTTGTAATATTTCAACTTTTGAACGATTTTGTACACTAATGCTGCCTTGTGCCTTTAATTCCGTACATAGATGATGAAAAGTTTCTTTAAATATCGTGCCGTTATCGTCAGATGGGTTGTGGCCTATAATTTGAATCTGTAAGCGAGCATGGTGATTCCCTTCTGCTGGTTGAGTTTTTGATACCAGTTCAGCGATATTAAAATCTTGGGCCGTGAATAAACTGGTAAAACGTTCAACAATGCCCGGTGAATCATCTACATCTACTTTAACGGTGATGGTCGAAGGAAATTTTTTCTGAACACTGCATCGTGTGCGTTTCATTACTATGAGTAATTCAAGCTCTGCGCCCTTTTGTGGCAGGGTGGACTCGATCAAAGTAATGGCATTCCAGCTACCAGATAGTAACATGATAAAAGTAAATTCTTCGCCAAACATTGCCAGACGGCTATCTTCAATATTACAACCGCATGTACTAACGAGACGGGTGATGGTATTAACGATGCCGGGCCGATCGGTACCCAGGGCTGTGATCACTAAAAAATGCTGTTCTGATGTTGGCAAAGCGATTTTCCTTTAATTTTAATAGATGTCTGCTGTGTATATTGTGTTTAAACATAAAAAATGTTCAGGAGAAGGTCAATCGCATTTGTTAAGAGTGTACAGAGTATGATTATAATTTCTGTTTAATTGGCTACACTTGATATTAACAAAATTCATTGAAATCGCGTGTTTAAAGAGTTTTCTTCTGTATAACAAGAAAGTACCATGAACTTCTCATTTGCAGTTTAAGGTTTTACTAAGGGGAAATGGCAATGGTAAGCAATCATTCTGGTTTTACAGGCAGTATAGTTGCATTGATAACTCCGATGGACTCAGCTGGTCAGATTGATAAGGCTAGTTTGAAAAAATTAGTTAATTATCATATCGCCAGTGGTACATCTGCGATTGTGTCTGTTGGAACAACTGGCGAATGCGCAACACTTAACCATGACGAACACGTTGATGTTGTACTGACAACATTGGAAATGGCTGATGGACGCATTCCTGTGATTGCAGGAACAGGAGCGAATGCTACGGCGGAAGCTATTTCTCTGACCAACTGTTTCGAAAACACGGGTGTTGTGGGTTGCCTGTCGGTGACACCTTATTATAATAGACCATCGCAGGAAGGTTTATATTTGCACTATAAGGCAATAGCTGAGAATACTGACTTACCACAAATTCTGTATAATGTGCCACCTCGTACCGGATGTGATTTATTGCCTCCGACTGTCGCACGTTTGGCGAAACTGAAAAATATTGTTGCGCTTAAGGAAGCGACAGGGAACTTAAGTCGTGTTAGTCAGATCCAAGAATTGGTTAATGATGAAAATTTCATTCTGCTGAGTGGTGATGATGCAAGTTTTGTCGATTTCATGCAGCTTGGTGGTAAAGGTGTTATTTCTGTAACCGCAAACGCTGCGGCGGCGGAAATGGCACAGGTGTGTGAATTGGCTGAGCAAGGTGAATTTTTGAAGGCTCGTGGCCTGAACAGCCGACTGATGGAGTTGCATCATCAATTATTTGTTGAACCTAGCCCGACGCCAGTTAAATGGGCTTGCCGTCAATTGGGATTGATTGCCGATGATTCATTGCGTTTGCCAATGATCCCGCTAACGCAGGAAGGGCAAATTCCAGTTGGTAAGGCCTTGAAAATAGCTGGATTACTGTAAAATTTTAGGGAATTTTAATGGCAACATTATTGCAAAAATCGAAGGTCATAAAGATTGCTGGTCTGTCATTGGTGGTTTTTTTGGCTGCCTGCTCCAGCGATCAGCGCTATAAACGTCAAGTAAGCGGGGATCAATCCTATCTTGCTATGCCTCCACTGAAGACATTGAACATCCCTGCGGGAATGATATTACCGCTGCAAAATGGCGAGTATAATATTCCGGCAACGGATTCAACAGGAGCAGTGGGAAAAGATTTGGATATACGTCCTCCATTGCAGGTTCTGGCGTTATTGACGGGTTCCCGCGTTGAAAATAGTGCTAACAGCAGTAAGTTGTTGCTTGAGAATACCCCGGAATACAGCAAATTATGGTCACAGATAAACAATCTGCTGGCAGAAAATGGGTATAAAGTCAGCCATAAAGATGATTCTGCACAAACAGTGACGACTGATTGGATCACATGGCAACGGGCAGATGAAGATGTTCCTTATCAGGGACGTTACCGTATTTCGGTTACCCAGCAAAGTTATCAAACAGTTCTGTCTGTTTCGAATGAAGGTTTGAAACAGGGAGAAAAGGAAATTACCGCTCCGGCCGAAATTCAGCGTTACAATGTAATAATGCTTAATAAATTGGTCAGTGGCTTAAGCCTGCAACAAGAGGCTACGAGCCTGAACAGCGCTAAAAGCTCAGGTGCATTGTTCTTACAAAGTGGTAGTGATAATACCGGATTGCCACAAATCATTGTGCGTGCCCCATACAACGTAGTTTGGAACAGATTGCCATATGTGTTGGAAAGCATCGGTATGCAGGTCACGGATCGTACACGTTCCAAGGGAGAGATAGAAGTGACTTATAAAGGACGTAGTTCTTCTGACTGGAAAGCGTTGGGAGTAGAAGCGCCTTCTATCAGCGAAGGAAGCTATAAATTGCAGGTGGGTGATTTGGATAACCGAAGCAGCCTACAGTTTATTAGTGAGAAAGGTAAGCCGCTGACTCAATCTGAAAATGATCAAATTCTGGCTGTGCTGGAAGCCGCATTTAGCCAATCCAAAGATAAGTAATATATTAAAGGGGCTAAGGCCCCTTTATATTTTGGAAGAGTTTTTTATTTAATTATTTACGTTTAAAGATGTCATATTTCTGGAGTATAAAATGCAGAAGAAAGCTGAGTTGTATCGTGGAAAGGCAAAAACAGTGTATGCCACTGACAATCCTGACTTGCTTGTACTAGAATTCCGTAATGATACATCAGCATTGGATGGTGAACGCATTGAACAGTTCGATCGCAAGGGAATGGTGAATAATAAATTCAATCATTTCATTATGAGCAAACTGGAAGAAGCGGGCATTCCGACGCAAATGGAACAACTGTTGTCAGATAATGAGTCCTTGGTGAAAAAACTTGATATGGTTCCTGTTGAGTGTGTTATTCGTAACCGTGCCGCCGGTTCCCTTGTTAAGCGTCTGGGGGTGGAAGAAGGGATGGTGCTTAATCCGCCACTGTTTGATCTGTTTCTGAAAGACGATGCCAAACACGATCCTATGGTCAATGAATCCTACTGTGAGACATTTGGTTGGGTGAGCCAAGAGCATTTATCTGAAATGAAACGCCTGAGCTACAAAGCCAATGAAGTATTGACCAAATTGTTTGATGATGCGGGTTTGATTTTGGTGGATTTTAAGTTGGAATTTGGTTTATTCAAGGGCAAAGTCATATTGGGAGATGAATTTTCACCGGATGGTAGCCGCTTATGGGATCAACAGACGATGGATAAAATGGATAAAGATCGTTTTCGCCAAAGTCTCGGTGGTTTGATTGAAGCGTATGAGGAAGTTGCACGCCGTATTGGCGTTATTTTAGACTAGTGACGCAAACGATTACTTAACAAATATTATTTAAAATAAAAGGATGCCCGGCAATAAAAAGGGCATCCGATTTTCTTATTTTGCGCGCTCAACTAACGTTAGAGCAGGGATTTGGTTATTTGTTTCCAGCCTTTCTGTTGCATACAGTTGTAATAAGATTCTCCTCTAGAATCCTTGTTAACATCTATCACATAACTTTCTGTTACGGGAACACTCTGATTGTAATAACCGTTTTTTCCGCATTGAACTCCATTCACACAAGGTTGCTGTACTGTTTTCAGTGCTGATCTTTGGGCTACTTCATTTTTTACAGGAAATAGTTGTGATGCCGATTGCGTGCATACAGCATTTGCTTCACTGAAAGGGGCAGGATTACTTGTTGCAGGTACCCATTGAGTGGTGCAACCAGCCAAGGAGAGACAGATTATGATGGAGGACGTTAATTTTTTCATATCGCTTATAAGAACGCATCTTGATTGCAAGCTACTTCTGACAATCTTTCCGCAATTCACCCTAGTAAAAGTGTTGGTGTTTATCAGTAAAGCGCGATAAGGCTGGCTTATTACTGACACAGTGGCTAAATTGCCATGTTGTGATACTTTTTCTTATCAAGAAACAAGGTGCGTCTTGATTTGTATGAATAATTATTTATCAATGTTATTACTTAAAGCAAGAGAGTTAACAAACTGCAAGCTGCCACACTATTCATTCAATATTTATAATCATTCACTCACTGAATAAAATATTTTTCATTAAATACAAAAATTTTAAGTTATTATCCTGTCCGTGTCATAATTTGTGTTGTCTGATTCAAAAATAATCAAACATTGTTTTTATAGAGTCTTATAGGAAATAAAAACTAATGAGTCATATTGATCCTACTTTACTTATTTTGCTTGTGCTTGCAGGGCTTGGCATCATCAGCCATAACATGACAGTGACACTGGCCATGTTATTTTTGTTGGTAGTTCGTATCACACCATTGAATCAGTTTTTCCCTTGGGTGGAAAAGTATGGCTTGACGATGGGTATTCTGATTCTGACTATCGGAGTCATGGCACCCATCGCAAGTGGAAAAATTTCCACACAGGAAATTTTTAGTTCTTTCTTACACTGGAAATCTCTGTTGGCCATTGCTGTGGGTGTTCTTGTGTCATGGTTGGGTAGCCGTGGTGTTGTTTTAATGTCTAGTCAGCCTTCTACAGTAGCGGGGTTATTGGTCGGCACGGTGTTGGGTGTGGCTCTATTCAGGGGTGTTCCCGTAGGTCCGCTGATTGCTGCTGGTCTTTTATCGATCATGATTGGTAAGTCGTAACTGTGCATAGCTCATGGGTAACGTTGCAGGCACAGATGCAACAACAGGGACAGCGCCGTTTGATTGTTTTAAGTGGTGATCCCCAATGGAGTGCACTGATCGTCAATCAGCTCACAAAGCAGTTCCAAGGGGATTGGCTGACAGTTTCAGCCCATACATCTGGTGCTATTGATTTAATAAAAGCTATTGATCCAACAAAAGCTGTTAGTTTGCTTGGACGTGAATTTCTACACGGTGTCTTTGATGCAACCCAAGGGTTTAATGCTGAAGCATTGGCAATACTGGCTGGCACACTAAAAGCGGGAAGCTGGTTAGTGATGCGTGCACCCGCTTGGTCACAATGGTCAGAACAGCCTGATGAAGATAGTTTGCGTTGGAATGAATTGGCAGGCATCACTCCAACGCCTAATTTTATTCGGCATATTCAACAGCAAATCCTCGCATTTCCTGAAGTATTATTATGGCGTCAGGAAATGCCTTTTCAGATGTCGGCGTTGCCTCAAACTGGAATGTGGCAGATGCCTGATGGGAACCCAACAGCCAGCCAACAATCTCTTCTTGACGAATTGTTACAGGTTACACGAGGCGTTTGGGTGATAACTGCGCCACGCGGGCGGGGAAAATCGGCTCTGGCAGGCATGTTGGTGCGATATTGGCAAGGTAAATGCTTGCTATGTGCACCTGCAAAAATAACGACGGAAGTTATTCGACGCTATTCCGGTATCTCAGAGGATGCCGAGCAGAAATCTTTGGAACAAGAAACACCTTTTTGGGCGGTAGACAATTTATTGAAATATTGCCGAGCGAAAAATGGTGGGCAAGAAAATCAAAGTGATGCTGATTGGTTATTGATTGATGAAGCTGCGGCGATCCCAACGCCACAATTGGCAGAATTGATCCGCCATTTTCCACGAGTATTGTTGACATCAACGGTTCAAGGTTATGAAGGAACAGGGCGTGGTTTTTTGTTGAAGCTTTGTGCCGCATTACCTGATTGTCATATTCGTGAACTAAAAACGCCCATGCGTTGGGCTGAGAATGATCCATTGGAAGCGTGGCTGGACAGTGCTTTGTTATTCAATGACAAACAATTATTCAATGATAAACAGCAGGTTTATGACGCACGATTAAGTGAAGAGCGATCAGGCAAAGAACCTTTGAGTGAAAAAAGCCTGAGCGAAGAAAAGTTGCATTTTCATCCGATTCATCAGTCCGAATGGCAACAACATTCCACATTACTGCATCAATTTTATGGATTATTAACCAGTGCGCATTATCGTACATCTCCTCTTGATTTGCGTCGATTAATGGATGGTAACGGGATGACATTTCAGGTTGCCATCTCCCGTACTTCAGAGCATAAGCAACAATTGACAGGCGCTTTATGGATGGTGAGCGAAGGTGGTTTGTCACAGACATTGGCACATGAGATATGGGCAGGGCGTCGGCGGCCAAGAGGAAATTTGGTGGCTCAATCCTTGGCAGCACATAGCGGTTTTCCGCAGGCTGCAATCTTGCGATCGCAGCGAGTCAGTCGTATTGCTGTACAAGCTCAATATCGCCGTCGTGGTATCGCGCAACATTTGATAATCCAACAATATCGGGAAGCCAGTAAACAAAAGCTGGATTTTATTTCTGTCAGTTTTGGCTATACCGCTGCCCTTTGGGCACTGTGGCAAAAATGTGGTTTTCGATTGGTAAGAATGGGCACCCATCGAGAAGCGAGCAGTGGTTGTTATACTGCGATGGCTGTCTTGCCGTTGAGTGAGCAGGGGGAACGATTTACCCAATCCGCACAGCAGCGATTATCCCGAGATGCCAGTGGATTGGAATCGTTACTGGGCTTTGCCTTGCCAGTTGAGCATGACAGTGACGAGAATCTTAATGCCAGTGATTGGCAGGAATTGGCTGGATTTGCATTTGCCCATCGCCCTTTGTCAGCGTCTTATTTTGCATTACAGAGACTACTGTTGATGAGTAATTTGGCTCTGCCTGCGTTGAGAAAACATCTTCAACAGCAACTAAGTATCGAACAATGTGTTAGTGATTTATCTTTGAGCGGGCGTAAGGCATTGCTGAAACACTGGCGAGAAGAGGTGGCTGATGCATTGGCAAACATAGATGAAATGCTTGCCAATCGCTGGCGAAACTGGGTTATTTCTTGCGATTCTTCTGCGACCAATCATCCTCATCATCATCCCATTGATCGTTAAGATCTCGATGCGGGGGCAATTCACGTTTGTTATCCAAGAAAGATTTTGGATCGACGCTATTTAACGCTTTTATCGCATTAATGATAATGCCGATGAGCACTAACAGAACAATCCACCAATAATCTATCAACCAATGCATAGTATTTTCCTCAATATGATATTTTCCTTGGAATGTTAAGAGCCTCTTTCATGAAGCCTAAGAACCTAATGTGTCATTTCTGATGATTAGCTATTTTTAAGTTAACTGTTTTTAGTCTACTGTCCTGATGTACTTTTTAAATATATAAGAGAGATTGGATTTTAACCAATCTATACCGGCAATATCGCGATTCTCCCAAGCACTCAGCAGAGTTTGTTCATCGAATAAATTTTCGGCTTCATGGGATAATGGCCAATAACTGATATGCCATGGTTCATAAGCGACACCTGCGTCATGACGGGTAAAGGGACGGTAGAAATCATAGCGAGACATGTTTTCTGTCAGCCAATGGGTTAATGGCTCAAAGTACCCTCCATTTTCATACTCCCACGGCTCTAGCTGTAATTTTTTACCTTCTGGCAGCAGAAAGAGGTCATAAATATCCAGCTCAGTACCCCAATGATGGCGACTCGCTCCTGGCAGGGCTGACCAACGGAGAATGGCTTCACAAAGTTCACCTTCACTCATTTTCGAGATATCAAGAGGTTGGCTATTGTCATCTAATACTGGGCGCTGACCACGGAATTTCTCATTCCAGATAGTTTGCTGACGCGTGAAATCGCGGAATGAACTGGCAGGTTGTAGTTTAAAACCTGCTTTAGTTGCTTCTTTCTGCATGGCAAGAAACGCTTTAGTAGCATTAAACTGCAAACGGTGATTGCCAGTAAGCGTGATTAAATGATCCGTGGACAGACCGGTCAAGATTTCAGGTGTCATCATTTGATTAATTGCTCCATGATACGTTGATAAATCAGGCTCAATTCTTGTAAATCAGATATTTTGACACATTCATTTGTTTTATGGATTGTTGCATTGATTGGCCCTAACTCCACGACTTGTGCGCCCATCTTGGCAATAAAGCGTCCATCTGATGTACCGCCATTGGTTGATAGCTCTGGCTTATATCCACAATAGTGCTCAATGGATTCAACCACAGCATTCACAAGAGCACCCTTGCAAGTCAGGAACGGTTGACCTGATAGCCACCAATCAAGATCGTATTTGAGATGGTGCTTTTTCAGCATATCTTCAATCTGCTGGCGAATCTCGGCATCTGTCAGTTCAGTGCTGAAGCGGAAATTAAATTGAACCCACAATTTACCCGGGATAATGTTATTACTGTCGGTTCCCGCCTGAATATTGGCGATTTGCATACTGGTAGCAGGGAAAAATTCGTTGCCATTATCCCATTTAGTATTGACGAGTTCTTGCAGAAAAGGCACTGCACGATGAATAGGGTTATCAGCTAACTGTGGATAGGCGACATGTCCTTGAATGCCAAAAATAGTCAGGTTGGCAGTCAGAGAACCCCGACGACCATTTTTTATCATATCCCCAAGGCATTGCTGACTGGATGGCTCTCCCACCAGACAATAATCCAAGCGTTCATGGCGAGACATTAACTCTTCAACCACCTTAACAGTACCATTGGCTGCTTTGGCTTCTTCATCGGAGGTGATCAGAAAAGCCAGACGGCCTTTATGCTCAGGATTCTCTGCGACAAAACGTTCGGCAGCAACAACCATTGCAGCCAGAGAGCTTTTCATATCTGCCGCGCCACGACCATACAACATTCCATCACGAATAGACGCTTCAAAAGGGGGAGTTTGCCATTGTGAGATATCTCCGGCAGGGACGACATCAGTATGTCCAGCAAGAGCAAAAGTTACTCCAGTTCCACGATAAGCCCAGAAATTCAGGGTATCGCCGAAAGGCATTCGTTCTATTGTGAAGCCAATATCTTGCAGGCGCTGGATAAGAAGTTCCTGACAGCCTTGATCATCTGGGCTGACTGAAGGACGATTGATTAACTGTTGAGCAAGGTCGATTACTGGACAAGTCATGATGGAATCCTTATCTAGCCGTGGGAGAAAAATTGTTCATATTGTTCTGCCTTGAAGCCTAGCAAATACTTCTCTGCTTTTGTCCCCTTGTTTTTTGAATCTTCTGTACTCGAGATCAACAGAGGGCGTTTTATGATTGAGGGTTGCTCCAGCATTAGTGCCTTGGCAGCTTCTGCATTGTTAATGGCTGCTTTTTGCTCGTCAGATAATTTGCGCCACGTTGTACCACGGGTATTCAAGAGAGGTTCCCAGCCAGCCTGGTCAATAAATGATTGAAGCAGCTCAGAGGATAGGCCATCAATCCGATAATCATGAAATTGATAAGGGATTTCTTGATCTTCTAACCAACGACGCGCTTTTTTTATGGTATCGCAGTTTTTGATACCGTAGAGAATGGATACTTTGTGAGAAGTGGCATCTGACATGATGAAAGCCTTGGTTTTATCTTGTTTAACATATCCGACATAATGCGGGAAATTTAGCATTTTATCCAGACAACACATTCTTGCGCATAACTTTCTATCCACCTCTCTGTCCACTTCTTTCCTATCATTTATGTTATGGATGTTTAAACCATCAGCAAAGGTAGATTAACTTTAAATCAAGTAATAAATTATATATATAATGCCATTATGTATTATATTGGGGGTCAATTAAAAACAAATTAATTTATTATTCTTGATAACTCACAATTTCCCACCGATGAAGATTAGGGAAATTGTGTTTCATATTGGGGACGTTAAGAGAAAAGCTAACGTTAAATGAAATCTGTTTTTCTATGTTTTAGAAAGATGATAGTGGCTTCGAGACGGGAGCGGGATTTGAGTTTTTTCAATAAGTTACGGGTGTGAACTTTCACAGTTTCTTCTGAAATAAAAAGGAAATCAGCAATTTCTTTATTTGTCATTCCTTCTGCGATTTCTTTTAAGACATCTAATTCACGTTTGGTTAGTTTTGTTAACGGATCAACATAAAGATGACGTGTAGATAAGTATTGATGGACTTTTTCACTGAAAACTGCGTGACCATCTGTGGCTTTTTTTATGTTGTTCAATAGTGGAGTAAGCTCGATATCTTTTAATAAATAACCATTTGCACCAGCATCAACCGCATCGTAAATGTCACCTCGGTAATCTGAATCGGAGAGTACCAGGATATAGGAGTCAAGCCCTTTTCGGCGGAGGGACTTAATCGTATCAACACCTGAAAGGCCGTTAATTTTCAAATCCATCAAAATAATGTCAGGTTTTATTTGGCAAGCGATATTAATCGCATCTTCACCATTGCCGGTTTCAGCAGTCACAATAAGTTCTCGTTCTAGTTCAATTAACTCTTTTAAGCCGTGACGAATGATTGGATGATCATCGACTATCATGACTGAATGATTATGCATGTTCTTTCTCCCATATAGAAATGCAGATTCTATGTTTGATAAAACATAAAAGATAGGATTCTGCTTTATGTTAAATTGCTGTGTGATTTTTATGGAGTATATTGAATCATCATTAATGAGATTCTGAAAATATATCCTGATATAAAAATAGAAATATCGCAAACAGGTTTAACCATTAGGGTGAAATAAATTCACTTTCATAAAAAAATGTGTTTCCTTAGTTGCTGATAATTTTCCAAATAAATTTAAGTGAATATTTTATAGATTAAGTTTTGTTTTTGTAAACTTATTTTAAATATTAATTCTTAAATGCAAATTTAATTAATTTATCAGGTTATTTATTGGAGATAAAATACCTCTCTATAGGTATCATTGGGATAATGTCTATATAATATTGATCAACATGAAGTCATTCTTTGTTTGTTTTTTGTGCCTTGATTTTGAAGGTGATGAACAAAATGCTGTTGGCATCATGATTTAACCTTCCGTAACTATTATACTGAGCAAATCTTCACTAAGACATGACGCGTAAAGGATCCGATAATGGATGAAAAATTAAAACAAAGTGCTCTTGATTTTCATGAGTTTCCACAACCTGGAAAAATCACAGTTACACCAACCAAGCCATTGACAACGCAGCGTGATTTGGCATTGGCGTACTCACCGGGTGTTGCTGCACCTTGTCTTGAAATAGCAAAAGATCCTTTGGCGGCTTATAAATATACTGCACGTGGCAATCTTGTTGCAGTTATTTCCAACGGTAGTGCTGTTTTAGGGTTGGGAAATATTGGAGCATTAGCCGGTAAACCTGTAATGGAAGGTAAGGGAGTTTTGTTTAAAAAATTCTCTGGCATTGATGTTTTTGATATTGAAGTAGATGAATCCAATCCTGATAAATTGATTGATATCATCGCGGCTATGGAACCGACTTTCGGTGGTATCAACCTCGAAGATATCAAGGCACCAGAGTGTTTCTACATTGAGCAAAAACTTCGTGAGCGCATGAAAATTCCTGTATTCCACGATGACCAACATGGTACGGCAATTATCTGTACCGCAGCAGTATTGAATGGATTGCGGGTTGTTGACAAAGATATTGGTAAAGTACGCATGGTTGTATCAGGGGCTGGGGCTGCCTCGATTGCCTGTATGAACCTGCTGGTAGCACTGGGTCTAAAACGTGAAAATATTGTCGTCTGTGACTCAAAAGGGATTATTTATCGTGGTCGCGAAGAGAATATGGAGAAGACCAAGGCGGATTATGCCATTGAGGATAATGGCAGCCGTACCCTGGCAGATGTGATCCCTGATGCTGACATTTTCCTTGGCTGTTCTGGGCCGGGAGTACTGACACAAGACATGGTGAAAACCATGGCAAAAAGTCCTCTGATTATGGCATTGGCCAACCCAGAGCCGGAAATATTGCCACCACTGGCAAAAGCAGTACGCCCTGATGCAATTATTTGTACTGGTCGTTCTGATTTCCCTAATCAGGTGAATAATGTTCTCTGCTTCCCATTCATCTTCCGTGGTGCATTGGATGTCGGGGCAACAACCATCAATGAAGAAATGAAACTTGCCTGTGTGCGTGCCATTGCTGATCTTGCACTGGCTGAACAAAGTCAGGAAGTTGCTTCTGCCTATGGTGATCAAGACCTGTTCTTTGGCCCGGATTATATTATTCCGAAACCGTTTGATCCTCGCTTGATTGTAAAAATTGCACCAGCTGTAGCGAAAGCTGCAATGGAATCAGGTGTAGCAACTCGGCCTATTACCGATTTCGGGGCATATATTGAGAAACTCAGTGAGTTTGTCTATAAGACCAATCTATTTATGAAACCAATCTTCTCCCAAGCTAAGAAAGAGAAGAAACGTATTGTATTGGCAGAAGGGGAAGATATTCGTGTTCTGCATGCTACGCAAGAACTTGTCTCCCTGGGACTAGCATTCCCTATCCTGATTGGTCGTCCTAGCGTTATTGAAATGCGGATTAAAAAGCAGGGGCTGCATATTGAAGTCGGTAAAGATTTCGAAGTCGTGAACAACGAGAATGACCCGCGTTTCAAAGAATATTGGCAAGAATATTATCAAATGATGAAGCGCCGTGGCGTTTCTCAGGAGCAGGCCCGTCGCGCATTGATTGGTGATCCTACGTTGATAGGTGCAATTATGGTACAGCGTGGTGAAGCGGATGGCCTGATTTGTGGCACGGTTGGCAGCTATAACGAACATTACCAAGTTGTGAAAGATGTCTTTGGTTTCCGTCAAGGTGTACATACCGCAGGTGCTATGAATGCCTTGATGTTGCCAACGGGGAATACTTTTATTGCCGATACTTATGTCAATGAAGATCCAAGCCCAGAAGAGTTGGCAGAAATCACGCTGATGGCGGCTGAAACTGTTCGCCGTTTCGGGATTGAACCTAAAGTCGCTCTATTGTCACGCTCAAGTTTTGGTTCTGTCGATTGTGAATCTGCACGAAAAATGCGTAAGACACTGGAATTGGTTCAGCAAATGGCACCATCACTTGAGATTGACGGTGAAATGCACGGTGATGCCGCCCTGATGGAAAGCATCCGCCGTGATATCATGCCGGACAGCCCACTGAAAGGTTCTGCGAATTTGTTGATCATGCCAAATATGGAAGCCGCTCGTATAAGTTATAACTTGTTGCGTGTGACCAGTTCAGATGGCGTAACTGTTGGCCCAGTCCTGATGGGAGTTGCAAAGCCTGTTCATATTCTGACGCCGATCGCTTCTGTACGCCGTATCGTGAATATGGTGGCATTGGCGGCTGTTGAAGCGCAAACCGACCCTCTCTAAACACCTCTGCCCATTGTCCCGATTTCGCTGTGAGATCGGAATAAAATTGTGAGCTACCCTGTTAAGTCTATGCTTAACGGGGTATTTTTATTTGTAAATAATTCTCATTATCTATACTATGCGGGCAATTTTTCTTTTGATAATGAATAAGAATGAAAACATTTCCCTGCATAAAATCGACTTTTTTAGCCTGTTCTCTGTTACTTGGTGGCTGTGCCGTAGCACCAAATGATGCTCAGAATACCTCTCAAGTAGCACTTCAAGTCCTTCCCGGCGAATTAATGCAATCCGGTGCAGTACTTGATATGAAAACAGGGAAGGCGATAACCTCTGATGAACTGCTGGAACAATTGGCAACCTATCCTCGCATTGTTGTTGGTGAAAAACATGACAATCCTTACCATCACCAAATCGAGTTATGGTTAGTTCAACAACTAGGGCAGAAACGTCCTCATGGTGCCGTATTACTAGAAATGATTAACCCAAGCCAGCAAGAAAAAGTGAATAAAGTGAAAAGCTGGTTACAGGGTAATCCGATTGTCAGGAGTGAACGAGTCGAGAACTTATTGGCGTGGAATCAGGGGTGGCCATGGAAATGGTATGGTGATTTGGTTATAGAACTGATGAAAGCACCTTACCCATTGTTAGCGGCAAACTTGGATCGCCGTGAAATCGATCAAGCGTACAAGAATCACAGGGCTGGAGATAGAACTTCACTGGTTTCTGATGATGTTAAAAAACGCATTGATGCAACCATCAAAAATTCTCATGGTGGAAATATAGATGAACTACATCTTTCTGCTATGAGCAAAATTCAGCAGATGCGTGATCAGCGAATGGCTGAACAATTGATTAAAGCACCATCACCTGCTTTGCTATTTGCAGGGGGGTATCACGCGGTAAAAGCAATGGGTGTTCCTCAGCATGTGAAAAAATTAATGCCAAATGAAAAAGTGGTCGTATTTGTTATTGCGGAAGAAGAGGTTTCATTAAATAACGAATATGCCGATTTCGTCTGGTTTACACCAAAAGTAAGTGAAAATGTAACCAAATAACGGTAATCATCACAAGGATGTGAATATTTAATAAATAAAAATAGTTTTCATTTATATATTGAATTGATTATCATTCATATCAATTTATTATTGACATAATGTGCTATAGAGATGTTGACGTACACCACGTATCAAAATGCTCACACTAGTCATGTGACAAAATCCTTTCTCGTTGCGATCACTCTTCATGTTTTGTTCGTAGGATGGTTGATCTACAAACCCAAGGATGTGGATATCGAGGAACTTCTTCCTCCGCCAGCGGTAATGGTGGAACTGTCAACGCAGACAGAAGCAATACATACAATCCCAAAACAGCCAATTGGCATTGAGCAACAGCTATCCGTCGCCAGTAAGCAGCAGGAAAGCAAAGTTGACGAAATTAACATGCCAAAATTGGATATAAATGAAAATGCTCTGCTTTTGGTAGATAAGCAGAAGAAAAAGCAGAAAGAACAAGATGCTCCGAAGAAAACACAGCCTGTTAAGCGAGTGAAAGCAGAAGAACAAGAAAGTGAAAAATCCCGCAGTAGTTCCGCACCAACTACAAGTAGTGCGACAGCTAATAACGTGACGGTTCGTACCGCTGCATCCTATGAAAGTAACTCTGATGCTGTTGCTGATGCCAAAGCGGTTTGGCAAGCAGAGGTTACCGGGCACTTAAATCGTTATAAAAAATATCCAGAAGATGCTCAGAGAAGAAAACGGACAGGGCGTCCGATAGTGAAATTTACGGTTAACCAATTGGGAGCTGTGCTTGACAGTGAATTAACTCGACGTTCAGGAACTAACTCACTAGACAGGGAAGCAAGGATGGTGCTGGAAAGGTCACAGCCTTTACCTAAGCCGCCCGACGTCATTTTAACTAATGGCAGGATCACGGTTGAACTGCCGATAGATTTTTATTTATCTCAATAAAAATACAGGACTGATGGCATGTCACAGAATAAAAAAAAGATAGCGTGCGGTAAGGTTATGCGCAGTAATAGAATAATGCTTGGCTTTTTGCTCGGTGGTGGTTTGCTCGGTTATAGTTTATTCGGTCACAGTCTTGCTACTACCGCAATGGAGGAAAATATGGTGCCACCTATAGCCACAAAACAGCCGCATACAATGGAAACCCACGGAGATGTCCGTGTTGATAACTATTATTGGCTGCGCGATGACAACCGTCAGGATAAAAACGTTATTGATTATTTAACGGCTGAGAATCAATATACCGAGCAGATGCTGAAATCGGGTCAGGAATTGCGTGAAACCCTTTATAAAGAAATGGCTGATAGAATGAGTAAAGAAGATCAGTCAGTTCCTTATACCTATAATGGGTATATTTATCGTACCGTTTACGAGGCAGGAAAAGATTTCCCGATCTATCAGCGCAAGCCAGCCGATAATTCAACCGATTGGCAGGTCATGGTTGACGGTAACGAGCGGGCAAAGGGCCATAAGTTTTATCAACTGGGTGGATTTGCGGTTACCTTGGATAACAAGCGCTTCGCTGTAGCGGAAGATACTCAAGGGCGTCGTAACTACAAAATCTCATTTAAAAATTTCGATGATTCTAACTGGCAAAATAATGTAATAGAAAACACTTCTGGCAATATTTTGTGGGCAAATGATGGCGAGACATTGTTTTATGTGCGCAGAGATCCACAAACTTTGCTGCCTTATCAGCTATTCCGCCATCAATATGGAACTGATAGCAAGCAGGATCAAAAGATCTATCAAGAAAAAGATGAGCGTTTCTATCTGTCGATTTCGGAAAGTACCTCACTTAATTACATTTTGATTTCGAGTTCTAGTTATTCGAGTTCAGAATATCGACTGATTGATGCCAACAACCCAAAATCAGAACCGCAGGTTTTTTCTGCTCGTGAAGGGGGGCGTGAATATGATTTAGACCACTTCCGTGGGCAATTCTACATTCGTTCTAATCATGAAAGCCCATTGTTTGGTCTGTATCGAGCAGATGCCATTAATAAATCGTGGGAAACCGTGATTGCTCCACAGGAAAATACGGATCTGGAAAATTTTGAGTTGTTCGACAATTGGCTGGTTGTGCAGGAACGTACAAAAGGATTGTCATCAATTCGCCAGATTGATTGGAAAACCAAGCAGGAAAAGCGTGTTCAATTCGATGATCCGGCCTATATGGCATCATTGAGCTATAACCCTGAACCAAATACCCATTTCTTGCGCTATAGCTATTCATCCATGACAACACCAAGTTCAGTATTCCAATGGAATATGCAAACGGGTGAGCGTGAATTGTTGAAGCAACAAGAAGTTAAAGGGTTCAACAAAGAAAACTATGAAAGCCAGCGTATTTGGGTAAAAGCCCGTGATGGCGTAGAAGTCCCTGTTTCTCTGGTATACCGTAAGTCCTTGTTTAAACAAGGGGAAAATCCGATCCTGATTTATGGCTATGGTTCTTATGGCATCAGCATGGACCCTTATTTTAGTTCAGCCCTGCTGAGCTTGTTGGATCGCGGTTTTGTATATGCATTGGTGCATGTGCGTGGTGGGGGCGATTTAGGCAAGAACTGGTATCTGCAAGGTAAAATCGAAAACAAGATGAACAGTTTTCACGATTTTATTGATGCAACCAAGACCCTGATTGCTGATGGTTATGGTGATAGTAAACGCGTTTATGCTGAAGGTGGCAGTGCTGGCGGTTTATTAATGGGAACGGTTATTAACCAGGCTCCAGAATTATACTGCGGCGTAATTGCAAAAGTACCTTTTGTGGATGCTTTGACAACCATGCTCGATGCATCCATTCCATTGACAACGGGTGAATATGAAGAATGGGGGAATCCAAATAACAAAGAAGATTACTTCCGTATTAAATCTTACAGCCCTTATGACAATATTAAACATCAACGTTATCCTCATTTGTTGGTTACAACAGGTTTGCATGACTCTCAAGTGCAATATTGGGAGCCGGCAAAATGGGTAGCAAAATTAAGAGAAATGAAACAAGGCGATAGTCTATTATTATTAGAGACTAATATGGATACTGGGCATGGTGGAAAATCAGGTCGTTTTAATCGTCTGAATGACATTGCTTTTGATTATAGTTTCTTATTAATGTTAGATGACGCTAAAACATATTTTCCAGAATTAAAAGACTAATAAAAAATATATAGTTATTACCTATAGCACTGATAATTTTTTTATCGGTGTTATAGGTATTTTATACGCAAATTTGCGAAGCAATGTGAGCAGCAATAAATATTTTTTAATTTAGGGTAATAATAATGAAAACTGTGGCAAAAATAGCTGGAGCCAGCGCAATGCTGATTGGGCTTCAGGGGATCGCTTATGCTGAAAACACAAATGACAATAAAAAAGAAAAAGTCATACGGTTCAGCAGCCTGAAAGTTTCAGGTATTCAGGATAATAATAACGCTCCTCAGATTGAAGCAATGGAAAAACCGGGTGCTTATAGTTCTGTGGGTGAAGATAATAAATTGGAATCTGTGGATAGCGTATTGCGTAGCTTACCGGGTACTTATACCCAGATGGATGCAAGTCAAGGAGCTGTAAGTGTTAATATTCGCGGCTTAAGTGGGTTTGGTCGCGTCAATATGATGGTTGATGGTATCAGTCAGAGTTTTTATGGTACTTCACCTAGTGAATTTGCGCATGGGACTCAGCCTTATAGCCAGTTTGGGGCATTGATTGATCCCAATTTTATTGTTCGTGTCGATGTTTCCCGAGGGCAGTCTGATGGTTCAGATTCTGTCAATGCTCTTATAGGAAGCGCCAATTTCCGTACTCTTGGTGTTAATGATGTTCTTTTGGAAGGTAATCAATTGGGTTTACGTACAAAATGGACATACGGCAATAATGGTATTGGCAAAAGTGGCATGATGGCTTTTGCAGGAAGCACACAAGCATTCAGCTCAGAAGGTTCTCTTGGCGCTATGTTTGCTATTAGCGGACATAGTATTGATGCTCATTATAAAAATGCTATGGGTTTTAGCAGTGAGGAATTTGGTACGAGAGATACATTCAAACAAAAACCAAATTCTCAATTAATGAAACTAAATAT
The DNA here is from genome assembly GCF_900115195.1 of Xenorhabdus japonica. Lineage (GTDB taxonomy): Bacteria > Pseudomonadota > Gammaproteobacteria > Enterobacterales > Enterobacteriaceae > Xenorhabdus > Xenorhabdus japonica. The sequence goes on from NZ_FOVO01000003.1 coordinate 62,074, forward strand.
TAAACCCAATGAATTTCATGACTTGGAACTAAGCAGTCGTTTTTACCATAATAAGTTTAATAAACGCCATATTGATAGCTATGATTATTATATGAAATATCACTATACCCCATTTAATGAATTAGTGGATACTAAGATTGTCCTTAGTTCTAGTTATGGGCGTCAAGATTATGCAGGAGATGCTTTGGGTACTTTGACTGAAAGCCAAGCAAAGAATAAATCTAATGCTATTGATGTCAACAATACCAGTAGATTCAATTATAGCGATACTGATTTTTCTTTCACGTTAGGCAGTAAGTTGATGAGCACTGAATATAGTAAAAAAAGCACAACTAATCTAACTAATGAAAAAGATGATTATGATGCAAAGCAAAATAATCCTTTTGCTCCGAGTGGAAAACAGAATATTTTTAGCTTTTATAGTAAGTTAAAAATTGAACGTAGTATTTATACAGCCGAATTAGGAGTGAATTATTTGGATTACAGTGTAAAAGGAATTAAGCCAGCCTGTGATATCAGGATAAATTGTTTCCCACAATGGGAAACTGAGTTAGATTTGAAAGAACGTGGGTTTAATCCGAGTATTTTATTATCTGCAGAGATTGTTCCTGAATTTCAGCCATTTGTAAGCTATAGCCATTCAATGAGAGCACCAAATATTCAGGAAATATTTTTCTCTAATGAAGGTGGTGCTTCTATGAATCCATTCTTGAGAGGGGAAAAAGCTGATACTTACCAAATTGGTTTTAATAGTTACCGCCCAAATTTAATTATTGACGGAGATGCATTCCGCTTGAAGGCTATGTATTTCCATACAAAGATTAAAAATCTTATCATCAATGAGTCTTATTTAATTTGTGAAACAGGAAAAATCTGTAAAAATGATGGAACTCTGACTGATGAAGATTGGAAAGGAGTTAACCCTAACTTCAATTTAAATATTTACTCAAATAGCTGGACACCGGTAAATATGCATGGTTATGAAATTTCTGCTAATTATGATGCAGGAGTATTCTATAGTTCATTGGCATATAGCCAGCAAAAAACACAGCAACCTACCTCAGTTGCAACAACATATTTTGGCGCTAGCCCTGCTTCTCAGTTACCGGAGAGTTATTTTACATTAGACACAGGAGTTAGATTCTTTGATGAGAAACTCCGCTTTGGGGCAATCGTAAAATATACAGGAAAATCCTATCGCCAAGATCCTGATGCAGAAACAGATGAAAATAACAACAATTGGATTAAGATGAAGGAAGAGAACAAAATTCCGACCATTATTGATCTATACAGTGATTATCAGATAAATAAAAATATTTTGATTAAATTCTCTGTTCAGAACTTAACCAACCGAAACTATTCTGATGCATTGAACCGTATGAACACATCACCTATGATGGCAGATCAAGATGCTAAAACCCAAACTGCCCGCGGCCGAACTTACGTTATGGGAGCCGAAATTCGCTTTTGATTTTCTAATGGAAAATAGAGCTCAAATCACCATATAAAAATAGCGGTGAATCTTCACCGCTATCTTATCAAATCTATTTTAATTTCTTTCTCTTGTTTATTTTTGTAACCTGCGTCACCTGACTCTCAACCCAGCCATCCTGCAACCGTGTTTTCAGCATATCACCAGTTTTTACCTGCTTAACTTGCTTCAACAATTTTCCGTCAGATATTTCACTAATGCTGTAACCACGGCTTAACGTTGCCAATGGGCTAACCGCTTCCATTCGTGAACAGGAAACGGCAAATTTTTCCCGATAACGTCCTAACTGCCGTTCGATAGCCTGTTTTAAGCGGAAATCAACTTGTTGAATAGATTGACTATAACGCTGAATCTTCCGCTCAGGATGGATTTGTAACAATCGCTGATTTAACTTCTCATATGAAATTGAGTTCTGTTTTAAACAATGTAAAAAGCTATCAGCCAATTTTTGTCGTAATTCAGCTAAGTAATTTTGCTGACGTACCAAGCGCAAATCAGGACGTTGTTGCTGGAGACGGTGCTGTAATAAATTAAACACCTGTTGTTTTTGGGCAAAGAAATAATCCATCGCCATTTCCTGACGTTGTTGCAGAGATTGAATTTGCCGCAATAACTCGATCTGATTACGGCTAACCAATTCTGCCGCCGCAGAAGGTGTTGGAGCGCGTAAATCAGCGACAAAATCCGCAATTGTCACATCAGTTTCATGTCCGACAGCGCTAACAATAGGAATACGGCTTTGGAATATTGCTCGTGCAACGTACTCATCATTGAAACACCATAAATCTTCCAGCGATCCTCCGCCACGACCGACAATCAGGATATCACACTCTTGCCGCGCATTTGCCAGTTCGATCGCCCGAATAATCTGTAATGGCGCTTCGGTTCCCTGAACAGCGGTGGGATAAATAATAATTGGCAAGGAAGGATCACGGCGCTTCAAGATATTTAGAATATCGTGCAGAGCTGCGCCACTGGCGGAAGTAATGACACCGAGTCTTTTGGCCGGAGAGGGTAGCAGTTTTTTATGAATTTGATCAAACAAGCCTTCTGCGGTGAGTTTTTGTTTCAACATCTCAAATTGCTGTTGCAGCAAACCATCTCCGGCAGGTTGAATACTTTCCACAATCAGCTGATAGTCACCCCGAGGTTCATACAGTGTAATCTGCGCCCGAACTAATACCTGCTGACCATTTTGTGGACGAAACGTTGCCCTAAGATTGTGACTTCGAAACATAGCGGCACGAATTTGTGCTCGTTCATCTTTTAATGTGAAGTACCAATGCCCTGATGATGGCTGAGAAAAATTGGACATTTCGGCAGATAACCAAATTCTGCCCATTTCCAGCTCCAATAGCTGACGAACCGTCTGATTCAGACGGCTAACAGAAAAGATTCCGGTATTGGTTGGTAGTGACATGTGAGCTAGATCAAATTTTAAAACAAGGGCTTAATTAATTGATATTAATCTCATTGCATTACTAATCAAGAATTTTTTTCAAAAAATGCTGGAGGCAACCAATTTCGGCCTGTATAATGCCGCGGCAATATTTTATCCCTCTTATTGCCCATAGCCTGGTGAGATATTGCCCATGTTACGAATTAAAAAAGAAGCATTAACCTTTGACGATGTATTGTTGGTTCCTGCCCACTCAACAGTCTTGCCTAACACAGCAGATCTGTCCACTCAATTAACTTCCACCATTCGCCTAAACGTACCTATGCTTTCCGCAGCTATGGATACCGTGACGGAATCCTCACTGGCAATCGCACTGGCACAGGAAGGGGGCGTTGGCTTCATTCATAAAAATATGTCGATTGAACATCAGGCTGAAGAAGTCAGCCGCGTGAAAAAGCATGAAAGCGGTGTCGTGACCGATCCTGTTACTGTTACACCACAGACGACTCTGCGTGAAGTCCATGAACTGACGGAACGTAATGGTTTTGCAGGTTACCCAGTGGTAACAGAAGCAAACGAATTGGTAGGTATTATTACTGGCCGTGATGTACGTTTCGTTACCGATTTGGATCAGCCTGTGACTGCGGTAATGACACCTAAAGAACGTTTGGTGACGGTAAAAGAAGGCGAAGCCCGTGAAGTTGTTTTGCAGAAAATGCACGAGAAACGTGTTGAGAAAGCACTGGTTGTTGATGACAGCTTCCATCTGCTCGGCATGATTACAGTGAAAGATTTTCAGAAAGCAGAGCGTAAACCAAACGCATGTAAAGACGAACAAGGCCGTCTGCGTGTTGGTGCTGCGGTTGGTGCAGGTGCTGGCAACGAAGAACGTGTTGATGCATTGGTTGCTGCAGGTGTCGATGTATTACTGATTGACTCTTCCCACGGTCATTCTGAAGGTGTTTTGCAGCGTATTCGTGAGACTCGCGCTAAATATCCTGATCTGCAAATCATCGGCGGTAACGTAGCAACGGGTGAAGGTGCCAAAGCACTGATGGAAGCAGGTGTGAACGCAGTTAAAGTGGGTATCGGTCCTGGTTCCATTTGTACGACCCGTATTGTTACCGGTGTTGGTGTTCCTCAAATCACTGCCATTGCAGATGCGGTTGAAGCTCTGGAAGGGACTGGCATTCCTGTTATTGCGGATGGTGGCATCCGTTTCTCTGGTGACATCGCCAAAGCGATTGCCGCAGGTGCATCATGTGTGATGGTTGGTTCCATGCTGGCAGGAACAGAAGAATCTCCGGGTGAAATCGAACTTTACCAAGGCCGTTCATTCAAATCTTACCGCGGTATGGGTTCTTTGGGCGCGATGTCCAAAGGTTCTTCTGATCGTTACTTCCAGACTGATAATGCAGCTGACAAACTGGTTCCTGAAGGTATCGAAGGTCGTGTGGCTTACAAGGGCCTGCTGAAAAGCATTGTTCACCAACAAATGGGTGGTTTGCGTTCCTGTATGGGGCTGACTGGTTGTGCAACCATTGATGAACTGAGAACTAAAGCAGAATTTGTTCGTATCAGTGGTGCAGGTATTCAGGAAAGCCATGTTCATGACGTGACGATCACCAAAGAATCACCAAACTATCGTTTAGGTCTGTAATTTATTTAGAGTGGCCCATAATCGGGCCACTGACTTTTTTATTTTTTAATTGCCACTTGTTTTTGGAACTCACCTCAAATGACAACTAATATCCATCAGCATCGCATTCTGATCCTTGATTTTGGCTCGCAATATACTCAGCTTATTGCTCGCCGCATTCGTGAACTTGGTGTTTATTGTGAACTTTGGACATGGCGTGTCACTGAAGAGCAAATCCGTGAATTTAATCCGAATGGTATTATCCTTTCTGGTGGGCCAGAAAGCACGACTGAGCACAATAGCCCACGTGCGCCGGAATATGTTTTCAATGCGGGTGTACCAGTGCTGGGTATCTGTTATGGCATGCAAACCATGTCTACGCAATTGGGTGGTCAAGTTTCTAACTCTGATGAGCGTGAATTTGGTTATGCGCAGGTTGAAATCAAAAATGATTGTGAACTATTCCGCGATATTCAAGATGCTCTGAGCGAAGCCGGCAAACCGTTGCTGGATGTATGGATGAGTCATGGTGATAAAGTGTCGGCTATTCCAGCTGATTTCACAACCATTGCCAGCACGGATACTTGTCCGTTTGCTATTATGGCTAACGATGAAAAACGTTTTTATGGTGTACAATTCCACCCGGAAGTGACTCATACTCATCAAGGCTTGAATATTCTGAAACGTTTCGTGTTGGATATTTGTCAATGTGAAGCATTGTGGACACCTGCTTCTATCATCGGCGATATCGTCGAACGTCTGCGTGCGCAGATTGGTGATGATCACGTTATTCTGGCACTGTCTGGCGGTGTGGATTCTTCCGTCACTGCACTACTGTTGAATCGTGCGATTGGTAAGCGTCTGACTTGTGTTTTCGTAGATAATGGCTTGTTGCGTTTGAACGAAGCGGATCAGGTGATGGAGATGTTTGCAGGCAAATTTGACCTGAACATCATCCATGTTAAAGCGGAAGATCGCTTCCTGTCTGCACTGGCAGGAATTGATGATCCAGAAGCTAAACGTAAAGCTATTGGTCACGCCTTTATTGATGTATTTGATGAAGAAGCCTCGAAACAAACTCAGGTTAAGTGGCTGGCACAGGGTACGATTTACCCAGACGTTATCGAATCTGCGGCATCTGCAACGGGTAATGCTCATGTTATTAAATCTCACCACAATGTAGGTGGCTTGCCAGAAGATATGAAACTGGGTCTGGTTGAACCGCTGAAAGAGTTGTTCAAAGATGAAGTTCGCCGTATCGGTTTGGAACTGGGTCTGCCATATAACATGCTGTATCGCCACCCATTCCCAGGTCCGGGCCTTGGTGTTCGCGTATTGGGTGAGGTGAAGAAAGAGTATTGTGACTTGCTGCGCCGTGCTGATGCTATCTTTATTGAAGAACTGCATAAAGCAGATCTATACCATAAAGTCAGCCAGGCATTTACCGTATTCCTGCCAGTTCGTTCTGTCGGTGTTATGGGCGATGGTCGTAAATATGACTGGGTTGTGTCTCTGCGTGCGGTAGAAACTATTGACTTTATGACCGCTCATTGGGCGCATCTGCCATATGATTTCTTGGGGCGAGTATCGAACAGAATCATTAATGAAGTGGATGGTATTTCGCGGGTAGTCTATGACATTAGCGGTAAACCACCAGCGACAATTGAGTGGGAATGATTTAAAGCCTTTCCAAGCCTCACCAAATCATCATGATTTTCTAAGTAAGACCCTGATTTCAGGGTCTTTTACTTTCCATTGAACCTGTACAGCAATGGTCGGATAAGAATTGAATATCTTGTTCTTTGTTTTCTTAACAAAAGAAAAGAGTGTGATTCCTTTCACGCTTTATGCTCGAATAGGGCAAAATTAGGAAATATTCTTAGTTCAACTAAGAGCATAGCTCAAGCCAATTTTCCTCCGGTTTTTTAAACTGTCCCGTAATAACCATACCTATAAAAACTATATCCAAAAAAACTATATCTACGAAAACTTTCTCTTTCTTGCGATTTGCCTTTTTATTTTCACCTGCTTCAAAAAGGCTTTTTCTCGTGATCACCTAAGGATTTAAAATGCTTAAGATTTTAGAACAAATTCGTAAGCCAACACTGGATCTTCCAGTGGAAGTTCGCCGTAAAATGTGGTTCAAACCCTTTATACAGTCGTATTTGGTGGTTTTTATCGGTTATATGGCTATGTATTTGGTACGTAAAAACTTTAACATAGCCCAAAACGATATGATCTCGACTTATGGTCTGTCGATGACGCAGTTGGGGTTGATAGGGTTAGGTTTTTCTATTACTTACGGTATTGGTAAAACCGTCGTTGCTTACTATGCAGATGGCAAAAACACCAAACAATTTCTGCCGTTTATGTTAATCCTATCCGGCCTGGCCATGTTAGGTTTTAGCATGAGTATGGGAAGTTCTAGCATCAGTGTTTTCCTGATGGTGGCATTTTATGCGTTGAGTGGATTTTTCCAAAGTATAGGTGGGCCTGCCAGCTATTCTACCATTACGAAATGGACTCCCCGTAATAAGCGTGGAACCTATCTGGGTTTATGGAATCTGTCACATAATGTAGGTGGCGCTGCTGCGGCTGGGGTTGCTCTCTTTGGTGCTCACTATTTCTTTAATGGTCATGTGATAGGGATGTTTATTTTTCCTTCTATTATCGCGTTGATCATTGGCTTCATTGGGTTACGTTATGGTAGTGATTCTCCAGAAAGTTACGGTTTGGGTAAGGTAGAAGAGTTATTTGGTGAAGCTGTCAGCGAAGAAGATATCGCCGCAGAAGAAAATCAAATGACCAAACGTGAAATTTTTGTTGAATATGTATTAAAAAACAAAGTCATTTGGCTACTTTGTTTTGCCAATATATTCCTTTACATCGTGCGCATTGGTATCGACCAGTGGTCAACGGTATATGCGTATCAAGTATTGGGGCAGTCAAAAGAAACCGCCATCACGGGTTTTACCATGTTCGAAATAGGGGCGTTGGTAGGTACGTTAATGTGGGGGTATCTGTCAGATTTAGCGAATGGTCGCCGTGCTCTGGTTGCCTGTGTTTCGTTAAGTTTGATTATTGTCTGTCTTGAATTCTATCAACACGCAACCAGTGAATACATGTACTTGGGATCTTTGTTTGTACTTGGTTTCTTGGTATTTGGCCCACAATTGTTGATTGGTGTGGCTGCTGTTGGTTTTGTACCGAAAAAAGCAATCAGTGTAGCTGATGGTGTCAAAGGAACTTTTGCCTACTTAATCGGTGACAGCTTTGCTAAGCTTGGTTTGGGGATGATTGCTGATGGAGTGCCTATTTTTGGTTTGACTGGCTGGAAAGGAACGTTTGTTGCCCTTGATACTTCAGCTTTTATATGTCTCAGCTTACTTGTTTGCGTAGCTATTGCGGAAGAGCGAAAAATTCGAAAAACGAAGAAAGTACATTAAGCCATACTGAAAAAACATATTGATGCTGTTGTATATCCACAGCAGCATCTTTTCATCACTTTTTACCCTGATGTTCTATCTTGCTATTTATCGCAAGCCATTATCTATTGTGAAGCTATATCAATAAGAGTAATTTAGCCCGATTCGTAATTCGATAATAAATAATGATGATTAAAGTAGCATTAGTTGATGATCATGTTGTTGTGCGTTCGGGATTCGCTCAATTGCTGAATTTAGAACCCGATATTGAAGTTGTGGGTGAGTTCAGTTCGTGCGTCGAAGCCAGGCAAGGGTTACCAGGATCGGGCGCAACGGTTTGCATTCTCGATATTTCGATGAAAGATGAAAGTGGGTTGTCTCTACTGAAAGATATCCCTTCAGGCATTACCTGCATTATGCTGAGTGTTCATGATTCTGCCACTATGGTGGAAAATGCTCTGAAGGCTGGTGCACGTGGTTATCTCAGTAAACGTTGTAGCCCGGATGAATTGGTTCAAGCAGTGCGCACTACAGCCAATAATGGTTGTTATCTCACACCGGACATTATGCTTAATTTAACGTCATCAAAGAGTCATCCGGCTTTATCGGAACAGCTAACTAAAAGAGAGCGACAAGTTGGAGAGATGCTGGCCAGTGGTATGGATGTTAAAGCTGTAGCGGCTGAACTAGGATTAAGCCATAAAACAGTACATGTCCATCGAGCCAATGCGATGAGTAAATTAGGGGTAACGAATAACGTTGGTTTAGCGAATTATTTTGCCACTAGTGATCTCTAATGCGTCGAATCTGATAGGTGCAATTATCTTATTAATCAATATGATATTTTATAAAGGAGTGCTATTGGGGTGCTGTAATGAACGTAGCACCCGGTGGTTCTTGAGGGGGTATTGCAAGATTATTTTCTTTTAAGCTGCATCATCCTCTCCACTTCTTTCACGGCAAGTTCTCTTTGTTCGTCAATATATTCGGCGAGATCATGCACATGAACGATTCATGGTGACTTTTGGCTATCGTTCATTTTGTAGGTTGGGATTTTTAGTTTGCCCTCGTTAGCCTTACGTTCTGCCGTTGTTGGACTTAGCTTAAGATATTTCTCAGCTATAACTGATAATGGGATTTGAGATGTTTCAAACTCTGCCATTAATAAAAAACTGTATTCATTTTCACTTTCCCCCTCCTTTCTGATAACCGTTCTCCATAATTATTTTCGCCACTCCTGCCGGAGTTACTCTATCATTCCATGTTGCATCAAAATTGTGATAAGGTGATAGCAATGTCATTATCGTCGTCGTGCTAATCCTGTGCTTACAGACCAATTACGGCTCTAGTACTAATCCATCTTTATAAACTTTATACCATTTTCCTGGCTCTATGTCCCTTCGTAATTCTGCCAACAATGGGCTGTTGCCCAGAAAAAGGAAGTGACACCAATACAAAGCTAAATAAAACCTTTGCAAGTCGTTTCATATGAATATCTTCAATATAAGTAAGTTGGTTTTAAAGTATTCTGACAACAGAATTAGAATAACTCTGGTGTAATATGAGGAATTATATAAATATTCAACTAAACGGAATTAAAACCAAAACCGATTTATTTCGGATAACACATTAATAAAATATAAATAAAATTGATTTTTAAAAATTATACGGTTAGTGAAATCTTTGAATTTACAACTCAATTTGATCGGGGTCGAATAGCACCCTACATGCAAGATAAATCAATATGTTAATCTGGTTTTCAGCGAAAAAGAGAACATTCATGAAAGACGAATTTGAATGGTGTGATAAATATGAACACTTCTAAATATCCAACTCGTACTGAAGAACAGGAAGAGCGGGTGAGGAAATTTAATGCTGCTCTTCTGAGCGGTAAATATTTCTCACTACTGTAATTCCAGCTTCTCTTTGAGAGGCATTAAGACCTGTTTAAGGTGCGTCCACTCAGGCTACCGTCTGGATGGCGGTATTGTGAAGCCCATATCCCCTTTCTCAGACAATAGTTACCATCTGACTAATGGCTGACATAGCATTTATTTAAGGCGACAGAAGATTGCATAACTCGATAAAATATTGCATATTATAAGTGCGCCTCCGAAGGCGTATGCGTCTGACCGCATGTAATACAAATCCCGAGAGAGAGCACGCAAATGGCTATTAGTATCCGTTTAGATGATGACTTTGTGAATGAGGTAAAAATTCACGCAGAAGCATCAAGCAGGAGTGTGCCAAAGCAGATAGAACATTGGGCGAAAATAGGCCGCATTGCCGAAGATAACCCGGATTTGCCATACTCTTTTATCCTTGATGTCTTACTGGCGAAAAGCGAAGTTGATAATGGTAAGGTGTCGCGTTATGTCAGAAGGACAAAAAAGTCCCAAGATTGATGTTTATGAAACAAGGCGTTTCTCTAAGGTATTATCTAAGTTACCTGAAAATCTTCTTGCTATCGTGGAAGATGAAATAGAAAAAGTTATCGACAACCCTGAAATTGGTGAGCAGAAAAGAGGCAATTTGAGTTTTCTTCGTGTTCACAAGTTTCAATTAAATAATCAGCTAACATTGCTTGGTTATCACTGGGTTGAAGAAAAGATAGAGCTATACCTGTTGAATTTTGGTTCTCATGAAAATTTCTATCAGGAACAAAAGCGACACAGGAAAGACGATTTAAAGTTTATTAAATGATACAGAAGGCTGCGCATGGCGCGGCCTTTTTTGTTTTGCAATCCTAACCATTTGATATTCATTCGATACCGGAATTCCGGTAACGGAACTAATCCCAGTTTTGCTCAGCTGGCAATAAATGGAATGTCCCTGATGACCCTTGAACAAATCACCCCGGACTGCCCTGAGTCTAAGAGCGCCAATATCACTTACCATTTAATAATTTCCCAAGGCATTTATTTATTTTTTTAAAAAATGCCCGCTAGATCTTATATTCGCCAGTCTCTTTGCCTAAACATTAATGTCTTACTCAACATTACTTCTTTTTGAGTGACGCAAACGAGGTCATGTAAAATTCTGCTAATAACAATTAACAACGTTCAAGTTGACTGAGCGCTTGTGCCGCCTGACGCATAGGAGTAACAAACTGCAATAAAGATTTTAATGAAGTACGGATAGAAGGAGCGTGAATATAAATACAAGCAATCAATCGATTTTTTTGATCTTTAACGGGAACGGAACAGGCAACCATACCATCAATGAACTCTTCATTATCAATACTGAGCTGCGTTTGCACTATTTTGTCTAATTCATAATTTAGATCGAAAAGATCGGTAATTGTATTGCGAGTCATTTTATGGATGGGAAGTGCCTTAAGCAGGCTTTCACGTTTTGCCATAGGCAGGTTGGCCAGATAAAGCTTACCGCTAGCTGTACACCACAGGGGGGTTTGACTACCTTCTGGCAGGTTAATCTGTAGGGGCCAATTGGTTTGAACACGCTCGTAGTAGAGCATTTCCAAACCGTTAGGGACAGAGATACCACAGGTTTCATTTACTTCATTAGCGAGTGTTTTTAATATCATCGTCCTGCCAGACTTAAAACGGGGGCTGTTCCAAATTCCTTGTGAAATACAGAATAACCGATTACCCGGTTCCCAAAGGCCCCCCAGACTCATTTGTAGATACCCCTCTTGTTTAAGTTGGGCTAACAAGCGATGCACTGTGGGCTGGGGGATCGCTAAATCACGTGCAATATCTGATGGCGATAAAGGGGCATCTGAGTGTGAAATATGTTCGATAATTTTCAGCACTCGCGACGCAGCGGAGCTTTTATCACGATGATTATTCAACGCTCTGTTTATCCATTGCAAAGAAATAATATGCATGTTGACATTAACTTTGAAATGAATCAATGCTGATGTACTCCAATATGACTGACTGAGTAAAAAACAAAATAGAACGAGGTAGGGGAAAAATGCCCTGAATTAACAGAGCATTGTGGAGCAAACTATGATTACTCCATTGTTGGCATTGAGAACGCTACACCTTCACGCAGGTTAGCAGATGGCCAGCGTTGTGTGATAGTTTTGCGGCGAGTATAGAACCGTACACCATCAGGACCATAGGCGTGGAGATCACCAAATAGTGAATTTTTCCAGCCACCAAAGCTGTGATAAGAAACAGGTACAGGCAGCGGGATATTGATCCCAACCATACCGACCTGAATGCGATCGGTAAAATAGTTGGCTGCCTCTCCATCACGCGTGTAGATACAAGTGCCGTTGCCATATTCGTGTTCATCGATAATTTCCATCCCTTCCTGCATGGTTTTAACGCGAACAACTTGTAAAACGGGGCCAAAAATTTCTGCTTTGTAGCTATCCATGGCTGTAGTCACATGATCAATCAATGTGGCACCGATAAAGAAGCCATTTTCATAACCAGGAACTTGCATGTTACGGCCATCAACCAAAATTTTGGCACCTTGCTGTTCCGCACTTGTAATATAACTGCATATTCTTTGCTGATGTTCACGGGTAATGACAGGACCAAAATCATTATTCTTATCACTATGAACCCCTATAGTCAGGGATTTCATGCGTTCTTGCAGCTTAGTGACCAATTGATCAGCGAATTCATCACCGATTGCAACCGCGACAGACAGCGCCATACAACGTTCACCTGATGAACCCAATGCAGCCCCCAGAAGTGAAGTTACCACATTCTCCATATCGGCGTCTGGCATCACGATGGCGTGATTTTTAGCTCCGCCAAGTGCCTGGCAACGTTTGCCGTTGGCTGTAGCCGTCGTGTAGACATATTGTGCGACAGGAGTTGACCCCACAAAACTGACGGCTTTTACCCGTTTGTCAGTCAGCAGTGTATCCACGACTTCTTTATCACCATTGACAACATTAAATACCCCATCGGGTAGCCCTGCTTTTTTTAATAATTGGCCAATATATAAGGTAGCACTTGGATCGCGTTCTGATGGTTTCAGTACAAATGTATTACCGCAAACCAATGCGAGAGGGTACATCCACAGAGGAACCATTGCCGGGAAGTTAAATGGGGTAATCCCTGCAACAACACCCAACGGCTGGAAGTCGCTCCAGGCGTTGATTCCCGGCCCTATATTTTTACTAAATTCGCCCTTCAAGATTTCAGGTGCTCCACAGGCATACTCAACGTTTTCGATACCACGTTGGAGCTCACCTGCTGCATCATGCACAATTTTGCCATGTTCCTGACCAATCAAGCGGCAAATTTCATCGGCATGCTCTTCAAGCAGTTGCTTATAACGGAACATAATACGTGCCCGCTTTATTGGCGGAGTATCACGCCATTCAGGGAATGCTGCTTGTGCTACCGCCACGGCTTCTTCAGAGACAGCCTTAGGGGCAATGGCTACCTGACGGATGGCTTTGCCAGTTGCAGGATTATAAACATCCTGTAAACGTGAGTGGGTATCAGTAACCTTGCCGTTAATAAAATGTCCTACGATACTCATGCCATTTTCTCCAGTAAATCAGTCAGTAAATCCACAATTGCTTATAAATGGTTATCATTTCTGCAATGGTTGGGATCCGTGGATTATTACCCGGTGATCCGGATGCTTCCGCTTGCTTTGCCATTGTTTCTACAACCTCAAAAAAGCGCATTATGTCGATGCCAAATTGTTCTGGTGTTGGCACGGAAAGTTCTTTGTTTAAATCGGTCAAAGTCGTTAGTAGTTTTTCACAGGCTACACTGTCACTGTCTGTTGATTTTGCAAAGGTTAGTGTGCGTGCACATTCGGCATAGCGTTCTTTGGCTGCATCTAAAGAAAAACGGGTGACGGCGGGAAGCAACATGGCGTTGGATAATCCATGTGGAACATGGAAGAAAGCGCCGATAGGGCGGCTCATACCGTGTACTAGTGCAACAGATGAGTTAGAGAATGCAATACCTGCGAGAGTTGAACCCAATATCATGGCCTCACGGGCAGCTTTATTCTTGCCATCGTGATATACCTTGCGTAAGTTGGGCCCGATAAGTTTCATGGCGGCAATAGCCTGACTGTCTGAATAGGAGTTTGCTTTGCGGCTGACAAAAGCTTCGATGGCGTGAGTCATCGCATCAATACCCGTATCTGCTGTAGTCCGTGCCGGAACGCTGATTGTCAGTTCATAATCGATAATAGCGGCAATCGGCATGAATCCCGTCCCCATACAAAGTAATTTTTCATCGGTTTTTTCATCAGTAATGATTGTGACGCGAGTACATTCTGATCCTGTTCCCGCAGTCGTGGGAATGGCTATGATAGGAAGCCCTTGTTCATTGAATTGGCGAGGGAAACGGTATTCGTTGACAGTGCCGCCAAATTGGCCCATCACGGCGATAGCTTTTGCGCTGTCAATCGGGCTTCCGCCACCAAGTGCAATAACAGCATCAAACCGATCACTTTTCACTTTCTTGATGCCTGCCTGAATAGAGGCAGCCGTTGGCTCTGGTACAGTGTCAGCATAGACATCACTTTCAATGCCCGCACCTTGCAGAATAGATTGCAGTTTATCGAGATAACCGAGCTGAACCATCACTTTGTCTGTCACAATCAGGACTTTTTTACTGCCAATACTTTGCAGAACCTGTGGAAGACGAATGATAGTCCCGCCACCGACTTCCATAATACGGGGCAACACGATAGGGGACATATAGAGATCCTTATTTAAATGAAATACGCGTTTATCAAAATGAGCCGAGTAACGAACCGAGAATAATGACTACAACGAGTCCCAGTAACCCGGCTAATACGGTGACCATGAAAATATCGAAATAAGAACTTTTATGAGTTAATCCGCAGATCGCCAGTAATGAAATTACTGCTCCGTTGTGGGGTAAAGTATCCAATCCACCTGAAGCCATTGCAGCGACACGATGGAGTAATTCGGGGTGAATCCCTGATGCTTCAGCCAGTTGTAAAAAATATTGCCCCATCATACTGAGTGCGATACTCAGACCGCCAGAAGCTGATCCCGTTGATCCTACCAACATGCTGATCACGATGGATTCTGAAATCAACACATTACTGGCTGAGATGTTAAGCAGAAAATGGCTTATTGCTGAAAATGCCGCTAAAGAAGCGATCACAGCACCATAACCCACCTCTGAGGCAGTATTAAAAATGGGAAGTAAAGAACCCATAGTGCCTTTGTTCAGTGTCTCTTTTAGGTTTTTCCAGCGTGACCAATTAAGCATTATTATGCTCAGACAGGAAATAACTAACGCCCCGATAATTGCCCATAATCCCAAGACGTTATTGAGTTTTGTTTTTCCGTATTTAGCCTCCGATAAATATTCGGTATTCATCAAGGGGATCAGTTTGCTAAAAATATAATTGCAAACAACGACTAGAATAATGGGCAATAATGCTTTCCATAAAGCGGGGAAATGCTCTTCAGTATCTTTTTCTTGTGTATGATAGTTTTCCCCATAGCTTTCGCCTGCTATTTTAGCTTTGCGTACCCGATACATTAACCATCCATAACCAACAGTAAACATCACAACAGAGCCAATAAGCCCCAAGCCGGGCGCGGCAAATGCATTAGTACCGAAAAAGGGCATTGGGATCATATTTTGAATTGCTGGTGTTCCGGGGAGAGCGGTCATGGTGAAACTTAATGAACCTAATGAAATGGCACCGGGGATCAACCTCTTAGGAATATTGGCAGTATGGAAAATAGCGGCTGCAATAGGAAAAACGGCAAAGCCAACGACGAAAAGAGAAACGCCACCATACGTGAGAATGCTGCAAGTAATTACAACTGCAAGTAAGGCGTTATTTCCGTTCAATTTTTGCACTAAAGAATAAGCGATAGACTGTGCGGAACCAGAATCTTCCATTAATTTGCCAAATACAGCACCGAGTAGAAACAGTGGAAAATATTTCACCACGTAATCACCCAAGCCACTCATAAATATCTGTGTATAAAAACCAAATAGTTGTGATATCTCACCGCTTAACAATACAGCGAACAACGCCAGTATGGGTGCAAGTAGCAGTACACTTACGCCTTTGTAGGCGAAATACATCATCATGAGTAACGAAAGTATAATCCCGATGATGCTGAACATAATTATTTCTCCGATGCAAAAAATGCGCGTTGAGTATTGATTATTAAACGGCCTTATTTTTTGTTTATTATCATTATTTGATTAATTTTGTATTAATAAATGATAATAGTCATCCATGAAATGTCGAAGAAAATGAAAGGAAAAAGCGAAGTGATCACAAATTTTTTAATAAAATATTAATTAAACGTGATCTTTCTTGCAATTATCTGATGCTGCATATTGGGTCATGACGCCAAGGCGTTAATTTAGTATTCTGATGCTTTTGGGTCATGTATTAAATGGTTAGTTGTTGTGATATGCTCCCAGCTTTTTAAGGGGGAAGCATGGCCAAAGTTGACGTCTATTGCCGTTATTGTCATAAATCAGAACATGTCAAAGGACATGGAAAAGGGAATGGCGGGAATCCTCGTTATCGCTGCTATACCTGCTGTAAGGTTTTTCAGTTGGAATACACCTACCAAGCCTGCAAACCCAGCATGAAAGAGCAGATTGTTGACATGGCAATGAATAACGGGGGAATTCGTGACACCGCTCGAGTCCTGAAAGTCGCCACAGCCACCGTTATGAAAACGTTAAAAACCTCACGCCCCGAAACGTAACGACACTGCCCCTTAATGGAAATAACATTCAGCTTATCTGTGAAATAGATGAGCAAGGGTCATTTGTGGGGAACAAAAAATCAACTCTGGCTTTGGTATGCTTGGGAACCCTGCCTGAAACGAGTAGTGGCCCATGTTTTTGGCGTGGGACTGTTTTCCGAATGTGCGGTTCTCTCTGTAAATATATTTACCACCAGATTTAACGCCAACGGTGCAACGATAACGGGGGATGCCGTCTGCGCGTGGGCGCTTTTCTATGTTATAGTAGGCCATCTTTGATACTCTCCTATTCAGGTCCCTATATTAATGGGGTGCTGATAATCCCCAAATAGCCTAAAATACCCTTAAATGCACGAAAATTAGCAAAAATAGAAATCCAAAGGATTCAGCATAATAGCAAGGAATGGCAGGGAGTTAGCGTGTTATCTGGGAAATCTTTCTTTATATTTAATCGATATCTGATCAATTCATTTTGCGGCTGGTTATTGTTTTCTTGTTGGTGGTTTTGCTTATGGGTCATCGCGTACTATTTTGTTAATGATTCTGAATTAGCTATCTTATTTTTTCCTTTTGCCTTACGTCTCGGTATTGCACTTCATACTCCTAAACGTTATTGGATGACTATTTACGGTGCAGAATGGAAACTTACTATTTGTTTGGCGCTTTTAATGGGTCAACCGCAATGGTTTACTGTATTAACGGCCAGCATAGCCAGTTTCCCTCTTGTTTGGTTTGCCTGCTATTATTATTGTGGCAATCAAAGTCAATGGCAGCGATTTGCAGTTATGGCAGGTGTAATTCTAGTAACTTCCATTATTAATGTTTTGGCGATAAGCAATCATCATTCTGCTTTGAGTATTGCATTCTTGGTGAGTTTAACTGGCGGTGTCATGCTGGTTCCTTTGTGTTATTTAGTATGGCACTACCTATTCCAAAATATTTGGCTGCCTTTGACTGCTAATCTTGTATCACATCGAATTCAGTTTCATCTGAAACATGTTTTTCTTTATATTTTATTATTTATACTGAATATTTTTCTTCAGGTTAACCTCCCGAATGAGTTGCGTTATTTTGCTCCATTTTGTCTGGTCATTCCAATTATCTTATTGGCTTTTCGTTATGGCTGGCAAGGTGCTGTAGTCGGTACTTTGCTGAACAGTATTGCATTGATTGCTGCGCGCAGTGGTGTATCAAATATGGAGATCACAGATCTTTTGTTATCGCTGTTGGTTCAAACGGTTACTGGGATTATGTTGGGTATGGCTGTGCAGCGTCAGCGTGATCTCAATGCACAGTTAAAGCGTCAACTCCATTGTAATCACAGTCTGTCCCGTCAATTGGTGAAAGCGGAAGAATCGGTGAGGCGGGAGATTGCACGTGAATTGCATGATGAAATTGGTCAGAATATTACGGCTATTCGTACACAAGCCAATATTATCCGGCGGGTAGAAGTGGCACCGATTAGTGTTAATTGTGCTAAAACGATCGAGTCATTATCCCTCAATATTTATGATACGACTAAAGGATTGCTGAGTCGGCTGCGGCCTAAAATTCTTGATGATCTCGGTTTGAAAGAAGCTATAGAACAATTATTGCGGGATATGAAATTTGAATCTCATGGCATATCAGTAAAAATTCATTGGACGACAGATTCAGTTATGGCAATTGAGCAACTAAGTGATACAACCAAAATTACGTTATATCGCCTTTGTCAGGAAGCGTTGAATAATGCCATGAAATATTCTCAAGCGGATCGTATTGAACTGCATTTTTCTGTCAAAGATATGATCCATTTATTGATTCAAGATAATGGTATTGGCTGTATAGCCGAAGATCATATGAAAGGATTTGGTTTACGCGGTATGCGAGAACGTGTGCAGGCTCTCGGTGGAAAATTCTCTATTCACGGTGAAAAACGACAAGGTGATTCGACATCTTCGGGAACGAATTTGTCTATTATTTTGCCTAAATTTTAAGGTAGAAACATGACAGTTTCTTCGCAATCCAAGCCATTAAATGACAAGTATTTATCTGATGGAGAAATCGGAGAACAGTATCGTTACTGGCGCTTGCATATTATGTTGAACCTTTATGCAGGATATGCATTATTTTACTTTACCCGTAAAAATTTTAACTATGCAGTGCCTGCCATGATAACTGATCTCGGCCTTGAAAAAGCGGAGATTGGTCTTATTGGCACGCTGTTTTATATCACATATGGTTGCTCTAAATTCCTTTCCGGCATTATTTCTGACCGCTCCAATCCGCGTTATTTTATGGGAATAGGATTAATTGCCACGGGGATTATTAATATCTTTTTTGGTTTGTCCAGTTCAATTGTGATGTTTGCCTTTCTGTAGATTTTAAATGCGTGGTTTCAGGGATGGGGTTCTCCGTCATGTACTAAATTACTTACCAGTTGGTATTCTCGCTCAGAGCGTGGTTTTTGGTGGTCTCTATGGAATACTTCACATCATGTAGGTAGTGCATTGATTGCATTATTTGTCAGTTTCTTGACGTTACATTTTAGCTGGCGAGAAGGGTTTATTGTGCCGGGCTGTTTAGGTATTTTGGCCGGAGTATTTTTATGTTGGCGATTACGTGACAAGCCTACCACAATGGGGTTACCGACTATTGGTCAATTTCGTAATGATCATTTGGAAAAAGTGCATGAAAATCAAGGGCAGGGGCTAACTACCAGAGAAATCCTGAAAACTTACGTTTTTTGCAATAAGTATATTTGGCTGCTTTCATTTAGTTACGTTCTGGTATATCTCGTTCGTACTGTTATTAACGATTGGGGAAATGTCTATCTGACAGAATATCATCATTATGATTTAGTGAGTGCAAATGCGGTATTATCACTTTTTGAAGTCGGTGGATTTATGGGGTCACTGGTTGCGGGATGGGGATCTGATAAAGTATTTGGCGGCAATCGTGGGCCGATGAACTTGATATTTGCGACGGGTATTTTCTTATCAGTGGCAGCCTTATGGTTAATGCCTATGACAAATTTGATTTTTCAGTCAATTGGATTTTTTACCATTGGCTTTTTCGTTTTTGGTCCCCAATTACTGATTGGGATGGCTGCTGCAGAGTGTTCCCATAAAGATTCTGCGGGAGCAGCCACGGGATTTGTTGGTCTTTTTGCCTATACAGGCGCTGCACTTGCTGGTTATCCTTTTGCTGTTATTTTAGAACATTACCATTGGACGGGATTGTTTATTACCATTTCTGCTTGTGCTGTAATGATAGGATTATTATTACTTCCATTCCTGCAAGCCCAGTTTCCTCGGCAGAAAGAACAGGAGTTATGAGCCTATATCCAATGGATGGAGGGAAATATGCAAATTTAGTATGGGCTTATTGTCTATTTCTATTACACCATTCGTCTTTGGTTATTTCCCAAAATTCACAGTCATATTTTCCTGAAACATATTCTTTTTCTTCTATTTTTATTAGGCTGGCCCCTTGTGCCAATGAGATTTTTTTCGAGCCTTGATTAATACTGGCTTTTTGTGTTCTGAGAACGGGTTGTTCCAGTATGTGAAACCAATAATCAGTCACTTTTTCACAGGCTTCGCCCATCAATCCTTGACCCTGGTATTCCAGAGACAGCCAGAAACCTCTGTTATTATCTGGTTTATCATATAACCCGATCATACCGATTAGCTCATCAGGGTGATTTTTTACTCTGATAGACCATATCCATGCTTTTCCTGATTGAATTGCAGGAAAAGCCACTTTTTTGACAAAATATTCTGCCCCATCGGCGGGATAAGGCCAAGAGACTGCACGGCTATCTAAGTATTTGACTATATCCCAGTGAGGAAATTTTGGCTGAATTTGAATAGCATCGCCATAAGCCAGTTTTTTTAACAAAAGCCGCTTGGTCTCCAGATCATCGAGTGGCATCTTGCCCTCGTCTTATAAATAAAATGTTATTTAATGGTAATGAAAAACAATAAATTTAGCGTTAAAAATAGTCAATTCAATTTTTTCACCTTAGTAAAATAATAGGATGCAAGATTTGGATTTTAAAAACATGGTATAGTACTTCCCCGATTTTTCCTATCCACCGGAATGTTATGTCTTATCAATGTCCTTTATGCCACTTACCATTACTGTTTGCTAACCATCAATGGCGTTGCGGAAACAATCATCAGTTTGATTGTGCAAAAGAAGGGTACGTCAATTTGCTGCCCGTTCAGCATAAACGTTCAAAAGAGCCGGGGGATAGTGTAGAGATGATGCAAGCGAGAAGGGCATTTTTGCATTCTAGCCATTATCAGGCGCTGCAACAAAAAACTATTGAGTTACTTAACGAATATTTACCAGAATGCGCTGAATCTTTATTGGATATTGGTTGTGGAGAAGGTTATTACACAGCCGCGGTTCAGGAGAAGTTGAATATTCATCGAGATTTGGTGGTATATGGATTGGATGTGGCGAAAGTTGCTGTCCGTTATGGTGCTAAACGTTATCCTGAGGTTAATTTCTGCGTAGCATCCAGCCATCGGTTGCCATTTGCAGATAGCTCACTGGATAGTATTTTACGTATTTACGCTCCCTGTAAGGCGGCAGAATTGGCTCGAGTAGTGAAAACTGATGGTATCGTTCTGACGGTGACGCCAGGCCCTCGTCATTTGTACCAATTGAAGGAATTAATTTATCAGGAAGTGCATTTACATCCTGAAAATGATGAACACTGGGATGAATTTGAATTAATTTCAACTGAAACATTGGCTTATGCAATGTCATTGGATAGTGATCAAGCTCATAATTTATTGCAGATGACTCCTTTTGCTTGGCGGGCGTCAGAAGAAGTTAAAACTCATTTGATCTCGAAAGAACAGTTTAATTGTGAAGCCGATTTTACGTTGAAAGTATATCGGCGTATTTGATATTAAGAAGATTACTGTCACTTTTATTAGACTGTAGATCTGGCGTAATTATGTTCGTACTATACCCAATGGGTTTTAATTTTTAGCCAACAAAGCTGCGACTAGAAAGACGAAAGCATATATTACTCCAGATTATTGGAAATAATAGCTTATTCTGCGTACATAAATAATTTAAGATGCTCGAATAATATATTGAAGCCAATGGCAATTAACACTAATCCTCCAACTAATTCGGCTTTTTTACCTAGTAGCGGACCAATATAGCGACCAATTAACATGCCTATGGTAGCCATAATCATAGTCATGAGGCCAATTGTCATGGCTGTGTGTAGAATATCAACTTGCAGGAAGGCAAGGCCGACACCAATTGCCATCGCGTCCAGACTGGTTGCAATAGCAGTGAGAATTAATGTCACTGAACTATGACGTTGAGGGGCTTTGGTATATGTTTCAGGTTCATGCTTGAAACTGTCAATTATCATTCGGCAGCCAAGAATTAACAGTAATGAAAAGGCAATCCAATGATCCCATTCCATAATGTATTGGCTGGCATACAGGCCCAATGACCAACCAATTAAAGGAGTACAGGTTTCAACCAAACCAAAGATGATGCCTGTGCGGATAGCTTCGAAAAAATGAGGTCGGTGAAGGGCGGCTCCTTTTCCTACGGCAGCGGCAAAAGCATCCATGGAAAGGGCGAGTGCGAGAATAAGTGTTGCATAGAGATTCATCAAAATAACCTCGGTTGGGTGATTCCATATACACACAACACACCCCCCAACCAATGGTGCTGTTATGTGTCTATGGTCTTGCCAACCGATTTATACTCGTCATTTTCCAAGTTTCTACTTTGTTAGCTGAAACTTGAAATTTATAGAGCATAAAAACCTAGATTTTATTAGGTTATTTGGGTATTCGTACCACGTTTTATTTTAAACGAGTATGTTGATACAAATTTTCCAGAGATTTTCTGGAACAGGCTACTCCCCAATGACTGCAGCGGACAATATCATATTCAGAATAAAAGGCAAAAAATATTTTGCTATATTTCAAATATGCAAATGATAATTATTATCGTTATGGGGTTTGTTTTAGGAAGTAAATAAGATCAATAAATTACATTGATCTTATTTAATCTCTTGGCGTTAAAATAAGTAAAGTTATTTGTTGTTGACAAGGAATTGATAAATTTTTTCTAAGTCATCTAGTTTTGTTACGAAAATATATATTTTGTTTTGCTCTAAATCCATCATGAGAATGCCATCTTCAGATAAATTCATTTCTTTAATACTTTCATAAGAAAAAAAGCGGTTGATATGATAAAAGCCGTATTTTTTAAAAATTAGTTTTGGTGAGCGAATATAACCTAAATATAGTGTCACCAGTATGATAAATGATAACAAATAAGTCGTGAATTGGTTGCCGTGCGACATAACATTATTATAAATAATAATGGTAATCAAAATGATGAAGATTAAGGCGTCAATCCGATGTTTTCTTTTAAGTTTTATGTTTAACAACGTCTTGCCTTTGAGCTGATTGATGACAAATTCATCATAAATCGCAAAAGCGAGCATTAACACAATCAAAACTATCAAGATGATATCATTCAAGCCCATTTTATCCTCTGATTTTATAATCAAAAATACAAATTTTTAATAAATTAGGGAGGGATTTTTTCCTCCCTAATGTTTTTAATTAATAATATCTGCTAATCAGATTATTTGACCAAGCCCAGAAAACCAAAATAGTAACCTATAATGCCTATAACAAAGAAACCTATGATGATCCATAAAGGGTTTACTTTTTTCCTTAATAGCCACATACAGCCAAATGTCAGTAGTAGTGGGGCAATACCAGGCAGTAATTTATCCAGAATGATTTGAACAGTTGTTATATTAATCTCACCTGTCGTTGGATCAGGTACTTTGGAAATAACAAGAGGGATATTGATTTTAGTCCAACTATTAACTAAGGCCCCCATCACAAACAGACCTAAAATTGATGCTCCTTCTGTCATTTTTTGCAGGAAACCACCACCCATATCTTTGACGATATCCATTCCTTTTTTATAGCCATAGGCGACGCCGTAATAACGGGTCAGCAAACGTACTAAGTTAAATAAACAGAAGAACAGTAGTGGTCCCAATAAACTACCACTCATTGCAATACCTGCACCAAGTGCAGCAAAAACAGGGCGAACAGTGCCCCAGAAAATGGGGTCACCAACACCAGCCAATGGTCCCATCAAGCCAACTTTGATCCCGTTAATAGCACTGTCATCAATATCGGCACCATTAGCACGCTGTTCTTCCATCGCCATAGTGACACCAAGAATAGGTGCTGCCACATAAGGATGAGTATTAAAGAATTCTAAATGACGTTTAATAGCCAGTCTTCGTTCTTCCGTATTTTCGGGATATAGGCGGCGAATGGCGGGGACCATTGAGAAGCAAAATCCCAGTGCTTGCATACGTTCAAAGTTCCATGAACCCTGAAATAGACTAGAGCGAAGGAAGACGCCACGGATATCGCTTTGTGTCAGTTTTTTCTGACCCATGTTTGTTGCCTCTGACATGTTGTTCATCCTCTTAATCTAATTCGTTATCAAGGTCATTCGGAGTATTACCAGCAGACGCGGCTACCTGTGATTGATTGTATTTAGGGTTAAGCTGGATATACAAGATCGCCAGAACAGCACCAGCGATACCAAGTATAACGAGGTTTTGTATATATACAGCGGCTACGAAACCTAAGTAGAAGAATGGCATTAGATAACCCGCACGCATCATGTTAATTACCATTGCGTAACCAACAACAACAATCATTCCACCAGCGATATTGAGGCCAGTGGTGACAACTTCCGGAATGGAATGCAGCATATCTTGGACGCCAGATGTTCCTACGGACAATGTTACAGCCAGTGAAGGTAGGGCGATACGCATGGCCTGAAGTACTAATGCTGAAATGTGGATGACGCTTATTGCCCGCAGATTGCCATTTTCCGCTGCTTTATCTGCAGCGTGTTGGAAGCCAACAGTCAGAGTACGGACAATGATAGTCAGAACTTGGCCTGCTGCTGCCAGAGGAATAGCCAGTGCGATACCTGCACCCACATTTTGTCCGCCCGCGATAACCAGAATAGTTGAAATTATGGAGGCCAATGCTGCATCGGGAGCGACTGCTGCACCGATATTCATCCAGCCAAGAGCAATCATTTCCAGTGTACCGCCGATGATGATGCCTGTTTTTATATCGCCAAGCACTAAGCCGACTAATGTACAAGCAACCAATGGACGGTGAAATTGAAATTCATCAAGAATTGATCCCATGCCTGCGATACAAGCAATGATGAATATCAACACAAGTTGAACAACGGTAATTTCCATTGTTTTTCTCCTGTAACCAAATGTAATTTGGTAAGAATTTTGTTATTGAGTAATGGTTATCAAAATGACATCTGTTTTTATTTTTAAGCTTTTTTCAGCAGATCCATCATGTTTAAACGGGTATCACTGGCAACTTTGCGGGCTTCAAGTTCTATGCCACGAGAGTTCAGTTTTTCAAAGGCTTCAATGTCTGTCCCGTCAACGGAAATTGCATTATTGATCTGGTTTTTTCCTTGACGGAAAGCCATACCACCAATGTTTATGGATTCGATATTTACGCCACCTTCTACAATACGCAGGACATCTGTTGGATTGGTGAATAGCAGCATGACACGTTCACCAGCATATTTTGGGTTGTTGTAAACCCGGACGCATTTGGCAACGTCTATGACGTGGGCGCTGACACCGGGAGGTGCGACTTGTTTCAACAAGGTCGAACGAACAGTATCTTGAGCAACTTCATCACTAACCACAATGATACGCTTGACATTAGTTTCTTTAGTCCAGCGAGTGGCAACTTGACCGTGAATAAGGCGATCATCAATACGGGCGAGAGCAATCTTCATATGACCGCCCGCAGCAGTAGTTGGTGACACAGTAGTAGTTGATGACACAGTAGTTGCTGAAATCGTGGCTGTTGAAACAGCAGGTGCTGAGGCAGGTACAATGGTTGGTTTGACAGGTTCTGATTTTGCTGGCTCTTCGGCTTGCTCTGTTTTAAGGGCTCGAATGCCTTCTTTCCCAGCTTCCAATGCAACAGAAACCAGCTCTTCCATGGATGGATCATCGTCACGACACATGAAAGCTTCAACAAGCATCGGAATGTTTACACCGGTTATGATTTCGTAGTTGTCTTTATCAACAACGATACGGTTTGCGGCATTGAACGGGCTGCCCCCCCAGGTATCGACGAAAAACAGAACTCCTTGTTCTGTATCAAGCGATTCCAGCTTTTTATTGTATTTATCGAATAATGTATCAGCATTTTCACCGGGCACAAAGTCGATATAAGAAACATTTCCTTGCTCTCCTATCAACATCTCTGTGGTATGAAGCAGCTGTTCAGCCGCAGCCCCGTGTGTGCCAATCATAATGGCTATACTCACTTGTTTTCCCCTTTCTTTAACAATTGAATTCAGACCTACTGCAAACACATACTCAATATTTCTAATACATTGAATCTCCTATTAATGAATAGGATAGTTGTAAATATGAAACTGTATCGAAAATCTATCTCAAAATTTCATTTCGCATGGTTTTATATTTCGTTACATAAGAAAATATGTCGCTAGATTATCATTTGAAGGTTTAAAGAAAATTGCTATCAGTCAGAAAAATTAAGATAGACTGTTTTGATAGGTTAAAAAAATATTTTATTCCAATTAATCGTAAATTTTATTTTTTAATGTCGTATATTTTCAATATAAAGGTATTTTTATCTGTTTCTGGTAACATTTTATTAATTTTATGATAAAAAAATTGTGATGTTTTTATCATAAAATGGAAAATAATGTACTTTAGTAATTCGTTTCAGCCAAAAAAATATCCCTACTAAATAGCAGAGATATTATTTTAGATAGACTGTAGATGTAGCAAAGATAGGTAACAATATCACTCATTACAGGATGAATGAGTGATATCTTATATTAGTCACACTGAACTTTTATTGCCAAGCCACCGCGTGAAGTTTCACGGTATTTCGCGTTCATATCTTTACCCGTTTCATACATAGTTTCAATGACTTTATCGAGTGAAACACGTGGTTCACTGGTACGGCGCAGTGCCATACGTGCAGCATTGATTGCCTTGACTGACGCAATAGCATTACGCTCAATACAAGGAACTTGCACTTGGCCTGCAACAGGGTCACAAGTCAGGCCAAGGTTATGTTCCATGCCAATTTCTGCTGCGATGCAAACCTGCTCAGGGCTGGCTCCAAGTAATTCTGCAATGCCGGCTGCTGCCATAGAGCAAGCAACACCAACTTCACCCTGACAGCCAACTTCAGCGCCAGAAATAGAGGCATTCATCTTATATAAGATACCGACTGCACCAGAAGCCAGGAAATAGCGGGTATACAATTCCGGTGTTACTGGCTCAATACAGTGGTTGTAATAGGCTAAAACAGCAGGGACTATCCCACATGCGCCATTGGTTGGTGCTGTAACAACACGGCCACCAGCGGCATTTTCTTCATTGACAGCCAATGCATACATGTTGATTAAATCAACAACATTCATTGGGTCATTAGACAATTTGTTCGATGATGTCAGCATACGGTGTAATGCCGCTGCGCGGCGAGGAACACGCAATGGGCCTGGTAAAACCCCTTCTGTGTTCAGGCCACGATCGATACAGGCTTGCATGGTTGCCCATACATCCGCGAAATACTCAGCGATTTCTTCTTTGCTGTGTAAATCCAATTCATTTTTCATCATCAAGCCAGAAACGGACAAACCTGTTTTGCTACAGTTCATCAGCAGCTCTGCCGCGGAACTGTATGGGTAAGAAACAGGTCTGGTATCTTGGGATGGCTTGCTAAAGTGTTCTTCATCAACAATGAAACCACCACCGATGGAGTAGTAGGTTTTGCTGTAGATTTTTTTATCACCAGCAAACGCATGAATTTGCATGCCGTTTTCGTGCAGTGATAGGTTATCGCTACGGAAGTTCATACCGCCATCGCGAGGAAAATCGACTTCCTGTAAACCGTTTGCCAGTGGCAAACGTTGAGTTCGCTCAACATCACAAATAAAACCTGGAATTGAATCAATATCAACGGTTGCTGGCATATTCCCCGCCAGACCCATGATGATAGCGATATCCGTATGGTGACCTTTCCCGGTTAATGAAAGTGAGCCGTATACATCAACAGCTACACGCGTGATAGAGGACATTACCCCCAAGTTTACAAGATCATCGACAAATTGTTTGCCTGCTTTCATAGGACCAACAGTATGAGAGCTGGATGGGCCAATACCCACCTTAAACATGTCGAAAACGCTAATCACGCCAGACTCCTTTAAGAAGAAAGAGATATAGTTATATATATTAAAGCGCGCTACTTTACTGTTATTTAGTAGTGTTGATAAAGGAGTTTACAGTTTTTTTTTAATTATAATAGCAATTGATATGATTATGGATAAGTAATGCACAGTTTTATGGCATTTTGTGTCCAATTCAGGGTGTTTTTTGAACTTGTAGTGCTAAGCGATAAATAATGGCGGCAGTTAATCCCCAAATCATATGCTTTTGGTGCCAATAAAAATAGACTCGGTGCTGTCGGTTACGGCGTTTTATATCCAGGTACCGATAATGAGGAAGGGAAAGCGCATCAAACAGTGGAATTTCAAAAATGTTTGCTACTTCTACGGGGTTTATCTGAAAAGAAATGGGCTCGGAAATTAGTCCGATTACTGGAGTGACACAATAACCTCCAATACTATCTAAAGGGGCTAATTGCCCCAATATTTGAACTTTATCTTGCGGTAAACTAACTTCTTCTTCTGCTTCACGCAAGGCGGTGGCAATAAGGGAAGAGTCTTCAGGATCTGCTGTTCCGCCTGGAAAAGCAATTTGTCCTGCGTGAGAGCGAAGATTTGCAGAACGTTGGGTGAATAACAACGTTGGTTCTGGCTTACATATAATCGGCAATAACACTGCGGCATTCCGTTGGTTGCTCGGTAAATGTGCTGGGTGTGTAGGAAGTTGTAATTGAAACCGATGGATGAAGTCAGAAATCGATATCATGGTATATAGAGTTTCCCTAATTGAGGTAAGATTCGTCCGAGTTTATCAAATGTTTCCTGATATTCTTTTTCAGCGATGCTGTCTGCAACTATACCACCACCAGCCCAACAATAAATTTTTCTTTTTTCTGTCAGTAAGGTACGGATGGTAATATTGCTGTCCATTGTACCGCAGAAACTAATATAGCCAATAGCACCGCAATATCCATGTCTGCGATGCGGTTCTAACTCTTCAATGATTTCCATGGCTCGAATTTTAGGGGCACCAGTAATTGAACCACCAGGAAAACAAGCACGGAGTAAGTCAGTAGCATGATAGATATCAGGCAAAACTGCTGTTATGGTGCTGACCAGATGGTGTACGGCCGGAAAAGGCTCAACAACAAATAACTCAGGTACTTTGACAGAGCCTGGTGCCGCAACCCGCCCAATGTCATTTCTCAGTAGGTCAACAATCATCAGGTTTTCAGCGCGATCTTTTCGTGAATGGGCTAATTTCCCTGCTTGCAGCTGATCTTCTGCGGGATCTTCCAATCGTGGCAATGTTCCTTTTATTGGGCGGGTCTGAATATGATTGTCTTCCAGAAGAATAAAGCGTTCAGGTGAAACACTAATAACGCAGTGCTTAGGTAAACGGATAAAGGCAGAGAAGGGGGCACGGTTACTTTTATTGAGCTGGATAAATGCTTGCCATTCATCTCCCTTATAATTGGCATGGAACCGCTGTGATAAATTGACTTGATAGCAATCTCCATCTCGTAGATAGCGATGGATTTGAGCAATTTTTTCTTGGTATTGCTGTGCTGCCATGTTGGATTGCCATTGACTTGTCAGAGTAAAGTCTTCTTTTCTATTTTCCCGCAGAGACTCTAACCATGTCAGCCGTTCGTCAATATTGTGGTAGCTCAGTAATGTTGCTCTCTGTAGCTGATGATCAATAATCAAACCCCAATTGTAGATACCTATGGCCATATCGGGAAAATTCAGTTCATTGACGGCTAATTCGGGTAATTTTTCGATGCGGCGCCCAAGATCGTATCCCCATATTCCTAATGCTCCTCCTTGAAAAGGGAGGTCAGGATCAAACTGAGCGTTAATATCATAGGTACGAAGATGGTTTTTTAATAGCAGGAAGGGATCTTCCTGAGAAAGAGAAACCTTACCATGATGATTAATTTCGGTCGATTCCCTTTGGGTGACAAGTGTTGTCATAGGTTCGGCGACGAGAATATCAAATCGATTATGTGGATGTTCCGCCGTTCCAGAATGTAGCAGCATGGCCCAAGGTAATACAGAAAGGGGAGCAAAATAGTGAATAGCAAGATCAGGAGAATAAGGTAATTGTCGTTTTTGTAATGCAATTTTCATGACGGAATCAGTGTTGGTATTTGGCAAATTCACAAGAAATAACATATTAACCCGCGGAGATTATCATAGAATCTTACTCCTGACTTGGGATAAAAAAGGCTATAATCGCCATTTGCCATTAATCGTTATGTTTTGTTTGAGGTTATAGTTATGTTTTCAGATATGCCAGCATTATCCCATGAAGAGCAGCAAGTTGCTGTAGAAAGGATCCATCAGCTCATTTCAGAAGGGATGAGCAGCGGGGAAGCTATTGCCATCGTAGCTCAGAAATTACGTGAAAAGTATCAAGATAATGAGCAGATCCATGTTGTATTTGAGGATGATGAAAAATAGTCGCAACGCATTTTTAACAAAAATCACATAATTACTTTCTACTACATGTTAATTTACCGAAACTTTTAATCCATATTATTTGGATGGTAATAGGAGGTAATAATGAAGGCAAATCAATTTATTCGTCGTATTGGTTTATTGAGTGCAGGTGTTCTGTTTTCTGTTTCGTTCACTGCAACAGCTGCTGAGAATGAACGTGTGGCGAAGTTTATTTCTTGTAAAAATTTAACCAAAGATCAAGTAGCGGCACAGGTTAAGCAAGATTTTTTACAAAATCGTATTCATCACTGGGATAAAGACAGAAAGCAATTAGGCACTGCAAAACCGATTGCATGGGTAAATGTCAATGATATTATTGGTGATACAAGCGTTTTGCAGGTTCCACTTATTGTCCGGGGCACAAAAAAGGACAAAAGTTATAATGTCACAATTGATTGTCAAAAAAAGACTATTAGTTATAGTGAAGTAAAGTAAATAATTTGTCATGCTATCTTTTAAATATGTGCGGGATACTGGGAAGGTATCCCGTTTTGTTTAAACTGCTAAGAGGGCTTTATGACGGAACAACGAAAACTCTATCCTGCTTATGATGCGTATCAAACAGGGTATTTAGATACAGGAGATGGACACCAGATTTATTGGGAATTATGTGGGGACCCAAAAGGTAAACCCGCAGTATTCATTCATGGTGGCCCTGGTGGTGGAATTGCAGACTATCATCGCCAGTTATTTGATCCCGAACGCTACCATATTATGTTATTTGATCAGCGTGGCTGTGGGCGTTCTAAACCCCATGCTAGTCTGGAAAATAATACAACCTGGCACTTGATTGAGGATCTTGAACGGCTACGTAACTTGATGGGAGCTGAAAAATGGTTGGTTTTTGGTGGGTCATGGGGATCAACACTGTCTTTGGCTTATGCTGAAAAACATCCGGGTAGTGTGTCAGAATTGGTGCTGAGGGGAATTTTTCTACTCCGTCCACAAGAGTTGAATTGGTATTATCAAGAAGGCGCTTCTCGTTTTTTCCCAGAAAAATGGGAACGCACTTTATCTATCTTATCGGAAGAAGAGCGCAAAGATGTGATAGCTGCCTATAATAAACGGCTGACAAGTGAAAATCTGCAAGTACAGCTGGAAGCAGCACGTTTATGGAGCCTCTGGGAAGGCGAAACGGTAACATTATTGCCTTCTGAAAGCTCAGATTCTTTCTCAGAAAATAATTTTGCTTTGGCATTTGCACGCATTGAAAATCATTACTTTATCAATAATGGTTTTATAGATGAAAGTCAGCAATTGCTGGATCATATTGATGTAATCAGGCATATCCCCGCCGTAATTATACATGGACGCTATGATATGGCGTGTCAGGTACAAAATGCATGGGATTTGGCAAAGGCATGGCCGGAGGCTGAGTTGTGCATTGTGGAAGGCGCTGGCCACTCTTTTGATGAGGCGGGTATTTTGCACCAGCTAATCAAAGCGACTGATAAGTTTGTTGGAAAATAGCTGAGATAACCACCCGCAAAGAGGTGGTTATCCTTTTATCATCCTCTTAACGACTTTTTGGCTCGTAAGGTAAACGTGACAGAAATCTTGATTGCTGGCGGTAGTGGTGCAAGCGTTGTTGGAAATATTCTCGTAGATGTGGTGGTTGTACTTGCTCAATGGTGTCAGGAATGACAGGCATATTATAGCGCTCTTTAAAAGCAACACCGGATGCTGCTAAATCAACATTGATCTTATCCATCTCATCTTTAGATAATTTGGCTAAGTTATGTTCCATTACGACCTCTCTGAAAATTTATTTTTTATTTCTCTGGTAAGAAAATTAATCGATTCTTTTTTGTTTATCAAATTGTTTAAATAAGGTCAAAAAAACGCCCTGTAAATATAAATAATATCAATTCTCATTTATATTAAAAGTGTTTTTTGAATAAAAATATAATTAAATAAAATTGATTCTTATTTTCTTATATTTAATGAGATTTATTCTTGTTGACTAATGTAAATAAATGATTATTTATCAATTGGTTAATTATTTTAATTTTATTTTTGTTTTATGTGATTTTAATTGGCATAATACGCTGAGTTTAATGAATTATTAGGAGAGTTGGCCGATGTTAAAACAAGAAATGATCAAAAAATTAAATGAGCAATTAAATTTAGAGTTTTATTCTGCGAATTTATACCTGCAGATGAGTGCATGGTGTAGTGATAACGGTTATGAAGGCGCAGCAGCATTTTTGAGAACGCATTCGCAGGAAGAAATGCAGCATATGCAACGCCTGTTTGATTATTTGGGTGATACTGGTTCAATGCCTGTATTGGGTGCTATTCAGGCTCCTCCTGTTAAGTTCAATTCTATTTCTGATGTGTTTAATCAGACTTATGAGCATGAAAAATTGATCACAGAAGAGATCAACAAACTTGCTCATGTAGCGATGACGACACAAGACTACTCTACTTTTAATTTCTTGCAGTGGTATGTTGCTGAACAGCATGAAGAAGAAAAACTGTTCAAATCTATTCTGGATAAATTGGGTATGGTGGGTGAAAGTGGAAAAGCGCTGTTCTTGTTGGATAAAGAACTTAAGGGACTGTCTATGGCACCAGCACACGCCTGATATATATTCTTCATCTTTCAATTTGCTGTTTTGCTGGCTACTCTGCTACTTGGAATCGACAGGGTAGAGATAGCCAGATAGACCAATTTGATCTGTTTTTCCACCGTACTTCCTGTTTTTCACGTGTTTTTTTCATGTATTGTGAAATCGGAGTTACGGTTCTTTTTTTTATCTTCATTTTTGCGTAGTACTTCACAGGTCCAGACATTACTTGCCGATTGCCGCAGATTAAACAAATTTTTTGATATAGAATCCTCGCTCAGTCATAAAAAATTCAACTGCATATTAAAGGGTTATCTATATGTTTATTCTTAACATACGTTCATTCTGGACCAAATTATCTACTCTTGTGGTTCTGTTTGTTGGTATGTCTTGTCAGCAGGCTTTGGCGCATGCACATTTGAAAGATCAGACTCCTACAGAAAACACAACAGTTGAAGCTGCCCCACAAGCCATTACTCTGATCTTTTCAGAACGCATTGAACTTGGATTCAGTAAGGTAAAATTGATTGGCCCAGAAAAGACTGCGATTAAAACTGGTAAGTTGGAACTCGATCCTGAAACTAAAACTAAGTTAATCCTGCCAGTTGAAGGACTGCTTGCTGCGGGTAAATACAGTGTTGACTGGAGTGTACTCTCTGTCGACGGTCATAAGACAAAAGGCGTTTATAGCTTTACTGTAAGATAATGATCTCTCTAGAGGCACTATACGTATTCTGTCGTTTCTCTCATTTTGTGGTCGTTATGTTGATGTTCGGCCTTAGCTTATTCACGGTAATGCTGATTTCTGGTCCGTTATCGATACTAATGAGAGAACGGTTGAGAGTTGGAATTTTAATTAGTACTGTACTGGCTTTTATAACCTCGATAGTCTGGTTCATCGTACAAGCTGGATTAATGGGGGATGGCTGGTACGATGTTTATGCGCCAGATATCTGGCTAGCTGTGTTGGGAACCTCATTTGGGCAAGTATGGAAATGGCAGTTATTGATTGCTGCTCTTGCTGTTGGTGGTTTGTTCCTTCCCAACGTTAGAGTCAGGAATTTTCTGTTATTGGGTTGCTCAATCATTTTACTCTCCAGTCATGCTTTCATTGGACATGCGGCCATGCATGAAGGAAGCATAGGGCTATTACTTCAAGCCAATCAGGTTATTCATTTACTGAGCGCAGGTTATTGGTTTGGGGGATTGTGGCCATTTTTACTGTGTCTACAATTTCTGCGTTTAAGGCGAACATCAGAAATAAATTTATCCCCTAATAATGTATGTTTAGGTAATGGAGTATATGCAAAAAATATGGGGGGGAAAACAAACAATGATATAAGTAACAATCTGGATAATAGTGAAAATATTGCGATTAATCTATATTCAGACAGCGTATCAGCCATGAGAAAATTTTCTCTTTATGGGCATTTTGCTGTTTTTCTGGTAATTGTGACGGGAATTGTAAGTAGTGTAATTCTGATTCCGGGTTGGCCCATTTTCAGTCAAGCTCTTTCTGAATATCAATCCATGCTATGGCTAAAAATAGTTCTGGTTATTGGAATGGTACTTTTGGCCTTGATAAATCGTTATATTTTAGTTCCAAAATTAAAACAGAAAAGATGCTATCAACAATTGATAATCAATAGTTGGCTGGAAATTATTCTGGGTACAACTGCACTGTTATGTGTGGCTATTTTTACAACACAACCTCCTGCATGATTCTTGAATGATGGGTGCAAATCCAGGTACATAA
Organism: Xenorhabdus japonica; assembly: GCF_900115195.1. Lineage (GTDB taxonomy): Bacteria > Pseudomonadota > Gammaproteobacteria > Enterobacterales > Enterobacteriaceae > Xenorhabdus > Xenorhabdus japonica. Next base: position 96,814 of record NZ_FOVO01000003.1, read on the forward strand.
CAGGTACATAAATAGAAAAATTAGCCATAAAATCATGATATGTATCTATCAGGAGAATGATAATGAAACGACTATTCTGGGCTTTGCCTTTTTTGCTTCTTTCTTTTCAGGGGACAGCAGCACCGATAAAAACCATTAGCAAGCTACAGTTTGGTAAACAATGGGCATTTACTCGCGAAGAAGTTATGCTTGATTGTCGATCAGGCGGCGCGTTATTTGTGATAAATCCCAGCACATTGATGCAGTATCCGTTGAACGAACATGCAACACAACTTATGAAATCTAATAAAGTTATTGCATCATCATTAGATATGATCCTCTTAAATAATCCTGAACATCCCAACCAAAAAATGAGCATTGAGCCATTCCAGAAAGCGGCGTTGGCTTTATGTGATCATTCAGGTGATAAATAGGTGATAAAAAGTAAGGTAATGGCTAATTGATGTTTTCGGAAAAAACCATCACTTCATCTAACCGATAATGATTAAAATTTGGTAAATTATTGCATGTCAACTACGCTTTAGATGATAAGTTGTTCTACGTCTCAATGGCAACTTTTGTGCAAGGCTCTTTAACAGAGCCATTTTTCCTAGGCCGAGTAGAGGAGTAAACTCGGCCTTTTTTTGTTTATCATAAAGAGTGAGTATTTTTACTCTCTTTTCAATAAATTATCTTATTTTATTATATGTATAATAAATAAATTATAATAAAACAACTACTTATAGTAATGGCAGCGTGTTTTATAATAAGAATATGAATAAGAGCACGGTTCTGAATGCAAGTCAGCTTATCTTTTAATATAAGCTGTGATATATCCCTAAATTTTATAAGTGAATGCTGGTAAAAATAATTAAAGGAAATTTAAATTTAGTAAGACAGGTGGCATTTTGAAAAAATTTAAAGTTATAGAGATAGTTTATTCTTAGAAATAGCCTATTAAATATGGTAAAAATCTTACATGAAATTATTGTGTTCATTTTGTTAAATATTTATCGGTTGTATGGGAGCTTATGGATAGGAATGAATTTTATCAAGAGTTAGCAGATGGTTTGATAGCACTGCTATCTGGTGAGTACGACTTTATCGCTTCTCTTGCTAACACAAGCGCATTGTTATACGAACGTTTGGATAATGTTAATTGGGTTGGCTTTTATTTAGTGGATGGTGATACCCTAGTATTAGGGCCATTTCAGGGCAAAAATGCCTGTGTTCGCATCCCTATAGGAAAGGGGGTATGCGGAACGGCTGTAGCGAATAAGAGCATACAGCGTATTTCTGATGTGCATGCTTTCCCTGGCCATATAGCCTGTGATGTCGCCAGTAATGCTGAAATTGTACTTCCTTTAGAAATCAATGGACAAATTATTGGAGTTTTGGATATTGATAGCACGGTTTTTGGTCAGTTTGACGAGAATGATGAAAATGGCTTGAAAGCTTTAGTTATCAGGCTTTGTGAGCATTTGGAACAATGTATTGTTTCAAAATATCTACAACAGAGCCTAACTTAACATATGTATCACCTAGCATTTATCAGCAACGCCATTATAATGTCGCCTGTTCGTGCCTGCGCTGGTTGGCAAAACCGTTGTAATCAGGAAATTTCATGGAAAAGCAACCTAAGTTGAATAGTAGTAAAGAAGTCATTGTTTTCTTGGCTGAGCGTTTCCCGCTTTGTTTCGTGGCAGAAGGTGAAGCACGTCCCTTGAAGATCGGGATCTTTCAGGACATTGTTGAACGTATTCAGGGCGAAGAGTGTTTAAGTAAAACACAGCTCCGTTCTGCTCTGCGTTTGTATACTTCCAGTTGGCGCTATTTATATGGTGTTAAAGAGGGGGTTCAACGTGTTGATCTTGATGGGAATGCGTGTGGTGAGTTGGAAGTTGAACATATTGAACATGCGCATCAGCAACTGATAGAAGCGAAAGCGCGAGTACAAGCTCAACGTGCTGAACAGCGCGCCAAGAAACGTGAAACTGAAAATGTATCTGATAAGAAAAGTGAACGCCCTGTGAATAAAAAGCCGGCTTCTCGCCGTCAGAAGACATTGGGTGATGGTGAAAAACGTCCGGCCCGTTCGCAAAATCGTATGCAGCAATCGCGTAAACCTGCAGATAAAACCACAAAGAAAATTGCACAACCAGAGTTGATCTCAGTTACTGATGTATCCTCTTTGAAAGTCGGGCAGACAATCAAAATAAATGTAGGAACAAGTTTAGTGGATGCATCTGTGCTTGAAATTGCAAAAGATGGTGTAAGAGTGCAGTTACCTACAGGTTTAGCAATGATTGTACGCGCAGAACACTTAAAGTTCTGATACGGAGGCCAACTTGGGCATGAACAAACTCATTACTTTGGCTTTCGTTTTAGGTCTATCATTTTTTAGTATAGGTTATGCAGATACTACTAATGGCAATGCGACTAATGGTGGCAATGCTACCAACGCCAATGTCATTAATAGTCACAACACAGCTGTTATTAGTCTGAGTCAGTTGCCGGATTTAAAACCGGAACCGCAGCATCTTACGGTAAGCTCGCGGATTGTTACCCGCTTTCTTCGCTCTCATTATCGCCAATTTTATTTGGATGCGGATTTTTCAGGAAAAATTTTTGATCGTTACCTGAATCAACTGGATTATTGGCACAATGTTTTTTTGGTATCTGATATCACGCAGTTTGCGACTCAAAAGGGAAAATTAGGGGAAGAACTCGAAAAGGGAGAGCTAAAACTTCCTTATGACCTATTTAATCTGATGCAAAAGCGCCGCTTTGAACGCTATCAATATGTGCTCTCTCGTTTAGAGCAGCCTATTGATTTAAACGGTCATGATAAAATTGAAACTGACCGAACTAAAGCTCTGTGGCCAAAGAGTGTTGAGGAACTGAATAAACTTTGGGATGATAAAATCAAATTTGATTGGATAAATCTTAAATTATCCGGCAAAAATGATAAAGAAATCAAAGAAACTCTGACCAAACGTTATCGGACGTTGTTGAAACGCCTCACACAAACCAAGAGTGAAGATGTTTTTCAAAATATCATGATGGCTTTTGCCCGTGAAATAGATCCACATACTAGTTATCTTTCACCTCGTGATACAGAACAGTTTAATTCAGAGATGAGTTTATCTCTTGAAGGCATCGGTGCTGTTTTACAATATGACGATGAATATATTTCCATTCGTTCATTACTTGCTGGAGGCCCTGCGGCTAAAAGTAATTCATTGAAAATTGGGGATAAAATTATTGGTGTTGGGCCGGTTGGCAAGCCTATTGTAGATGTTGTTGGATGGCGTCTGGAAGATGTTGTTGCCCTTATCAAAGGGCCGAAGGGGAGTAAAGTCCGCCTTGAAATCACTCCAAGTGCAAAGGGGGCAAAAAACCACATTGTTACCTTGACTCGTGAAAATATCCGTCTTGAAGATAATGCTGTCAAGATGTCGATGAAAACGGTAGGAAAGGAGAAAGTTGGTGTTTTGGATATACCAAGTTTCTATGTCGGCTTGACTCATGATGTAAAAGTACAGTTGCAGAAGCTCACTAAAGAGGGTGCTTCCTCAATCATAATTGATTTGCGTGGCAATGGTGGTGGCGCATTGACAGAAGCTGTATCGTTATCTGGTTTGTTTATTTCTACTGGCCCTGTGGTTCAGATTCGGGATAACACAGGTCGAATTAAAGAAGAATCAGATATGGATGAGGCAATATATTATAAAGGCCCGCTGGTTGTTCTTATTGACAATAGAAGTGCTTCTGCGTCTGAAATTTTCGCGGCCGCGATACAAGATTATGGGCGTGGATTAATTGTAGGAGAGCCTACTTTTGGTAAAGGAACTGTTCAGCAATACCGTCCTTTGAATCGTATTTATGACCAGATGCTACGACCTGAGTGGCCAGAGATTGGCTCCGTACAATACACGATCCAGAAATTTTATCGGATAAATGGCGGTAGTACTCAGCTTAAAGGTGTAACACCTGATTTAATTATGCCAACTGGGGAAGAACCTTCTGATATAGGGGAAAGCAAAGAGGACAATGCGTTACCTTGGGATAGTATCCCGCCCGCACATTATATTTCCTCAAAAGTAATTTCAGAGTTAACGCCGCTACTGACTAAACTGCATAACCGACGGATTGCTAATGATCCTGAATTTAGATATATCAAACAGGACATTGCTTACTACAAAGTCATCAAAGAACGTAATGGTGTTTATTCCTTGAACTATGCTCAAAGAGAGAAAGAAAACAAGGAATACGAAACAAACAAGTTGAATCGTATTAATGAACGCTTTAAACGAGAAGGTAAAAAACCGCTTAAATCACTTGATGATTTACCAAAAGATTATGAAGGGCCAGATCCTTACTTAGATGAATCTGTAAAAATTGCACTGGATTTGGCGCACCAGCCTTTGAAGTAGCTGTAACGAGTAATTTAAAATTCGTTATAAATAAAAGGTCGGCTTGATAGCTGGCCTTTTTATTATATTGTAAAGTTATGTTGTTTCTATCGATTAGCATTTGAAAAAATTTGAATAATACGGGGAAGCCCCCATCTTAATAGCTTAGCTCTTAGTTGAACTGTTTGATAATTAAAGGAAGCAAATTTATATGATGAGAATAGTCTTGTTCCTTCTCACGAACCTCGCTGTGATGATGGTGTTTGGGATAATACTTTCACTTACTGGAATTCAGCGGAGTAGTGTTTCTGGTCTCATGATTATGGCTGGTTTATTTGGCTTTGGTGGTGCATTTATTTCATTGTTAATATCGAAATGGATGGCTCTGCGTTCTGTTGGTGGTCAGATTATTGAAAAACCTTCCAACGAAACTGAAGCTTGGTTGATGGAAACTGTGCGTCGTCAAGCAAATCAGGTTGGAATTACTATGCCACAAGTGGCTATTTATGATGCTTTAGATATTAACGCATTTGCTACAGGAGCGCGCCGTAATGCTTCTCTGGTTGCTGTTAGTACAGGGTTACTGGACAACATGAGCCGTGATGAAGCTGAAGCCGTCATTGCACATGAGATTAGCCATATTGCTAATGGTGACATGGTGACGATGACATTGTTGCAAGGTATTGTGAATACATTCGTTATCTTTATCTCACGTATTATTGCACAAGCAGCTGCGAGCTTCCTTTCTAGTAATGATGATGAAAGTGAAAGCAGCAGTAATGGCAATCCAATCGTCTACATGGTGATTTCCATGGTGTTGGAGATCGTATTTGGTATTCTGGCAAGTATTATTACTATGTGGTTCTCCCGTTATCGTGAATTCCATGCGGATGCAGGATCAGCGAAATTGGTTGGACGTGAAAAGATGATTGCTGCATTGCAACGTCTGAAGACCAGCTATGAACCTCAGGAAGAGGGGTCTATGAAGGCATTCTGTATTAATGGTAAATCTAAGAGTTTCAGTGAGTTGTTCTTGTCCCATCCTCCGTTGGATAAGCGTATTGAAGCTCTTCGTAGCGGTGAATATATAAAATAATACGATAAGTTTTTTCTTGGTATGAATAAGAAAGATACTTAATCTATAGCAAATATTTAGTAGGTTAGTAGCCACAAAGCCGAGCGTCATGATGAAGCTTGGCTTTTTTTAATTTTCTTTTTAGTCTCTTTTCTCCGGAGAGAAAATGTATTTTGGTGACATGACAGTATGCTTCTCAGTGGGAATTAAAGGGAAAAAGGTGTAAACAAGAGGGAAGAAAATTGTAAAAATGCCCCCTTTGGCTGTAATGCTCAAAAGGGGCTAAGTTTTATCTAGCCTAAATTTAAATTCTATTTAATTGGATTAGAATTAAAATTGGCTTAACGTCGCTTCTTCGTCTTGCTCAAACACTTCTTTGTTGGTTTTTCTCATCAATTGGCTTGTGATTGTACCAGCAGCCATAGCGCCATTAACATTTAATGCTGTGCGTCCCATATCAATAAGAGGCTCAACAGAAATCAGCAGTGCTACTAAAGTGACGGGTAGCCCCATAGCAGGTAAAACAATTAATGCTGCAAATGTTGCTCCACCACCAACGCCAGCGACACCAGCAGAACTGATAGTCACAATTCCCACAAGAGTTGCAATCCACAATGGATCAAAAGGATTAATACCAACGGTTGGAGCAACCATCACTGCCAACATGGCTGGATAGATACCAGCACAGCCATTTTGCCCAATAGTCGCGCCAAAAGAAGCAGAGAAGCTGGCGATAGACTCAGGAACACCGAGGCGACGAGTTTGTGTTTCAACATTCAAGGGAATACTCGCAGCGCTTGAACGACTGGTAAATGCAAATGTCAATACAGGGCCTGCTTTTTTAAAGAATTTCAGGGGATTAATCCCAGTCAATGCCAAAAGTCCGCCATGTACTACAAACATCAGGCCAAGGGCGATATAGGAAGCAACGACAAAATTGCCTAATTGAGTGATATCATGAATATTGGAACTGGCAACAACTTTAGTCATTAAAGCCATTACGCCGTATGGGGTAAGGCGCATAACCAATCTAACCAGTTTCATTGCCCATGCTTGCATAGTATCAATGGCAGAGAGAGCTCGTTCACCACGTTCATGATCATCTTTAAGCATTTGTAGTGCAGCGACGCCTAAAAATGCCGCAAAAATTACAACGCTAATAATAGAGGTTGGGCGTGCACCCGTCAGATCAGCAAAGGGATTTTTAGGGATAAAAGAAAGAATAATCTGAGGTACACTCATATCTGAAACTTTGCCAATATAATTGCTTTCAATTGCTGATAAACGAGCAGTTTCTTGAGTGCCTTGAATTAGCCCGGCTGCACTTAAGCCAAATAAATTGGCGATTACAATGCCGATTAGAGCGGAAATCGCTGTAGTGAACAGCAAAGTGCCAATGGTAAAAAAGCTGATTTTTCCTAAGGAGGATGCTTTATGTAAGCGCGCAACGGCACTTAGGATAGAAGCAAAAACCAACGGCATGATAACCATTTGTAGTAATTGTACATAACCATTACCGACGATATTGAACCATTTAATTGATTCTTTCACGGTAATATTGTCTGTTCCATAAATGATGTTTAATGCCAGCCCAAAAACAACACCTACGACTAGAGCCACAAGAACTTTTTTGGACAAGCTCCAATTATTTGAACTCGTTTTTGCTAATAAAATAAGTAGTGCTACAAAAACGAGCACGTTAATGATGAGTGGTAAATTCATCCCTAGTCTCCAAAACTTATATACTCTTTATATTTCGAGTTGCAGTATGCAGCTTGCAATATATGGATATAAGTGTATCTGTATATGATATATATTTTTTGCATGATATATAATCGTTCTGGATGATGAGAAAAATACTCTATATCTTTTCCCAATCTGTTGATTTATAAACTGTATCTCAATTTGAAATCTATCGAATACATACCATGAAATGCTGAAGGTAGAATGTTATCAGTATCAGAAGTCTCTTACTTATAATTAAATGGAATGTAATATAATTATTTTTTACTAACTAGTTTAATTGGTTATATATATTAATGTATGGTTGTTTGTTTTTTTGTTCTCGCTAGATCGTTAACGTTATAGTTAGGTGAGTTAAGAGTTCTTTAGGGAAAAAACAAGAGGTAACTAAGAAGAATTATTTATTTTTTCAGGTAACCCCACTTTTAAATGGGGGTTACGATAGTTTGTTATGGATTGATTAGCTACTTGTAGAAATTCTGTAGCTTATCATGCAATTTATCGAGCTGTATTTTGTCAAATTGCACTTTGTCAAAATAGTGAGAAAATGAAAAATTGATATGTTGTGGAAGGATAATCGCGATCACTACTACCAATACAGCAATGAAGCGTTCAGCTTTTTTGCGCTCCTTACCTCTGAGAATAGGAATACAAAAACGTATTCTCAGAGGCCATAAGAGTGGGATACCGGCAGGAGTAAGCATATCAGCAATAAGATGGCTGATGTAACCGATAATCATTGCATGGACAAAGTCAGTCGGAATAGGCCAATCAGAAGGGATTTCAGTCTGGAATAACGTAACCCCTACGAGCAGCGCTAATAAACTATGTGTAAATCCACGATGTCCACATAAACGCGCAATTGGAATGGATATAAAGCGGAATAGTCTACCTAAAGTTGAGCTTGGGTGGTCGATATCTGGTAACAATGAAGCCAGAAGCACACCGGGAAGCATATGTAACCAGTCTCCCTGTGCTATTTCTGGTGTGATTTCTAGCTGGTGAGCCAATACAAGGCTGGCAACGGAAAAAAGAAGATGTCCTTCTGCTGTCATAACGATTTATACTAATTATTTATGCTGATTGCTGTTTAAACATACAGTGAAGCAGTATAGAGGGTTTTTCATAAGGATAATAGAGGGTAAATAAGAAAAATATTTTATTTATTAATATATCCCCTTTATTTTTTAAGAGGTTAATATTTGCGCTGCCAGATACAGAGAAATAGATATTGGATAATGGCAGCGCGGTGGTTATTAAGTAATATCTTCTATTGTTAATTTTTCCAGTGAATTCAGCTTAATATCAGCTATTGACCAACGGGGATCATCGAAATGGCTGGCAGCAGGAACGACAATCGAGCGCATTCTTGCTGCTTTGGTTGCTATCATGCCGTTAAATGAATCTTCTAATATGAGACAGTTAATTGGGTTGACTCCAAGTTGACTAGCTGCCAACAAATACACTTCGGGATGTGGTTTGCTGTAAGGTAAGTGTGCGGCAGAAACTACAGTATCAAAGTAATGTCGGAGGTTAAATAATTCGAGGACTTGTTCGAGCATCTTATAGGGTGAGGCAGAGGCCAGACCGATTTTCAATCCACGTTCGCGGCAGAGATTTAACGCATATTCTACCCCAGGTAGTAAAGGACGGTTTTCTTTAACTGACTGAACAACGTAATTGATGATGCGTTGCTCAACTTCACTTTTGGAGACACCTTGCCAAGGTGATGCTTGATACCATAGTTCAACAACGTGATCGATTCGTAATCCCAATGTATCAGGTAATACTGCCGCCAAATTCAAATCTAGCCCTAATTCACTGAATACACTTTTTTCGCCTTGTTCCCAGTAAGGTTCAGAATCAATCAGCAAACCATCCATATCAAAAATGGCGGCTTCTATAGGTAAACAAAATGACATTTCATATCTCTCCGCAATGATAATAATGATTAATGAGCTTTGATTGTAACAATTCCAATAAATTAAATCTCATTATGAGTAATAACAAAGAAAGAAATAGTTTTATAGGAAAAATAAGATAATTACCCTAAAAATAGGGTTAAAGTTGGTTCCTTATGAGCTATTATTGAGTAAAAATAAAATGATTTATATTAATGGAGAGTGTAATGACGTATCAACAAGCCGGATATGTAGCTCTTGCTAAACGAATCTTGGGCTGGATTATTTTTGTATCGGCCTTTTTGTCAACGTTTGCCTCCGTTATTAATCTAGCATGGCAACATGGTGTTAAAGGTGGTGGTGTTAAATGTGATAGTATTAACGCGGTATTGAATGATTTTCTCAAGATGATGACAGAAATGATTAAATTTAATACACCATTTTTGGATTTTTTTGGAAGCATTCTCCAACCCCTGATCATATTGTTGGAATTACAGGGGGGAAATATTAGTTTTCTGGTAATTTATATTTTGATGTTTGTTGGTCTGGCAATGAATGCGTCGGATTTAAGAATGTATCGTCAATTTAGATTCATCAAAGAACGCATTGAAGATCAAATGATCCTTGAACATGCAAAGGAAAGTGAAAGAACCAAAGAACAATTAGAGGCCAAAATTAAATTTCCCCGTCATTCCTTAATTCAGTCAGATTTTTATCCTTTATATATTACCAATCATTATTGGTATAATTGCCTAATTTTTTATGTAACTTTTTGGAATGACAATGTAATTAAATAATAGTTAATCACTGTGCAAGGATGCTCCGTTCAGTATTTTTGTTAAAGTAAATTAATATTTTTAATACCAAGATAATATCTATTTTGTTAAAAAGTAAAGTGTTAACTCAGAGTTAATGAATAGAACTCAGAGCTAACAACAATAATAATTATTAATTTCAAAGATAATATTTTTCTTTTTCAAAGATAGTTTAATAAAGTTTTTTCATGTCTATTCAGATAAAAGCTTATCAATCATATTTTGTACTACAATAAAATTATCTCCTCCGAAAAGATTGCATCTATTTAACAGATAATAGAGTTGGTAAATAGATTGGCGCTCAAGGAAATCTTGAGGTAATGGCCAGACACTTTGGTAACCATCAAATACTTGCAAAGGAAGCTCCGGGTAAAGTGGCAGCATTGCCAGATCACATTCACGATCTCCCCAATAGCAAGCAGGATCAAAAATAACTGCACAATCATTGTTCAATGAGGCACAGTTCATAGGCCATAGATCGCCATGCAGAAGAGAGGGTTGAGGGTGATGATTATGTAATTTCTCACTGATTATTTGGACAATTTGGTTAATATCTCCAAATATCATTCCGTTATCTGCGGCAAGTTGCAATTGCCACCCGATGCGTTTTTCGGCATAAAAATGATTCCAGCGCTTTTGCCACCCGTTTGGTTGTATGGTAGTCGCCAGCATGTTATCAAAATCAAAACCAAATTTAGGTTGTTCACTCCATTGATGCAGCTTTGCAAGGTGTTGACCAAAAAGATATGCGCTATGCGCGTTAAATGGTTTTATAGGCAAATGTTCCAGCAACAGGAAGCTATAGTTTCGGTCGTGACCGACACCATAAACATCGGGAACATGGGTTGTTTTGCTGCGAGCTAACAACTCCAGTTGTTCGGCCTCTGCTTTAAAAATTGGCAACATTTCTTTCACGTTGGATTTGATAAAGATATGTTGTTCACCATATTCAATGTACCAGGCACGGTGGATATCTCCTCCTGCCAATTCCATTTTATTGTGAATTTCAGCGTCACCAAAATGCTCACTTAATAGATGGTTCACTGCTTGCCACATGGTTCACCTCATTAAGTTGACAATTGCTATGCTTATATTACAGACAGATGTAACATTTGAACAGGTTAAAAGGGATTTTAATGGAAATTAATAAGGCCATATCTCAAATTTGATATGGCGCTCTATTTTTTAATTTGATTTTTCGGGAGTTGATGATACTCGAGATGGCATTTTTTCAAATGTTCCTTTATTTGCTTTTTTACGGGTCAATTTTATTTGGTCATAAATAAGTGCAATAGTGAAGAAAATGGCTTGAATGATTACGATACAGGGGCCTGTTTCGGCATCAATATGGAAGCTGATGATTGTTCCAAGTACGCTGGATGATACAGAAGTTATCATTGCTACAATGAGCATATGATCAAAACTCCGGCAAAGCATAAAAGCAATAATGCCCGGTGAGATTAACATTGCAATGACTAGGATGATGCCAACGGCCTGCAAGGATGCGACAATTGTTAAGGCCAACAGAGATAACAATCCATAATGAAGTAATTTCACAGGAAGACCAACCACTCGTGCCTGATTAGGATCGAAGCAGTAGAGCATGAAATCTTTTCTCTTTAGCAACACAATAGCCAGAGTGATCCCTGCAAAGCACAGAGTTTGAATTAATTCATGCTGGGTAATGCCAAGTATGCTGCCGAATAGAATGTGTGTCAGGTGTTGATCCGTACCTATACGAGTAAACAGCACCAACCCAAATGCAAACATGCCTGAGAAAACAATACCCATAACAGTATCTTCTTTGATTCTGCTGTGTTCTTTGAGATACCCAGTGGTAAATGCACAAAATATACCGGAGAGGAACGCACCTACTGCAAGTGGTATGCCTGCGACAAAAGCAAGTACGATACCTGGCAAAACAGCATGGGAAATAGCATCTCCCATCAATGACCAGCCTTTTAAAACCAAAAAACAGGAAAGCACCGCACAGACAGCTCCCATAATGATGGCAGCAAAGATGGCTCGTCGCATAAACTCATGCATGAAGGGTTCAGTAATTAATTCAATAAATGTGTTCATGAGCGTCGTTCCTGAATCAATGACAGAGATTCTTTTTTAGCTCGTCTGCGGGAGGCCAACATGCCATGTTTTGGGGCAAAGAAGAATGTGAGTAAGAAAATCACTGTTTGCATTGTGACAATGACTCCTCCGGTTGCTCCATTGAGGAAATAACTCAGATATGTGCCTATACCACTTGTGAATGAACCGATGGTGACAGCAATGATCAACAAGTGCTTAAACCTATCTGTTAATAAATAAGCTGTTGCACCCGGAGTTACTACCATTGCGATAACTAAAATAGCACCTACTGTTTGTAATGCAGCAACTGTACAGGCGCTTAATAAAGTGAAGAAAATGATTTTTAATCGTAACGGTGATAATCCGATAGAGCGTGCATGAGTTTCATCAAAGAAAACAACCAATAAATCTTTCCAAAGTACCATTAAGATAATAAAGGAAATTGCGATAATAATTTCAACCTGTAAAACATCTTCATCGGCGATTCCCAGAATATTGCCCATAATAATAGTTTGTACATTTACGGATGTAGGGTTTAAAGAAACGATCAATAACCCGACGGCAAAAAAAGTAGAGAAGATAAAACCGATCACCGCATCTTCACGTAACCGAGTGATATGACGAACCAGTGTCATTGATAGTGCGGCGAGCATCCCCGTAAAAAAAGCGCCGCCAGCATAAGGTAAACCAAGAGCATAAGCTCCTGCCACGCCAGGTACAACAGAGTGAGAGAGGGCATCCCCCATCAACGACCAACCTTTTAGCATCAGGTAAGCGGATAAGAAAGCACAAACAGCCCCAACAATGGCACTTACCCACATGGCTTTTACCATGTAGTTGTAACTGAATGGTTGTAAAAGTAGTTCCATCATGGTTGATTGTCCTTTTGTTTCGGGCTTTGTCGCGGTGGAACATGATGATCATGTCCGTAAAAGACGGCAGCACGTTCGTCATCAGTAATGACTGTTAGTGAGCGTGGATCATCATCTTTATGTAATTCAGAGCCGGAAAGATTAATATGGCGTAAGATACCACCGAAGGTGATTTCCAGATTTTTTTGAGTAAAAGTATTTTCTGTTTGACCACTTGCGAGCACAGTGCGGTTGATCAAAATAACATGATCACAAAATTCAGGGACACTGCCGAGGTTATGGGTTGATACTAAGATCAAATGTCCTTCGTCACGTAAATTACGGAGTAAATCAACAATGGCATTTTCTGTTTTAACATCTACTCCGGTAAAAGGTTCATCCAGCAGCAAAACTTTCCCTTCCTGAGCCAATGCACGAGCTAGAAATGCTCGTTTTTTCTGGCCACCTGAAAGTTCACCGATTTGGCGATCACGTAATCCTGCTAACCCGACACGTTCAAGTGCTTCATTGGCGATTTCGTAATCACGCTTGCTGGGACGGCGCAAGAACCCCATTTTTCCATAGCGCCCCATCATTACGACATCGGAAACCAAAACTGGAAAATTCCAATCTACATCTTCGGTTTGAGGAACATATGCGATGATATTTTGCTTTAATGCGGCTTTGATAGGTTGATCGTTGAGGGTAACTTTTCCTTGTGAAGGTATTACTAATCCCATGATTGTTTTGAATAATGTGGATTTTCCGCTGCCGTTCATGCCAACTAGCGCGCAAATTGTGCCGCCGGTAATATCAAAACTGGCGTCATAAATAGCAGTGTGCCCGTTGTTGTAAGTGACGGTGGCGTTATCCACAATTAAATGAGGTTGCTCAAATAATGGTTGTCGGTTTAATGATGAGCGATTCATTGATTAAATCCTTTTGCAATCGTTTCTACAGTGGTATTCAGTAGATCAATATAAGTTGGTACTGGCCCTTTTTGAACGGAAAGAGAATCTACATAAAGCACTCCGCCGTAACGGGCTCCTGTTTCTTTACTGACTTGTTTTGCTGGCTTATCTGAAACAGTACTTTCACTGAAGACAACTGGGATTTTATTAGCCCTTACTGTATCAATAACACGGCGAACCTGTTGAGGTGAACCTTGTTCCTCAGCATTGATTGGCCATAAGTATACTTCTTTGAAACCATAATCTTGTGTGAGATAGCTGAAAGCTCCTTCACTGGTTACCAGCCAGCGTTGCTCTTCTGGAATACGAGAAAGACGTTCTCTGAGAGGTCCATCCAGTTGAGCTATTTTTTCTGCGTAAGCTTTGGCATTGCGATTGTAAACTTCGGCATTCTCTGGATCGTATTTGACAAAAGCTTTACGGATATTTTCGATATAAATCAGTGCATTTTTGGGTGACATCCAAGCATGGGGATTAGAATTTTTATCGTAACGTCCTTCACGAATAGGTAAAGGAATAATACCTTCGGTTATAATAGCAGCAGGTATGTCTTTCATATTTTCAAAAAAGCGCTCGAACCAGCGTTCTAAATTTAAGCCATTCCAGAGGATAAGCTCTGCACGCTGTGCTTTGATGATATCTTTGGGAGTTGGTTGATAATCGTGGATTTCTGCACCTGGCTTTGTGATTGATTCTACAATTGCAACATCCCCTGCGACATTTTGAGCCATATCTTGAATAATAGTAAATGTCGTAACTACCTTAAATTTTTTGTCAGCGTGAGCTTGTTGACTGAATAGCGTTATTGTGAATAAGGCAATCACCAGATTGAATATCGGAAAAGCATAAAGCAAACGTTTTTTGTTCATTATGATAAACCTTACTTGTTATATATGATTATTGATAATGATTATCAGTATCACCTTGGTAAAGTCAAGATGATAACGAATGAAATTGACAATAGACTTGATAACCACTCCTTAAGTTTCTGTTGCTTGAGATAGTAGTGATAAACTTCATGCGAACAAAAAAACAGCATCTTGTCCAGAGTTAACTCTGATCAATTAAGAAATTTATTTTGATAAATAATAGAAAAATATTTTTGGCTTATCGGTAAAATTATATATTCTTTATAGGGTTTATTTTATTTAGAGGAAGCAGCGTGAAATTTAAACTCGGCTACATTGCGTTCATATTATTGTTGACAGGGTGTGCAGGCCAACAAGTACATCAATCAGACATCAATAGACAAACAGTGGCAAAACGTATTCTTAATAACAACAAGCCTGATTCTGCTTTCCACAAATTAACCAATAGATCTGTTCCCACACCGTTTGATAGTTTTATTGAACGAGCGGCAAAACGTTATGGTGTTGATGTAACACTTATCAAAGCAATTATTCAGGTGGAATCTGGATTTCGTCCAGAGATTGTTAGTAAATCTAATGCGGTTGGCTTAATGCAAATTAAAGCATCTACAGCTGGGCGAGATGCTTATAGAATGAAAGGAAAATCAGGGCAGCCAACGATGCGTGAGTTAAAAGATCCTGAAACTAACATTGATCTTGGAACTGCTTATATCAGTATCCTGAAAAAACAGCATTTGGAAGGTATTTCCAATCCAGAAACGTTGTACTATGCAACAATAGTTGCTTATGTAAATGGCACAGGAGCCTTATTGCGAACGTTTGATTCAAACCGGGCTTTGGCAATTAATAAAATCAATCGAATGACGTCAAATGAGTTTTATCAATATGTTCAAAATAACCATCCTGCACCACAGGCTCCGCGTTATTTATGGAAAGTGAAAAATGCTTACCGTTCTTTAGCTATTATTGACTAGCTGAAAATTACATAGTGACTGATGTTTATATTTTCTATAAATATCCAGAACTATACCCTTCGTCTTTCAAATTACCTCTTTGTTGGCTGCACTCACCTCAGCCATATAGTTATTTATGCTCCCCGGGATTTGCTTCCTTGCCGCCGCGACGTATCTTGAAATCCATTGGGCATATCGCTGTATCTACAGATTTTTCTTATTTCCTGATGGTATACATTTCGAAAATATAATTTTTGATTTCGCAGCAGAATAATCATCAAGCAATTGATGAAGCTGATTTAATGTCAAGATGAACTATTTTAACACCTAATCTGTGTGATAGTATGTCGGGCGAGTTAGGGCAAATGTACCGGATGCTTTTGAAATTGTGTCCTTAAATGTGTACACATCTTGCGGAGTGAAGCAAGAATTTGTTTCTAACGTGCTAATAATTAATTTGATTTAATGCAAGTGATCTTTCGTGTGGGTCACCACTGTATATAAGGATTTTAAATGCCTGTAATTACTCTTCCTGACGGTAGTCAACGTCAATTTGACCATGCTGTTTCCGTAATGGATGTAGCTAGTGATATCGGTGCTGGTTTGGCAAAAGCATGTATTGCTGGTCGTGTTAATGGTGAATTAGTTGACGCCTGTGAATTAATAGAAACCGATGCCAATCTTGCTATTATTACCAGCAAGAATGAAGAAGGCTTGGAAATTATCCGTCATTCATGTGCACATTTATTGGGTCATGCAATTAAGCAGTTGTGGCCTGATACGAAAATGGCTATCGGCCCTATCATTGACAATGGTTTCTATTACGATGTCGATTTGGATCGCTCTTTGACGCAGGAAGATATCGAGCTACTTGAAAAACGCATGTTAGAACTTGCCAAAAAAGATTACGATGTCATAAAGAAAAAAGTCAGCTGGCAGGAAGCACGCGACGCATTTGCGACTCGTGGCGAAGAGTATAAGATTCAGATTTTGGATGAAAATATCAGCCATGATGATCGTCCAGGCCTGTACCACCATGAAGAATATGTTGATATGTGCCGTGGGCCACATGTCCCTAACATGCGCTTTTGCCATCACTTTAAACTGCAAAAAGTTGCCGGTGCATACTGGCGCGGCAATAGCGACAACAAAATGTTGCAGCGTATTTATGGTACTGCGTGGGCTGATAAAAAGCAGCTTAATGCCTATTTACAACGTTTGGAAGAAGCTGCGAAACGCGATCACCGTAAAATTGGTAAGCAGCTTGACCTGTACCATATGCAGGAAGAAGCGCCAGGCATGGCGTTTTGGCATAATGATGGCTGGACAATTTTCCGCGAGTTGGAAACTTTTGCCCGTATGAAGCTCAAAGAATACCAATATCAGGAAGTAAAAGGCCCATTCATGATGGACCGTATCCTGTGGGAAAAAACAGGGCATTGGGAAAACTATAAAGAGCATATGTTTACAACTTCATCGGAAAGTCGTGAATATTGTGTAAAACCGATGAACTGTCCGGGCCATGTCCAGATCTTCAACCAAGGGTTGAAATCCTACCGTGACTTACCTTTGCGTATGGCTGAATTTGGTAGCTGCCACCGTAATGAACCATCTGGTGCTTTACATGGTTTGATGCGTGTACGTGGCTTTACTCAAGATGATGCACATATCTTCTGTACTGAAGATCAGATTCTTCAAGAAGTCAGTAGCTGCATCAAAATGATTTATGATGTGTATGGCACATTCGGCTTTGAGAAGATTGTTGTTAAATTATCAACTCGTCCAGAAAAACGCATTGGTACGGAAAAACAATGGGATAAAGCAGAAGCAGATCTTGCTGAAGCATTGAACCAAAATAGTATTGAATTTGAATACCAACCGGGTGAAGGGGCATTTTATGGCCCTAAAATTGAATTTACTCTGTATGATTGTTTGGATCGTGCGTGGCAATGTGGTACTGTGCAACTCGATTTTTCACTGCCAGCACGTCTGAATGCGTCATATGTAGGTGAAAATAATGAACGTAAGGTTCCTGTAATGATTCACCGTGCTGTTCTAGGTTCTTTGGAGCGGTTTATCGGTATTCTGACAGAAGAATACGCTGGGTTTTTCCCAACATGGTTGGCTCCTCAGCAGGTAGTTGTCATGAATATCACTGACGGTCAGTCAGATTATGTACAGGAATTGGTTAAAAAACTTCAAGATGCAGGTATTCGTGCAAAAGCAGACTTGAGAAATGAGAAGATTGGTTTTAAAATCCGTGAACACACTCTGCGTCGTGTACCTTACATGCTTGTTTGTGGTGATAAAGAAGTCGAATCAGGAAAAGTATCTGTTCGTACTCGCCGCGGCAAAGATTTAGGTAGCATTAATGTCAGTGAATTTACAGAAAAACTGCTGACAGAAATACGCAATCGTAATCTTCATCAATTGGAGGAATAAGGTATTAAAGGCGGAAAAAGAATTCAACCGGCGCGCCCAAATCGCATTAATGAAGAGATTCGCGCCTCTGAAGTTCGTTTAACTGGATTAGATGGCGAGCAGATTGGTATTGTCAATCTGAGAGAAGCTCTTGAGAAAGCTGAGGAAGCTGGTGTTGATTTAGTTGAAATCAGCCCAAATGCCGAACCGCCGGTTTGTCGTATTATGGATTACGGCAAGTTCCTCTATGAGAAGAGTAAGTCAGTCAAAGAACAGAAAAAGAAACAAAAGGTTATTCAGGTTAAGGAAATTAAATTCCGTCCTGGTACAGATGAAGGCGACTATCAGGTCAAACTACGCAACCTGATTCGTTTTCTGGAAGATGGCGATAAAGCTAAAATCACCCTGCGTTTCCGTGGGCGTGAAATGGCACACCAGCAGATTGGTATCGAAATGCTTAACCGCATCCGTGACGATCTGAGTGAACTGGCTATGGTCGAATCCTTCCCAACGAAGGTTGAAGGCCGCCAGATGATCATGGTGCTCGCTCCTAAGAAGAAATAGTCAGGCAAACAAGTAATGAGCTCCAGCTAATTTTGGTTGGAGTTTATTCGCCTTACTAGTTCGTTGTAATCAACAATGCGAAGTGGAAATTAAAATGCCAAAGATTAAAACAGTACGCGGCGCAGCTAAACGCTTCAAAAAAACCGCAAGTGGCGGTTTCAAGCGTAAGCACGCTAACCTTCGTCACATTCTGACTAAAAAATCAACTAAGCGTAAACGTCATTTACGTCCAAAAGGCATGGTCTCCAAAGGTGATCTGGGCCTGGTTGTTGCTTGTCTGCCATACGCATAAGCAAATTTTTTAGATTAGAATTTAGAGACGATAGGAGAAGTATATGGCTCGCGTAAAACGTGGTGTTATTGCCCGTGCACGTCACAAGAAAATTTTGAAACAAGCGAAAGGTTACTACGGTGCTCGTTCGCGCGTTTATCGTGTTGCTTTCCAGGCTGTTATCAAAGCTGGTCAGTACGCTTATCGTGACCGCCGTCAGCGTAAGCGTCAGTTCCGTCAATTGTGGATTGCACGTATCAACGCTGCTGCACGTCAGAACGGCATGTCTTACAGCCGTTTCATCAACGGCCTGAAAAAGGCTTCGATTGAAATCGACCGTAAGATTCTGGCTGACATCGCTGTATTTGACAAAGTGGCATTCGCTGCTTTGGTTGAAAAAGCGAAGGGCGCTCTGGCATAAGTCAGGTTAGAAGAGGGAGCTTGCTCCCTCTTTTACTTTTTTCCAAAATGTGGCTTACTATTGATTGAAAAATATATATTGTTCGAAAAATATATGTGATCAGATAGTATATATGATTAGATAATATTGTGATTTGATCACAATTAGTGAGAGCAAAAAGGATACAGGAGAAAGAACAAAATGATGAAGTTAGCCTTTTTTCGTTTCTTTTTTTACTTTAGCGCCTGATATCAGGGGGCTTTGCGCGTAAGAAAAGAAATGAAAAATAGCGCTTGAGCCTCCAGTGTGGAGGCTTTTTTATTTTTATGGCCTCATTAATTGATAATGAAAGGTCATAGTTTAACAACTAATGGGCCATCTGGCCAAAGGAAGAGGAAAGCGATGTCACATCTTACTGAGCTGGTTGCAAAGGCAAAAGCAGCCGTAGAAGAGGCCCAGGATGTTGCCGCGTTGGATCTGGTAAGAGTTGAATACCTGGGAAAAAAAGGCCATTTAACGCTCCAGATGTCATCGCTGCGTGACTTACCAGCCGAGGAGCGTCCAGCGGCAGGGGCTGTTATTAATCAGGCGAAACAAGAAGTTCAAGAAGTATTGAATGCGCGTAAGGCAATGCTGGAAGCTGCTATTCTGAATGAGCGCTTGGTTGCAGAAAAAATTGATGTTTCATTGCCTGGCCGTCGTATGGAAAATGGTGGCTTACATCCTGTTACCCGCACGATTGAACGTATTGAGACTTTCTTTGGTGAGCTAGGTTTCTCTGTTGAATCAGGCCCTGAAATCGAAGATGACTATCATAATTTTGATGCTCTGAACATTCCGGCACATCATCCTGCGCGTGCTGATCACGATACTTTCTGGTTTGATGCGACGCGTTTGCTGCGTACCCAGACTTCTGGAGTACAGATTCGCACCATGAAAGAGCGTCAGCCACCGATCCGCATCATTGCGCCGGGACGTGTATATCGCAATGATTATGATCAGACACATACTCCAATGTTCCATCAGATAGAAGGATTGATCGTTGATAAAAATATCAGTTTTACCAATCTGAAAGGTACACTGCATGACTTTTTGAATAACTTCTTTGAAGAAGATATGCAGGTGCGTTTTCGCCCTTCTTATTTTCCATTTACAGAACCTTCCGCAGAAGTTGACGTGATGGGTAAAAATGGTAAGTGGTTGGAAGTATTGGGTTGCGGCATGGTTCATCCTAACGTATTGCGCAATGTTGGTATTGATCCTGAAGTCTATTCTGGTTTTGCTTTTGGCATGGGAATGGAGCGTTTGACCATGCTCCGTTACAGTGTTACAGATTTGCGTGCATTCTTCGAAAATGATTTGCGTTTTCTCAAACAATTTAAATAAGGCGGGTATAATCTCATGAAATTCAGTGAACTCTGGTTACGCGAGTGGGCAAACCCTGCCATTAGTAGTGACGCATTGTCTGATCAAATCACCATGGCTGGTTTGGAAGTTGATGGTGTTGAAAAAGTGGCAGGTCAATTCCACGGTGTATTTGTTGGTGAAGTTGTTGAGTGTGGACAACACCCAAACGCAGATAAATTGCGTGTCACAAAAGTTAATGTCGGTGGCGAACGTCTGTTGGATATTGTTTGTGGAGCACCAAATTGCCGACAAGGGCTTCGTGTTGCTGTCGCTACTATCGGAGCTGTGCTACCGGGTGACTTTAAAATTAAGCCAGCTAAATTGCGTGGAGAGCCGTCAGAAGGAATGCTGTGTTCATTTTCAGAACTAGGCATTGCCAACGATCAGGATGGCATCATTGAACTGCCGACAGATGCTCCGATTGGTGTTGATCTGCGTGATTACATGAAATTAGATGATAACGCGATTGAAATCAGCATTACACCAAACCGTGCTGATTGTCTGAGCATCATGGGTGTTGCCCGTGACGTTGCGGTCATCAATAAATTGTCCATGATGGCAGAGCCGAAAATAGAAGCGGTTCAACCAACTACAGATGCGACATTCCCTATTCGCGTTGATGCTCCTGAAGCCTGCCCACGTTATTTAGGGCGTGTGATTAAGAATGTGAACGTCAAGGCGACCACTCCATTGTGGATGCGTGAAAAATTGCGTCGTGGTGGCATTCGTTCCATTGATCCGATTGTTGATATCACCAACTATGTCTTGCTCGAATTAGGTCAGCCATTGCATGCGTTCGATTTGGATCGTTTGAATGGTTCAATTATTGTTCGCTTGGCTGAGCAAGATGAAAAACTCACTCTGCTAGATGGCAATGAAATAGAACTTTCTGCTGAAACACTTGTTATTTCTGATGAAAAACAACCAGTTGCTATGGCGGGGATTTTCGGTGGGGAGCATTCTGGTGTTAACACGGAAACTCAGCATATTATGCTGGAAAGTGCGTTTTTTGCACCGCTGGCAATTACCGGTCGTGCCCGTCGTTATGGTTTGCATACCGATGCTTCTCATCGTTTTGAACGTGGTGTTGACCCACAGCTTCAACATAAAGCGATAGAATATGCCACTCAATTGTTAATCGACATCTGCGGTGGAGAAGCAGGAGAAGTCGTTGATGTTACTAGCGAATCTCACTTACCAAAACCAGCAATGATTACTCTTAATCGCAATAAATTGGATCGCTTGATTGGTCATCATGTCGCTGATGAGCAGGTAACAGATATCCTGACGCGTTTAGGTTGTCAAGTAACTGTCCAGAATGATAGCTGGCAAGTTGTTGCACCTAGCTGGCGTTTTGATATGCAGATCGAAGAAGATTTGGTTGAAGAGGTTGCCCGTATTTATGGTTATAACAACATCCCTGATGTGCCAGTGCGTGCAGATCTGATTATGACTTCACATCGTGAAGCTGATTTGCCACTGAAGCGGGTTAAAGCAATGTTGGTGGACAAAGGCTATCAAGAAGCGATTACTTATAGTTTCGTTGATCCTAAGGTTCAGCAATATCTCCACCCACAGGAAAAAGCGTTAATTTTACCTAATCCGATTTCGGCGGATATGTCTGCGATGCGCTTGTCTTTACTGACAGGGTTACTGACCACGGTCGCCTATAACCAAAATCGTCAGCAAAATCGCGTTCGCTTATTTGAAACAGGATTGCGTTTTGTGCCAGATGACAAGGCGGAACACGGGGTTCGTCAGGAATTGATGCTCGGTGGTGTTATTGCAGGAAACCGTTTTGAAGAGCACTGGTCGATTGAAAAACAAACAGTTGATTTCTTTGATTTGAAGGGCGATTTAGAATCTGTTTTAGAAATGACTGGTAAACTATCTGCAATTTCCTTCAAGGCAGAAGAACATCCTGCTTTGCATCCTGGACAAAGTGCTGGGATTTATCTGGAAAATCGTTACATTGGCTATATTGGTGTTGTTCATCCAGAATTGGAGCGTAAACTTGATTTAAATAGTCGTACTGTAGTATTCGAGTTATTATGGGGTAGTCTGGTAGATCGCATGATTCCTGAGATGAAGGAGGTTTCTCGCTTCCCATCTAACCGCCGTGATATAGCTATAGTTGTGCCTGAAAATGTAGCCGCAGAAGATATTCTGGCTGAATGTAAGAAAATTGGCGTAAATCATATAGTTGGCATAAACTTATTTGATGTATATTGTGGTAAAGGGGTCGCAGAAGGCTACAAGAGCCTTGCAATAAGCTTAATCTTGCAGGATACATCACGTACACTGGAAGAAGAAGAAATTTCAGCGGCCATCAATAAATGTGTAGCTGCATTAGCACAGCGATTCCAAGCATCCTTGAGAGATTGAACTTATGGTGCTTATTGAAGCTGAAATGTCTGAAAATCTATTTGAGAAACTGAGTATTAGCAAACAATGCGTAGCTGCATTAGCACAGCGATTCCAAGCATCCTTGAGGAACTGAACTTATGGCGCTTACTAAAGCTGAAATGTCTGAAAATCTATTTGAGAAACTGGGTATTAGCAAACGTGACGCTAAAGATCTGGTAGAAATATTCTTTGAAGAAGTGCGTCGTTCTTTAGAGAATGGGGAACAAGTAAAGTTATCTGGTTTTGGAAATTTTGATTTGCGGGATAAAAATCAACGCCCAGGCCGTAATCCCAAAACGGGCGAAGATATTCCGATTACGGCTCGCCGTGTTGTCACTTTTCGTCCAGGTCAAAAGCTAAAAAACCGGGTGGAAAAAGCGTTACCCAAAGAATAAATATATAAAAAGGTCGCATTTGCGGCCTTTTTCTTATCTTTTATATCTCATTGTGCTTAATAGGAAGGGTACATATTTTCTAAATGGCCTCACATCACATACGCTCAGTTTATGAGTTAATCACTTATCACAAAAAACGTAACCATCAAGTGATGGCTATTTTGTCTGTTTTATTCGTTATTCTATTCATTTTGTCATTATGTGCAGGTGAAATCTGGTTTTGGCCTGATCAATGGTTATCAGAACCTGCCCAGTTGTTCATTTGGCAGTTGAGGTTGCCCAGAGCGATTACGGTGATGGTGATTGGTGCGAGTTTGGCCTTATCAGGGGCAATTATGCAGGCTTTGTTTGAGAATCCGTTGGCGGAGCCGGGATTGCTTGGGATCAGTAATGGCGCTGGTGTTGTAGTGGTATTTTTAATACTCATCTTTCATGGTATTGCTCCATTGTGGTTATTAAGTATTGGAGCGATATTTGGGGCGCTTTTCATGACTGCCATTTTATTGGGATTTTCCAGAAAACATCAAGTGACCAATACCCGTCTGTTATTGATTGGAGTTGCTTTTGGCGTGATCTTTGGTGCCTTGATGACATGGATGGTCTATTTCAGTACAAGTTTGGATCTCCGGCAATTGATGTATTGGATGATGGGAAGTTTCAGTGGTATTGATTGGCGCCAAAAGTGGTTGGTTATTGCATTGCTTCCCGCTATTTTATGGTTAAGCAGCAAAGGCAATATTTTGAATTATCTCTCTCTTGGGGAATTACAGGCTCGGCAACTGGGGATATCTCACCACAAATGGCGTAATTTATTTGTCTCGGTGATTGGATTATTAGTTGGTTTGAGTGTTGCTCTCGCGGGAACGATCAGTTTTATCGGCTTGGTTATTCCTCATATCTTAAGATTGATTGGCTTGACTGATCATAAGGCATTGCTTCCGGCCAGTGTATTGGCAGGAGGCAGTGGTTTATTGTTGGCAGATTTAGTTTCCCGCCTATCATTATCTCATGCAGAAGTACCTATTGGGGTTGTCACTGTAACCTTAGGCTCACCCATTTTTATATGGCTTTTATTAAGAACACGTCACTATTAAGAAATACCATTCTGCCTGTTAATGTGGACAATAAGATAAGGATAGTAACATGAGTGGTCAGCCGATTTTGGAACTGGACAATATTACTGTCGACAACAGATTGAGATCATTGTCCGAATCTGTTACGAGAGGAAAACAAATTCATTTGGTTGGGTTAAATGGTTCAGGGAAGAGCACATTGCTTTCAGCGATTGCGGGAATGTTATCCTATAGTGGCAATATTCGTTTGAATAGTCGGAATTTGCAGGATTACCGCCAGCACGAGTTGGCAAAGCATCGCGCCTGGCTTTCTCAATCTGCTTCTATTCCTGTTATGCCTGTTTTCCAGTATTTAGATATGTTTCGCCCTGAATCCGCTCCATTGGCCCAGAGTGAAAATGTGTTACATGAACTTTGCCAGCAAATGAAACTCCTCCCATTGCTTTCTTCATCAATTGGTCAACTCTCTGGTGGAGAGTGGCAGCGTGTCAGATTAGCAGGCACTTTTTTGCAAATATGGCCGGATCTGAATCCTGATGGGAATTTACTCTTACTTGATGAGCCAACCAATAACCTTGATATCACCCAGAAAGCGATTTTAGATAAGCTCACTAAAAGATTTTGTGCATTGGGGGGAACGGTATTATTGAGTAGCCATGATCTTGACCACACGTATGAACAGGCTACAGATGTATGGCTGCTTTCGCATGGAAAACTGTTGGCATCAGGTATGCCACAGAATGTAATGACAGAACGTAATTTATCAGAAATTTTTGAAGCGAATATTGGACATATCAAAAATGTCAGCTATAAATTATGGAGGGTCAACCACGTATAATTTCCACAAGTGAAATCCACCATAATCATTACCTGCTATCTGCTTTTGGTGTCTAGTTGGTCCAAAGTTGTTTTCCGTTGATGTTTTATTAAGAAATAACCAGTTAGAATTGGCTAACTAAAATACAATTTTGGATATAATAAGGCATAAGGCGGTTATGGATAGTTTTTTGCCATTTTCTCGTCCTGCGATTGGCAGTGAGGAGATAGAAGCAATCGAGAAAGTTTTACACTCAGGTTGGATTACTACAGGCCCACAAAACCATCGGTTAGAGCAAGATTTTTCTCTGATGTTTGGATGCAAACATGCTATTGCTCTATGTTCCGCTACTGCGGGAATGCATTTGGCTTTGTTGGCGTTAGGCATAGGCCCTGGTGATGAAATTATTACACCTTCCCAAACTTGGGTTTCCACTATTAATATGATTTGTTTGTTGGGCGCTGAACCCGTCATGGTTGATGTTGACCGTGATACATTGATGGTCAGTGCAGAAACAATCAAACAAGCGATAACACCAAAAACCAAAGCTATTATTCCTGTCCATTATGCGGGAGCGCCTTGCGATCTTGACGCTCTTCGCGTTGTTGCCCAAGAAGCTAAGGTTCCCCTGATTGAAGATGCGGCTCATGCTGTCGGTACCTGCTATAAAAATAAATGGATCGGAGAACAGGGGACAGCAATCTTTTCTTTCCATGCGATCAAAAATATGACCTGTGCCGAAGGTGGCATGTTTGTTACAGATGATGATGAACTTGCCCAAAAGATCCGTTGTTTAAAATTTCATGGGTTAGCTGTTGACGCGTTTGATAGACAAATTCAGGGTAGAAAACCCCAAGCAGAAGTTATTGAGCCAAGTTTTAAATATAATCTATCAGATATTCATGCGGCAGTGGCGATTGTGCAACTAGGCAAACTGGCATCAATGAATGAACGTCGTCGGGAGTTGGTTGCTCGGTATTCTGCTGCTCTTGTTGATTCATCTTTGCAAATGCTGAAAGTTCCCGAATATCAGCATTTGCATTCCCATCATCTTTTTATGGTGCGTGTTGATAAAAATATTTGTGGTATTGACCGTGATACTTTCATGGCACATCTAAAAGACAGAAATGTTGGTACAGGGCTGCATTTTAGGGCTGCACACACACAGAAATATTATCGTGAGCGTTATCCACAACTTTCCCTGCCAATGTCAGAGTGGAATTCGTCAACACTTTGTTCATTACCACTTTTCCCAGATATGAACAATGATGATGTGGATCGTGTCGTAAATGCGATGACTAAAATTCTTGCGGAGCATAAGTAAGTGACATTTAAAAAGATCAAAAAAGTTTCGGTCGTTATTCCTGTTTACAACGAAGAAGAAAGTTTGCCCCAGTTGTTAGAAAGAACGCTTGCTGTGTGCCAAAAATTAGAACAGAAATACGAATTAATCTTGGTCGACGATGGCAGTCGTGATAGCTCTGCTGAAATTTTAACTCAAGCGGCTGAATCTCCGGAAAATCATGTAATTACCATCTTACTTAATCGTAATTATGGGCAACATTCAGCAATTATGGCAGGTTTCCATCAAGCTTCTGGTGATCTGATTATTACACTTGATGCTGATTTGCAAAATCCGCCAGAAGAAATTCCTCGTTTAATTAAAACAGCAGAAGAGGGATATGACGTTGTGGGGACTCGTCGGGCTAATCGTCAGGATTCTTGGTTCCGTAAAACCGCTTCCAAAATGATCAATGCGATGATAACCAAGGCGACGGGGCGTTCGATGGGGGATTATGGTTGCATGTTGCGCGCTTATCGACGTCACATCGTGCAGGCGATGCTTCAATGCCATGAGCGCAGTACGTTTATTCCTATTCTTGCTAACACTTTTGCACGCAAAACAGTAGAAATTGAAGTAGCCCATGCAGAGCGTGAATTTGGGGACTCCAAGTACAGTTTTATGAACTTGATCAATCTGATGTATGACCTTCTGACGTGCTTAACAACTGCACCATTGCGGTTATTGAGTGTCGTGGGAAGTATCATTGCCATAATGGGTTTTCTGTTGGCAGTGTTATTGATTGCTTTACGTCTTATATTTGGCTCCATGTGGGCTGCGGAAGGAGTATTTACCCTGTTTGCTATTCTTTTCATGTTCATCGGAGCACAGTTCGTCGCAATGGGGTTATTGGGTGAATACATTGGGCGGATATATAACGATGTTCGTGCTCGCCCACGTTATTTTATTCAAAAAGTGGTCGGAGTTAAAAAGACCAATGATAATCAGGAAGAAAGCTAATGAAAGCAGTTATTTTTGCCTATCACGATATTGGTTGTGTCGGACTCAGTGCTTTAGTAAAAGCTGGCTTTGATATTCAGGCTGTATTTACTCACACCGATGATCCAAATGAAAATCACTTTTTTTCTTCTGTTGCACACGTCGGTGCTGATTTTAGCTTACCAGTATTTGCGCCAGAAAATGTCAATCATCCACTTTGGGTTGAGCGCATTCGTGAAATGAAGCCGGATGTTATCTTCTCTTTTTATTATCGCAACATGCTTAGTCAGGAAATTTTATCACTGGCTGAAAAAGGTGCATTTAATCTTCATGGCTCTTTGTTGCCGAAATATCGAGGTCGTGCTCCAGTTAACTGGGCAGTACTCAATGGAGAGACCGAAACAGGTGTAACATTACATAAAATGCTGGAGAGGGCGGATGCGGGAGATATTATCGCGCAACAGCCTGTACAAATTGATGAAAATGATACTTCTCTGGCAGTACATGGAAAAATACGCGAAGCAACAGTTGAGTTATTGAATAATATTCTGCCTCAAATAAAATCAGATCATTATCCATCAATTCCACAGGACGAAAGTCAGGCAACTTATTTTGGCCGTCGCACAGCAAACGATGGTGAAATAATATGGAATAAGTCTGCCAAAGAGATTAATAACTTAGTGAGGGCTGTAACAGAACCCTACCCAGGCGCATTTACTTTTTTGGGCGAACGTAAAATTACAATTTGGCGTTCACGACCACTTAATCAAGCCCATGATAAACGCCCTGGAACCATAATTTCTACTGACCCATTTGTTATTGCTTGTGGTGATGGCGCGTTGGAAATCATTAGCGGACAAGGTGAATCAGGGCTTTATGTTCAAGGTAACCAATTAGTGCTTGAAATGGGCATTGTGGCAGGAGGCCATGTTGGCCCGAAGGCAACAACTCAAGTCAGTCGCCGCAAACGCGTGCTTATTTTGGGAGTCAATGGATTTATCGGTAATCACCTGACTGAACGGTTGTTGCATGATGGAAATTATGACATTTACGGGATGGATATTGGTTCTTCTGCCATTGGGCGATTCCTTGGTAATCCTCATTTTCACTTCATTGAGGGAGATGTCAGCATTCATACTGAATGGATTGAATATCACATCAAAAAATGTGATGTCATCCTTCCATTGGTGGCAATTGCGACTCCGATTGAATATACCCGTAATCCTTTGCGGGTCTTTGAGTTAGATTTTGAAGAAAATCTTAAAATTGTTCGTTATTGTGCGAAATACAATAAACGGATTATTTTCCCATCGACATCTGAAGTTTACGGTATGTGTGATGACAAGGAGTTTGATGAAGACACTTCGCGTCTGATTGTCGGGCCTATAAATAAACAGCGTTGGATCTATTCCGTTTCTAAACAATTACTTGATAGAGTTATTTGGGCATATGGCGAAAAAGAAGGTTTGAAATTTACCTTATTTCGTCCATTTAACTGGATGGGGCCGAGGCTGGATAGCTTGAATTCAGCGCGTATTGGTAGTTCAAGAGCTATTACTCAATTGATTTTGAACTTGGTGGAAGGTTCCCCGATTAAATTGGTCGATGGCGGTGAGCAAAAACGTTGTTTCACTGATATTAATGATGGTATTGAGGCACTGTTCAGGATCATTGAAAACCAGAATGGGTTATGTGACAGTCAAATAATTAATATCGGTAATCCAACAAATGAAGCAAGCATTCGTCAACTGGCTGTAATGCTGTTGGATAGCTTTGAGAAACACGAGTTGCGAGGGCATTTCCCTCCATTTGCTGGATTCAAGAAAATCGAAAGTAGCAGCTATTATGGGCAAGGTTATCAGGATGTTGAACACCGTAAACCCAGCATTAAAAATGCAGAGCGTCTGATAGGTTGGAAACCCACCATTAATATGAAGCAAACCATTGATGAAACATTGGACTTCTTTCTTCGTGGAGCAGTTGAAGAATCCAAAGGGAAAAACTAAAAAGCAAGTGAAGGTTTAGGAAGAGAGATAACTTCATGAAGAAAGTTGGTTTAAGGATTGATGTGGATACTTATCAAGGCACTAAGGAAGGTGTACCCCGATTGCTTGAGATTTTACAAAAGCACCATATTCAAGCCAGCTTTTTCTTCAGTGTTGGTCCAGACAATATGGGGCGCCATTTATGGCGTCTGTTGCGTCCTAAGTTTCTCTGGAAAATGCTGAGATCAAATGCAGCTTCTCTCTATGGTCTGGATATTTTGCTGGCTGGTACAGCTTGGCCGGGGAAAAAAATCGCGAAAGATCTGGGGTATTTGATGAAACAAACAGTGGATGCAGGTCATGAAATTGGTTTGCATGCATGGGATCATCAAGGTTGGCAGGCAAAAGTAGAGCGTTGGTCGGAGAATGAATTAGCTGAACAAGTGAAATTGGGAGTTGATGCACTAGAAAAGGTAACAGGGAAAACCGTTATATGTTCTGCTGTTGCAGGGTGGCGAGCAGATGAACGTGTGCTGGCTGTTAAACAACGTTTTGGTTTCGATTACAACAGTGATTGTCGGGGTACACATCCATTCAGGCCACTCTTGCCCGATGGAAGTGTGGGAACTGTACAAATCCCTGTCACATTACCTACCTATGATGAAGTTGTTGGAACATTAGTCAGCGATGCAAATTTTAATCACTTCATCCTTGATGCCATTAAAAATGATTATGGGGTGCCTGTTTATACGATTCATACCGAAGTCGAAGGCATGTCGAAGTCTTTACAGTTTCAAACATTGTTGAATATGCTTCACCGACAGGAAATTCAATTCTGCAAATTAAGTCATTTGTTACCAGCAAACAGAGATTCTCTTCCTATTGGGAAAATTGTTCGTTCGAATTTTTTTGGTCGTGAAGGCTGGTTAGGCTGCCAACAAGAGGTATAACACAAATATGTTAAACACTTGGGTGAGTAAAGCAGGAGCCGTTTTGATGGCTCTTTTTTTAATTCTTACTTACTTATTGCCTCTGGATAGTCGTCTGTTATGGCAGCCGGATGAAACTCGGTATGCTGAAATTAGCCGAGAAATGCTGCAACGTGGGGATTGGATGGTCCCTTATTTTCTGGATATTCGTTATTTTGAAAAACCAGTAGCAGGATATTGGATCAACAACATCAGCCAATGGATTTTTGGTCACAATAATTTTGCTGTTCGTTTTGGCTCTGTGTTCAGTACCCTAATCAGTGCATTTCTTCTCTATCGTTTGGCAATGATGATGTGGAAATGTCGCCAGACTGCTTTTGTTTCCAGCCTGATTTACATTTCCATGTTTATTGTTTTGTCCATTGGTACTTATAGTGTTCTTGACCCTATGTTTTCTTTGTGGGTGACAGCGGGAATTGTGAGCTGTTATTGGGCGCTTAAGGCGGTTACGACCAAAGAACGTATTCTGGCATGGTCTGTTCTAGGGTTAACCTGTGGGATGGCTTTTATGACAAAAGGATTTCTGGCTTTGGCGCTACCCGTGATTGCTATGATACCCATCACGATATACCAGAATCGCTTTTGGGAAATGGTTCGTTTTGGGTCTCTTGCCGTGATTTCCGCTATTTTGATTAGTCTGCCGTGGGTAATTGCGATTGCTCTGCGTGAACCGGATTACTGGCATTATTTCTTTTGGGTAGAACATATACAGCGTTTTGCTTCTGAGGAAGCTCAGCATATTGCACCTATTTGGTATTACTTACCGATATTAATTTTAGGGATAATCCCGTGGTTAGGCTTACTGCCTGGTGCTTTAATCAAAAGTTGGAAAGAGAAAAAAAGTCATCCAGAAATGTTTTTCCTGTTTTGTTGGTTTGTTGTTCCATTTGTCTTTTTCAGTATTGCAAAAGGAAAACTGCCAACTTATATATTGCCCTTCATCGGCCCTTTAGCACTGATGATGGCAAAATATAGTGTCGATTGTGTCAAAAATGGCAATATGAAAGCGTTGAAAATAAATGGACTGGTGAATGTCTTCATCGGATTGCTTGCCATTTTGGTACTTTTTGCTATGAAAACCTTGAATATTTCTTCAATTTATCAGCCTGATGAATGGTTGAAGTGGATGATAGGAATTATTGCCTTTGGCATTTGGGGAGGATTTGGTTATTTATGCTTCATTCGCGATGGTAAATATTGGCTATGGGCTGCTGCCTGTTCAATTATGATCAGCTTATCTATAGGCAGTGCATTGCCGGACAAGACGATAAATTCCAAGCTCCCCCAGCATTTTATTCAACAAAATAAAAAAGAGTTGGCTGACAGTAAATATATTTTGACTCAATCTGTTGGAGTTGGGTCGTCGATTGCGTGGGAGTTAAAACGCAGTGATATTTACATGTATGATCGTCAAGGGGAACTAAAATATGGACTTGATTATCCTGATAGCCAATATCGATATATTACAGGGGAGAGATTTCCTGCATGGTTGGCAAAAGCACGGAAAGAAGGTCAAGTTGCTATCGTTTTTCTCTTATCTTCAAAAGGTAAATTGCCTGAATTACCGGAGCCGGATTTTGTGCGTCGTAACCATAGATTTGCGCTTGTGATTTATAAGAAACAGCCATGAGCAGCAATATAACCTTATTGATTTTGGTTAGTTTACTAACCTGCACAGGACAATTATGCCAGAAACAGGCAGTGACCTGTTGGCAGAAAAAAGATCCCCCTTATAAAGGGGTATTTATGGCGATATGGCTGCTCAGCGCCATTCTTTTATTGAGTATAGGGATGATATTTTGGTTGCGATTATTGCAATTTTTGCCACTGAGTATTGCTTACCCTATGCTTAGTATAAATTTTGTAATAGTGACTTTGATTGGGCAATTTTTGTATCAGGAAAAAGTGGGGCTAAAGCACTGGATGGGGGTTTTAGCAATTATGTTAGGGATTTTATTGATGAGCTTGAGCCAATGAAGGGTTACCTTTGGGGAATAGCAAGTGCCTTGTTAATCACTGTAGCCCAATTGCTATTGAAATGGGGAGTTTCCCACCTACCAGAATTTTCGTTGTCAACGCATTGGCTGGAAATTGACTGGCTTTGGGCAAATCATAATCCTCTATTGCTGATTATGGCCGGATTGGCGGGTTATGCGCTATCCATGTTATGTTGGTTTTTCGCGTTGAAATACCTGCCATTGAATAAAGCGTACCCTATTATCAGCTTGAGTTATGTTTTTGTTTATTTAATGGCGGTTTTATTGCCTTGGTTCAATGAAACCATCTCACTGTTAAAGACATTGGGCATTTTTTTCATCTTATTGGGTGTTTGGTTAATTAGCAGGCCGGAAACAAAGCAATTAAAGAGTGATCGATAAAAAATGACATGTTAGGCAAAGCTCTAACAGAGGTGCTTGTTTTTTTATTTTTCGCTCGATAAAGTTTATCGCTCCTATGTAATGGCTGAGGGAAAGCGGATGGTAATAAGAGTAAGGTATTTATGCTTATTATTTGGTTTCTTTCTAATGGGCTGCACTAATCCTGTATCCAAGTCCAGTTCGCTTCCGTTGAAGGCGGCTCTCTCTGATCCGATAATGGTCATCGTTCAGTTAAGAGATCAACTTGAGCAATGGCATCATACGCCATATCGCTACGGTGGCATAGATAGGCATGGTGTTGATTGTTCTGGCTTTGTTTACCGGACTTTTTATGACCGCTTTAATATCCAGCTGCCCCGGACAACAAGCGAACAAACCAAATTGGGTACACGGATCAGCAAAAATGACCTGATGCCAGGGGATCTTGTGTTTTTCAAAACGGGTAGTGGAAAAAGTGGGTTGCATGTGGGTATTTATGATACTAACAATGAATTCATTCACGCATCCACAAGTAAAGGTGTAATACGTTCTTCTCTTGATAATGTGTATTGGCGTCGTGTTTTTTGGCAAGCCCGTAGAATGTGATTTCATTTTCATCTCATTATTCCGGCAGTGCTTTATGATATCTTAAGGCTCTGTTTTTCTGCCGGAGTCAAAAATGTCCTCATTACGCCTGTTGCTTTCAGATTCTCATGATCCCTGGTTTAACCTTGCTGTTGAAGAATGTATTTTTCGACAGATGCCTCCAAATCAGCGCGTTTTGTTTTTATGGCGTAATGCTAATACTGTTGTGGTTGGACGTGCGCAGAATCCATGGAAAGAGTGTAATACTCGAAAAATGGAGCAAGATGGAATTAAACTGGCTCGGCGTAGCAGTGGGGGTGGCGCGGTTTTCCATGATTTGGGCAATACATGTTTTACTTTTATGGCAGGTAAACCCGAATATGATAAAACTATTTCTACACAAATCATTCTTGAAGGTTTGAAAAAATCAGGAATTCATGCAATAGCTTCTGGTCGCAATGATTTGGTTTTATCTTCTCCTGAAGGGGAGCGTAAAATTTCTGGCTCTGCATATAAGGAAACTAAAGAGAGAGGCTTTCATCATGGAACCTTGTTGATTGATGCAGACTTAAATCGACTTGCTGATTATCTTAATCCAGACCCTAAAAAATTACAGGCGAAAGGTATCACTTCTGTTCGCTCCAGAGTAACGAATTTAACTGAGTTGTTGCCAGATATCACACATGAAACAGTTTGTAAGGGGATTATCGACGCATTTTTTGAATACTTCGGTGAGGCAGCCAAAGCAGAAGTTATTTCACCACAGACTTTGCCTGATTTACCCGGTTTTAGTGATATTTTTGCTAAACAGAGCAGTTGGGAATGGAACTTTGGTCAGGCTCCTGCATTCAGTCATGTATTGGATACACGATTTCGTTGGGGTGGAGTTGAACTGCATGTTGATGTTGAACACGGTGCGATTAGCCGTTGCCAAATGTTCACTGACAGTTTGGAACCTGCTCCGCTTGAAATGTTGTCTGAAAAATTAATCGGAGTGCAGTATCAGCCAGAAACGGTTGGGAAAATGGTTCAGCAAATCAGTGAACAATATCCCACTTTGGATGCAGAATTGCGGCAGTTTAACCACTGGTTGACAAATGAGCTGAAATAATTGAAGAGCGTTCAATAAAATGCAAAAAATGGTCAACGATAGGGTTGACCATAAAGAGTGACACTTATTATAAATGCGGTTCCGAAATATAAATGCTTTTTAAATATTCGAGTAAATGTAGCGCACAATATCGTTGATAACATTTTCTAACATGTTTACCTCCCACATAGGTGGGTTTTTGCTAAAAATATAAAGATAAATAATTAGTTACGTTATTGTGTAAGCTATTTTAAAATTTTTTTTATCTTATCGCTATCTACTCAGTAGATTTCAAATTATTACCAGCGAGGATAAACCACAGTCTTTATTGCCGGAGATAGATTTGTGGCTGGTGAGTTTCAGGATGTTGTGTAACACCTAAATCAGCTTGGTACCATTGTTTAAGAATATCGTCACGCAATACATCTTGTGGAATGCCGGATGCAACTAATCGTCCTTTATGCAATAAAATAATTTTATCGGCATAAAGTGCTGCGAGATTCAAATCATGCAGTACACAGCAGACAGCAATAGGCTGTTGTCGTGTCAGGCGATGAACCAATCGCAGAGTATGTTGCTGGTGATAAAGATCCAGTGCTGAAGTGGGTTCATCCAAAAATAGACAAGATTCAGTAGGTTCAGGATGCCAAAGTTGAGCCAAAACTCTTGCTAATTGAACTCGTTGTTGCTCCCCTCCAGATAACTGCTGATAATTCCTGTTTCTCAGTTCTTCACATTCTGTTAATGCAATAGCTTCATCAATGGCAATTCTCTTGTGTGCACTTTCATGGGGAACACGTCCCATGGCGATGACTTCCTCTACACTAAAAGGGAAAGATAGGGAACTATATTGCCTCATGACTGCACGAATGCGAGCCAGTTGTTGGGTTGGCCAGCGGGAAATAGGAATACCTTTTAATAAACAATCTCCTGAACTGGGAGGGATATAGCCAGTTAACAGGCGCAATAATGTTGATTTTCCCGCTCCATTTGGGCCAATAATTGCTACAACTTCCCCTTGACGCATAGAAAGAGAAACATCTTTGATTATTTGACGCTGCCCAATAAAATAATTTAAATTTTGGGCTTCAAGTAAATTAACTGACATGATCGGTTTCATGATAAACGGCCTCCTGATGGCTTAAGAATAAGCCATAAAAAATAAGGGGCGCCGATCAAACCAGTGATAAGGCCTACTGGCATTTCCGCAGGAGAAACTAACGTTCTGGCTAATGTATCAGCTGTTAACAAAAGACATGCACCGCCCAGAGCTGATATCGGCAGTAACCAAGTATGGTCACCTCCAAACCGTAGTCGGGCAAGATGTGGGATAACTAACCCAATGAAACCAATGACACCGGTTAAAGCGACTGCACATCCGACCAATAAGGCACTCAACAGCAATAATTGATATTTGGTACGTTGGACATTAATGCCTAAATAGTGCGCTTCTTCATCTCCCAGTTGCAACAAATTGAGCTTCCGTGACTGGCTGAATGCCAACAGGCAAATAGGAATAATAAGTGATGCAGCAATAGCCAGAGTTGGCCACTCTATTTGACTGAGTGAACCCATCATCCAAATGGAAAACTGACGTAATTGTTGGTCGTTACTGATATAGCTCAATACGCCAATAAATGACATACATAGTGCATTGATGGCAATGCCTGCAAGCAGTAGCTTTGACAGATTACCATGATTATATTTGTTAAGAATAAATATCAGGGTTGACACCAATAAACTGCCGACAAAGGCTGCGATAATATGTCCGTATAACGCAATGCTGGCAGGTAGGGTGAAAGGCAGAACAATAACCATTGCGACGGTAAGTGCCGCACCACTGCTGATCCCTAATAATCCGGGATCAGCCAGAGGATTACGGAATAACCCTTGCATCACGGCACCAGATATAGCCAGTGCGCCTCCAACGAGGATCGCCAGCAAAATACGTGGTAACCGAATGTTCAACCAAATCTGCCACTGTGGGTCATTCAAAGAGGATTCCCACAATGTTTTAAAGGAAAGTGGCAATGCCCCCATATTTGCTGAGCTAATTGCTAGAAAAAACAACAATAAACCTAGCATTATCAAACCTAGACTGGGGGATTGAGAACGACTCATTGCACTTTCTCCGCAACATCACGGACTTGTTTCATCACAGCAGGTGTTTGCAGACTAAATCCAAGTAGACCCATTTCATCAACAACAACGACCTGTTTTTTCTTTCCTGCTGGTGTGAAGTTCAATCCAGGAAGTTGCCAAACTTTATCCATACCACCCAAAGTTTTTAGCCCTTCGGTACTGATCAGTAGTAAGTCCGGTTTGCTGGCAATAACACCTTCTTGGGATAAAGGACGGTATCCTTTGAAGCCTTGCATTGCATTTTTTGCACCAATAGAGCGGATAATTTGATCTGCTGCTGTTTGTTGCCCAGCCGCCATTGGCATGATGCCTCCGTGGCTCATGACAAAAACAACTTTAGCGGGAATATCTGACATAGCAACATCAGCTAGCTGTTGCTGATATTGGGCAATCAATGCTTCACCACGTTTTTCCTGATTGACCGCCTTGGCGACGGTCATGATTTTTTCAGGAACGGTTTCTAACGAGGTTTTACTGGTCACTTTAATGACTTTTACACCGGAATCTTCGACTTGCTTGAGTGCCAGAGAAGGTTGAGCAGATTCACTTGTGATCACCAGTGATGGGCGCATAGATAAAATCCCTTCTGAATTCAGAACCCTCATATACCCGATATCGGGTAGAGAGAGCAATGCTTTGGGATTTTGGCTGGTACTGTCCCTTGCGACAACGTGCTGTCCTTCGCCAAGTGCAAAAACAATTTCAGACACATCGCCACCAATTGTAACAATGCGTTCAGCAGAGAACACATTGAAAGAGATGGCAAGCATAAATGTTAGAAGCCATTTTTTCATACTATACAAGTTTCCTGTTCTGGTTGCAGTTTAGGCAAAATAACAATTTGTTCACGCCATTGAGCTTGTTCAGGAGTGCCTTCAGTACGTTGGCCGAACAACTGTGCGATTTGATTGCCATTGGCATCAAACAACTCAAGGCTGGTAACGAAGCCACAGTCTGTTGGTTTGCGGGTCACCCAGCTTTCTGCAATGGCATTTTCAATCAGGTGCAGAGTGAAATTGTGGTTGAAAATGTTGAGCCATTTCTGAGCAGAATTTTTTTCCTGATAAGGCATCAGGCGTTCCAGTTTACCCGTAAAAATCTGAACACAGCCACGGTTTCCAACAAAGATCATAATTTCGTTTTGATCTTTATGAACATTTTCAATGACTTGAGTCAGTGCTGAATTATCCACACGATAAGCTAAATCGTCTTTAACTGCATTGAAAATCTGCTGGCGGTTAAGATTGTGGCGTTTCATCATGATGAAGAATTGATGAACGTCAGTCATTGCACGCCACTCTTCATCTAGCTGGGCTTTTAGTTGT
The DNA here is from genome assembly GCF_900115195.1 of Xenorhabdus japonica. Classification (GTDB taxonomy): domain Bacteria; phylum Pseudomonadota; class Gammaproteobacteria; order Enterobacterales; family Enterobacteriaceae; genus Xenorhabdus; species Xenorhabdus japonica. The sequence continues at coordinate 134,976 of NZ_FOVO01000003.1, forward strand.
TCGGTGACTTCTATATGCTCAGGCACTTCTTCCGGCTGAATCTCCAGCGCTGGGTTTTCACTGATCTGATATTTTTCGATCAGGGCATCCCATGCAGCCATGTCGGTATTACTGGTGGTATAAACTTTATGCAACGCATCGCCTTGACGATCAAAGAATTGAATGCTGTGACGCATACCATTCTTGGCTGTCTCAACCAAAGAAAAAATGCTGTTCCAGTGGTCGAAGAACAAGCGCAGATCAAGTTCACGTGGATTGAGAATCAAACCTACATGCGGGCTGAATTTCGTATTTTCGTAGCGTCCAACCTGTTCATGGACGGCGAAGTCATTACGGGTAATCGCCTTGGTTTCACCAACTGCTGCCAGTTCCTGAAGCAGGGTAGGAGCATCAATATTTAAACGCTTGGCATCAATACCGACACGGCTATGCAATAACTCTCCTTCGCTGACATTAAGGTAAACAGCCAGATCGCGTGCGTATTTAGCTTTGTTTTCTGCTTTGGCTTGTTGGTAACGTTCATAAAGTGACTGATTCACTGTTGCTAACTCCTTAAAAAACGGTGTTTAAAAATAACTTTGTCTTAAAAATAACTTTATCTTAAAAATAACTTTATCTTAAAAATAACGTTGTCTTAGAGCCAAGGTAATGGTCTGTTTGTTATCTACCACTGGTAGCTGACAAACAATTTAGCATTACGACCACTCTGTGGCGCTCCTTGCGATGAGTAATAGGCTTTATCAAAAGCGTTACCCAGTACGACAGAGGTAGTTAACCCTTTTAATGTTCCATCACCGTGATAACTGACGTAGAAGTCATTGACGCCATAACCCGCGTATTGGGTGATCTTCTGATTACGTTCGTTTCTATCACCGTTTATTCCTCTGAGTTTGGTATGTTGAGTAAATTTACCAATCCACCCTATGGAAAAACCTGTTGTGGATAATGGAATGTCCAAAGTGCTGGTTAGGGTGTCAGGGCTGAGGGCTCCTATAGATACTCCAGTTTCTTCGTTTTTGCCAGTCGTATGGTTATAAGCGAGATTCCAGGAGAACCAATCAGAATCATACGTCATGGAAACATCCCAACCCCATATCTTGGATTTTGGAATGTTGATTGATTGTGTGAAACCTTTTCCTATGATAAATGTGATGTAATTTTTTGCCTTAGTATCAAAGTAACTGGCCTTAAATTTCAGGTCATCATTGTTAGTTAATACATCATCGAAACGTAGTCCGAAGCCATATTCCTGAGTTTCATTACTTTCAGGGCGTAGGTTTGGATTGGGTTTCCAGTAGTTTCCAGGGTAATGTCGGGAATCGTTATAGATCTCGCCCATGCTTGGGGCGCGAAATGCCTGTGAATAGGAGACAAATAGCATTGACCAATCTGTAGGGGTAATACTAATAGCACCTTTTGATGACCATTTGTCGGCCTTGATATCGTTATATTTGCTATTTGAGGCTTTGTAATTGTCGTAACGTGTACCCGCTATAAACGAGATAGGCAAATCACGCAGAGTCATTTCGTCTTGTACCCAACCAGATGCAAAGCGGATATCTGCGCTAGGAAACCCTTCTACAATACTGCTACTTGGTTTTTGTTTTTGTTTGTAGACTTCACCACCATAGGTAAATTGATGTGCAGCAAAAGCAGTGGTTCTCAAATGAGAGCGGTTTTCAAGTTTTACGCCATAAGTTTCTTGTTTACGGCCTTCAAAACCTTTGTCTTTACTTTTGTTATTAATATTTATATCGGAATAATAAATATCTGCTCTAGCGTTTAACCAGCTGTATTTCTCAGGGTTTGATTGATAAGACAGCTGAGCATCACGCTGTGCTGTAGTGCGATCTATTCGTTGATTTTCAATGCTGCTTGGAGATTGGGGATTTTTAGGCTCATGTGCTTCATTACGGTAATAACGCAGATTGCCGCTAAGCTTTTGGCTGTCATTGATCTGCCAAGAGCCTTTTGCCAATAGATTACCAATAGTTTCGTCATTCTGGTCTTTTACGCCATTCCCGTAGCGGAGATTACCCACATCACGAGTACCAAATGCAACTAAACCATCAAGCTGCTCTGTTTTACCAAATGTAGTTCCTCCGAATCCCAAACTATGGTCACCGCTTCCTGCACGGCTAAAGACGCGAAATCCGCTATTTTTACCTTCTTCCAATAAATCAGCAGCATCTACGGTTTGATAGGCAATAACACCACCCAGAGCGCCACTACCATATAACAGCGCTGATGGGCCACGAACGACTTCAACCTGCTTGATCAGCGCAGGATCGAGGAATACGCCATTGATATGCCCTGTATCGGTTCCTTGTCGAATGCCATCAACGAGAGTCAAAACGCCTTTTTGGGAGTACCCTCGCATACTGATGTCTTGCCCATTGGCACGATCAGTGCCAGAGATATTGATGCCAGGGATATTACGCAGTAAATCATTCGCATTGCCTGCAACTTGATTGTTGGCTGAATTGCCTTCAATGACTGTAACCATCATGGGGGCTTCAAAACTGTCACGTTGGTTGCCAGTGGCATATACAGTCAAAGTATCCTTGGATGATTTATCTTTTTCGGCATGCTCTGTTGAATGTACTGTTGCTGCATTCGCAGAAGATAAACTCGCGAGAATGACGACACTCAATGTAGACAGTTTCAGGCTTGGTGGTTTAATTAGAGTCACGCAGGTCAATCTCCATGCTGAAATAGTGTGTTTTTTGAATACAAATCACTGAACACAATTAACTAAAAACCTCGCTGATATTCAGCAGGTGAGCTTGTTCGGTTTCTTATTGCCTCAGAATAAATTGGCTGGATTTGGTCGGGTGTAACTGGAAAATTTGCTGTGATAGCAAATTTCCATAGCATGACCTTCCCGATAGCTGTTGACCATCGATGCAATTAATCTTGACAGAATCATTGAATAGATCGGGAAGAATCTGTTGTTGCAGGAGGCTAGTGTAGCAACGTTGATAATGTGCTAATTTTTCCATAACCATATTTTAACAATAATTATTCTGATATTGAGAATAATTATCGTTTCAATGATGGTTAACTTCAAGTTATTTTTTTATACCTGAATTTGAGTAATAGTATTTTGATTTTAAATGAGTATTATTTTGATTTTAAATGATTTGTTTTTGTAGATGACTGGCTCCATCAAGTGTCAGGAGCCAGAATAAGGAAAGGATTCAGAAACGATTTTTCATGGCTTCGTCTAGGATATTGATAAATTTCTCTGTATCCTGCCAACCAAGACATGGGTCAGTAATCGATTGTCCGTATGTCAAAGATTCTCCCTGGTTTACTTTTTGTGTCCCCTCGACTAAAAAGCTTTCGGCCATAACACCAGCAATGGCTGTTGAACCGGATTGAATTTGCTCACCAATATTTCTGGCTATATCCAGCTGACGACGATGAATTTTCTGGCAATTAGCATGGCTACAATCCACAATCAAACGTTGAGGTAAGTGGAATTCACGTAGCTTATGGCAGGTTGTTGCAATATCTTCGGCACTGTAATTCGGTTTTTTCCCACCACGCATAATAATATGTCCATAAGGATTCCCGTTGGTCTGATAAATGGTCATCTGACCGTTTTTATCAGGGGACAAAAATATATGTTTGGTGCGTGCTGCACGTATTGCATCAATGGCGATAAGCGTATTGCCATCCGTCCCATTTTTAAAGCCAACTGGACATGACAAGGCAGAGGCCATTTCTCGGTGAATTTGACTCTCTGTCGTTCTGGCACCGATAGCTCCCCAACTAATTAAATCGGCAATGTATTGACCGGTGACCATATCCAGAAATTCTGTCGCAGTCGGGACGCCCAACTCATTAATATCAATGAGTAGCTTGCGGGCAAGGGCGACCCCTTTATTGATTTGGCAAGAGCCATCCAATATAGGATCTGAAATCAAGCCTTTCCAGCCAACGACTGTTCTCGGTTTCTCGAAATAAGTTCGCATCACAATTTCTAGATTGTGCTGATATTTTTCGCGTAGAGTGCGTAAACGGGAGGCATAATCAAGAGCCGCATCAATATCATGAATGGAACAGGGACCAATAATGACCAGTAAACGTTGATCGTCGCCTGTCAGGATGGATTCAATACGCTTTCGTGACAATGTCACATTTTGCAAGGTCTTGTCTGATATAGGATATTGTTCTGCAAGCTTTTTAGGTGTTATCAGGCTATCAATGCGGTGGGTTTTTAACTCATCTGTTCTGTACATATACTTTCTCGAATTTTACTTCACATTGAGACAGTGTCTGAAATGACTGGGGAATCACAATAACTCAACTTCCAACAAATTCAGCAGACAATCATGATATTTATGTGAGAAAGTGTTGTGAATAAATTTTGTCAAATATGTTTATATTTTGAAATCAGAACATACGACGTTTTAGCCCCATTTGATCAATAATTTTGGCTGAAATCTCTTCGACAGAATAATTAGTGGTATTTAGGTAGTTAATATTATTTTTCCGGAATAAAGCTTCAACTTCAGCAATTTCGATCCGACATTGTCGTAATGAAGCATAACGACTATTTTCCCGCCGTTCTTCACGAATGGCAGTAAGCCTTTCCGGGCTAATAGTTAGACCAAATAATTTATGCTGAAAAGGTTTCAAGGCTACAGGTAATTGTAAATTATCCATATCGTCTGCGGTGAAAGGATAATTTGCTGCCTGAATGCCAAATTGCATTGCAAGATAGAGGCTGGTTGGTGTTTTTCCACAACGGGATACCCCAAGAATAATCACTTGAGCCTGATCAAGATTACGTAGTGAAATACCATCATCATGGGCGAGAGCGTAATCAATGGCAGCAATGCGTGCATCGTACTGCCCCAGGTTTTTTTTAGATAAACCATGAGTTCGATGTAATTCTGGTTTGGGTTCTAAGCCGATTTCTTGCTGTAATGGGGCAACCAATGTTTGAACAATATCCTGACAGAATCCATTGCTACAGGTGATAATACTTTTGATTTCATCTGAAATAATGGAGTAAAAAACTAACGGCCTGATTTGGGTTTGCTGATATATCGCGTTTATTTGCTCTCTGACTTCTTCGGCTCTGGTTTTGTTCGTCACGAAAGGTAAGGTATAGGAAGTAAAGGCAATGGGAAATTGAGACAACACTGCGTGACCCAATACTTCTGCTGTGATTGCTGTTCCATCAGAAATAAAAAATACGCTGCGTTCAAGTATTTCGTTTTCAGGTAATTGGGAGGTATGAGTTTCTATCATTATCTCTTTTCTTTTATTGTTATACCCTTCATATTTCAAATAGCTGCTTTGTCGTCGTGTTGCAACTTGAAATCTATTGAGTATAGATTGATATCAGTATGCTCTATTTTTCAGATTATACCTGCAAAAAAATAATATTGTTGGGTTGATCGATTCACCTTTCTATATATGGCAAGACAATGTGCTAGGCTATTTTCTGCTGTGAAGAACAGCCTTAATTTTCCGACTTGTACCTCCGAATGTAAAAAAAGGATAGTTTCTGATGTCCAATAGTGGCCTCACTCCAAGCAATGTGCTCTGGTATAACCAATTAGGCATGAATGATGTTAATCGGGTCGGTGGTAAAAACGCCTCTCTTGGCGAGATGATCACCAATCTGGCTGAACTTGGCGTGTCTGTTCCAAATGGTTTTGCTACAACTGCACAGGCATTTAATGATTTTCTGGAACAAAGTGGTGTGAATCAGCGCATTTATCAATTACTGGATGAAACCAATGTTGATGATGTTAATCAATTGGCTAAAGCTGGCGCACAGATTCGTCAGTGGGTGATTGATACGCCATTTACATCTCAACTTGAAAACGATATCCGTGATGCTTATCTGCAATTGTCTGAAGGCGAACCTGATGCCTCTTTTGCCGTGCGTTCTTCCGCAACAGCAGAAGATATGCCGGATGCTTCTTTTGCTGGACAACAAGAAACTTTCTTGAATGTGCAAGGCATTGATGCGGTTATGGTTGCCATCAAGCATGTCTTTGCATCACTTTTTAATGATCGCGCCATTTCTTATCGTGTCCATCAGGGGTATAACCACCGCGGCGTTGCGCTCTCTGCGGGAGTACAGCGCATGGTACGTTCTGATTTGGCCTCGTCTGGGGTGATGTTCACGATTGATACAGAGTCAGGTTTTGATCAGGTTGTATTTATTACATCAGCTTATGGTCTGGGGGAGATGGTCGTGCAGGGAGCGGTAAACCCTGATGAGTTTTATGTCCATAAACCCACGTTGAAAAATAACCGTCCTGCAATAGTGCGCCGCAATCTCGGCTCTAAAAAAATACGCATGGTTTATGCAGACAGCAAAGAGCATGGGAAACAAGTTCGCACGGAAGATGTATCAGATGAATTGTGCAATCGTTTCTCTTTGACCGACAGTGAAGTAGAAGAGCTGGCCGGACAGGCCTTATTGATCGAAAAACATTATGGTCGTCCGATGGATATCGAATGGGCGAAAGATGGGCACAATGGAAAGCTATATATTGTGCAGGCCCGTCCTGAAACTGTCCGTTCAAATCAGCAGGTAATGGAACGCTACCAACTCAATGAGCCAGGCCGTGTTTTGGTGGAAGGCCGCGCGATTGGATATCGTATCGGTGTTGGAACGGTCAAGGTTATCCATAATCTTAGTGAAATGGATCGTATTCAAGTGGGTGATGTGTTGGTAACTGACATGACTGACCCAGATTGGGAACCGATCATGAAAAAAGCAGCGGCCATTGTCACCAATCGTGGTGGGCGCACTTGCCATGCAGCCATTATCGCTCGTGAACTGGGTATCCCCGCCGTTGTTGGTTGTGGCGATGCTACTGAGCGCCTGAAAGAAGGTCAGCAGGTAACAGTTTCTTGTTCGGAAGGTGATACTGGTTACGTTTATCAGAATAAATTGGATTTCAGCATCCAGAGTTCCGAAATTGATAAACTGCCAGAGCTGGATGTGAAGATCATGATGAATGTGGGTAATCCTGATCGCGCATTTGACTTCGCATGTTTGCCAAATGAAGGGGTTGGTCTGGCGCGGCTGGAGTTTATCATTAACCGAATGATCGGTGTGCATCCTCGTGCTCTACTCGAATTCTCCGAACAGACTCCAGCATTGAAAGAACAAATTAAATCGTTGATGGTTGGTTATGATGATCCTGTTGAGTTTTATGTAGGGAGATTGACAGAAGGGATTGCAACATTGGCAGCAGCATTCTGGCCTAAACGAGTGATCGTCCGCTTATCAGATTTCAAATCCAATGAATATGCGAACTTGGTTGGTGGAGACATGTATGAACCGCACGAAGAAAACCCGATGTTAGGTTTTCGTGGTGCCGGGCGCTACGTCTCTGATAGCTTCCGTCAATGTTTTGCTTTGGAGTGTGAGGCAGTCAAACGAGTACGCAATGTGATGGGGTTAACTAATGTTGAAGTGATGATTCCATTTGTACGTACAGTAGCTCAGGCTGAAGCTGTAATATCAGAGTTGGCATCTCAAGGCTTGAAGCGTGGTGAGAATGGACTGAAAATTATCATGATGTGTGAAATTCCGTCGAATGCGTTATTGGCAGATCAGTTCCTTGAACATTTTGACGGTTTCTCAATTGGCTCAAATGATATGACGCAATTGGCTTTAGGGTTAGATCGCGATTCTGGTGTGGTATCCGAATTATTCGATGAACGTAATGATGCAGTGAAACAATTGCTTTCTATGGCGATTCAAGCAGCTAAACGTCAGGGAAAATATGTCGGCATTTGTGGACAAGGCCCTTCGGATCATGAAGATTTTGCGGAATGGTTAATGAAAGAGGGAATTGATAGCTTATCGTTGAATCCTGATACAGTCATGAAAACGTGGATTTCTTTAGCTGGAAATCACTAATAGAATTTAATTCAGGCCTGAATCAAAAAGCCTGTTAGAATACTTGCAGGCTTTTATGTTGTATGTAACATAATCTTTTTTAGTATGGTTGGTTAATTACAGAGAATATAAAATACATAAAAAAAAAGCCTATCATGGGCTGACAGGCAAAGACTACACACAGCAATATATATTACTTCATTGAACCCGGACTATGGCGTTATAGTCCGGGCTGGCAATACTCTAGGAAGCATTTATTTCGATGAAATAAATACTAATTTAATAAATGAGTTTATTCATTAAGAATCCTCTTAATAAATGGAAATTAGAAAAGAAAATTCATAAAAATAACTTTTTGCAACAATTGCCTTAGTGGTTTTTATTTGTTTTGAAATATTAATTTGTATTTTATATTTAATCTGTGTGATTCATTCACAGTAATTATAACTGCGCGGAAATATTATTTTCCCGCGCAGTTATTCGATTATGTCACGTACTTTTTTTCGGCATGTTTATTCCATATCTTCCATTTTGTCCTCAGGCTTAGGAATTTCATTTATCCATGCTAATAGTAAGCTGTAAGAAATAGCCAATACAACAGGCCCAATAAATAATCCGATAACACCCAGTGAAAGTATTCCGCCGATTACACCGGTAAGAATTAATATCATAGGTAAATTAGCACCAAGACGAATTAAGAAGGGACGCAGGACACCATCCATTGTGGTTAGTATCAAGCTCCAGATAACTAAAATAGTTCCCCAGGTTGTTTCTCCAGTCCAATAAAGCCATGCAATAGATGGAATGAGGACGAGTAAAGGCCCAAGCTGGGCAACACAGCATACAAACATCAGAACTGTTAATAGCATTGAATAAGGAATGCCAGCAATTGCCAGCCCGATTCCACCTGCGATGGCTTGAACCAGCGCTGTTACAACTACGCCAAGGGCTACGGCTCGAATGGATTGAGCGGCCAGCAACACTACGGCATCACCTCTTTTATCTGCCAGCCGGATGGCAAAATGGCGAATGCTCAGCATAACCTGCTCACCTTTCCAATAAAGTAATACACTGAACATTACCATGAGTGCCAGATGAAAAAGAAAGCGTCCGGCATTGGCTGCTTGGGTTAAAAACCATGTTGCTGCTTTACCGATATAAGGGGGAATTTTGTTGAGAAGCATGTTACTGCCATCAGCAACCAAATCCTGCCATTTAAGATATAAGTCATCGCCAATGACGGGTATTCTATTGAGCCACTCCAGTTGTGGAAGTTGGAAAGAAGACGGGGATTTTGCCCATGCAATCAATGGCGCGCTATTTTCCACTAAGCTGCTGACAAGTAGTGCTATCGGGATAACAAATAATAAGACCAGTAGCAACGTCATGATGAAAACAGCAATCCAGCGTTTTCCCCATAACCGTTGCTGTAATTTTTCCAATAATGGCCAAGTTGCGATAACTACCATTCCTGCCCAAATAAATCCCAAAATAAAGGGACTTAAGACCCAAAAGCTGGTGGTAATTAGCAATAAAATGAAAAATAGTGCAAATAACAGCCTGGGTAGATCTTGATATGATTGCGATTTTTCCATGAAATTATTTCTCGTGGTAATTAAAAATACTATTGGCAGTTACAATGGTAATTAAATATAACGTTATTTCACTGATTGCTCAAAATTGATAAATATTGTGATATGGTTGAAAGCTTACCTACTCAGAAGCCAGAAAATTATCTGAGTTACGCTATCCAAGATAGTATTATATACCCAATGGATTTCAAGATGCATCGCGGCGGCAAGGGAGCGAATCCCTAGGAGCATAGATAACTATGCGACTGGGGTGAGTGAGCGCAGCCAACAAAGAGGCAACTTGAAAGACGAAGGGTATAGATAAAGCAATGTGGATACTTATTAGAACAAGGGGCAATTAGCCAATGATCCCACGTATATCACAAGCCCCCTATGTCAGTGAACTGACACAGGATTATTTGACTGCACTGAAAGATACTGGCTTTACTGGAGACACAACCAGTAGCTATGCCGATAGGCTGGCTATGGCGACAGATAACAGTATTTATCAGCTGTTGCCACAAGCCGTTGTATTTCCACGCTCCAGTGCCGATGTTGCACTATTGACAAGGGTAGCGGGAGAGAAACGTTTTAAGACTCTGACATTTACTCCACGTGGTGGGGGAACGGGTACGAATGGACAATCACTTAACAATGGCATTGTGGTGGATATGTCCCGCTATATGAATCGTATTCTGGAAATCAACCCAGAACAGGGATGGGTAAGAGTAGAAGCCGGTGTCATTAAAGATCAACTTAATCAATATCTAAAACCTTTCGGTTATTTTTTCTCTCCAGAACTTTCAACCAGTAATCGTGCTACGTTGGGCGGTATGATCAATACAGATGCTTCCGGTCAGGGATCACTGGTTTATGGTAAAACCTCGGATCACGTACTTGGTGTACGTGCTGTTTTATTAGGGGGGGAAATGTTAGATACCCGTCCTATGAGCACAGCATTGGCGGAATCGATTGCTCAAGAAGAGAGTGTTATTGGTCGTGTGTATAAAACGGTATTGGAACGTTGTCGTGAACAACGGGCATTGATCATTGAGAAATTCCCCAAAATCAATAGATTTCTGACCGGATACGATTTGCGCTATGTATTCAGCGACGATATGCAGTCTTTTGATCTCACTCGTATTTTAACGGGATCAGAAGGTACTTTGGCCTTCATTACAGAAGCGACACTAGATATCACGCCGCTACCCAAAGTCAGGCGATTGGTGAATATCAAATATGACTCCTTTGATTCTGCCCTGCGCAACGCCCCTTTTATGGTGGAAGCCAAAGCGCTTTCAGTTGAGACAGTAGACTCTAAGGTACTAAATTTAGCGCGTGAAGATATCATCTGGCATTCAGTGAAAGAATTGATTACTGATGTACCTGATAAGGATATGCAAGGTCTGAATATTGTCGAGTTCAGTGGCAATAATGAACAAATAATTGATCAGCAATTACAAGAGCTTTGTTTGCGTCTTGATGAATTAATGGAAAAAAATCAGGCGGGAATTATTGGTTATCAGACGTGCCATGACTTGATGGATATTGAGCGTATTTATGCTATGCGGAAAAAATCCGTCGGATTATTAGGCAATAGCAAAGGTGCAGCTAAACCAATTCCATTTGTCGAGGATACGTGTGTACCTCCTCAGCATCTTGCGGATTATATCGTTGAATTTCGCCAGATTTTGGATAGCTATAAACTGAATTACGGGATGTTTGGGCATGTAGATGCAGGTGTTTTGCATGTGCGTCCTGCATTGGATATGTGTGATCCTCAACAGGAAATCTTGATGAAACAGATTTCTGATGAAGTTGTTCATTTGACGGCCAAGTATGGCGGTTTGTTATGGGGAGAACATGGGAAGGGGTTTAGAGCAGAGTATAGCCCTGCCTTTTTTGGTGAGGTTTTGTATGACGAGCTGCGTCGGATAAAAGCGGCATTTGATCCACTTAATCGACTAAATCCGGGAAAAATTTGTCCACCAATTGGAATAGATGCTCCAATGATGAGAGTCGATGCAGCTAAACGCGGGACTTATGATCGTACTATTCCTGTCAATGTAAGAGCTGCATTCCGCGGAGCTATGGAATGTAATGGTAATGGATTATGCTTCAATTTTGATGTTAGAAGCCCTATGTGCCCATCAATGAAAATCAGCCAGCATCGCATCCATTCTCCCAAAGGTAGAGCAACTTTGGTTAGAGAATGGTTGCGACTTTTGACAGAGCAAGGGGTTGAACCCAAGTTATTGGAACATGGGCTGACTCAGGCGCGCCCAAGCCTGCGGGGTTTGATTGAAAAGACTCGCAATAGTTGGCAGGCGTGGCGAGGTGAATATGACTTTTCACATGAAGTCAAAGAGGCAATGTCAGGTTGTTTAGCCTGTAAAGCTTGTTCAACACAATGCCCGATCAAAATTGATGTACCTTCATTCCGCTCGCGCTTTTTAGCTCTGTATCACAGCCGTTACCTGCGTCCATTGCACGATTACATTGTTGCCAGTGTTGAGCACAGTACGCCATTAATGGCAAAGGCGCCGCGAGTATTTAATTTTTTCCTGCAACAAGCATGGGTACAAAAAATCAGCCAGCATACCATTGGTATGGTTGATCTGCCGTTACTCTCCTATCCGACATTGCAACAGCAACTTACTGGCCATTATGCAGCAAGGACAACGTTGGAACAGTTGGAAGGCTTATCGCCATTTCAGCGTGAGCAGCATGTGCTTATTGTTCAAGATCCTTTTACAAGTTATTACGATGCGAAAGTAGTCACTGATTTTGTGCAATTGGCAGAAAAGTTGGGATATAAACCCGTCTTACTGCCATTCTCACCTAATGGAAAAGCACTGCATATCAAAGGATTCCTGAATCGATTTGCTAAAACGGCGGGTAAAACGGCTGATTTCCTTAATCGAATAGCACGTCTGAATATTCCCATGATAGGCGTCGATCCAGCGCTCGTTCTGTGTTATCGAGATGAATACAACGATATTCTCGGTGAACAGAGAGGCAGTTTTAAAGTTCAATTGGTGCATGAATGGCTAACCATCATCCTATCGAAAAAAATGCCACAAAAGAAAAGCGACACTTCAATGTTCGGACATGATTGGTATCTACTGGGACACTGTACAGAAGTGACGGCATTACCTAATAGCGGTAAACAGTGGACTGATATCTTTCGCCATTTTGGCCATCAATTGAATAGTGTCAGTATTGGATGTTGCGGTATGGCAGGCACATATGGTCATGAAAAGAAAAATCTGGAGAGATCCATTGGTATTTATAAACTTTCATGGGCACCAGCACTGAAAAATCTATCTTTAGAATATTGTCTGAGCACAGGGTATTCATGCCGCAGTCAGGTGAAACGTATAGAAGGAAAGCCACTTAAACATCCATTACAAGCCTTATTGGAGATAATGCCGTGATTTGGAAACGTAATATAGATGTGCATGCACTTAATCAATTTAATGATAAATCTATCGTAAAACATGTAGGGATCGAGTTTACTCAGATTGGTGATGATTTTATTGAAGGAATAATGCCAGTCGATCAACGAACTAAACAACCATTCGGGATTCTGCATGGTGGGGCATCTGTAGTATTGGCTGAAACTCTCGGTTCATTTGCAGGTTATCTTTGTTCGGAAGGTGATCAGAAAGTGGTGGGGGTAGAAATTAATGCGAACCACCTTAGATCTGTTCGTGAAGGTATGGTTAAAGGGATTTGTAAGCCCATCCATCTTGGTCGTTCACATCAAGTTTGGCAGATTGATATCTATAATGATCAAAAAGAACTATGCTGCACATCCCGCCTGACAACGGCAGTTTTGTCTTAGTTTTATCCTTTTGTTTTATCGTGCTTTTGTTCTTGCCAGTATTTTGCTGGCAGGAACAGCATTGCAATTTGAAGATTATTCAGTAGAAAACGTTAGAAAGTTTAGAATATGTTAGAAATAGTCTACAAGAACTGAATCTTGTCAAGGTTTCTCTTTAATTGAATTGAATGATATAGAATACTTTTGCAAAGTAGGCTATTAATCAACCATAAACATTCAAGTATCATTTTCAGGAAGCACGTATGAAGCGATTTTTAACTTTTGTCGGCATGTTCTTGATTGGCATGTTAACGTTCAGTGGAGTGACTAATATCGCCCATGCTATTGAATATCCATTGCCTCCTGCTAACAGTCGTCTGATTGGCGAAAATTCCATTTATACTGTGCCTGATGACGGGCTTTCGTTGGAATCCATTGCAGCCAAATACCAAATCGGTTTATTGGCGATGTTGGAAGCAAATCCAGGTATTGATCCTTATTTACCTGAATTTGGTACCGAGTTAATTATTCCATCACAGATGCTGCTTCCGGATACTCCCCGACAAGGAATTGTTATTAATCTAGCTGAACTTAGGCTCTATTATTTCCCTGAGGGAAAAAATTATGTCGTTGTGTATCCTATTGGCATAGGTCAGCTTGGGCGCGATACGCCAATCATGACAACATCAGTTAGTCAGTTAATCAAGAATCCAACATGGACACCAACCGCTAATATTCGCAAGGATTACGCCAGTAGAGGAATTATTTTACCTGATGTGGTTCCCGCAGGTCCGGATAACCCAATGGGGGATTTTGCCTTACGTTTGTCCGCTGGGCGTGGTGAATATCTGATCCATGGTACCAATGCCAATTTTGGCATTGGTATGCGTATTAGTTCAGGATGTATTCGTTTGCGACCTGATGATATTGAGGATTTGTTTCGAATGGTTCCACGAGGAACGCGAGTTCAGATCATTAATGAACCTGTGAAATATGCAATAGAGCTAGATGGTAAGCGCTATGTGGAAGTTCATCAGCCACTTTCTAATAAAGAGACAGATAATCCACAGATGATGCCGATCCTACGCTCTGAAGGCTTAATGAAATTTATTGATAATCGTGGAACAGATGAGGTTCTTGTTGACCAAGCTATTATTCGTCGATCAGGAATGCCGGTGCAGGTGAATACCGGGCTATAAAGTACCATCATTACATCAACCAGAACCAATCTATCAGCCTGAATTCTAAGATATTTTAAGTTTTATAGAGGATGGCGGAAATAAATGGCGTACGATGGTACACCATTTATTTTTTCTATCTACCACAAGATTATTTCTTGTATGAACGAACTTGGTTATTAAGACGCTGATTTGCACGAGTGGCTTCATCTTTGGCTGATTGTACATCAGAACGAATAGAACTGAGGTCACTGCTCAACCGGTCAACTTTAGAACCGAGAGTTTGAACCTGAGAGGCAAGTTGTTCAACTTTAGTCGCGCTAGAACAACCCGCTAACAGAGTAGAAGCCAGAATTACTGCACCAAATACAACTTTAGGACGATTCATCACATTACCCTCTAGATTAAGTTAATTTCCAAGTAGCTATCTAAGTATTACACAAACTATTTTAGAAAGAGAATTAATTTTTGCCACGAAAAAAATTTCGCCGTTCTTTATCTCAAAATAAGGTAATAAGTATTGGTTATCAACAATAAAATGGTAGTCGAATGGGGCATTTAACCAGAATAGATCCAATTGCTGTATGATGTGTATTCCATGTTTATTTTTTCATTATAATAAGAAACAGTGTAATTTATTTAGTTATTTTAATGATAAAAGAATGATTTAATTAATATTGCTGAATTGATGCGGATTATTTTTATATGAAGAATCCCTTGCTATAAACGCAAGTGGGCGAAAATAGTAAAGTATTTTTTGTGCTGAGAAGTACCATAAAGAGCGACAGAACAAATTATTTCCAGTTATTGGGTTGTTATTCTAAAAGTTATGATTTATTTCATAGAGGGAGATATGTTGAATGTAGCTATACATAATTATTTGCAAGTTGCAGGAAAGGAATTCGGTCGCAAAGTTCACCATGACATTGATAGTGGCATATCATAGAATAATAAAAAGCCCACATTTGAATAATACAAAAGTGGGCTTTTTATTATTGACAGTATTGGCAAAAATTCTGGCAGTGCTGTCGCTTATGATTTATTTAATCTTATAACACATGGACAGAAGAAGTGTTTGTTGTGCCACTTGATACTAATGCACCGGATACCATAACCACAACATCCCCTTTGTGTGCCATACCACTTGCCAATGCAGCTTCTTTACCAATACGGTAAAAATCATCGGTAGAAGCGATTTCTTTGACAACCTGAGTGGATACCCCTTTGACCAACAGCAATTGACGTGCAGTGATTTCATTAGTCGTCAAAGCAAGAATTGAGGCGTTAGGGAAATACTTGCGAATAGATCTTGCAGATTTACCACCATAAGTCGCCACGACGATCAATGGAGCTTCCAGCTTTTCTGCAATTTCAACAGCACCACGGCAGACTGCTTCAGTAACGCGTAGTTTCTGTGCTTTGGTATTTTCAATTCGGCTGCTCATGACGCGATCTGTACGTGCACAGATTGTTGCCATGATGGAAACGGCTTCGATAGGATATTTTCCTTTAGCACTTTCACCGGAAAGCATCACTGCATCTGTACCGTCTAAAATGGCGTTGGCAACGTCACCCGCTTCGGCGCGGGTAGGGCGTGGGTTTTTGATCATTGAATCTAGCATTTGGGTTGCAGTGATAACAACTTTACGAGCTGCATTACATTTTTCGATCATCATTTTTTGCGCGAAGATAACTTCTTCTACTGGGATTTCAACACCCAGATCACCACGGGCAACCATGATACCGTCAGACGCTTTGAGAATTTCATCGAAATTGTTCAGGCCTTCCTGATTTTCGATTTTGGAAATAATTTGGATATGTTCACCACCATGAGCTTTCAGGTGCTCACGGATTTCCTGTACATCGGAGCGTTTACGGATAAAAGAAGCTGCGATGAAATCTACACCTTGCTCACAACCGAAGATCAAATCTTGTTTATCTTTCTCTGCCAGTGCAGGTAAGTTAATGGAAACATTTGGCAGGTTAACGCCTTTGTTTTCACCCAAATCACCATTGTTCAATACTTCACAGATGACTTCAGTCGCGGTAATTTCTTTAACTGTCATGGCAATCAAACCATCATCAACCAATACAGTATTTCCTGGTTCCAGATCTTCTGGCAGTCCGGCATAAGTTACAGCGACACGATCTCGATTGCCGATAACGGATTTATCTGTTGTAAAGGTGAAAGTTTGGCCCGCAGTGAGGGAGACATCATTACCATCTTCCAGTTTTATGGTACGGATTTCAGGGCCTTTAGTATCCAGCAAGATTGCTGCTTTTTTGCCAGTTTTCGCCCCGACCGCGCGGATGTTTTTAATGCGCTGACCATGCTCTTCATAGTCACCGTGAGAAAAGTTCAGGCGCATCACATTCATGCCTGCATTAAGCAGCTCAGTCAATTTCTCTTCAGATTCTGTTTTTGGCCCGATAGTACAAACAATTTTAGTTTTTTTCATGACAATCTATCTACTGGTTTTAATGGATTAAAAAGTGAATCGCTAACCATTGGTATTTATGCTGGCATCATCTGATGTTATAAGTTGCGCAACATAATGGAAAATGAATAGCAATAGAAAACGGATAGCAGAAAGTGTCAAATGGCTTTTCAGCGTGAAGTCAGGCATGTGTAGATCTGTAGATTTAGTTTGACTCATCATCTGTAATTTTTTCTGAATTCAGTAAATCAATTTGCTGAAACCATTCAACTTATGACATAAGCGTATTATAGAGACTAATTTCTGTGAAATGAATCAAAAAATGGTTCCTGAAAAGATTTACGTACAGAAAGGAAGAAATAATCTGACTTCATGTTAAAGAAATCAGGGGGTTGTTGCGCAAACGGAATGTAATTGAATTTTTAGTATGCAGAAGGTTGGGTGACAATTAGTTCACGGCTACAGGGTTTATCAGAATACGAAAATTGGAAATTGAGGGAAACAATATAAGAGAAAATTATGAATTAGATATGGTGCGTCCGAGTGGACTCGAACCACCGACCCCCACCATGTCAAGGTGGTGCTCTAACCAACTGAGCTACGGACGCACATAAAATTACTTTTTTTGTCAACCGAATATTTGGTGCGTCCGAGTGGACTCGAACCACCGACCCCCACCATGTCAAGGTGGTGCTCTAACCAACTGAGCTACGGACGCAATCTAAATTTCCGCGGCTAACAACGGGGACGAATATTAACGGGAGCAGAGCTTTCTGGCAAGGGGAAAAATGCAAATTCTTGTTTAATTGCTCGCAATTACATCTTTTAGTGTGAATTTGCAGCTTTTACCCCTTGAGTTGATAACTTAACGCACTGAAATATATTGAATTAGTGACTCGAACGTTTCAGAACATAATGAGCTGGCTGCTTTTGTGTCCATAGAATACGGTAACCCATCATGAATGCTGCCGCAGTTAAACCAATAATGAATCCAATCCAGAACCCCTGTGGCCCCATCGGTTGAGTTACATAATCAGTTAACGCCAGAATATAGCCACTAGGCAGCCCTAAGAGCCAATAAGCAATAAAAGTGATAAAGAAAATAGAACGTGTATCTTTGTACCCACGCAATACCCCCGATCCAATGACCTGAACCGCATCAGAAAGCTGATAAATAGCAGCAAATAGCATCAAGTGAGAGGCGAGAATAACGACTTCAGCGTTATCGTTATACATGAATGCAATGCGTTCGCGTAACAGTATTGTGAAGGTCGCAGTTATACAGGCAATCATTAAGCCAACAATAAGGCCCGTATAAGCGGATATTTTGGCACCTTCAGTTGATTGTTGGCCTAAGTTATAACCGACACGAATAGTTGCAGCGATCCCCAATGATAGCGGGAACATAAACATCATGGAGCTGAAATTGAGTGATATCTGGTGTCCTGCAACGGCGACTACACCAAGTGGAGAAACCAATAATGAGACAACAGCAAACAGCGTAACTTCAAAGAACATTGCCAAAGCGATTGGTAAGCCAAGCAGTGCAATACGTTTTTGCGTATTCCATTCAGGGCCTGCAAAATTATTAAATGTTTGGATATCCTTTTGAGAAGGAGAGTGTTTCACATATACAAGCAGCAACAGGAACATAACCCAGTAAACCGCTGCGGTTGCGACACCACAGCCTACACCGCCCAATGCAGGCGCACCAGATTTACCGTAAATGAAAATATAGTTAACGGGGATATTGACCAGTAACCCGGCAATGCCGATTATCATTGCTGGTTTAGTTTTCGATAACCCTTCACATTGACCGCGTAAGACTTGATAGAACAAATAACCTGGCGCTCCCCACATGATGGCGTGGATAAAGTCCGTAGCTTTTTGTGCCAATACAGGATCGACATTATGCTGTGCTTCTATAATAAATTGGCTGTTATACAATACTGTAATGACCAATATAGAAAGGAAGGCTGCAAGCCAGAATCCTTGTTGGATTTGACCGGCAACATTTTTTCTCTGACCAGATCCATTCATGTGTGCCACGATGGGTGTCAAAGCGAGCAATAAGCCTTGACCAAACAGAATGGTTGGCAGCCAGATTGATGTGCCAACGGCAACAGCTGACATCTCAACAGCGCCGGCTTTACCAGCCATGACTGTATCGACGAACCCCATCGCAGTTTGTGAAAACTGTGCAATAACGACGGGGATACCTAAAGCGAGCAAACTACGCGCTTCATTTAAATATTTCTGCACGTACGACACCTTTTTTGATTGAAAATTAACGAGGAAAACAAGGAATATTTTTTGCGAGTAAACGATGTTATTAGAAAATATATCGCTTATAAGCTTCTATATTGTATAGAAATCACTATACTATAAATCAATAACTTACAGCTATTGAGGGTGCTATTGAGGGTGCTATTGAGGGTGCTATAGGGGTGCTCTCTACTTCAATAGGTTAAAAGGTATATCAATTAACGTGAGTGATTGTATCGGCAATTTCCATTTATTGCATTCTTTTGATCTCCAGTATGGCTTCCTCTCTTTGTTTATCTATGTAACTAGCCAAATTTTGAACATGAACGATTCTTGGTGATTTTTGGCTATCGTTCATTTTGTACGTCGGGATTTTTAGTTTACCCTCGTTAGCCTTACGTTCTGCTGTTGTTGGGCTTAACTTAAGGTATTTCTCGGCTATCGCTGACAATGGTATTTGCGACGTTTCAAACTCTGCCATTAATAAGAATGTTGTATTCATTTTCATTTCCCTTTTCCTTTCTGATACCCGTTCAACAGAATCATCTTCGCCACCATTGCCGGTGTTGCGGTCATGTATTGAATGGTTAGATCACTCGCTAAACGTAGTTTTCACGCTCAATAAATGTCCCTATCACTTTGTCGTACACCTCTTCCGATTTAGAATAGCTGATTGTTTTTCGATTCAACCTTTTTAGCCGGGTACGATGGGTAAGATTATTTCGCTCTATTTGTTGAGTAAACGTCTTTCCAGTAAGATAGCCCTCTTCTGGAAGATTGTCATAAACCACATAATCATCCGTACAATAAAATCGAATATTAAAGGGTGATAAGAGGGCAAGCAGCTTGTCTAACGTTTTTCTACTGCGATCACCAAAAATATGCGCCACAATGCGTTTCATACGAGGTTCCCAAGCATACCAGAGCCAGCGCTGATTTTTCTTACTTCCAACAAATGACCCTTGTTCATCTATCTCGCAGATAAGTTGAATATCACTTCCTCCCAGCGGCAAAGTCGTCACGTTCCGGGGATTGAGTTTTTTAGTGTTTTCATGACGGTAGAGGTGGCAACTTTCAGTACACGGGCGGTATCACGATACCACCATTATTCATTGCCATATCTACAATCTGTTCTTTAACGCTCGGTTTACAGGCTTGGTAGGTGTATTCCAACTGAAAGACCTTACGACAGGCATAGCAGCGATAACGGGAATGCCCGCCATTTCCTTTTCCATGCCTTTTTACGTCTTCTGATTTGTGACAATAACGACAGTGAACATCAACTTTAGCCATGTTTCACCATAAAAAGTTAGAAGTATATCACAACAACTAACCATTCAATACATGACCTTATGTTTGAGGTAGGGCAAACGGGTCTAATTTATACAGATGAAAATCCCACTGTCAGGATTTTCATCATATAGCCATTATCCCAGCCAGCCTTCTGGCGCTTAGTC
>NZ_FOVO01000020.1 GCF_900115195.1 Xenorhabdus japonica
TCAGCAAGAATGGCATCAAAACCATCAGAGTCGTTACTTGCAGTGAACTGTGCAAACTCATGACTGGCAGCGATGTCCAGTGTGGCTTTAGAAACATCAATTCCCACACAGAGTGGATTTGGCAGACTCATTATTACCCCTCCTTGCAAATACGTTATGGAATACGGACAACTGTTCGGGTTTCAGATGAGTGGCTGGGTGTATGCGCCAATCGCTTACAGACGGGCTAGGAACCCTAGGCGGCATCAGGCTGCATACACCGCACCAAATCTAATCGTATTTATTTTAACCTACATTTAAGATACAAGGCGGTAGGTAATGCAATTCAATATTAAGGACATACGCAATATCTTTTACCCACTCTGCCCGGTGGTAACCCGCTCCATCCAGAATAATATGGGTTTTTTGCGAAAGCGGATAAGGTTCCCGGATTGTCCCGAAAAAATACGCGATGTTTTTAGCATTGATGCTCGGATATTCACGGATCACCGTGTCTTCAATGCGTTGTCAATTGAGGGCACCCAGAATATTGAGACGGGTACGACTGCCGGTGGTTTCGACCACTTTTACCTGATTTTTTCTTGCTTTCATCCAGCCATAGCTGAGCTTTGTGTACTGGGAAGGATGCACCGCATCAATAAATAGGATCAGTTCACTCTAACCTACTCCGTTTTTCAGAGGCGGGTAGTCATCAATAAATTGTTGCTGTTTATCTGCATCGAATTTATGTGAAACCTTCTTCCCTTTTTACTTTTTACTTTTTACTTTTCCCAGAAGCCTAACCAGTTATCATAATCAGCAGGTGGTTTTTTATTTGACGTGTTATTTTTTTACTTTAAAACAAGACATTTTATTACCCCTTAAATATATCGATAATTTACTAGCTAGATCGAAAGAATTAATATTAACAATCGCTTACGCATAAATAGTGTGTATTATGAATTTCATTGCATTGAATCTAATGCTGTTTGGTGCATATAAATTGCAGTAAAATCTTAATTGTAGAGTTGTATTGCAATCACAGTTTTCAACACATTAAATATATAATTAAATTATAGATACTTTTGTCAATCAAATAATAAAAATTGAAATTTAACCCCATAAATGTGTCGGCTAATATAATTGATAAATAAGAATTTATTCTGCAAACAAAATGAGGTTAAATTTACAATGGAATTGGAAAATATTATAGATACACAAGACAATAATGTTAAATTGCATATTTTGACTTTAGAAGCATTAAACATGATTAAAACGAAAGGTTTTAATCAACCAACTTCCGCATCTCCACTAAGTGTCGTATCCACCGTATTAAGCATTTTATTAAAACTGACTTACAAAAAATTGACAGAGCCTAAGGAAGTTGATGTTATTGGAATTATTCAGGATACATTAATTAAATATACCAGTGAATGGTTAGAGTCAGAATATCAAGCTGTAAGAAAAGATGCAGAAAGCTTACAGGATGCTATCTCCGCTTATCAAAAAAATCCAACAGATGAAGCAAGGCAGCTTATTGTCGTTCGTAATGAGATCTCAATATCCAATATGCGTCGTTTATGCATTCTCAGCATTAATACTGCTAAAAGTCAAAGCATTCCTCAATTATCAAGTATTTGTGCTCTTTCCTGCTTATTGTATTTCTTTACATTAAGAGACACGATAGTTAATGGCGCTGAATGGGGTTATGCACCTGATAATCTTGAAAAATACAGTAAATCACTAACTGAGCAAGCGGATATTATGTTCAATGATATCCTCATTGCTGCTCTTAATAATTATAATGGTGATGATCTTTATGAGCCACAAACCCAGGCAAAACGTTCAATGATATATTGGACAAGTGACTATACTAATATCCAATCCCATTTGACTTTTGGTGCACAAAGAAAGCCTTCACGGGTTTGTTTAGATCCAAATGACACAGACAATTTATTTATCGACCATAACTATAATAATATTTTCCTCGGTGATGTATTCCTGAATGGTGGTCGTTCATCTAATGACGGGAGCTATAATTATCTTTCAGCAACAGAACGGAGAAGTTATGAGAGAGGCCCGACTACAATCACCTTACAGGTTAAGTCAGCAGGCCGCTATCGTTTACGTATGTATTATGCTTATATGTCAGATTCATTCAATTTTGATTATGCAGTCAAAATGAAGCTGCAACAATCTCGTCTTATTTTTGATCAAAATATCAAGTTCTTTGAAGAAAGAGTGTTAACACCTTATAAATCAGGCTCAAACTACGGGCCGGTTGTATATCGAACAACTGAGGTTGATTTAGAAGCAGGAACTTTAGAGTTAACATTACATGAAGATAATTATCTATCTGGTAAAGGATTCATTCAGCATATTGAGTTTTTAGGTCTATAATGTAGCAGATTCTAATGAAGCATGAGAGTTATCAACTTAAATTTAAAATCTTTTAATCGAAGTTGGTAACTCATTTATTTCCAAGTTGAAATTTTTGGTTATGTATTCAATGTATGTATTCTAGTTTTATAAAGTCAATTTTAATGCCGAACAAAGCCAGTAGAATAAGACAATTGAACTAATCGAATGCTATCGTGTGTATTGCTATATCAACAGATTGAATACTTGACCAATTTATCAGATTAAATCGAAATTTATTTTTAATTCATAATATTAGAATAAGTAGTAGTATTTATTCAAGTATAAAAATTAAACGGACTTAAAAACAGAATTTGGTCACGTATTAAACCCATTGATTAGCACTCTGACCTCATTTTTCCTCTGTGGGGTAATCTGTTTCCCCACACCTTCACCTACATTTACTCTTTTTAAGATGCTATAACGGTATTTACTTTGTTACTATGCTTTACCGTGTTTTAGTGCTCGTGCAATGAATTGTGGGGTAATGTGCGGGGTAATAAAATGATTTTTCCTCATTATGTAGAACTAAAACTTATTAAAATTCAACAGGAAATAAAGTAATGTTAAGTTATCGCCACAGCTTCCATGCCGGCAACCATGCTGATGTGTTAAAGCACACAGTGCAAAGCCTGATCATTGAATCAATGAAAGAAAAAGAAAAACCTTTCCTGTATCTGGATACTCATTCTGGCGCAGGCCGTTTTCAATTGAGTGGGGAACATGCTGAGCGCACGGGAGAGTATCTGGAAGGTATTGCCCGTATCTGGCAGCGTGATGATATTCCGGAAGAATTGGTGACGTACATAAATGCCGTGAAAGCACTGAATCCGTCTAGCTCTCTACGCTATTACCCGGGTTCTCCGCTGATTGCTCGTCACTTATTGCGGGAATATGATGAGCTTAATCTGAGTGAATTACATCCCAGTGATTTTCCTTTGTTGCGTACGGAATTCTCCCGCGACAAACGCACCCGTGTCCTGCGGGAAAATGGTTTCCAGCAGTTGAAATCAAAACTGCCACCACGAAGCCGTCGTGGATTTGTGTTGATTGACCCATCTTATGAATTGAAATCGGATTATCAAAATGTCGTTCGGGGCATTCAGGAAGGGTATAAGCGCTTTGCGACAGGCACTTATGCACTGTGGTATCCCGTTGTTCTACGTCAGCAGATTAAACGCTTGGTCAAGGAGCTTGAAGCAACGGGCATCCGCAAAATTTTGCAAATTGAACTAGGCGTGCGTCCTGACAGTGATCAACGTGGTATGACGGCATCAGGCATGATCGTCATTAATCCACCGTGGAAATTGGAGCAGCAGATGAAGGCTATATTGCCTTGGCTGCATCAGGTGCTGGTTCCTAAAGGTACAGGGCATACATCAGTAGAGTGGATTGTACCTGAATAAGGCAAGGGTTCCGCATGGCGTTATCATTAGATGTATTTCATTAAATATATTGTTATTCAATGGATTATCTCTGAATACGTTATGGCGTGATATCACTCAATAGGCGTGGCCTATGGTAATGAGAGTTAGAATCGTCCTCCGTCTGTGATAACTTTTTGTAATAATAGACGCCAGGTTGAACTTTAGCAGTAACTTAATTGATTAGACGGAAGTGACCTAAGATGAATAAACATTATGATTATATTGCAATTGGTGGCGGCAGTGGTGGCATTGCTTCCATTAACCGTGCTGCCATGTATGGGCAGAAATGTGCCCTGATTGAAGCAAAGGCATTAGGTGGGACATGTGTTAATGTGGGCTGTGTACCGAAGAAAGTGATGTGGCACGCTGCTCAAGTTGCGGAATCTATTCATCAATATGGTCCCGATTATGGTTTTGATACCACCGTTAATCGTTTTGACTGGAAAAAACTGATTGCCAGCCGCACTGCCTATATTGATCGTATCCACCAATCTTATGAGCGCGTATTGGGGAACAATAAGGTAGATGTCATTCAAGGATTCGCCCGTTTTGTTGATGCACATACTGTCGAAGTTAATGGTGAAAAAATCACAGCTGACCACATTCTGATCGCAACAGGTGGTCGCCCAGTACGCCCTGATATTCTCGGTGCAGAATATGGCATTGATTCAGATGGTTTCTTCGATCTTGATGAAATGCCGAAGCGTGTTGCCGTAGTGGGCGCTGGCTATATTGCGGTTGAAATCGCCGGTGTTTTGAATGCGTTAGGCAGTGAAACCAATCTATTTGTCCGTAAACATGCCCCTCTGCGTTCTTTTGACCCGATGATTGTGGAAACATTGCTGGAAGTCATCAAAAATGAAGGGCCGATACTGCATACGGAAGCAATATTACAATCCGTGATTAAAAATAGTGATGGCAGCCTGACAGTTAAATTGCAAGATGGCCGGGAGCAGACGGTTGATACGTTAATCTGGGCGATTGGGCGCGAACCAATGACGGATAAGCTGAATCTGGCTGCGACAGGTATTGAGCTGAATGAGAAAGGCTATATTCAAGTTGATAAATATCAGAACACGAATGTTAGCGGTATTTATGCGGTTGGTGATAATACAGGGGCGGTGGAATTGACGCCAGTAGCGGTTGCAGCCGGACGTCGTCTGTCAGAACGTCTGTTTAATAACAAACCGGAAGAGCACTTGGATTACTCTAATATACCAACCGTGGTATTCAGCCATCCACCCATTGGCATCGTGGGATTGACGGAGCCACAGGCCAAGGCCGAGTATGGTGAAGATCAGGTTAAGGTTTATACATCATCATTTACCGCAATGTATACTGCCGTGACACAATACCGCCAGCCATGCTGCATGAAACTGGTCTGTGTGGGTGCCAATGAGAAGATAGTAGGCATCCACGGTATTGGCTTTGGAATGGATGAAATGCTGCAAGGTTTTGCGGTTGCCCTGAAAATGGGAGCAACGAAAAAGGATTTCGATAATACGGTTGCGATCCATCCGACTGCGGCGGAAGAGTTTGTTACCATGAGGTAATTTTGTAAAAAAGCCGCTGTCATTGCTTTTCAAATAATAACAATCTGGGATTTTGATAATTAGGTCAGATGATTTAGTGCTCTGACCTTTTTTGCATTTATGAAAGAGGCGTTAGGCTTAGACTTGGAAGAAGAATTCAAAGCTGGCCGCATGCATATCATTCTTGATGGTTAGGAAATTGAATCACTTCTTTTCGCTGATGTCTGATCCAAAACTGCATTTATAAACGTCAGTCAGGACAAGATATGGTGTACTCTTTCGTATAATAAATCCGTTTTAGTCGGGTTTTTAACCTAAAGCCCGGTTTCACCGGTTTTGTTCGCACTTCCATTTCCAGCACTTTATAGACCCGTGGCAACAACGTGCCCCGTTTGCGGTTGGCCAGGAAACCGTAATAGCGCACCATTTTAAAGTGGCAGGCCGGAATGTGGCTGGTATAGCGGCGCAACATCTCTTCCTGTGCTATCTCCCGTGCCCGATGCGGGTCATCAGGATCAGTGAGGCCATAACGGGCGTCAAACGACAAAAACGTTGCCAGCTCATTCGGTCAAGCAATTGATATTCCATCTTTTCATCGGAAAGGTTATGGAAATGTTTCAGGATAATGATACGAACCATCACCTCTGTGGGTCACGGCGGGCGTCCCCCTTTAGGAGAAACAATGCGGGGCGGCCCGCGATATCTTACGCGACTATGTGACTGAACATCTGGGCGATGAGCAAGGTAACTACATGTAAATGAAACTATATAATTTCTAATTATAAAAAAAGAAATAAAGTCATATTAATATAATGTATTATTTAACTAGATTTTTTAAAATTATTAAATAACAAGAAGTTAAGGTAATCATGTTAAATATATTTAATTAAAATAACCAAATATATTGATTGTATTTTTCTTGTTTGTTATCCTTATGTAAAGTCAAGCTTTTTGTTAAAAACCTGTTTTTAGTATTATAAAAATAAAAGGAGTTTTGAATTGGGCTCTGAATTTTGCTTTATCAAATATGGCACTGATAAAAAATCGAATAAACTAATAAATGATTTTGAATTTCATGAGTTATTTACTGGAATTATATTATTTCGTGATAAAACGAATGTATCAAAATTTGAAAATGAAAAATATAATGCTTTTTTGATTGGTAATATATATAACATATCTACCATTAGATCTATTCTTGGAACATTAGATGGAAGATCTAGTGTGCTAAGTGATGTTGAGGTTGTATTATCAATTAGAGAAAAATTTGGCAATTCTATTCTTTCTATAGCAGAAGGAGACTACTGCCTTTTTATTGAAGATAAAAAAGGAAATCTAGAAGTAATTACAGAGTCTCGAGGATTAAATTTAGTAAATTTAGTACAAACTGATTCTATTTGGATTACTAATAGTTTAAAAATTGTTGGTATAGTAGAAGAAGAAAAAGCTTTTGATTTTAAGCCTGAAATAGAAATTGTTAGAAAATCATTAAAGCCAGATAATTTTTCACCAATAAGAAATGTATCCAGATTAAAACCTGGAACAATAAATAAATTAGCATTTGATACACAGGGATATCCTTATTTAGAAGTAAAATATATTGCATCTTCTGTAGATGAAAATTCGTTTGATATAAAAAGAAGCGTCCTTTTGGATATAATTGATTCGGAATTGAGAAGTTCAATCTCTAGATTGTCTAAAAATAACGAAACTATAGGTATTCCATTATCAGGTGGATTAGATTCAAGCTTAGTTACTGCTTTATCATCACAGTATTTTAATAAAATTAAAACATGGTCTATAGGTACAGAATTAAGCAATGAATTTGAATTTTCTCAAATTGTTTCTGATCATCTTGGTACCGAACATGAAATTAAAATTCTTAGTGAAGATGAAATTATATCAGGTATAGTAAAGTCTATTTATCATAATGAAATATTTGACGGACTATCTTCTGAGATTCAATCAGGACTATTTAACATTTATGAATTAGCAAAAGGAAAAGTTAATTCGCTGATAACAGGGTATGGTTCTGATCTATTGTTTGGAGGAATATTAGAACCTAGAAAATTCTATATTGAACCAAATAAAATATTGTCTGAACAAGTTTATAGAACTAAATGGACTGGGGAGTTTTCAACTCATGGAGCTGTAAATTATGGATTAAATGTTTACCACCCATTTTGGACTAACAACCTTATATCTTTATGTAATAACTTAGACCCATACTATAAAATTAGAGATAATGAGGTGAAAAATATTTTGCGTGAGTATGCTGATAGTATAAATTTGCTTCCAAAAGAGATAGTATGGAGAAAAAAAATAGGTATTCATGAAGGATCATCTGTTAATAAATCTTTTGCAAAAATAATAGGAACTGAGGTAAATAATTACCAAGATAAAACAAGGTTTAGTTACTCTATATATAAAGAATTTTTAACAGGAAGGCTATCAATAGAGGAAGCAAATCAAAATAAGTTGCGTGAAATTATAAAAAGGAATTAATATGGTTATAGAAAGAGATTTTAACTCAATTAGAGTAATTATACTTAATCATACGAATAAGCATAATCCATTTAGCGAACAATTAGAAAATTCAATTAAAAAATCTTTAATTAAAGCTGAACAAGATGTGAATGTAGAAGCCATTGTTGTCTATGGTGGAAAAAATCGTTCTTTTTCTTCTGGTGGAGACTTCAACGAAGTTAAAAATCTATCAGGAGAAAATGTAGAAACATGGATAGATCGAGTAATTGATCTATATTGTGCAGTTTTAAAAGTAAACAAACCAACAGTAGCGGCAGTAGATGGTTACGCTATAGGGATGGGATTTCAATTTTCTTTAATGTTTGACCAAAGAATTATGTCAAATGAAGCTAAGTTTATAATGCCTGAATTAAAACATGGGATTGGTTGCTCTGTAGGTGCAGCTATACTTGGTTTTACACATGGGCATAATCTAATGAGAAAAATTGTATTTGAATGCGAAGAGCTTTCATCAGAATTATGTGTTAAATACAACATTGCAAATCAAATAACAAATAAAGAAATTCTTTTAGAAGCAGCAATAGAACGTGCTAATTCACTAGCAAAATATCCCAAAACAGCATACTCAAACACAAAAAAGTTCATGAATAAAAGATTTATTGATATATTAGAAGAAAATAGAAAAGAATCAAAATTAGTTCACAAAAATTCGTTTAGTTCTAGGGATTCTCAGAGGCATTTTAAAAAAGTACTTGGTGAAAAATATTAATAAGGACAATTAAAATGAACAACTATTTACAATGGTCACCAATAATGAAGTCTGGCTTTGGTGCTAAAATTAGTGCAAATGACTTTTTAAAATCTTCTGCAGAAGAAGTTAAAAACATTCTTATGAAGCAAGGTTTTGTCATAGTTAATCAAATAAATCTTGATGCTGACGAATTTCGTGATATTTATAGTAAATATGGAAAAATTGTTGAGTATGCAGATGAAAAGATAGATGTTGGCTTCGGATATCGTGATACATTGAAACTTGAAGGTGAAAAAGGAAAGATTGTCACTGGCCGTGGACAACTTCCATTTCACGCTGATGGTGGATTATTATTATCTCAAGTAGATCAAGTTTTCTTATATGCTGCAGAAATAGAAAACATGAAATTTAGAGGAGCTACTACTGTTTGTGATCATGTTCTTGCATGCAAGGAAATGCCTAAGCACTTATTAAATGTTTTAGAAAATGAAACTTTTGAAGTTCGGGTGTTGGAATATGGCTACTATGTAGATGTTTCTCCTGCTGGATGGTTTAAAGTTCCTGTGTTTACTGACCTTGGATGGGTAAGAAAAATGCTAATATATTTTCCATTCGATGAAGGGCAGCCAGCTAGTTGGGAACCTAGAATTGTTGGATTTACAGCTGAAGAAACAAAAAGGTTTTTCACCGAACTTACTCAATTTATGAAAAATCCTCGTTATTATTATAAGCATTATTGGGAGAAAGGAGATTTAGTTATAATGGATAACAGAAGAGTTATTCATGAAAGAGAAGAGTTTGATGACGATAATATAATTCGTCGTCTTTACCGCGGACAGACTGCTGAAATTTAAATTATCTTTTTTTAGTAGTGGATCTTTCACTGACCCACTACTAGGAACTGAAATTTAAATAATTCATAAATTGTTTAATATATAAGCTATAAATAATGAATGATAATAAATTGAAAAATAATAACCTATTAGAAGATAATATATCATTGTATTCTAGATACAGCGTATCAACTCTTTTTTTAAAATTCTTTGTTACTTTATTATTAACAAATAAAATCACAAAGAGTGTTTCTTTGAAAATAATCAGATTCACCTTAATTAAAAACAATAAATTTCTTATTGGTTTTTTAAATGGAGTTTATTTTGGAGGGAGGAACATAAACGAGGTAAGAAATAATGTAAGAATTTTATCAAAAAATAATATTTACAGTGTATTAGATTATGCAATTGAAGGGGAAAATGATGAGATTTTCTTTGATAATGCTGTTGAATCAACATTGAAATTGATTGATCTTGCTAGTGAAGAAAAAAACATACCGTATGTTGTTATTAAACCCTCATCATTAGGTTCAATTCATGTTTACGAAAAAAAAGCAAAAGATATTAATTTTTTTGGAGAGAATATAAATTCTTGGGATAGAATATTAAAACGTTATAATAAAATATTTTCTTATGCAGAACTCAAGTCTGTTAGAGTAATGATCGATGCAGAGCAGTCTTGGATTCAAACAGCAGTGGATAAAATTGCAATAGATTGTATGATTAAATATAATAAATCTTCACCTATTATAACATTGACAATACAGTCTTATAAAAAAGAAGCAGTTGATCTTTTGACGATGATTCACAGTATTGCTATTAATAACAATATTAAAGCTGGTGTTAAAATTGTCAGAGGAGCTTATTTAGAAGAGGAAACTAACAATAAAGAAAAATCAGTTGGAACATTCTTTTCAAAAAAAGAAGACACTGATTCAAATTACCATTTTTTAGTTAAATTTATTTCAAAAGAAATAGATTTTTTTTATCCTTTCTTTGCAACTCATAATGAAAAAAGCATATCAACTATATTAAATGAAAATGAATTGAAAAATAGATCGTTTTGGATCGGACAGTTATATGGAATTAGAGATGATATTTCATCAGAACTAGCTTTTAATGGTATTAAAACATGCAAATATTTACCATATGGTCCAATTGATAAATCATTACCATACTTATTAAGAAGAATTAACGAAAACGCAGTTGCTACTGATACTTTCGTTAAAGAGAATAAAAATATAAGAAAAGAAATAATTTCAAGATTAAAACATAAATTAGAATGGCAATGAATATGTTTAAGCTAAAAATAGGAAATGATGTTCTCGATATCTCATCTGATGAAACAATTTTAAAATGTGCTTATAAGAATGATATAAAATTAAAGTATCATTGTGCCTCTGGATATTGTGGGAAATGTAGAGTTAAACTTGTTTCTGGTAAGGTTAACTTAGAGCACTCAGGAGGTATATCTAGAGAAAAAATATCAGAAGGATATATTTTGACCTGCTGCTCATATCCCATTAGTAACATTGAAATATAAAAATTGGAAATAATAAAATGAAATTTATTGTTTTATTTTTATCTATAGTTATGTCAGTGAAATCATATTCGTTTAATGAAATTAAATTTAGTTTTGTTGAAGGAGGTGATTTTTATGTAGGTAATGTATTTGGTGTTCAAGATTATGAATCTAATTTTAACGTTAAATTAGATTCATTTTATATAATGAAAAATGAAGTAACCTATTCACTATATAAAGAAATATATGAATGGGCAATATTAAATGGTTATGAATTTGATGATGGCTGTAATGGTGCATCTTATGAAGATTGTCTTCCCTCTGAACAAGATAATGGGAAACATCCTGTAACTAATATTGAATGGTTAGATACTATTATCTTTTCAAATGCATTAAGTGAAAAATCAAATCTCAACCCTGTATATTTACAAAAAGGAAATGAAATTATTAAGAAAAAAAAAGAATTAAACATTTATATAAATAAAAAAGCTAATGGTTATCGTTTACCTACATTAAATGAATGGCATGTTGCAGCAAGAGGTGGAAAGCCTGCATTACGATTAGGAAGATATGGATATTATCATTCAGGGAGTAATGACCCCAAAAAAGTAGCATGGTATCCTGAATTTAATCTAAATCATTTTGGCACACAGATAGTAGGTAAATTATCTCCAAATGATTTAGGTTTATATGATATGAGTGGAAATGTTTCTGAGTGGATTTACCACATTTATGATTTTAATGGAACTAAAATGTATTATTTTTGTGGGGGTAGTTATCTTTCTCACTCAAAGAGTTTATCAAGCTGTGATATGCATAGTTCAAATTATTTTCTTCCAGATGTTGGATTTAGATTAGTAAGGAGTTACTTAAATGAGAATTAAATATTATTTCATCTTTATCTTTATCTTTTCATTTGATACATTATCTTGTAACGGGAGTAAAGTAAATCTAAATAATGGTGCTAATTTTTTAGATTTAAATGGAGATGGAAAAAAAGATGTGGTTTTTTATGCGGAATTTGAAAATAACACATCACATCCAAGCAACACTTTAACAATCTTTATAAAAAATAAAGATAAGATATTTAATATAATTCCTGTTCCAAATGATAATACTTTCACCTGGTTTGATTTTAAATTATCTTCATCTGAAATAAAAATACAAGATTATGAACTAAGAGTCAAGAACGGGACTTATTATATGATATTATCAAAGAAAAAAATTAATAAAGAAGATGTATTTGGAGAATCCCCCGTTGAGTTCATTACATATGAGATAAAATATAATAATGAAGATGCTGGTATTTCTGATTATTATTGGGATTATGTTAATGAATTTATTACAAAAAATAAATATAAAAGTGTTAGTGATGCTATTTCAGAATTCGATGAGGAATGTAACTAATGAAAATAATTTTTTTGTCTTTTTTGTCTTTTTTGTCTTTTTTGTCTTTTTCTTGCCATTCAGAAGAACTTAAATTTTATATAAACAAAGTGCAAGAAGAAATCGATAAAAAAATTGATTTATGTTTAGGAGAAACTGAATGGCCAGCTTCAAATAGTGATAATTCTATATGGGTCAATGCTAGAATGGAGTCTCTTGTTGATTCTGGTTTAGTTAAATCAAATTTAAAAGGAAAGAATAAGATATGGATACTTACTGATTTAGGAAAAAAAGAATTTAATAGAAATGGTGATTTCTGTTACGGTAGAATGATGGTAAAAGAGATTTTGAATATCACTTACGTGAATAAAAAAAAGGTTTCATAGTTTTTAACTATTACATAGACTTACTGCCAAATTGGGCTAAAAATAAATCAATAAGATTCGCGTATACTTATCTAGATAATATTATCTCAGGCATTAATACTGAAAAATATCAAGTCGAATTTGAAAAAACCAACACTGAGATTATTAAAATAATAAGTGATCCTGTGCAAGTTGAAATTCTTTACTAATTAACCCGATATATGGACACTGACTTAATTCAAGTGGGTGAGTGAATTTTTCTGACAACGTAGTCGCAAACATATATTCGGCTTCAGTGAGCCATTGTCATTTTTAGAAGACGACTGCACCAATTAATAGGGATTAGAGCCTGGTGTGTATATGACTTCTGATAAAATAATGTCAGAAGTCGGCTGCACTAAACACGATTATACTCAGTATTCGTGTGCACTAAAGTGAAGTGTGAGCATGTTAGACACACCACAAATTACCGAGCGGGGCGTGATGACATTGCCTGATAAGGCATGGCAAGAAGCTCAACGCAGAAATGAGGTCATTGAACCACTGGCAGTGCTTAATACGGTCGGTCATCAAGCCGCTGATGCTGCTGTTCAGACATTGGGTTTATCCCGGCGGCAGGTATATGCCCTGATTAGCCGAGCTCGGCAAGGCTCTGGTCTTGATGGTTAGGAAATTGAATCACTTCTTTTCGCTGATGTCTGATCCAAAACTGCATTTATAAACGTCAGTCAGGACAAGATATGGTGTACTCTTTCGTATAATAAATCCGTTTTAGTCGGGTTTTTAACCTAAAACCCGTTTTTTAGGCACATTGATCCTAAGAAGACGTTTGCAGCCATCGTTTTCGCTCCATCCGATGAAGCCTCTCTGACAGTAATTCCGCCGCCCTCAGCCCCCTCTGGGTGCCCGCAAAACGCAGACGGTTACCACACAAGAGACATTGATAAGGAACGGTGCCCAAAAATCCCTTCATCAGCACCGCGAAGCCCGGTTTCACCGGTTTTGTTCGCACTTCCATTTCCAGCACTTTATAGACCCGTGGCAACAGCGTGCCCCGTTTGCGGTTGGCCAGAAAACCGTAATAGCAAACCATTTTAAAGTGGCGGCCGGAATGTGGCTGGTATAGCGGCGTAACATCTCTTCCTGTGTCAGCTCCTGCTGTCGGTGTTGCTGTGTCCGGTGATCGTAATATTGGTGCACGACCGTCCCTCTTTTGGCGAAGTACACTTTCCAACGGCGCTGATATTGCGCTTCCAGGTAACGACACCACTGGCGATAATCGCGTATATGACCCAGGCCGGGGCACAAAGCGGGAGCTGCCCTGTCGTAGCGGGTACGCAGCAGCCTGACGACGGCTATGCACTAGATAGACTCCACGACCTTTTTCTTAAAAAACAGCCTGCGCCAGACCCCTGTTTGAGATCCAGGCCACCTTGGGTCACCGACAAATGAATATGAGGATGCTGGTTCAGCTGACGACCGTAGGTGTGCAGCGCACAGAAAATTCTGATTTCAATGCCCATTTTTCGGGCAAAGCGGAGCATCGCTTGGGTGGCACAACGAAACAGCTCATTGAGCAGCGGCAGTTGTCGTTGAAGAAAGGCCAGAGTACATGGGGCATCGTAAAGGTGATGTGCTGCCAGTCACAATCAGGCAGAATGTGCTGTTGTTCGGCAATCCATTGTTCGGTCGCTTTAAGCTCGCAGGCACTGCACACTTTGGACTTACAGCTCTGGCAAAAAAAGTTACCAAGAACGAAAAGCGTAATCGGGTTAATTTCGAACAACAAATTTTGGTTGATAGTGTTGTATACGCTGACGTAACATTCGTGGCTACTTATTTAATAAGTGGGCGTCCAACAGTGCCTGAAATTGTTATGAATGCCATTGTTGATTGATTGTTTTCAAACAGAAAAATATCGCTATGCAAGGATGTAGGATGTTTAGCAAATGCTTGGTCAGTAGTATGTCTTTATCATAACAGAGCAAGCCGCCCTACTTGCTCTGTTATGCTTGTTAATAGAGATTACAACCCCGGCGCTTTCCACAATGAAGTCGTTAACCCATCATCCACCAGATGAAGTTGGTCTGCATATACCGCTTGCCAATCTTTCTTCGCTTTTTGATAAACCTCGCGGTGGCTTAAATTCGGCTGGTATTCCCGCTCCCAACGTACCAATTTTTCTCCTGTGGCGGGCAGTGAGTTATATAACCCAACGCCAACACCTGCGGCAATCGCACAACCCAGAGCAGTTGCTTCTTTAACCACGGGTACTCGTACTGGCAGCCCGGTAACGTCAGAGAGAATTTGGCTCCAGAGTTTGCCTTTTGAGCCGCCACCTGCAAATACCAGTGAATCAGGTTGAACGCCAGAGAATGACGAAACCATATCGAGGTTGCACGCTGAGACAATAGCCGCGTTCTCTTCCAGTGCGCGAAATAGCGTTGCCTTATTGCATTTTTCCGGATCAATCGAGAGGTTGAGGAAAGACGGAGCAGCGTGATACCACGATTTAAAGCGCATGACATCGGAGAAAATCGGCATAACACCATGTGCTCCGGCAGGAACCCGCGCTGCCATATCTTCCAGCAGATTGTAAGTATCAACGCCCAATCGTTCTGCCAGCAATTTTTCTTCTGCGCAGAAAGCATCACGGAACCAACGCATGGTGAGGCCAGTAAAGAAACTGATGGATTCTGCCTGTGCCATGCCGGGGATAACATGCGGGTTGATGCGGATATTCATGTTTGGATCAGTGATCGGTTCCGGCAGGTTAACAACTTGCTGCCAGAATGTTCCGCCGAGTACTGCAGTTTGGGCGGGTTTGACGACACCAATACCAAGACAGCCGAGTTGAACGTCCCCACCGCCCATAATCACGGGTGTACCGCTGCTCAGGCCACATTCTGCCGCTGCTTGTTCCGTGATATAGCCGAGCAAGGTTCCTGTTTCTTTGACGGGGGAGAGAATATTGGATCGCAGTCCGGCCATTTCCAGCAGGCTTGGGCGCCAATTGCGGCTGACTAAATCCAGCATGCCTGTTGTGCCCGCGTTAGAGGGGTCAACGGCCAGCTCACCGCTTAAAATATAAGCCAGCCAATCACTGATCATGGTTAAGGTGCTGGCTTGCCGATAGATATCGGGACGATGATGCGCCAGCCAAAGCAGGCGCGGCATTGCCCCCAATGCCAATGTTTGGCCGGAGTAGCGGTAGACGTCATACTCAAAGGTATTGTTGTAAAGCTCTTTCAGCTCGCTGACTTCATGACTGGAGCGGGCATCTACATTGGCACACGCCCAGATAGGATCGCCACTGCGATTATAAAGGACAATGCCTTCTCGCATTGAACAGGCGGCAACGCCCTGAATCGCGTTGGCAGGCAGTTCCGCCTTTTGCAGTGCCTGCCGAATGCATTGGCAGGCCAGTTGCCAGTTGTTTTTCAGATCAAATTCCATCGAACCCGCAACATTCGGTACAGGTTGGTGTATCCACTCAGTTTGCCCAACGGAAACCTGATTCCCTTCGAGATCAAATATAACTGCACGGATACTGCCAGTTCCTGCATCAAGCGCCATCAGATACTTCCTTGATGGGTGAACATGAGCGCGTTGATTCATGATGCTATCCTCGTCTGTTGTTATCTTCTTTTTATTCGATATGGCACAGGGGATGGGTGGCGATTATTAGTTGATCAAATTAGCATAGCTCTCGCAGTCTGTTCTTCTGTCACCAGTGAATTGATATGGCCTCCGTTCAGCGCAGCAACGATAGCGTCTGCTTTTTCGATGCCACCCGCTACACCAATCACATTCGGGATGTTTTTCATCTCTGGCAAGGAGATACCGATCAGTTCCTTATGGATATCAATATCACTGACCAATTCACCTTCCATGTTGAAGAAGTAACCAAGAATGTCTCCGACAGCACCTTTGCGGCCAAACATCAATTGTTCGCCATCACTAATATAGCCGGAACGCATAATTGTTGCGTTTTGCTTCTGTTTGATAGCGCCAATCCCGACAATGGCAGTATCGGCTGCACAAGCAGCCAAAATCACGTCCCGTACACTGCGTTCTTCGCGGAATGTTGCCGCAACTTGATGTGTGGAGGCTCGCAGTGGTGCAGGAATGATGCTGACAGGACAGGCTGCATCAAGTTGACCGATGCCAGTCATATAAGAGCCAACACCTCCCGATAGCGTCACCAGTCGAATTCGCTGGGATGAGATAAAACCGCTCAGGTGCTGTAAAGTGCACATGGGAGTTTCGCCAAATCCAATCGCCAATAGCTGATAAGGCTCAATCAGCGCCATCAACAGGTGAGCGGCTCCGATACCGAGACGGGCATTCAGATTCATGCCATCAAGGGTAGGTAATACGCGAATCTGTCTGAGATTAAAGCGTTTTTGCAAGGTATCTTCCAATTCCAAACACCCTTCATAGCGTGAATTGATCTGAACGCGGATCACGCCAGACTGCCGTCCTTTCTCTAACAGACGGGAGACCTTGAGGCGATTGAGGCCAAGCAATTCACCGATGTCCCCTTGCGTCAGACCATCGTGATAGTAAAACCAGGCAATTCGGGCCATTAGTTCTTCTTCACTTATGCTATTTCCTGGATAGTTGTGACTTGAATAGTCAGTTTCTTCAGATAACATATTTCTCTCTGATACTAATTGTTTCTTAGTTGATTTGGTCGACATTTTTATCCACAAAGAAAGAATAAGCACGAAAGCTCCTGATGCGCCAGAGTCTTTTTGTGAAAATTTGAACATATTTTCACATAATTTTAATTTTTCCACAGAGTGTGATCAAAATACTGCAATAATTCCAAATTATGAATTAAAGTTTTGAACAAAAATACTTTTAATAAATAAATATTCATACTTAGTTGTATTAGTGTCAAAAACGAAAGCTCAGAATTCCATAAATTACAGTGATGTTACACGGTGATGCTATCACTAATACAGATGATCCGTTTTTCCTGAAACTGACTATGAATTTTACTGATAGTGCACCAGTCAGCCTTGTCCTACTGGTGACGTTGGCACTGGATAGGTGTTTGAACAGGGTCGTTAAGCTGATTATCTCAGCAACGTTACGGCTGGAACGGTGCTATTGGTGGCGTAAATACTGCTTTTTGACATGGTTAATCTATGGATGCTGGATCTTAATGTATTGTTGTTCAGTGCCAGTAATTTTATCAGTATCGTTACCAAATTTGTGATTAGTAGCAACACTGGTAGTCTTCTGTTTTACAACAACATATTTTTGGAACGTAAAAGACACTCCTGAAAAGTATTGACGTGGGATTCAGATACATCACCAGAATGTCGTTCTATCTATATCACCCAAGGAACTTCAAAACAGTTGGGGGAGCTTTTGGTGGATATGGCTGCCAATCAGGTAAAAAAAGAGAAAGCGAAAGTGGCATTTTTCTATTCAAGCCCGACAGTGACGGATCAGAACCAGTGGGTGAAAGAGGCCAAAGCGAAAATTGCAAAGGAACATCCGAATTGGGAAATTGTCACCACTCGGTTTGGGTATAACGATGCCACTAAATCTTTGCAGACAGCGGAAGGCATTTTGAAAGCATGGGAGGATTTGGATGCGATTATTGCTCCTGATGCCAACGCTTTGCCAGCGGCAGCTCAAGCAGCAGAAAACCTGAAGCGGCAGGATGTTGCGATCGTTGGGTTCAGTACCCCAAATGTAATGCGCCCTTATGTTGAAAATGGTACGGTCAAACAGTTCGCTCTGTGGGATGTGGTCAAGCAGGGCAAAATCGCCATTCGTGTTGCTAATGAGATATTGCAAAAAGGCGATTTGAATGTGGGAGATAAATTGAATATTCCTGATGTTGGCTATGTTGAAATTTCACCTAACAGCGTGCAGGGATACCGTTATGAAGCGAAAGGCAACGGTATCGTTGTTATGCCGGAGCGGGTGATTTTCACCAAAGATAATATCAATCAGTACGATTTCTAATCAAGATGATTTCTGATTCATGGGGCTGACATGCAGCCTGACTCTGACACCTTTCTGGAGGAAGAAATGGCAGATTTAGATGATATCAAAGACGGTAAAGATTTTGGCATTGATACACCGCAAAAGAACACGCTGTTTGAACTGAAAGGCTGTGGTGCGTTGGATTGGGGTATGCAGTCCCGTTTGTCTCGAATTTTCAATCCCGCTACCAATAAAACGGTGATGCTGGCATTTGACCACGGTTATTTTCAGGGGCCAACAACGGGTTTGGAGCGTATTGATATTAATATCGCCCCGCTATTTGAACATACCGATGTGCTGATGTGTACCCGTGGTATTCTGCGCAGTCAGGTTCCGCCTGCAACCAATAAACCTGTGGTCTTACGCGCGTCTGGTGCCAATTCCATTCTGACTGAGCTATCCAATGAAGCGGTTGCGGTGGCAATGGAAGATGCACTTCGTCTTAACGTCTGTGCGGTGGCGGCACAGGTTTATATCGGTTCAGAGCACGAACACCAATCCATCAAGAATATTATCAAGCTGGTGGATCAGGGGATGCGTTATGGGATGCCAACGATGGCAGTGACGGGGGTCGGTAAAGATATGGCTCGTGACCAACGTTACTTCTCGCTGGCGACTCGAATTGCAGCCGAAATGGGGGCGAACATTATCAAAACCTATTATGTTGATAGCGGTTTTGAGCGGATTGCAGGAGGTTGTCCAGTGCCGATTGTCATTGCGGGTGGTAAGAAATTACCGGAGCTGGATGCACTGAATATGTGCTATCAGGCGATAGATCAGGGTGCATCTGGGGTAGACATGGGGCGCAACATCTTCCAATCGGAAGCGCCTGTTGCAATGCTGAAAGCGGTGCAGGCAGTGGTGCATCACAATGAGAAACCCGCTCAGGCTTATGAAATTTTCCTGAGTGAAAAAGCCAAGGGGGAATAATATGCATGTCACATTCGTTGAGATTAACGTTAAAGCCGACAAGATAGACGAATTTATCGAAGTATTCCGGGATAATCATCTCGGCTCTATTAAAGAGCCGGGCAATTTACGATTTGATGTACTGCGTGATGAAAATATCCCGACTCGCTTCTATATCTATGAAGCCTATAACGATGAAGAGGCTGTTGCGGCGCATAAGAAAACTCCTCATTACTTACGTTGTGTGGAAAAACTGGAAGCATTGATGACTGAGCCACGGAAAAAGACCTCATTTATTGGTTTGATGCCGGAAGGTAAGTAAGGCAAAGGTATATCAGGATAAATGGCAGGTGATTTTTCACTTGCCATTAAATGGAAAACAGGATTACTTTACCCTCTATTTACCTCTAATAAAAGTAATATCAGATGGTAATAGTAATGATTGAAAAAAATTTAGATTATAACTTCATCGCTGATCGCTATGAACATTTTATGAAGGCTGCAGCTCACATTAAGGTAGAAGTACGTACTATCCTCGATAATGTACATGGTAAATCAGTTCTGGATATAGCTTGTGGAAATGGGTATTTCGGTCGGAAGCTTCGCAATTGTGGGGCAGCAAAAGTTGTCGGTATAGATATCTCAGAAAAAATGATAGAGTTTGCCAGGGCAAAATCGAAACAATCTGGTAATGATCTCGAGTTTCATATCCGAAATGTTTGCGATATGGAATCATTTGACAAGTTTTATCTCGTTGTTGCAGCTTGGTTGTTTAATTATGCTGAATCGCTCAAAGATCTTGAGAGCATGTTCTATAACATTGCTTGTAACCTAAAACCTTCGGGTAAGTTAGTGGATTATACGATTTCACCAGATTATCGGTTAGAAATGGGCAACTATGATGTTTATGGCATAAATATCTTAGGCAAAGAACCTATGATTTCACGCCCTTGATATGACTATCAGGGCGTTTGGATTTTTGACAATATAATTTCTGCTGTCATATATAAGGCAGATTTTAAACAGCCTGTTGTTTAATCTCGCCAATAGCGGTAGAAATTGCTTTCAAGCTGCGTTGAATATCATCTTCTGTGGTAGCCCAGGAGCTGACGCTGAGACGAATGGCTTCTTGCCCTTGCCACGTTGTTTGTCCAAACCAGCATTCACCGGATTGCTGTACTTTGTGTAACATTGCGCGCTGCAAATGGGTATCGGGGAAGCAAGCTACGACCTGATTAAGCACTATGTCATTGAGAATGGTAAAACCGAGTGACTCCAGCCCTTTTGCCAATATTTTTGTGTATAAACAGCAGCAATCAACCAGTGCCTCAATTCCCTGTGAGCCAAGCTCTGCAATTGCCGCCCAAACTTCAACTGCTCTCGCTCTGCCGGAGAACTCTGGCAGCATGTCTTTTGCCTGCCACATATCTGGCGTCTCCACATAGGCAGCCGAGGTTGTCATGACTTCTCTTTGCATTTGCTTGTTACGTACGATACACATGCCACAATCGTACGGGGTATTAAGCCATTTATGAGCATCCACCGCCCAAGAGTCAGCAGCTTCAACGCCTTTTACTAAAGCGGATTTTTCCTTTGATGCCCGCGCCCAGAGTCCAAAAGCGCCATCCACATGTACCCAACAACCCGCTTTTTTGTGCTTGGTTAACTGCCTATCATCCTCAATACCTTCTGGTTTTTTGTGAGTACAACCATTCAGCAATAAAGACTGTGATCTGTTCTGGTTGATTGATATCGAGCTGTGGAAGTGATGTTTCCAGTGGAATGTCACTGGCAATGGCGAGTACATAAGGATCTAGGATTTCATCAAAACCAAGGTTTATGCTATTTCGGCTTAGGCTATTTCGATACAACGCGATTTTTGGGATCGGTTCTTGTTTGAATCCTTCCACCAGAATCAGATCCAGTGAATTTGCATCAAATCGACTGGCGAGGTAGTGAAGATTTAGCTCTGGCAAATCTGGAGTCTCAGTCATCAATGCCCAACGTTGCTGGCTGGCGACCAGCGTCTGAGTCGCACCCGCTTTGCACAGTTCATAGCTATCTTTGCCCGGTTTATCAACATCCATATTATGGTGAGTATGCTTAATCAACCCAACCCGGATGCGCTGTTGGCGCAATAGTGGAATGACCTGTTTTAATAGCGTCGTTTTTCCGGTTCCACTATAAGCAGTAATACCCAGAATGGGCAGTGTAGTGTCAATGGTATTGATATTGCGATTCATGCTGACTCCTGAAGGAGTTCCCTATATTGGTATTCCCAGTTACGGTGATCTTCAGGTGTATTTAAATTGATGAAAGCGTTAGGCGTGGGGAAATAGACCGCTTTTGCCTTAATCATCTGCATAAAGAACATCAGTTTCCGATCCCCCAATGCGAGGTAACTTTCCAGACGCGGTATCAGGTTGCGGTGCATTAATGCCAAGGTAGGATGTGCGCGCTCGCAATCATGTGCATAAGCGGCCCAAGCGTTTTGTTTGTAGTGCCACAGTTTTGCTACGAGGTCTTCAGGGTAATCGGGAACATCGCATGGAACAAACACCACCCATTCATTGAGGGCTTTTTTTAAAACTGCCAGC
Source organism: Xenorhabdus japonica (assembly GCF_900115195.1). Classification (GTDB taxonomy): domain Bacteria; phylum Pseudomonadota; class Gammaproteobacteria; order Enterobacterales; family Enterobacteriaceae; genus Xenorhabdus; species Xenorhabdus japonica. The sequence continues at coordinate 22,216 of NZ_FOVO01000020.1, forward strand.
ATACCAGCTAGTGGCCCAGAAAAATCGGTAATAATATCCGGTATGATTGGATAGCCACTCTGCTGATAAATCCCCAGATTGCGATTGGCGTTAATCAACAACTCATGAACCTGTGGCTGCAACTTTGTAGCGATGTGTTGGTATAGTGGTAAGCCATCGAATTGTAGCAATCCTTTGTCATTTCCGCCCATGCGGGTGGATAGCCCTCCAGCCAGAATTGCGCCACTGATTTTTGGATGCGTCATGTTAAATCACCTGATATTGGGCAATGAAATATTTAATGTTTGGGTATATAACATTTTTAAATCAATATCTAACCATGCTGCTTTGAAGTGGCAGTATAACTTTACACTGATTGACAGACCAATGCTTTCTCAGAGCCATTAACCTTGCTAATTTGTTTAGTTATTTATAAGGAACTAAAAATAATGAAGTATCACCACCTCAATGAAGTTATCGAACTTTTACATCCAGTATGGAAGAATGAGTCGGATTTAAATTTGGTGGAGCTTTTGCAAAAACTGGCTGATGAAGCGGGATTCAAGGGGCAGTTGTCTGAATTAACGGATGATATTCTTATTTATCACCTGAAAATGCGTGGTACGGATAGCCATGCAGAAATCCCCGGATTGAAAAAAGATTATGAAGAAGATTTTAAGACCGCGTTACTGCGTGCCCGGGGCATTATTAAAGATTGATGAAGAGAGAACTGTGTTGTGACGGAAGAGAAAGCTTTTAATTTTCAGAATATTACACCAGATTTAATTATGGATGCGTTGGTGCAGTCTGGCTTGTATCTTGATTCTGGGCTGACCGAACTGAATAGCTATGAGAATCGTGTATATCAGTTCATAGATGAGAACCGCAAACGCTATGTTGTGAAGTTTTATCGTCCCTTGCGTTGGAGCCAACAGCAAATCCAAGAGGAACATGATCTTGCGCATGAATTGCAGCAAGCCGATTTGCCAATAGCGGCACCGTTGAAGTTTGACGGACAGACCGTACTGAATCATGGCGGTTTCTTTTTTACCATTTTCCCCAGTGTGGGAGGTCGCCAGTACGAATTAGATAATTTTGAACAATTGGAAGATGTTGGTCGATTGTTGGGAAGAGTGCATCAAATTGGAGTAAAAAAAACATTTTCGGCGCGTCCCACTCTTAATTTGAATGAATATTTATATCAGCCGTATCAATATTTGGCTGAATGTGAGCTAATCCCAGCTCGGCATAAACAGGGCTTTTTGGCTGCGCTGGATGAATTAAATCAGGCAGTAGCAAGCCAATGGCACGATAACTGGCAAGTATTGCGGCTGCATGGGGATTGTCATGCTGGCAATATCTTGTGGCGCGATGAAGCATGGTTTGTAGATCTTGATGATGCCCGTAATGGCCCTGCTGTTCAGGATTTGTGGATGTTGCTCAATGGCTCACGGCAAGAGCGACTGATCCAGTTGGATATTTTGCTGGAGTCATATGGTCAGTTTATGGAATTTGATTCCAAGACATTGGCGTTAATAGAACCTCTGCGTGCTATGCGAATGATCTATTATTTAGCTTGGGTTGCTCGTCGCTGGCAAGATCCCGCTTTTCCAAAAGCGTTTCCGTGGATGGCTGATAGTGATTTTTGGCATAAGCAAGTGGGCCTTTTTTCTGAACAAGTCCGGTTGTTGCAGGAACCACCTTTACAACTCAATCCGATGTATTAATTTTTTTGGAGACCACTATGAAAAAATTTTGGCTATTATTGGTAGGAGCGTTCATGGTATTTAATGCATCCGCTTCCGGTTTTTCTGAAGGCAAACAGTATACTGAGTTAAGAAATCCGGTTGCGAACCAGCCTCAGGTGTTAGAGTTTTTCTCTTTTTATTGCCCTCACTGCTATCAGTTTGAAAACACTTACCATGTTCGTTCAACTATCAAGAAAAATTTGCCAGCTGGTGTGACGAATGAACGTTATCATGTTGATTTTCTGGGGCCTTTGGGTAAGGAATTGACTGATGCTTGGGCCGTCGCTATTGTCATGAAGGTTGAAGATAAAGTCACACCAATTTTGTTTGAGGGTATTCAAAAAAATCAAACCATCAAGAGTAAAGAAGACATCCGTAATGCTTTCATCAAAGCGGGTGTATCTGGTGAAGAGTATGATGCAGCATTGAATAGCTTTATTGTGAAATCTGTGGCAAATAAAGAGCGTCAGGCGGCTAAAGAACTTGGTTTGAGAGGTGTTCCGGCTGTCTTTGTTAAGGGCAAATATTTGATTAACAATGCCGGCATCGAATCCAGTTCCACTCTGGATTATGGTCAGAAATTCTCTGAGGTAGTGAACTCTCTGGTGAACAAAAAATAAGTCACAGGATGGTGACGTAAGAAACAAGACGCGAATATTAATATAAAATAATATAGGTATTGTGCCAGCCATAATAAGGTTGGCACAATACTTGCCAAAAAATACATTTCATAACATAAACTCCGGTAATATCCACAACTCAGTGATTTTAAAACGGTTGTAATATTTCTTTAATTTTCCGCGTAATTCATTGATTTTAACCTCCTGTTATTTACTTTTTACGGTTATAAACATAAATCTGTTTTATGTGCCATTTTTTGTGCACAAAGTTATCCACAGCGTATTCATCAAAATATTTGTCATAATATGCAAGTCAGTACGAGAAAATTACCGCAAAATTCGTTTATAGCGACGCAGTATGGCATTCTATTCTTTAATCATCTCACAGAACGACGAAGAAAATTTTATGGCACAGATAGCAGACAATCCCCTGATTTTGGTTGATGGTTCTTCATACCTTTATCGTGCATACCATGCGTTTCCTCCACTGACAAACAGTTCAGGAGAACCGACGGGCGCCATGTATGGCGTGCTGAACATGCTGCGAAGTTTAATCATACAGTACAAACCGAGTCATGTGGCGGTTGTATTTGATGCCAAGGGCAAAACGTTCCGTGATGAACTATTTGCTGAATATAAATCTCATCGACCGCCAATGCCGGATGATTTGCGTTCGCAGATTGAGCCGTTGCACAAGATGGTCAAGGCAATGGGGCTGCCAATTCTGGTTGTTCCGGGTGTTGAGGCTGACGATGTTATCGGTACATTGGCCTTGCAGGCTGAAAAAGAGGGCCGTTCAGTTCTGATCAGCACAGGTGATAAAGATATGGCGCAATTAGTTACGCCAAATATCACGTTGATTAACACTATGACTAACACCATTTTGGGGCCAGAAGAAGTTACGGAAAAATATGGTATTCCTCCTGAACTGATTATCGATTTTCTCGCCTTAATGGGGGATTCTTCCGATAATATTCCGGGTGTGCCGGGAGTGGGTGCAAAAACAGCTCAGGGGCTATTGCAGGGTATCGGTGGATTGAATGAGATCTATAACCGACTTGATGAAATCGCTGCACTTGGTTTCCGTGGAGCCAAAACATTGGGCGGTAAAATGGAGCAGCATAAAGAGGTGGCTTTTCTTTCCTACCAACTGGCGACCATCAAAACCGACATTGAGCTGGATAAAGCCTGTCTGGCGCTTTCCGTTATGCCGCCGGATACGGATGAATTGTTGACACTATTCAGTCATTATGAGTTTAAACGTTGGATCAGTGACGTACAGAATGGTAGTTGGCTGGAAAGGAGCGGACAGAAACCCGCCGCAGGCGCTATTAATAAATCAGATAAATCAGAATCAGTGTCAATTGAACCCACTGCTGTCAAAATTTCGCCGGAAAGCTATCAAACCATCCTTGAACGCCAATCCCTTGATGAGTGGATTGAAAAACTGAAACAGGCTCCGGCATTCTCTTTTGATACTGAAACCGACGGTTTGGACACCCTGACAGCCAATCTGGTGGGAATGTCTTTTGCCATTGCCGTGGGGGAATCAGAAGCAGGAGAATCAGAAGTTGAAGCTGCTTATCTGCCATTGGGACACGATTATCTGGATGCGCCACAGCAATTGGATCTACATGAAGTTCTTGCCGCATTAAAGCCGCTACTGGAAGATGCTAACTTGCCTAAGATTGGTCAAAACCTGAAGTTTGATCGTGGTGTTCTGGCGCGTTATGACATTGCTTTGCATGGCATTGTTTTTGATACCATGCTGGAATCGTATGTTTTGAACAGTGTCGGCGGTCGGCATGACATGGATAGCCTTGCTGATCGTCACTTAGGCTATAAAACTACGACATTTGAAGAAATTGCGGGCAAGGGCAAAAAACAACTTACCTTCAATCAAATTGCATTAGAGGAAGCCTCAAAATATGCAGCAGAAGATGCGGATGTGACTTTGAGACTGCATCAGGCCATGTATCCTCAGTTAGAAAGCGTCCCAACCCTGAAAAAAGTTTTCCAGAAGATCGAAATGCCGCTGGTGCCGGTGCTGTCCCGTATGGAAAGAACGGGGGTATTGATCAACGCTCAAACGCTGGCAGAACATTCAAGGGAAATCACTGCACGTTTAGATGAATTGGAAAAATCCGCTTATGAGTTGGCAGGGGAAGAATTCAATCTGGCTTCGCCAAAACAGTTGCAAGTCATTCTATTTGAAAAAATGAACTTACCTGTGCTGAAAAAGACGCCGAATGGCGCACCATCAACGAATGAAGAAGTGTTGGAAGAATTGGCGGAGAACCATGCATTGCCAAGAGTGATTCTGGAGCATCGTGGTCTGGCAAAACTGAAATCCACTTATACGGATAAATTGCCTCAGATGGTGAATCCACTGACAAATCGTGTTCATACTTCTTATCATCAGGCGGTAACTGCGACAGGGCGTCTTTCTTCCCGCGATCCGAATTTGCAAAACATTCCTGTCCGTAATGAGGAAGGACGACGTATTCGTCAGGCATTTATTGCGCCGGAAGGCTACCGAATTATGGCGGCGGACTATTCACAGATTGAACTGCGCATTATGGCTCATTTATCACAAGATAAAGGGCTGCTAAAGGCATTTGCACAAGGTAAGGATATCCACCGTGCGACTGCTGCGGAAGTGTTCGGTGTGCCATTGGAACAAGTGACCAGCGAGCAACGCCGCAGTGCTAAGGCAATTAACTTTGGCTTGATTTATGGCATGAGTTCGTTTGGTTTATCCCGTCAGTTAGGTATTCTGCGTGGCGAAGCACAACGCTATATGGATCTCTATTTTGAGCGCTATCCGGGTGTATTGGCTTATATGGAACGCACACGCCAGCAAGCGGCTGATCATGGATTTGTCGAAACACTGGAAGGTCGTCGGTTGTACCTGCCGGATATCAAATCGCGTAATGCCATGCGTCGCAAGGCATCAGAACGTGAAGCCATCAACGCACCGATGCAAGGTACGGCAGCGGATATCATCAAATTGGCGATGATTGCGGTAGATGACTGGATTATCAGTGAGCAGCCAAATGTACGCATGATCATGCAGGTTCATGATGAACTGGTATTTGAAGTACATGAATCAGAGTTGGAGACCGCAGAGCAGAAGATCCGAGAGTTGATGGAACAAAGCATGCTGCTTGACGTACCGTTAAAAGTGGATGTTGGGATTGGTGATGACTGGGATCAGGCACATTGATATGCCTTTTATCTTAGAACCGTCATCTTAGAAGCTGAAAAAGAGCCGCAAAAATGCGGTTCTTTTTTTATTACTGAATTTTGTAGTAGTGGTTTTTTATTGAATGATTTTTATGAAATCACTGTTTGTTTAATGAACTGAGATAAGCTAAATCACACCGAGAAGAGGCTTGTGACAAGAATTTAGGTTAGGTTTTATATTAGATCTAGATCCCATAAATATGTAATTAAACTACATGAATGATGTCAAAGTAACCTATTTTACTTAAATGTTAGTGGCTTTATCGAGGTATTTTGTGAAAATTAATTACAAAAAAGTCTTTTTTTGATTAAAGGAATAGGTTAAAGTTATCGGCGTAGGGTACAGAGGTAAGATGTTCTATCTTTCAGACCTTTTACTTCACGTAATCGGATTTAGCTGAATATTAGCTGCCCCAGTCATCTTTTTTGACTGGGGCGTTTTTTTATATCTGGTTTATGGGTGCGTGATAAGATCAAGCGCGGATATTACTCCGTTTCAATGGCAGGTTGATTGAACCAAAGGTCAAGTTTTTGCTCTAGTTTATCGATGCCGATTTTTTTCAAAGTGGAGAAATACTCGATCTGAACATCACCATCCAGAGAGGCTAATTCCTGACGAACTTTCGCCAATTGACTTTTACGAGCACCGGATGCCAGTTTATCGGCTTTAGTCAGCAATACCATGACAGGTACCTGCATCACGACAGCCCATTCGATCATTTGCATATCCAGATCTTTCAGTGGATGGCGGATATCCATCAAAACCACCAACCCTAACAGGCATTCGCGTTTCTGGAGATACTCCCCTAAGGCTTTCTGCCATTTGCGCTTCATCTCTTCTGGTACTTCAGCGTAACCATAGCCCGGCAAGTCGACCAGGCGAACCCCTTCTTCGACCTCGAACAGGTTAATCAACTGAGTACGGCCAGGAGTTTTACTGGTACGCGCAAGGCTCTTTTGGCGGGTCAGTGCATTCAATGCGCTGGATTTACCCGCATTTGACCGACCGGCAAACGCGACCTCAATGCCCACATCTTGAGGTAGGTGGCGAATATCAGGTGCGCTCGTAATAAAATGAGTCATATGATAGTTGTAGTTTTTGATGGTCAAAATGGTTATCTCCCCGAGGAATACACAAAAATAGCGTGGTGATTATACCGAGAGCAGCTGCTTGTGGACAGGCGTAACTTTATTCCGATAAAGAACGGCATTCCGATAAAGAACGGCGAAGGTAGTCGGCGAAAAGTGAATATAATTCCCCTTGAGCTGTGGTCATAATGAAATAGACACCTTCTAAAATTGGCTTCAGTAAGCCAAAACAAGCTGAATTGCTGGGCACACTATGCTTGGAAGGCAATATATATAAAGCATCAGTCAATTAAAAAAGTCTGAATCGAAAAACAATAGGTTACTCCATATCGGAAGAAATTCACGATAAGATCTTAGGGACTTTCATTGAGCGTGAACACTACATTTGATAGCCAATCTAACCTTTAAATATATGCCCCGGCGTTTCCCTTTAGTACAACTTTGATGAAGTAAAAGGGAATATATTAGATAATGTATTTTCAAAGTTAATTCTAAGCAGTATTAATTTAAATTACTATTCACCTTTGATATTTTTTATTCGTTCAAAAGATTTTCTTGGGAATTAAGCGTATTTTGCATGGGCACTCTCTAAAATAAAAAATAATTTAGGTGGATAATATTTCATAATAGCGCTACCCATTTTTTATGTATAATTCTAAATTCTTTAATGTAATATATTATAAGGTTTTAATATTTGCATGTTAAAAATGTGATCAATATTCCATCTTAGTGTTTTTTTTATAAATCATGTTGTTTTTCCTAATGTTAGGAGGGTAAGATTCGGAAAAATTTACCCATGCATCATAATCCTAATCAAAAAATAAAAAAGAATTACTACAACAAAAATTATTTTTATTTAAATAAATTTAATATCATAATTATTTTTATCTTAGCCAGAGCAGATTAATAACTTCTAGTTATTGATAAAAAACCTGATTTTTGTTTTTGCATCTGTAATACTCTGTTTCAATAATAAGTATTGTACCCATAAAGAGAATGTTATTTCTAAGGTAAATTACAGCTATGCCGAAAATTATTTCTATTATTTTACTTGCTCTAGCATTATTTACAGCGACATTTGCTGTAAATCTTCAAACACCATTATACGGAGTTTATGCTGCTGGAAACAATATGAAGGCAACTGCCGTGACTGTCGCTTTTGCTGCTTATGTGGCAGGCCTGATGCCAACACTACTCTTATTAGGTGGTTTGTCGGATCGAATTGGTCGACGACTACCTATTACAATATCTCTGTTTCTTGTAACAATTGCTACGCTTCTTTTAGTCTTATTTCCTAACTGGGAAAGTCTTTTTGTTGCACGGGTACTACTTGGTATTGGTACAGGGTTAGTGACGACAGCAGGTACGGCCTACATGGTCGAGATTATGGGGAATGATGATGCTCGGCGTGCTGCCCTGATCGTAACATCTTCTACATCTCTCGGTTTTGGTGGGGGTGCGTTGGCCACAAGTTTAAGTTTAGGGATACAGGGGCCAACCCTTATTCCCATTAGCTTTATTGTGCTATTTGTAATAGCTCCTATTCTTGCCATTATTGGACTTAAGATGCCACGTGTTGATGTACCTAAGCGCGTTTCGATCATCAAACTTCCAGTGTTCCCGCCTAGAACATGGGTATTTGGTATTGCCATGGCCCTGGCATGGTCAACAACTGGAATGATAATTGCGGTAGTGCCATTAGAACTAAAAACTCAGGATCTTGATGGTTGGACAGGCCTTGTCATTTTCTTAGCAATCTTTATAGGCTTTCTCTGCCAACCTATTGCACGTCGGATGGCTAATCCAAAAGCACTAGCTTTAGGATTGTTACTAACTCCTCTCGGTTTCCTTGTTCTTCTTATAGGATTCTGGATTCAATCAATAACCTTAATACTGCTAGGTACCTCTATTACTAGTGCAGCAAGCTATGGCTTTACCTATCTTTCGGCTTTATTCGAATTTTCTTCAAGAGCTCTAGATAATCGAGCTAGGGCAACAGCGGGTCTTTTTATTTATGCTTATATTGGATTTTCTCTCCCGGTCATTGCTAGTGGAGCTTTAGCTGATATGTTCGGCTTATTGCCCGCAATGGCAATATTCTCAGTGACCCAGATAATCATCACCTTAATTACTATTTGGCTCTGGAAAAAACATTCAGTCCTCTAAATAGATAAGATTTTGACAGCCATAGATTCGATTTCAAAGGTAGTTCGTAAGAAAACTATTTTTTCATTGATGAAGGGGCGTTTAAGTGAGTATTTTAGATAAAAATCATAATCTTAATGTGTTAATTTCTCAGCAGCAATTAAATAAAAGTGGAGTAGATTGGCACCATGCTGTTTTTAGAGATATTGAATCTCGGCTTAGTGATGTCGATTTCCCCTGCGTTTTCTCGAAAAGAGCATTTAGAAAGAATCTGTTGAAATTCATCTTCATAGAAAATTTTGATACAAGTGGTGTCCAACATCTGGGAAATGGAATTAAGGAATATGTTGAAATCTCGAAGAATTGGGATGGTGACCTAAATACAGCGTATCCACTTATTGTGGCATTCTCACAGAGTGTCATAGATGCTCAGTCTGTTGATGATTATCATGCGTTTGGTTGGAAAGTTCTTCAGAATTTACATTATATTGACTCTGTACCTTGGCCAGAGAACGTTAGTAAAGATCCTAATTCTTCATCTTGGTCCATGTGTTTTAACGGAATGCAGTTATTCTGCAATATGAGTAGCCCTGCTAACCAAGTTCGCCGGAGCAGAAATCTTGGTAAGCACTTTATTCTAGTTATTAACCCGCGTGAGCGCTTCGATATTGTTGCTGGTGACACACCAGCTGGTCGTAGGGTTCGTTTCAATATCCGTGATCGCATAGATAAGTATGACGGCCTTCCTCGTTCCTTACAACTTGGTTCTTATGGTTCCAATGCACTCGAGTGGCAGCAGTATGGTCTCTTGGAAGAAAACATTGAGAATACAGGTAAGTGTCCATTTTTGTTTAGGAAAAAATGAGCTTAGCACATTTTTTGCACATGATGGCAGAAGGTTTTAGGTAACCCAAAGTCTCCACTGACAATAATGAAAAGGAAATATTAATCCATGATTGATCTTATTGTTTCTCAGGGGCGCGTAGCGGATAGAGCTGCACGTATGATTGAAGGTGCTGCACGTACAGCGAAAGCATTAGAAAAACGCTATGGTACTCAAAGCTATTTCATTGGAAAAAGTGCACCACCTGCCAATGATGATTGGAGTATCAGTCTTCCTCAAGCGAAGGAAACACTGGTTGAATTAAGGCAAGCAATTGAAACAAGTATCAAGGGCAACAACCGTACGGTTATGCTTGCCAATACATGTTCGGCAAGTCTTGCTTCATTGCCAATTGTGGCAAGAGAGCATCCTGAGGCTGTAGTGCTGTGGATTGATGCACATGGGGATTTTAATACCCCAGAAACGACAAAATCAGGCTACCTCGGAGGTATGGTACTTTCTGCTGCTTGTGGTCTTTGGGATAGTGGGCATGGCTCAGGACTTTGCTCTGAACAAGTCATTCTAGTTGGTGCTCGTGATATAGACCCTGCTGAATATGAGCTTTTACAGAAAGCTGGTGTTCGGATTATCCCGCCAACAGAAGCAACACCTAGAAACATCTTGAATGCCATTGATGGTTCTCCTGTATGGATACATATTGATTGGGATGTACTTGAACCAGGTTTTTTGCCCGCCGATTACACGGTTCCGAATGGTATGTTGCCGTCACAAATTCAAACAATATTTGAAGAAATTCCTTTGGAGCAAATTTTAGGAATAGAACTGGCAGAGTTTAATGCTTCAACCGATGAAGAAAGTAATGAAAAAGCGCTTGCAATTATTCTCGATATTGTTGCTCCTGTGTTTAAGATGTTAGAGAGGGCTAAATAATGGTTGATTGTGTCATACGGAAATATATCCATATCCTTTTTTCATACGAAGTGTTTTCGCCACAATTGCTCAGACTCTGTTAAACAATCTTAATGCCAATCTATTGTATTTTTACGAAGGATAATTTTCTGATGCCACTTTACAATAGTATTCTTGATACAATCGGTAATACACCTATCGTTAAGTTAAATCGTCTTGCGCCTAAGCATGTCACAGTCTATGTGAAAGTAGAGTCTTTCAATCCTGGTGGTTCGGTAAAGGATAGGCTTGCCCTTGCAGTGATCCTTGATGCAGAGTCTAAAGGATTACTGAAACCCGGTGATACAATCTGCGAATGTACCTCTGGCAATGTAGGTATTGCGTTGGCAATGGTGGCAGCAGCACGCGGCTACAAGTTTGTAGCGGTGATGTCTGATACCTATTCGGAGGAACGACGTAAGCTAATGAGAGCCTATGGAGGAAAAGTTATTCTCTTCCCTGGTTCCGAAGGCAGTAGTGGCGGAAATCGTATAGCTGATGAGTTAGCAAGAAAATATGGTTGGTTTCGATCTAATCAGTTCAAAAATCCAGCCAATCCGGCCTATCACCGTGAAACTACAGCAGCAGAAATCCTCAGTGATTTTGCAGGAAAGAGATTAGATTACTTTGTTACTGGTTTCGGTACTAGCGGAACTCTTACTGGCGTCGGTCAGATGCTAAAACTTGCACGGCCTAATGTACGCATCATTGCTACCGAACCAGAAAATGCAGCCGTGCTATCAGGTCAGACATGGAATGTACATCAAATTCAGGGCTGGGCCCCTAATTTTATACCGGAAGTACTCGATTCTACAGTTATTGATGAACTTCTGACGATTGATGAAGTCTCTGCTCGTGATACAGCGAGGCGTCTCTCCACTGAAGAAGGTATATTTGTGGGTATTTCAGCAGGAGCTACTTTGGCTACAGCACTTAATGTAGCTAAAAGCGCCCCAGAGGGTTCTGTATTACTCACAATGCTACCAGATACTGGTGAACGCTATCTGTCTACTTTCTTGCTCGAAGGAATTAATGAAGGCTCGGATGATGAATGGTTAGCTTCTTTAGGATCTTCCCTTAACGACTCTTAATTTGGGGAGGTCTTCCTTCTGAAATTAAACAACTGTGTTGTTTCATATCGTTTTTTTATAAGAAAAAATCATGTAATTGGAGTGAATATATGAGGGAGTTCATACCAATAACTACTCGATTTATCAACCTGCCTAATGAATTTACGATGAAGCGTGGAGGTGTGATAAAGGGTGCACGCATAGCTTATGAGGTTTTTGGGCAGTTAAATGCACAACATAATAATGTCATCTTGATCCTTGCTGGTCTTTCACCTGATGCTCATGCAGCTTCGCATGCGGACGATCCAACGCCTGGTTGGTGGGAAAATATGTTAGGGTCAGGAAAGCCTATTGACACAGATCGTTGGTACGTGATTTGTATCAATCCATTAGGCAGTTGTAAAGGTTCAACAGGTCCGGCCTCAGTCAATCCAAATACAGGCAAACCCTATCGACTGGATTTTCCTGAGTTATCTATTGAGGATATGGCTGATGCAGCGGCCTTTACTGTATTTGCATTGGGCTTTGAATATTTGTCTTGCGTGGTAGGTGCTTCTATGGGAAGCATGGTTGCTCTGGCTTTGTTATATCGGTATCCCTATCTGGCACGTAACCATATTAATATCTCTGGAGCGGTGCATTCTCTTCCGTTTTCTATTGCAATCCGCTCTTTGCAACGTGAGGCTATCCGGCTTGATCCGAATTGGAGGAAGGGCCAATATGATGAGGAGAATTATCCGATAGACGGCATGCTTATAGCTCGTAAATTAGGCATGATAACTTACCGCTCAGCTCAAGAATGGGACAGTCGTTTCGGTCGTAATTACTTAAATTCTAGTCATCACGTAGATGAGAAACCGTTTGGTTTAGAATTTGAAGTGGAAAGTTATTTGGAATGTCATGCACATCGCTTTTTGCGAACTTTTGATCCCAATAGTTATCTCTATCTGAGCCGTAGTATGGATTGGTTTGACCTTGGTGAATCTTATGGTAATGCTGCTGCTGAAGCTTTGTCTCGATTGTACATTGAGAAAGCTTTGGTGATTGGTGTACAGACTGACATTTTGTTTCCATTATGGCAACAGCAGCAGATTGCTGAGGGGTTGAGTGCAAGTGGTGCTAATGTACAGTTCCTGCCATTGGAATCACCGATAGGACATGATGCTTTTCTGGTTGATATAGACCGTTTCGGGCCACCTGTAGCGACTTTTTTAGCGAAGCTATAATTTAATTTGGTAAGCAATCAGCGCTTATCATTTTTTTTCTTCCTTCAAAATGGAGGATTTGATTTGTCCGCATATCCATTCAAAATTGCTCTTGTTACTGGTGCCAATCGTGGCATTGGATTCGAAACAGTACGCCAACTTGCTGAAAACGGAATCCATGTATTGTTAACTGGTCGCAATCATGAGGAAACTACCAAAGCAGCGATTAAATTGAAGAGCGAAGGCCTTAATGTTGAAGCTTTAATACTGGATGTAACGAAGACGGATAGTATCTTTGCCGCTGTCACAGAAGTAACTAGAAAATACGGGCGCCTTGATATCTTGATCAACAATGCAGGCATTCGAATTGAGGAGTATGGTAAACAACCATCAGAACAGCCATTGCAACAATGGCGGGAAACATTCAACACTAATCTATTCGGTATTGTTGAAGTAACTACTGCTTTTCTGCCACTAATTCGTAAATCTATAGCAGGGCGTATTGTTAATGTTTCTAGCCTGCTCGCTTCACTAAGTATGCATAGCGATCCAAGCTCTTATTCTTATAGCCCGATGTTTAAATCCCTTCCAGCCTATAGTGCCTCCAAAAGCGCTGTCAACTCTTGGACAGTACACTTGGCTTACGAATTACGCGAAACACCGATCAAGGTAAACTCTGTACATCCTGGTTATACCAAGACTGATATGAATGAAGGTTCTGGTAAACTGGATATTTCGACAGGAGCTAAAACAACTGTCAGCATGGCTCTGCTCGATAGTAATGGACCAACTGGTAGCTATATGCATATGGGAGAAATTGTGCCATGGTAATTAGTTTCTTCGAGATTTGCATCGCTGAAAAATGAGAATACCAACACAATAATCTTTTTTTGGATCAAATATTGGAATTGTTCTATGAATATTATTGCCTTGATTACCGATGAAATCAGTCTTCCAAACGATTATGATATGCCATTACTGCTTGATGCCTGCCAAACAATTGGTCTCACCGTGGAAGTATGTTTTTGGGAGGATAGGTCCATTGATTGGTCACGCTTTTATGCTGTTTTATTGCGTTCTCCTTGGAATTATGTAGACCAATTACCTAAGTTTCTAGCTTGGTGTGAACATATTACACGTTTAACACACCTGTTTAATCCTTTATCGGTAGTACGATGGAATCTTGATAAATTTTATCTGGTCGATCTTGCAGCACATGGAGTACCGATCGTACCGAGTAAGTTTATTAATTCCAACACAAACATACGGCAGGCTCTACGGGAATTTTTCACTGGGAATCCTGAAATCAAAGAAATTGTGATAAAACCCACAGTTGGTGCTTACTCGAAGGATGTTAAACGCTATGCACGACAACTGGAAGATAAGGCTATTAAACATATTAATAGTCTAATAGAAAAGGGTCATCATGTAATATTACAACCCTATTTGGAGTCAATTGATAGTGATGGGGAGACTAACTTGTCTTATTTTGACGGTGTTTATAGTCATGCTATCTGCAAGCGCGCTCTACTTATGCCAGATGGTACAGTGAATTCACCATTACAAGAATTTCGTAAGGCACGCTCTGCTGATGAAGATGAACGTGCGGTTGCTACTGCTGTTCTCAATGCTGTAACATTACACTTACACCTTGAACAACCTCTTCTTTATGCGCGTATTGATCTTATTCGTGGCAATAATGGTCAGCCGATGGTATTGGAAGTAGAAATATGTGAGCCTTCTTTAAATCTGCCTTTTTCTGAAGGTAGTGCAATACAATTTGCAAAAGCGTTGGCTAAACGGATAGGTTGTTGAAACGTTGTAGTTATCCAGAGAGCTTTGGCATTATCTTAACTGTTATTAGCAAAATCTGCCGTAAACCCTCGCCCAGAGCGAGGGTGTCGTAAAAGGGTTGAGGTCATTTTTTCAACGCGTCAAGTTGAGCCCATATCACATTTTTTAGTGCCTGTTATTTGTACGAGTAACAATACTAAAAAATGTATACGGGCACACTCTCAGAAGCCAAGTGCGCAGATTTTGAATGAATATCATCATACTGTCGAACATGCATTAGTTCCCAGTTTATGCTCCTTGGCGTGGAAAGCGCATCAATATTGAGGTTATTCACAAAATGACCATTATCAAAATGTGCGAATATAAACGTCGTATCAATGGAATTCCCCTCTGTTCACCTAAAATACTCGTAAATGTAGGTAAATCTTTGGAACTTAATGCGATAGGGAATTAAACTTAAAAAGTTTTGTTGTTATGAGTTTTATTGTTGACCTCAAAAATAAAGGAATCATTAATGTTTAAACGTATTTTTGTGTCGCTTATGACGGCATGTGCTATCAGTGCAATTGCTGTCCCAGCATTGGCCGCTGAAACTCACGTGAAGTTGGTAACATCAGCAGGCGAAATCGAACTTGAGTTGGATAGCAATAAGGCACCAATTACTACCAAGAATTTCGTTGAGTATGCCAATGAAGGATTTTATAACAACACTATCTTTCACCGTGTTATCCCTGGTTTTATGGTTCAGGGTGGCGGTTTCACAAAAGATATGAAACAGAAGGCCGCCAGGGCTCCAATTAAAAATGAAGCCGATAATGGTCTGCGCAATCTTCGGGGCACTATTGCGATGGCACGTACCGCAGATAAGGATAGCGCCACCGCTCAGTTTTTTATTAATGTGACTGATAATGCTTTCCTTGACCACGGACAGCGTGACTTTGGTTATGCAGTTTTTGGGAAGGTAGTAAAAGGTATGGACGTAGTTGATAAAATTTCTCAAGTCAAAACAGAAAATGCCGGCCCTTATCAAAATGTGCCGGTGACACCTATTGTGATTTTGTCTGCCAAGATTGAGCCTTAATAATTTGAACTGACATAATACGGTATTCGGATAATCATTAATGGTTGTTTGAATGCCGTCCGTTTTCTCTCCATCATCTTTCTCTCCGCCATTTCTCTGTACCTCTATTTTAAAAATGCGTCTGTGGTATGATGACTCCCCCCGTTGGTACTGATTTACCTGATTTTACCGTAATACAGAATGCATAATATCCCAATGGGGTAGGACAACTTATAAAACTATAAAATCAGTAGGATATACTCCTATGTTATTAATAATAGATAACTACGATTCTTTTACATTCAATTTATATCAATATTTTTGTGAATTAGGGACAGAGGTTTTAGTTAAGCGTAATGATGAGCTACAGCTTGAAGATATCGAAGATTTGGCGCCGACACATTTAGTTATTTCTCCTGGCCCTTGCACCCCAAATGAAGCTGGGATCTCGTTGGAAGCGATTTCACATTTTGCAGGGAAATTGCCTATCCTCGGTGTATGCTTGGGACATCAGGCGATAGGTCAGGCTTTTGGAGCCAGTGTTGTTAAAGCCCGTGAAGTGATGCATGGAAAAACCAGTTTGCTCCACCATAGCCAGCAAGGAGTATTCAAAGGGTTGGATCATCCATTAACTGTCACGCGTTACCACTCTCTGGTTATTGCCGCAGAAACGCTTCCCGCTTCATTTGAAGTGACGGCATGGAGTCAGCGTAATGGTGATGTGGATGAAATCATGGGAATACGTCACCGTACTTTGCCACTGGAAGGAGTGCAATTTCATCCGGAAAGCATTCTTAGTGAGCAGGGACATGAGTTATTGAATAATTTCCTCAAATATTAATCAGATACCATTACACTCCCTCATTCGGTTGTTTTTTTATTTGCTCTTGCGTGATTTTTTATTCATATTAAATGACTATTATTTCACTTTGAAATGGCAAATATAAAAATAAGGTGAGGGAAGTGATAGAAAATAAAGCAATAAACCGAAATACCTATGATCAGGTGATGTTGCCTATTTATGCACCAGCAAATTTTATCCCTGTCAGAGGGCAAGGAAGTCGATTATGGGATCAACAGGGTAAAGAATATGTTGATTTTGCTGGTGGTATCGCTGTTTTGGCTCTGGGGCATTGTCATCCTGTCTTGGTAAATACTCTGAAACAGCAAAGTGAAAAACTGTGGCATATCAGCAATATTTTTACCAATGAACCCGCCTTAACCTTAGCGCAAAAATTAATTGATGCAACCTTTGCGCAGAAGGTCTTTTTCGCTAATTCAGGAGCAGAAGCTAATGAAGCGGCATTCAAATTAGCGCGTCGTTATGCGATTACTCGTCATCATCCCACTAAGACCCGAATTATTGCTTTTCATCAGGCGTTTCATGGGCGCACTTTTTTCACTGTTTCGGTAGGAGGACAGCCGAAATACGCCGAAGGATTTGGCCCCAACCCTGCTGATATTGTTCATGTGCCTTTTAATGATCTGGATGCCGTCAGGGCAGTAATTGATGATCGCACCTGTGCTGTTGTTTTAGAGCCGATTCAAGGGGAAGGCGGAGTCACTCCCGCGACAATGGAATTTCTGCATGGGGTGCGTGAATTATGTGATAAGCATCAGGCTCTGTTGATCTTTGATGAAGTTCAGAGTGGAGTGGGACGCACAGGCAAGTTGTATGCTTACCAGCATTATGGTGTGCAGCCGGATATCCTGACGACAGCAAAAGCTCTGGGAGGTGGCTTCCCGATTAGTGCGATGTTAACGACAGATGCAATAGCGGCTGCAATGGAAACGGGCGCGCATGGAACGACTTATGGCGGGAATCCATTGGCTTGTACTGTCGGTTGTGTCGCGTTGGATATCATTAATACTCCGGAAGTGCTGATGGGGGTAGAAAAACGTCATGATATGGTCATTCAGGCCTTGGAAAAGATTGACCAAAAGTATGGCATCTTTCAGGAATTTCGCGGAAAAGGCTTACTTATTGGAGCTGTGTTGAAAGCAGAATATCAGGGTAAGGCCAAAGAAATATTGCAGCAAGCGGCGGAACAAGGATTGATATTATTGAGTGCGGGAGACAGTATCTTGCGTTTTACACCATCATTGATTATTTCTGAGGATGAAATCACAGAAGGTATGATGCGGTTGGATATGGCAATATCCCGGTGGTTGAACAAATAGATGGCTGAAAAAATAGATGGTTGGAAAAATAACAGTTAGGTGAAGTAACAAAAAAGCCAGTGCGAATATAAAAGAGCGCTGGCTGGATTTCAGGTTTACTGGGAATTAACGTGTCCCATAAACGACGATGGTTTTACCGTGTGCTGAGATCAGGTTTTGATCTTCCAACATTTTCAGAATGCGACCAACTGTTTCACGGGAGCAACCCACAATCTGCCCAATTTCCTGACGAGTGATTTTGATTTGCATACCATCAGGGTGAGTCATTGCATCAGGCTGTTTAGCCAAATTAAGCAATGTTTGGGCGATACGGCCTGTAACGTCCAAGAAGGCTAAATTACCTACTTTTTCGGAAGTGGTTTGTAGACGACTTGCCATCTGAGCAGATAAACGCATCAGAATATCAGGGTTAACCTGAATTAACTGGCGGAATTTTTTATAGGAAATTTCAGCCACTTCACAGGCACTTTTAGCTCGTACCCATGCAGTACGTTCTTGTCCCTCTTCAAACAATCCAAGTTCACCAATAAAATCTCCCTGATTTAAATAAGAGAGAATCATTTCCTTGCCTTCTTCATCTTTTATTAGAACAGCAACTGAACCTTTAACAATATAGTAAAGTGTTTCTGCTTTCTCACCTTGATGAATAAGCGTACTCTTGGATGGATATTTGTGAATATGGCAGTGTGACAAAAACCATTCAAGAGTAGGGTCTGTTTGTGGCTTGCCGAGAACCATTCGCTTTATCCTCTGTTGTTATTTTTGCCTTTATGAAGTGAGAAACTGGGTTTCTCTTCAGGCTAGCTTTATAAAGTCAATAGATTAACATATTAATTTGCTGAAAAACTGACAAGCTGGAATTTTATATGAATTATAAAGACGTCAGAGTGCTGACATATTGATCTAAAACCATATCCCTTGCCAGCTCACGCTTGTAACTTTGTTTGTAACACAGGAAAACGTTTCTGTCTTCTCCTGTATCGCTTCAGCATGTTAAATTGACTGCCAGATTATAAAAAATCTGTCATAAAGGACGTTTATTTATAAAAGAACAAAAATATACTGGATACTAGCTGAACAGTAATTCTGTTCGATGTTGTTTTTTTTACCAGTTACTGCATTTTAGGAAGTCTGATTTTTATCATCTGATTTATCATTATAAAAATGGCTCATTTATTTTAATAAAACAAGTAACGTTATTTTTTGTTGCTTGTTTTATTAAAATAAAATGCTGTTTAACTTAAATTATGAAATTTTTTTTCCTTCCAATAATTGTTTAACGAGAGGAGCCATAATTAATTCCATCGCCAGTTCCATTTTTCCGCCCGGAACGACGAGAGTATCTATGCGGGAAATAAATGAACCCTGAAGCATTGCCAGTAAATAAGGAAAATCAATTTGGGTCAGACCGCGAAAGCGAATCACGATAAAACTTTCGTCCAGCGAGGGAATCGCTTTGGCAGAGAAGGGGTTGGAGGTATCAACGGTGGGAACTCGCTGGAAATTGATGTGAGTGCGTGAAAACTGAGGCGTGATATAACGAATATAGTCATCCATCGAACGTACAACGGAATCCATAACGGCCTCTCTGGAATGTCCGCGTTCACTCGTATCACGGATGAGTTTCTGTATCCATTCCAGATTGACGATAGGTACGACACCAATCAACAAATCAACATGGCTGGCAACATTATGTTGCGGAGTGACAATACCGCCATGTAAACCTTCATAAAACAGAACGTCTGTATTGGTTGGTAAGGATTCCCACGGCGTAAAAGTACCCGGAAGTTGGTTATAAGGTACGGCTTCATCGTAGGTATGGAGATATTTTCGACAGCGGCCTTCCCCTGTTTTCCCATAGTCAAAAAACGTCTTTTCCAGTGTACTGAAATCATTGGCCTCCGGCCCAAAGTAACTGATATGTCTGCCTTGTTCCTTCGCTTTTCGGATTTCGGCATCCATTTCAGGACGAGTATAACGATGGAAGCTATCCCCTTCTATCTGTGCGGCAGTGACATCAAGTTTCTGGAAGATTTTTCGGAAGGCGGCACTGGTCGTGGTTGTTCCTGCTCCACTGGAGCCAGTAATGGCGATGACAGGGTGTTTGGCAGACATGAACAGATCCTTATCAATAAAATTGGGGATTATATTTTTTTAATCAGTCTCTTAAAGTGAACAGAAAAAATCAGGCTTTATGGTGGAGCATATCTTTGGGCATGATATTGACGGTTTCATGTAATTCAGACCATACCAGCAGAACCTCACCTCGTTCAAGTTGACGTTTGATGTCCTGTACTTTCTGTTCGAGAGTTTTTTCCTGTTCGCCGTAATCAGTACCCTCCCGTAAGACAAAACTTTCAATCAGGTTGAGGAGGGTATCGGTTTCCAATTGTTGCCACGGGATAATCATTGTTATTGCTCCTGATAATGCTGTAATGGTTTTTAGAACGACGGTCTTAGAATGACAGTTTTAAAATGGTAGTTTTTAGAATGATGGCTTTGAAGATAGATGTTCTAAATATTCCGGCTCTAAATGTCCCGATTCTAACTGCACCGATTCTGAATGCGCTGATTCTAAATAAGGCGCTAACCATTTCGGAATACGTTGTTCCAGCCACATTTGTGGTTTTTTCAAAGAACCGCTAACGAAACCAACATGACCACCATGTTCAGTCATCTGATATTCAATATTGGCTGGTAAATTCTCTGGTTCAGGGATAACTTCCGGAGCCATGAAAGGGTCATCCTTGGCGTGGATAATCAACAATGGTACCGTGATATTCGGTAAACGAGGCAGCGCACTGCACTGGTGATAATAATCTGTTGCGTCTTTAAAACCGTGGATTTTAGCGGTGATGGCATCATCAAACTCACGCAGTTTTTTCATTGAGTTAAGTTGGCTAAGGCTTAAAGGTAGAGAGTTGGGATAACGCAGCAACTTGCGGGTAGCATTATTTTTCAGCTTGCTGAGCAAATAGTACTGATAAAACTGAGAAAATCCTTGTTCGATTCGTTTTGAACAAGCTTCCAGCATAAATGGTGCTGAGACAATAACCGCTGCATTTACTTGGGCACGTTCTTGCTCTTCTGCCAGATAACAGGCCAGCATATTGCCACCAAGGGAATAGCCGACAGCAGCGGTGGGAACTTCACCATATGTCGTTTTTAGCCAGTTGAGAAAATAGCGGGCATCACTGGTTTCTCCCGAGTGATAAATGCGTTGTTGGCGGTTAGGCTCACCGCTGCATCCACGAAAATGCATTACAACACCAAGCCAGCCTTTTTTCTGACAGGCACTGATCAGACCGTGGGCGTAAGGGCTTCTGAATCCACCTTCTAAACCATGGAAAAGAACCAGCCGTGGTTTGTGGGCAGCGGTTTCAGGATCTTCACTCCATGCCAAATCAACAAAATCATCATCGGGTAAATTTAGCCGTTGCCAATGCGGTTGCAATTTCGGGCGGTGCCGCAAAATACGGGGCAAAAGAGTTTGTAGATGGGGATTGCTCACCCCACTTAAAGGATAAAAGTTATCACTCATAATGAATCGATTTCATGATTAGTCATCTTGTGTGTGGAATGACATACTGTTATTTTCTCGAAAGGAAATGTCAACTCTTTGGGTGAGGGGAGTCTACCCATGACTGTAAGTCTGCTATTTTCGCTTAGTATATTTATGTTTATTTCTGCTGTTACACCCGGCCCAAATAACTTGTTGCTGACATCATCAGGAGCGAATTTTGGTCTCCGTCGTTCCATGCCACTTTATCTGGGTATCATATTGGGAATGCAGACAATTTTGTTGTTGTCTGCGTTTGGTGTTGCTGCTCTGCTACTGATTTATCCTGCCATGCATACTGGCCTGAAAGTGCTCGGAAGCCTGTATTTATTATGGCTGGCCTGGAAAACTGCCATTTCACATTATAAACGATTGGACACCATAAAATCGGTAGGGAAGCCAACCAGAATTTATCAAGGCTGGCTATTGCAGTTCCTGAACCCGAAAGCATGGTTGATGGGATTGGGAGCCGTCAGTAGTTACAGTTTGTCCGAGCCGTTATATAACCACTCCATTTTTGCCATTAGCATCGTGATGTTAATCGCTAATACACTTGCTGGCGCAATTTGGCTTGTTCTCGGTTCACTGATTGGTCAGTTATTGAGAAGTCGCCGCGCATGGTTCATGTTCAATATCACAATGGGTATTCTGACTGCTGCCTGTGTGCCTTTAATCTGGTTTGGCTGAATCAACTTAAATCGATATTTTTGCTCCCGAAGAATAACGTTAGCGTGAAGCCCGCGATATAAGAGATAAATAACCCGGCGGCATATATAGCCATGCCCGTGAAAATGCCACTGTTGGATGTCATCAGTGGCAGGGCGACCAGCCCTGAAGGGCCGAAAACGCTGTTTAACCCGACAGGCCATCCCCACCAAGCAATCAGGCCGACAAAAAATCCACCCACAGCGCCTCCGAAACAGGCGGTGACAAAAGGTTTGATGCGTGGCAGTGTTACGCCATAAATCAAGGGTTCTCCAATTCCCAGAAATCCAGGAATAATGGCACCTTTGATTTGGGTTCGCAGTAGAGAACCTTTTTTCGCTTTCACATACAAGGCCAATGCAGAGCCAACCTGACCCGCACCTGCCATCGCGAGAATGGGGAACAGGGAGTTAAAGCCTTGTGCATCCATCAAGGCAAAATAGACAGGTACAAAGCCTTGGTGCACACCAAACATTACGGCAATTAAGAACAATCCCGCCAAGATTGCTGTACCGAACGGGTTGCCATTTAAGTTAATGAACAGCCATGACATCGCGGTAAATAGATAACTTCCGACAGGCATGATAACAATAAAGGTAACGGCACCCATGATAAGTAAGGTGATGGCGGAAGTCAGGATCATATCCAGATCGGATGGCATAATTTTGCGGATCTGTCTTTCGACCCAAGCGCCGAGGATACAGGCTATCAGTACCCCGATAATATTGCCCCGTGGGTCGATGGTGAAGCCAAAAAAATTACTGATACCCGAATAGAATCCACTAGTGGCTTCGGCGTTATATCCCAGTATAAATAGGGATGCGATAATGGCGCCATTAACTCCTGACCCTCCAAATGCCTTTTGTGCATTATAGCCAATCAAAATGCTCAGGAAGCTGAACATGCCTTTACTGAAGATTTTCATATAGCCGATCATTTCAACCAATACGGCATGGGGATGAGAGACTTCTTTGATAAAAACCTGTTCCAACAGAGTCGCGAAACCCAATAACAGGCCAACGGCGATAAATCCGGGGATCAGGGGAGTAAAGATAGTGGCGAATTTAGCCAGAAATTTATGGATTGAGCTGGTTTGTTTTTCTTTAATATGTTGTTTATTGGAGATGGCAATCTCTTTTAGCTTATCGGAATGATGTTCTGCAGCAGGCGCTTCTGAACTGCGGAGATGATGTGATTCACTTAACCGTGTATTCATCATTTCTGCGGCTGTTTGTGCTTTGCCGGAGCCAAGTACAATCTGGAGCTGGTTATCACTTTCTATGATGCCTAAAACCCCTGCGATTTTTTTCAATCTGGTTTTATCGACAAGCTCATTATTATACAGAGTCAATCGTAGGCGAGTCATGCAGTTGCCACAATGTACAATGTTACTCGTTCCACCGATAGCATTGAGTATTTCGATCAGCATTTCCTGATTAATTTTAGCCATTTATAACCTCCTTTAAAGAGGCAATGATTATTGGTTTATCGAAATATACTCTTCATCTTTTTTTGATGCATTAGGTATAGCTGGTCGGATAAACCCGTGGTGTTTTGCCAATAAAGCTTTGGCTTCTTCGGCACTGACGCCCGATAAAATCATGACAATAGCGGTCTTGCTGTGACCACCACAGGCATTGAGGGCTTGCTCTGCTATTTCCTTGCTGCACTCAGTGGCGGTCATGACAATATTTTTCTGGCGTTCGATCAATTTGGCATTGGTGGCTTCCACATCTACCATCAAATTGCCATACACTTTTCCCGTACGGATCATGGCACCTGTTGTGATCATATTCAGTATCAGTTTTTGCGCTGTTCCTGCTTTCATGCGGGAAGAGCCTGTCACCACTTCAGGCCCGACTATGGGAGTAATGGTGATATCTGCCAACTGTGTCATCGGGCTGTCTGGGTTGCAGCTGATACAGGCAACGGTAGCGCCCACTGATTTGGCATATTCCATTGCACTCAATACGTAAGGTGTCCGGCCACTGGCGGCGATCCCTACCAGAATATCTCTTTGGCTAAAGTGTAGTATCTTAAGGTCATTGATGCCTGATTGCCTGTTATCTTCCGCATTTTCGACAGCTTTCAAAATGGCCTGATGCCCACCGGCAATTAAGCCGATGACTTGTTCTGGTTTTGTGCCGTAAGTCGGTGGACATTCACTGGCATCCAAAATTCCCAAACGCCCGGATGTTCCGGCTCCAATGTAGATTAATCGCCCGCCCTGGCGAAATGTGTCGGCAACTTTATCAACCAAATCGGCAATTTGAGGCAGGTTTTTTTCGACGGCGATGGCCACTTTTTTATCTTCATCGTTGATAACACGCAACATGTCGAGAGTGGATAACGTATCGATATGAGTGCTGGAGGGATTGCGACTCTCAGTTACCATATTACTTAGGTCGATTTTCATTATTTTTTCCTGCTATGTAGTCAGAATAGAGTTGTAGTCAAAATAGAGTTGTAGTCAGAATAGATTTATCGATTACTGATTATCGTACAGTTTATTAGTTTTATACCCAATATATTTCTAACCGCATCGCAGAAGCCAGTAGGTGCCCTCCTTATTATTTATATAAGTCTAAATTATTTATATGAACGTAAATTATATGAATATAAAAAATAATTTTGAATTTTAACTCCGGAAAACGGATTTATATTCAATATGTGATAACCATTGTTTATCAGGCGATAAGAATATTTCATTAAGCACTTTGCCTAAAAGTTTCCTAATGTATTTTAAGTATGTGTAAGTGTTATTTTTTTCTCTAAATTTGGACATCAATGCTTAATTGCTGGAAAAGAACCATATTTTATGAGGTACTCATATATGGACTCGTATATTAGTAAAAAGTTCGTTAGATTTTTAGTCTTTATATATTCGATACTTATATTTCCACTCACATCATTGAGTGCATTTGCTGTGGATGGAAAAAAATATGAACATCAATTGCAAAAAAAACTCTTAGAAAATCAGGAGAGTGAAAATAATCTCAATGATAAGGAAAATGAAACAGCGGGTTTGATTGCCAGAAATATTCGAACTGTTAGCAATGTGTTGTCATCATCACCGTCTGAGCTTACTGAACAAGCTAAAGCTTATGCACTGGGAAAAATAAATAGCGCGGTAAATAGTGAAGCACAAAAGTGGCTATCGCAATTTGGTACAGCCAAAATTAATTTTTCTATGGATAGAAAAGGAAAATTAGATAACGGATCTTTGGACTTATTGTTACCACTTTACGATAACAAATCCGATTGGCTATTTTTTTCACAGTTGGGTTATCGCAATAAAGACAGCCGACATACTCTGAATTTAGGATTTGGTGGGCGTTATTTTACACCAAGCTGGATGTATGGATTGAATTCTTTCTATGACTTTGATGTCACGGGTAATAATAAACGTATCGGTTTAGGGGGCGAGGCATGGACAGATTATGCCAAGTTCTCTGCCAATACTTATTTGCGTGTGAGTGACTGGCATGATTCACCACATGAAAAAGGATGGGAAGAACGCCCTGCCAACGGTTTTGATATCAATGGTGAATTCTTCCTGCCTGTTTACCCGAATATTGGCGGTAAGTTAGCCTATGAACAGTATTTTGGCGATCAAGTCGCTTTGTTCAATCGTGATACCAAGCAGAAAGACCCAAGTCTGGCTCGATTTGGGGTGAACTATACACCTGTTCCACTGGTGACCATGGGAGTTGATTATAAACTTGGCAGTGGCGGACACAGTGAAACGCTGTTCCAAACCAATCTTAATTACAGATTCGGCGTACCGTTTGAAGCCCAGCTATCATCAGATAGCGTTGCATCTATGCGTACATTGGCAGGCAGCCGCTATGATTTGGTGGAAAGAAATAACCAGATTGTTCTTGATTACCGTAAGAAAGGTGAAAAAGAAGTGTTGCTGAATATTCAGCAACAGAATATTACGGGATATAGCTACCAAAGATGGGCTCCGATACATGCCACTGTCACACCTAAGGACGCGAAACTGGAATGGCAGCTAAATGATTCATTCGCTCATGCGCAGGGAGAAGTTACTGAAGGTGTGAACCCTATCGGGCTGACACTGCCAAAATATGACCCTGACTCTAAAACTGACAATACCTATGTGCTCAGTTTTACGGCGAAAGACAGCAATGGCAAAGAATCTAAACCCAGCAATATAACCGTCAAAGTTGAGCCATTTGTTTTAAAAGAAGATGTGACGAAAGAGGTGGTTAAAACCGGCAAGACTGATGAAGTGGCCTACAAATTGCTGGCGACCATCACTCACGGTACAAAAGATAAGGACCCCCTTGCTAAACTGAAAGTCAGTAATTTGCAGTGGTCTGTCGATGAGCCTAACACTGACAAAGTTAAATGGGTGCAAAGTGACACAACGAATGACAAAGGGCAGTTAGAGGCAACGGTAAGCAGTACACAACTGCTTAAGGATGTGAAGGTTTACCTGACAATGGACGGAATGCCTAAAAAAGAAGTCAATAATCTCAATTTCGCGAAGGTAGCTGAATCTAAGTACAAAGTTAAGGTTGAAACTAAAGAGAGCGGTCCGTTGGTGGTTGGTAAAAACGAGGGTTACATTTTTACTGCAACTGTAACTGACGCAGCTGGCAATCTTCTGAAAGGGAAAGATGTGAAAGTTGATTGGAGCGTTAAGGGTGGCCTTCCGGATGGTGTGACATGGCTAAATGAGAAAAAAACTGATAAAACGGATGAAAATGGTCAAATATCAGCGACTTTAGTCAGTAATAAAGCTGCAAAAGATATCATTGTTGAAGTGACAATAGATGGTGCTGAGAAAGCATCTGCTAAACCTGTAGAATTCACTGAAGATGATTCTGCAACAAGCGGTATTACCTGGACAGGAGCGCAGGAATATGAGGCCGTGAAAGGTAAGCAGCATGTGGTTGCTGTTAACATCCAGGATATTACTAAGTTTAAACCAGAGTACACTTATAATATAACCTTCGACAAGGACAAGTACCCTGGCCTCAAGAGTGCCAAATTATCGTCCCCTACTACTCTTAGGAAGCAGATGACTTTCACTTTTGAAAGTACCCAAGAAACCGAACCAGGAGTGATAGAGCTTACCCTCACAGAGGCGCAGAGTGGTAAGACAGTCAAAATTTCGTCACCTCCGATATCCTTTAAAGCAGGACTTAATGCTATTAAAGTTGGTTCGTTTGAAATGGTCAATATCAATACGAATAATTACAAGGCGGATGGGCAAGATAAGGTTAACTTGAAGATAAATGTTAATTATTCAGCTGGTGGTCCGGCAAGAAATCTCAGTATTGATCCTAGCAAAATTGAGTGGTCGACTGACGTCGTCGATAAGCTTAAAGATAAATTCACATTCACAGTTGAATCGCCAACAACAAATGACCGTGGGGAACTGTATGCCAACATGGTATCTAATGTAAGTATTTGGAAGCGTGGGAATGGCGTTAAGCCGAAAGTTAAATTACCTACTAGTGATGCAAACGGTGGGCAGGAAGTCGACCTGAAAGATGATCGGAGTATACTCTTTAATCCAATTCCGAAACGTGCGCAGCTTCATGTATTTAATAAAGATAAGACCGAAGTTAATTATACCTATAAAGCCGATAAACATGGGCCTAGTAACGTTTTCAACTCGCTACAAGCATATCTACTTTATGAGGAGGATGGGAAGCGCCTGCCAGCTAATGGTACGGAGTTTGATGTTACCTATGAAGCTGATGAACACGATTCTATAGGTAATCGTTTTATAGATAAGAATAGTGGCTTAATTTCTTTCAATATCACACCTAAAGATCGGTTCGAGTACGTAGTACTGGAGGAGCGGACGTTCAGGGCAACGTTAACGGATAAGAGCACATTCGAGAGGACTGCGTACGAATACCATTGGAAACCTGAGCGCTGGTTCCTGCTGATGGGAGTGGAAGCGCAGGCGCTCAACCAGACTAAGAATCAATATTGCCCTACAAGAGAGGGGCTTGAGGATGTAAAAGAAACTGATGTATGGAACTATAATGAGATGGGAGATGGAGAGACACTATTGAATGAATTCGAGGAGATAGTGGATTGGGGCTTCTTTACAGTTTCAGTAAAAGGGAGCTACCAACCCAAACCAAGTGGGACAACTTTCATAAATGTTCTAAAGATGGATAAAGATAAATTTAAACCAATCGATCTTACAAACATAAACGAGATTGGCAACCCTGATATTCCGCAACCAGTTGCTTGTTTATTAGGGATAAAGAGGTAGGTAAGTAATAAGTTTATAGTAATAAAAACACAGGCTCAATATTGAGCCTGTGTTTTTTAATGCATGATAATTTTTTATTTGATTATCTTGTAATGATTAAATGAAGAATGTCTGGTGATACGCTAACGGATAAATAATTTGAGAGTAGGGGAATCCAAGAAACTCTAAGCTGGTTAATTCATTAATATGAAATTATCCTTGGGTACATAAATCTCAGCATGGTGTGTTCCACAGAATATCATCCCAATACAGAATATTCCGATATCAAAAAGCTTCATAATTTGGAATAAGACTAGATGGATTTTATCAATGATAACACACTAAAAACCTGCCATTACACGTATTGTTATTTATCAACACCATATTTCCGAGTAAGTTTCATACTCGTTTTATGATAGTGAAAATCATTATTATTATATTTGATGCAGTGCTTTTAATTAAAGTGAGTCATTATTAACGCGTAATAAGAGTAGGTTTTAAAGTAGCCATAAAAGTAAATATTTGACTAAGGAGGAGTAATAAAATGAATGTGGATTATCTGATATTTATTTCACTATGCGAGTAAGTCAGCTATATATGCTTTTCTTTGCATCTAAGAATTAAATTATTCACACAATAGTTTCTTAGTATGATATTTTAACTTTCATGGTTTTTTGGTATTTCCATAGATGGGTTGCCAATAAATGAAAGTTATCAATTGATAACTTGTTGCTCATTATTTTTTCTTAGTGGTAGCCCTAACTTTAGGACATATAACCTAGCCAGCAGTAGGTTTATTTGTATGTTTTACATCTGTTCACTCTCAAATTTTAGCATAATAAGTTAAGCCAAAATTTGAAAAATGAAGGGGGATTTGTATACCCGATAAATTTCAGGTTATATCACAGCCAACAGAGAAATAACTTGAAAGATGAAGGGTATAAATGTGGATAACAAGAGGTCATTTTAATCTGTATTATAAAATGTAAACTTTGTTTTAGTTGCATTGGGTATTATTTCTATACGTCATTAATTCGCAATAATAATAAATCTTTTGCTTATTGTACCCTTATTAACTAACATTTTATTAGTTAACATTTTGACAGTTGACCAGATAAAACCTTTGGCAAAACGTTAAGTTAAAATGCTATCACCATGAATCTGTAATGTTTTGTAGTTATTTAACAATCATTGGGCGAAAGAACATGGATATACGCAATCTTGAAGCTTTTATCGTTTTGGCTGAGACTCTTAATTATCATAAGGCTTCTGAGAGGCTTTATCTTTCTCAGCCAGCCTTGACGAAGAAAATACACGGGTTGGAAGATATTCTTGGTGCTTCACTATTTACAAGGGGGCCAAATGGAACAAGATTGACAGATTTTGGGCATAAGACGCTGGATAATGCCAGAAAATTCTTAACACACTATGAACGCTTCAAAAGTCAGGTTCATTTTGATTCAAAAGAAGATTTGGTCAGGCATTTATATGTTGGCTCATGTTTTCCTATCCATAATTATTCTCAAATAGAGAAACAGATTGCGGGGAATAAAGGAAATGTTGTATTAGCATTGGTGACCGGGCTGTCTGTTGAGCAGCAGATAAATTTATTGAATGCGGGAATGTTACATGTTGCTGTGATACCTATGGCATCCATTGCGCAGTTAGAGCCTAAAAAGACGTTTACAGAACGGTTAGTTTTTATCTTTAGAAAAAAGAGTAACTTGATCTCTAAGTTCAGGATAGCTTTTAGTCAATATGGCAATGGGATTACTCCAGCAAATTCATCAGAAAAAAATGAGGTAATTGAGTTAACGAATTGCCTTAATGTTTTCCCTATTTATACCGGTGACAATATGAATTTGTTATTAAAGACAAATGATATCATGTTGATAATTGAGATGGTGACAAAAAATAATTATTATACTTGGGTTCCTGAACGAATTATTAGTTCGATTCCTGATTATTATATGAATTTGTTGGAAATTGTTAAAACAGATAAAAAAATTGATCTCGGTGTGGTTTGGGGGAAATCAATAGACGATCATCTGCTTGACGACGCAGAAAGTTTTTCTACGTTGGTTGCGAGTGTATAAGTAGGATATCTGTTATCTAATTTCTATATTATTATGGAGATTAATGTATAAATTATAAAGAAACTTTTTCAGTAAGGAGCGCAAAATGAGAACGTATATATCCACTTAATTTGAAGATGCCGGTTTCAGGATTTGAAAATTATCATTTAATCGGCAAACGAGAACGTTATCTGTCAGCGTTCCCAATTAAATGAAATAATGGATATTTAATTGGGAATGCTTCATGCAAACAAAAAGGCCACGCGGATGCGCAGCCTTGAATTCGGGATGTAGATTTTGGGGATTTAGTTATCACGCTAAATTAAGGAAAAGCGCTTAGTTTGACCTGTTTGTTTCAATATAGCACCTAATTTTTGTGCCTCAGCTCCCTCCATATGAATAGTAAATATAATGTGATAACCAACGTTTATATAGGTACAATCAGATGCATCAATTCCTGTCTGACCTAAATTATAAGATATGTCATCAACAATTACATAAAGGTATTTTGCCAGTCAATTTTACCTAAGATGGATTTTTATCTCAATTTAATAACGATAAACAGAATTAATACGCATTAAAATATGGCTGCGCATTATAAAATCTGTCTATTGGTCGAGTGCGTGATTCACTGAGTTGTAAATTCGAAATTTGCTGCTGATAAATGCCATATCAGCCATTAGCCAGATGATAACTATTGTCTGAAAACGGAGAATATGGGGTTATCTATGGGGATCGAAGTGCTGATCATACCACCAAAAACAAAGTTAACATATTTATTTAACAGAAATATGAGATAACGACTGACTCCGATCAGTTATCCAGCTTAACTGAATTACTTGAATTTGTGCCGATATCGAGAATTTTAACTACTGCATTTTTTGCAGGAGTTGGATTGTAAATTCAAAGTATTACTAACCATATAATCTTTAATAACCAACTTTATTTATCTTTTATTAATATTTTATTCGAAATAAATCGGTTCTGGTTTTAATTTCGTTTATTTAAGTATCTATATAATGCTTGATATTACACCAGAATAATTCTAAAAACACCATTACTAATAAGCCATTATTACATGACTTGAGAAAAGAGAAAAGAGAAAAGAGGAAAATGGTTTAAAATCTATCGGGATGGTGTGGTTAACGGCAAAAAAGTGTCGCTTCATTATTTTGCCCATGAAAGTGGTAGTCCAGTATATGGGCTGAAAATCGCTTCTAACTGGAGTAATAAGACCAGCAGGCTTAA
Organism: Xenorhabdus japonica; assembly: GCF_900115195.1. GTDB lineage: Bacteria > Pseudomonadota > Gammaproteobacteria > Enterobacterales > Enterobacteriaceae > Xenorhabdus > Xenorhabdus japonica. The sequence continues at coordinate 53,976 of NZ_FOVO01000020.1, forward strand.
ATCATAATTCCATTTCACTCTTGGGTATGTTATATCCCCCATAATAAAAAATGAATATCATTGGTGAAGTGGAGGAACAAACATGGATTTTGATTATCGCCTTCAAGATAAACATGCGGCCAAATTTGTTAGCTTTATAATCTTGGGAGTATTGTATTCTCTCGATAAAAAACTCATCTCTATTGATGAGGCAGAGGGATTTATATTTATGCCTTATGTTTCCAAGGTAGTGAAGCAAACAAAAGTCCCGGGTGCATTAAGTGATGTTGATGCAGTCGTTAAGATTATTAATGCCGCATGTGAACTTGACGATTTAGAAAGGTTACGTCCCGAGTTACTGTCAGAGTCTATTCAAACGTTGATAGAAGAAACATTCTTAGTTATTAAAAACAGTAAAGAAATTGAAAGATTGGTAAACAAAGATGTCAGTATACTCAAATGAAAATAAATTATGCAGGCTGCAATATAGCCCGCTTAAACACAATGTAACAGTCACCCGTTTTGTTTAGTTATTTCAAAGCGGGTGACATCATTTGCAAAATTAATTTATTGACTGGCATTAAATGCTTCGGCCATCTGCTCGATTTGTTCCTGAATATTCAACCATTCCATTTCAATATCTTCGAGCCTGGACTTTGTTTGTGTCTGCTGATGAAGGCATTTGGTTAATTCAGCCTTACGATGATTTTCGTAAAGCGTGTTGTCTGATAGTTCTTCTTCTAAACCCGCTAATTCAGTACTCAATTTTTCCATTTGTTTTTCAAGAGCTGTAAGTTGTTTACGTAGTGGTTGAGTCTGATTGCGAAATTCGGCTTCACGCCGTTTTTGATCTTTACGCTCTTGGGCACTGTAATTTTGTGTACTGTTATTTGACGCATTGGTGTTTGACGCATTGCTATCTGTTCGTTCTTTTTCTTGGCTGTCACGCACTTGCTGGCGTTGTAGCTCGGTCAGCCATTGCTGGTAATCTTCTAAATCACCTTTAAACACTTCTACTTTGCCATCATGTACCAGATACAGCTCATCTGTGGTAGAACGCAGTAAATGCCTGTCATGCGATACGACGACCAGAGCACCTTCGAAATCAATAAGTGCTTCAGTCAGTGCTTGCCTCATGTCCAGATCAAGGTGGTTGGTCGGTTCGTCGAGCAGCAGGAGATTAGGGCGCTGCCAGACAACCAGAGCCAATACTAATCGGGCTTTTTCTCCACCGGAAAAACGCCTGCTCGGATCGGTGACTTGATCGCCTTTAAAACCAAATCCACCCAGATAATCCCGCAGTTGTTGTTCCATCTCTTGTGGCGCTATTCGGGCTAAATGCTGTAATGGCGATTCATCTGCCCGCAGGTATTCCAACTGATGCTGTGCGAAGTAACCCAGTTTAATACCTTTTGATAAAGCGATTTTTCCTTGCTGGGGTGCAAGCTCGTTGGCCAGCAATTTGATCAACGTGGATTTACCCGCGCCATTGCGACCTAACAAACCGATTCGTGAACCCGGTACCAGATTTAATTTGATCGAATTCAATACAGTTTTTTCACCATAACCTGCACTGACTTCTTCCATGCTCAATAGCGGATTTGGCAGGTTGTCCGGTTGGCGGAAACTGAAATGAAAAGGATTATCGACATGAGCGGGAGCGATAAGCTCCATGCGTTCCAGCATTTTGATGCGACTTTGAGCCTGTTTAGCCTTAGAGGCTTTGGCACGAAAACGATCAATGTAGCTCTGCAAATGTGCCACTTTTTCCTGTTGGCTTTGGTATAGCGCTTGTTGCTGGGCGAGCTTGGTGGCGCGTTGCCGCTCGAAGGAGGAATAGTTGCCGGTATATTCGTATAGATTCAGTTGTTCAATGTGCAGAATCTTATCAATGATCGGATCGAGGAAATCGCGGTCGTGGGAAATTAGGATCAAGGTACCGGTATAATTCTTTAGCCATTTTTCGAGCCAGATAACGGCATCCAGATCAAGGTGGTTGGTCGGTTCGTCGAGCAATAGCAGATCAGAACGACAAATCAGCGCTTGTGCCAGGTTGAGGCGCATGCGCCAGCCACCGGAAAATGAACGTACAGGGAGTTCTAGCTGAGCTTGGGAAAAACCCAATCCGTGCAGCAAGCTGGCTGCTCGTGCGCGGATTGTCCATGCCTGAATGGTATCAAGCAAGCCATGAAGATGGGCAATGGCATGTCCATCATTTTGTTCGTTGGCTATTTTTAGTTTTTGTTCCAGTTGCCGGAATTCGCGGTCACCATCAATTACATATTCCAGCGCGGATGTCTCCAGAGCAGGTGTTTCCTGATTCACCCAAGCCAAAGCCCAGTTGTTGGGAAATGTTACGGAACCATTTTCGGCCTGAAGCTCATCCTTTAGTAATGCGAGTAGGGTCGATTTACCACAGCCATTCTTGCCCACTAATCCGACTTTCTGTCCGGGATTAATGGTTGCGCTGGCATTGTCCAGCAGGACGCGAATGCCACGACGGATTTGCAGTGAAGAGAAAAGAATCATAGATGTTGTCTATATATAGTATGTTGAGTTAATAATTAGGTTAATATCTTTCAAGTTGCTGTTGTGTTGATACCACCATGCTGCAATTTGAAATGTATTGGGTATTTATTCAATTTGATTTAATAGCTTGTCGTGCATGGTAGCGGAAAATATGTGCCCTGACACGTCCAGGAGAGATTGATGTTGTTATCTTCTAACATATTGCCGCCTAAAGTGTTGCTGATATATACCCATCCGGAATCGATGAATTCAGTTGCTAATAAAATGTTATTGTAGTTGGTGCAGAAATTAGGTATACGCATGTTGCATGAATTGATGCCCTGTCTGCATGAGGATCTGGCACAGATATCCCGCGTAAAAAAGGCTCGCAGGGAATTGGAAGAACTGTTTGAACGGGAAATGATTAATGAGTGTCGCCGACCGGAAGGGTGGGATGAACATGAATAGCGTTGGGGGGAATTATGTCAGTTAGTCGTAAGCGTTTTATCGCGGGAGCTGTTTGTCCAAAATGTCAATCACAGGATACGTTGGCAATGTGGCAGGAGAATAAGGTTGATGTTGTTGAGTGTGTCCATTGTGGTCACATACAAAGGCAAACGGATGAAGCTGCCGCATCTCATGTCAGGGAACAGGAACAGATTATTGGGATCTTTACGCCACAATAAATCAAAACACAATAATAAATCAGCACACACAATAATAAATTAATATACATACAATAAATTGTGGATAAATTTTATCGTCGCTAGGTACAGCGACGTAGAATTCCGTTACAATCAGCAGCATTTTTTGAGCTGTAAAAATTTCCCTCACGGGTTTTCTCCCCTCTCGGGTATGTAGGAGTTGTCATGAAAGTAGCAAAAGATTTGGTGGTCAGCCTGGCTTATCAAGTAAGAACAGAAGATGGTGTTTTAGTTGATGAGTCTCCGGTGAGCGCACCGTTAGACTATCTGCATGGTCGCGGTGGTCTGATCAGCGGATTGGAGAAATCATTGGAAGGTCGTGAGGCGGGTGAACGTTTTGATGTTAGCGTAGAAGCAGATGACGCATATGGTCAGTATGATGATAGTCTGGTTCAGCGTGCACCAAAAGATGTGTTTGTTGGTGTGGATGATCTTGAGGTTGGCATGCGTTTTCTGGCTGATACGGATCAGGGGCCTATCCCAGTAGAAATCACCGCGATAGAAGGTGATGAAGTGGTTGTTGATGCTAACCACATGCTGGCTGGTCAGAATCTGAAATTCAATGTTGAAATTGTAGCGATTCGTGAAGCGACTGAAGAAGAATTGGCTCACGGCCATGTGCATGGTCAAGGTGGTTGTGGTGATCACGCCCATGAGCATGACGATCATGGATGCTGCGGCGGTAGCTGCCACTAATTCGGGGCTAACTGATAAATTAGTAAGCTGAAGAAAAAGGGAAGCGCATTATAAGCTTCTCTTTTTTTGCTTTATTCCTGAGCCTTCCTTGGCAGAGGTTTTCCTTGATTAATATCAGTAATGGGGAGGCGGTGTTTCTTCAGAAAGTGGTGCAATGATGGATGTTTGATGAGTTTTCAGGCGTTCAGTCATTAATTTCAGCTGTTCTTTCAACCTGTCAGTTTCTATCTGTTGTTTTCTCACTTCCTGATTTAATTCTTCAATAGTGGCTTCTTGATAGGCCAGTTTAGTTTCCAGCAGCTCAAATCTTTGTTCAAATTCAGATAATGCCATTATCTTTCCTCCTATTTCTGATCAATTAATTAAATGACGAAGTAATTACTCGGCCAAATTAACACTATAATACTCAAAAAATTCAGTGAAATAGGATCTTGCGAATCCTTTTTATTTTAATATTGTTCCAGTGGTTGCTATTGAGAGGTCGAGGTGTAGCAAATATTGTCATTGGTTTCCTCAGGCGGTTATAGTAAATGTTATGTGTGATCTATGCTGATAATAAACCCACCAAACTTATTGGAGAATAGGATGAAATCATTGTTTAAAACAACTCTGCTGGCAACGACTCTGGCGGTGGCGTTTAATGTACCTCAAGCCTTGGCTGCTAACACTGAAACTCAAAGTGAGCTAAAACTGAATAGTGCTTTTAAAACTATAGAACAGCAAAATGCTTATGCTTTGGGGGCTTCTTTAGGGGGCTATATGGTCAACGCCTTGAAAGAGCAGAAAGCGCTCGGTATCAATATGGAAAAAGCACAGTTGTTGGCTGGTGTTGAAGATGCTGTAAATAATAAAGCCAAATTGACTGATCAAGAAATTCGGGAAACTCTGTCAGCTTTAGAATCTAACATGAGAAGTGCAGCACAGGCCAAGGCAGAAAAAGAAGCGGGTGAAAATAGCGAAAAAGGTGCCAAGTATCGTAAAGAGTTTGCTAAGAAAGCTGGCGTGATTGAAACCAAAACAGGGCTTCTTTACAAAATTGAAAAAGAAGGTACTGGTAAAGCACCTAAAGAGGCTGATACTGTGGTTGTCAACTACAAAGGTGCTTTAATTGATGATAAAGTTTTCGACAGTTCTTATGATCGTAAAGAGCCTCTGACCATTCGTTTGGATAGCGTTATCCCGGGCTGGAAAGAAGGCTTACAGCATGTGAAGAAAGGCGGAAAAATCACATTAGTTATTCCACCTAATCTGGCTTATGGTCAGGCAAGCGTACCTAGCATCCCAGCTAACTCCACTTTAGTCTTTGATGTTGAATTATTGGATATTAAGCCTGCTGCTAAGGCAAAATAAATTCTGTAATAATTAAAAGAAATATTGGCAGGGGCTTAATGCTCCTGCTTTATTATGTGTTTCTTTTGCTGAGTTAGAATCTGAGTTGCAGTAATCTGATTTTATAATAAATATTGCCCTGAATTTTTGATGAGGCAAAGTCTGAATTTGAAGGATGGTGTATTACATGTCTACCCCGATATTAACTGGTGATAATATATCTAGTGATAACAGTGATATTGATTTAATGGAAAACCAACCATTTAATGAAACTGATCATGAAATTCTGAAATCTTACGAAGCTGCTGTTGATGGCCTGGCTATGTTGATTGGTGGGCATTGTGAAATAGTTCTTCATTCACTGGAAGATCTTAAATGTTCAGCCGTCAGAATAGCTAATGGAGAGCATACAGGTCGTAAGATTGGTTCTCCGATTACTGATCTGGCGTTGCGAATGCTGCATGATATTACGGATGAAGACAGTAGCGTTTCTAAAGCGTATTTCACGCGGGCAAAAAGTGGCTCGTTGATGAAATCTATCACAATTGCTATTCGCAATCGCCAGCGTCGAGTCATTGGGCTTTTGTGTATCAATATGAACCTTGATGTGCCTTTCTCCGAAATTATTCAGACCTTTATCCCAGAAAAAACCCATGAAGTTGCTTCAAACGTCAATTTTGCTTCTTCCGTGGATGATTTGGTGGCACAAACGCTGGAATTCACTATTGAAGAAGTGAATGCTGATCGCAATGTTTCCAATAATGCGAAAAACAGACAGGTGGTACTGAATCTTTATGAAAAAGGTATTTTTGATATTAAAGATGCCATTAATCAGGTCGCTGATCGTTTGAATATCTCCAAACATACGGTATATCTCTACATTCGTCAGTTTAAAAATGGTGAATGTACTAGCCCGGAGAAGTAATGTCGTCACTGTCTTATTGTCTGCTGGTCACTGGGCCAGCTTACGGCACTCAACAAGCCAGCAGTGCCTACCAATTTGCTCAGGCGTTAATCGCTTCAGGTCATAAACTGCATAGCGTGTTTTTTTATCGCGAAGGTGTCCAAAACGGTAATCAACTGGTCGCTCCTGCCAATGATGAGTTTGATTTAGTCAGAGCCTGGCAGGCACTGGCAGTCCAACATCAGTGTAATCTATTTATCTGTGTCGCGGCGGCATTGCGGCGCGGTATCGTAGATGAACAGCAAGCCCGCGAATTGAATCTGCCTGCCGCTAATCTGGCTGAAGGGTTTGAGCTTAGTGGGTTAGGAGCGTTGGCAGAAGCCATGATGTTGTGTGATCGTGTCATGCAATTTTAGGGTCCTCCGTGGATGTCGATGAAATAGTAGGTATTGATGAAAAAAATCGCCTTTGTTTTTACTGAAGCCCCTCATGGCTCTTCTGCCGGTAGGGAAGGGTTGGATGCACTGCTTGCGACGTCGGCATTGACTGAGCAGATTGGTGTATTTTTTATTTCTGATGGAGTATTCCAATTGCTGGCTAATCAGCAGCCGGACAAAGCCCTGAGCCGTGACTATATCTCAACCTTTAAGATCTTGCCTCTTTATGACATTGATAAATGTTATGTTTGCCTGGACGATCTGGTTATTCGAGGAGGCAGTCCAGCAAGCAATTTTGTGCTGGAAGCTGAATTCCTTTCCGCTACAGCAATTCGAGAATTGCTGGCGGGATATGATTTTGTGTTGAAATTTTAATCTATTTCAGGCGGATAACATGTTATATACTGTCAGTCGCTCACCTTACCATGATGACTTCAATGCAATGCTTGGCCTTGTATCGGATACAGATGATGTTCTATTGACTCAGAATGGTGTATTACTGGGCATCAATGATAATCGCTATTTGACTGAGTTGGCCCGTACAGGGGCAGGCATTTATGTTTTGAAGGAAGACCTAGAGGCACGAGGACTGTCTGAACAGGTTTCAGACCGTGTAATGGTGATTGATTACAACGGCTTTGTTAGCTTAACGGTAAAACATCAGCAAAATTTTGCCTGGTAGATTAACGGGTAAATCTGAATTGTGCTTTTCCGCCATTTTACCAGCATAGAAAAACTGTATATTTCTTGACACCTCGTCAAGTCAGCAATAAAATTCCGCGTCCTCTCGTTTTGTCATTATGACTGACAGAGGGTAAAATCCGTGTTTACGAAGCAAAAAAACCAGGAGCTTTTTTAATAATGGCAACTATTAACCAGCTGGTTCGCAAATCTCGTAGCTCGAAAGTTGTGAAAAGCAACGTTCCTGCTCTGGAAGCTTGCCCGCAAAAACGTGGCGTATGTACTCGTGTATATACCACCACTCCTAAAAAACCAAACTCCGCACTGCGTAAAGTATGCCGTGTGCGTTTGACTAACGGTTACGAAGTTTCTTCCTACATTGGTGGTGAAGGTCACAACCTGCAGGAACACTCCGTTATTCTGATCCGTGGCGGTCGTGTTAAAGACTTGCCAGGTGTGCGTTACCACACTGTTCGCGGTGCACTGGACTGTGCCGGTGTTAAAGACCGTAAACAAGGTCGTTCTAAGTACGGTGTGAAGAAGCCAAAGGCTTAATGGTTCTCCGTTAAGTAAGGCCAAACATTTTTCACTTTAATGTCAAAATAAACTCGTAGAGTTTTGGACAACCCTGAAATTCGAAACGGAGTATTTCCATGCCACGTCGTCGTGTAATTGGTCAACGTAAAATTCTGCCAGATCCAAAGTTCGGATCTGAACTGCTGGCCAAATTTGTAAATATCCTGATGGTAGACGGTAAGAAGTCTGTCGCAGAAGCAATTGTATATGGTGCGCTTGAGACCCTGGCTCAGCGTTCTGGTAAAGATCATCTGGAAGCATTCGAGCTGGCACTGGATAACGTGCGCCCGACTGTAGAAGTTAAGTCCCGCCGTGTTGGTGGTTCTACTTATCAAGTTCCAGTTGAAGTTCGTCCGGTTCGTCGTAATGCTCTGGCAATGCGTTGGATCGTTGATGCTGCTCGTAAACGCGGTGATAAGTCGATGGCTCTGCGCCTGGCGAATGAATTATCTGATGCGGCTGAAAACAAAGGCGCTGCTGTGAAGAAACGTGAAGACGTTCACCGTATGGCAGAAGCTAACAAGGCGTTCGCACACTATCGTTGGTAATCCCTTTGTTGGTGAACCATCGGCAGTGAATATGTTCTGGGTAGCTACTTGGCTACCCGTTCTCTAAATTGAACGCCCACGAGAGAGGAAAAAATGGCTCGTAAAACACCCATAGAGCGCTACCGTAATATCGGTATCAGTGCCCACATCGACGCCGGTAAGACCACGACAACTGAACGTATTCTGTTTTACACAGGCGTGAACCATAAAATCGGTGAAACTCACGAAGGTTCAGCAACTATGGACTGGATGGAGCAGGAACAGGAGCGTGGTATTACCATCACGTCTGCTGCGACGACTGCATTCTGGTCTGGTATGGCTAAACAGTATGAACCACACCGTATCAACATTATCGACACCCCGGGACACGTTGACTTCACTATCGAAGTAGAACGTTCCATGCGTGTTCTTGATGGAGCAGTAATGGTTTACTGTGCGGTTGGTGGTGTTCAGCCTCAGTCTGAGACCGTATGGCGTCAGGCTAACAAATATAATGTTCCACGTATCGCGTTCGTTAACAAAATGGACCGTATGGGTGCGAACTTCCTGCGCGTTGTTGAGCAGATCAAAACTCGTCTGGCTGCTAACCCAGTTCCACTTCAACTGGCGATCGGTGCTGAAGATACCTTCACTGGTATTGTTGACTTGTTGAAGATGAAAGCAATCAACTGGAACGAGGCTGATCAGGGAACTACCTTCACTTATGAAGATATCCCAGCAGACATGGTTGAACTGGCTCAAGAATGGCATCAGAACCTGATTGAATCCGCAGCAGAAGCATCAGAAGACCTGATGGACAAATATCTGGGCGGTGAAGAGCTGACTGAAGAAGAAATTAAGGCAGCTCTGCGTAAGCGTGTTCTGGCTAACGAAATTATTCTGGTTACCTGTGGTTCTGCATTTAAGAACAAAGGTGTTCAGGCAATGCTGGATGCAGTTGTTGAATATCTGCCAGCACCAACAGACGTTGAGTCTATCAAAGGTGTTTTGCCAGACGGTAAAGATACTCCAGCAGAACGTCACTCTAGCGATGATGAGCCATTCTCTGCACTGGCGTTCAAAATTGCTACTGACCCATTCGTGGGTAACCTGACGTTCTTCCGTGTTTATTCTGGTGTTGTTAACTCTGGTGACACCGTACTGAACCCGATAAAAGAAAAAAGAGAACGTTTTGGTCGTATCGTACAGATGCACGCCAATAAACGTGAAGAAATCAAAGAAGTCCGCGCAGGCGACATCGCTGCTGCGATCGGTCTGAAAGATGTAACTACAGGTGATACTCTCTGTGACATGGGCTCTCCAATCATTCTGGAGCGTATGGAATTCCCAGAGCCAGTTATCTCTGTTGCTATCGAGCCAAAAACTAAAGCTGACCAAGAAAAAATGGGTATCGCTTTAGGTCGTTTGGCTCAAGAAGACCCATCATTCCGCGTAAGCAGTGATGAAGAGTCTGGTCAAACTATCATTGCAGGTATGGGTGAGCTGCACCTCGATGTACTGGTTGACCGTATGCGTCGTGAATTCAACGTTGAAGCGAACGTAGGTAAACCTCAGGTTGCTTATCGTGAAACTATCCGTGCTTCTGTTGAGCAGGAAGGTAAACACGCTAAACAATCTGGTGGTCGCGGTCAGTTCGGTCACGTTTGGTTACGCATTGAGCCTCTGGAAGCAGGTGGCGCTGGTTACGAATTCGCGAACGAAATCGTCGGTGGTGTTGTTCCTAAAGAATATATCCCAGGCGTCGACAAAGGCGTTCAGGAACAGCTGAAGAGCGGTGTTCTGGCTGGTTATCCAATCGTTGACATTAAAGTTGCCCTGTTCGATGGTTCTTACCATGATGTTGACTCCTCAGAAATCGCCTTTAAAATTGCTGCATCCATGGCATTTAAAGAAGGTTTCATGAAAGCGAAACCAGTTCTGCTGGAACCTATCATGAAAGTTGAGGTGGAAACACCAGAAGACTACATGGGTGACGTCATCGGTGACTTGAACCGTCGCCGTGGTATGATCGATGGTATGGATGATGTAGCTACGGGCAAAGTTGTTCGTGCTCAAGTACCATTATCTGAAATGTTTGGTTATGCTACTGACCTGCGTTCTCAGACCCAAGGTCGTGCTTCTTACTCCATGGAGTTCTTGAAGTACAATGAAGCGCCGAGCAACGTCGCTCAGGCTATTATCGAAGCTCGCAAATCTAGATAAGTTTTCGAGTTTACTATATTTTAGCTCCCTCTTCTCTGTGACGGGGGAGCGGTATTAAGGAATAGAGTCGTGTCTAAAGAAAAGTTTGAACGTTCAAAACCGCACGTTAACGTTGGTACTATCGGCCACGTTGACCACGGTAAAACTACCCTGACTGCTGCAATC
>NZ_FOVO01000010.1 GCF_900115195.1 Xenorhabdus japonica
GACTAAGCGCCAGAAGGCTGGCTGGGATAATGGCTATATGATGAAAATCCTGACAGTGGGATTTTCATCTGTATAAATTAGACCCGTTTGCCCTATCCATTAACCATTTATAAATCATTCACTATAATAATAAGATTTTAATCCTATTTTTAAATGGTGCCGTGTTCAAAGCGGGTGTGGTTGCGATCTTTTCTGTCTTTGGTGTGGCATGGATGAGCGATACATTCTTCCACTCACATTTAGGTGGATTAAAGTTAATTCTAGAAGATGTTGTTCAAGCACAACGATAGACTTATGCTCTAGTACTTTTTTTGGTCTCAAAACTGGTTAACAACCAAGCCGCAGCTTTAACCGCTATTTTACAACTAAAGCAAATTTTAGAATGTAAAAAGGCCAGCAACTTGCTGGCCTTTAGCGATAACTTTCGGATGTAGCGAAAGCGTATTATTTTGCGTTCAGACGCTCTTTAATACGAGCTGCCTTACCAGAACGCTCACGCAGGTAGTACAGTTTAGCTCTGCGAACAGCACCACGACGTTTAACGTTGATGCTGTCTACGACTGGGGAGTGAGTCTGGAATACGCGCTCAACGCCTTCGCCGTTAGAAATCTTACGAACAGTAAATGCAGAGTGCAGACCGCGGTTACGAATTGCAATAACCACGCCCTCGAATGTCTGCAGACGCTTTTTAGAACCTTCAACGACCCATACCTTAACTTCCACGGTGTCACCCGGACGGAATGAAGGTACGTCTTGCTTCATCTGCTCTTGTTCAAGTTGTTTAATAATGTTGCTCATAATAACTCTCTTACCCTAGGTAAACTGATATATCAAAGACATTCCTTCACGGGACATGTCTGGATTAATTCGTTGCCTGATCTTGATATTCCCGTAGGAATTCAGACAGCAACATCCTTTGCTCGTCAGTCAGAGCTAGGCTTTCTAGAAGTTCGGGCCTTCTTAACCAAGTTCGGCCAAGCGATTGTTTCATTCGCCAGCGACTAATTTCAGCATGATTTCCCGACAGTAAAACTGGAGGGACTTCCATACCGTCTAACACTTCAGGGCGAGTATAATGTGGGCAATCCAACAATCCATCAGCGAATGAGTCTTCTTCTGCCGATGCTTGACGCCCTAATACTCCCGGAATAAACCGAGATATAGAGTCAATCATCGTCATTGCAGGAAGCTCTCCTCCACTAAGAACGTAATCACCGATAGACCATTCTTCGTCAATTTCGGTTTGGATAACGCGCTCATCAATACCTTCGTAACGACCGCAAACCAGAATTAATTTCTCATTTGCCGCCAGTTCACAAACTCCCTGTTGATCGAGTTTGCGCCCCTGAGGTGAAAGATAAATCACCTTTGCACCATCACCCGCCGAAACTTTGGCTGCATGAATGGCTTCCCGTAATGGTTGTACCATCATAAGCATACCTGGACCACCGCCATAGGGACGGTCATCAACAGTACGATGCCGGTCGTAGGTAAAATCCCGTGGACTCCAACATTCTATACTCAGCAGGCCATTCTTTACTGCCCGACTAGTTACCCCGTAATCGGTTATTGCGCGGAACATTTCAGGAAACAGGCTAATAACCCCAATCCACATACTGCGTCCCACTCATTTAAACCGTGTTTACCGGAGATTAAAAACCAGGATCCCAATCTACCTCAATAGTTTTGGTAGCGAGATCGACTTTCTTGATAACCTGCCCATCAAGAAACGGAATCAGCCGCTCCTTGATACCGAATGCATCTTTCAGGTTTGCTTTTATTACCATTACATCGTTAGAACCCGTTTCCATCATGTCATGGATGGTTCCAAGATTATAACCAGCTGTGTTTATTACTTGGCACCCCATAAGGTCTCTCCAGTAATAATCATCCGCTCCCAGTTCTGGTAATTGGCTAGAATCAACTACAACTTCACAGTTAGTCAGTAAATTCGCTGCATCCCGATCGTCAATATCTTTAATTTTGACGATAATATCCTGATTGTGATATTTCCACGCTTCCAGCTCAACATGTTGCCACTGACCTGAGCGTTGAATAAACCACGGTTGATATTCAAAAATGTCTTCGGTGTGTTCGGTGGAAGAAAAAACTCTGAGCCAACCACGAATGCCATACGAAGAACCCAATTTCCCCAATACGATTGGCTCAACAGGGGGCTTTAGGCCAGATTGCCTGCTCATTGTTACCACCGTGACAGATTAAGCTGTTTTCTTAGCGTCTTTGATCAGTGCAGCAACACGATCAGACACAGATGCACCCAGACCAACCCAGTGTTCAATACGGTCCAGATCTAAACGCAGAGCTTCTGCCTTCCCTGAAGCGATTGGGTTGAAGAAACCAACACGCTCAATAAAACGACCATCACGCGCATTGCGGCTATCGGTCACGACTACTTGATAGAACGGACGCTTTTTTGCGCCGCCACGAGCTAAACGAATTGTTACCATAACATCCTCATTAGTTAGCAAAACAACTTGACTCCATCGAGGAATGGAGTCCAGCTGTCCATTTAAAAGCCCGAAAATTTTACTCACTTTGGCGCAAAAAGCAATCCAAAGAACATTTTCTTTCGTAACTTTGTCGATTATCGCCCTATAAATCCAGGTGGCAGCATGCCTTTCATGCCTCGCATCATTTTTGCCAAACCACCTTTCTTCATCTTTTTCATCATGCGCTGCATTTCATCAAACTGTTTCAACAAACGATTGACATCCTGCACTTGTGTACCCGACCCCATCGCAATACGACGCTTACGAGAACCTTTGATGATTTCTGGTTTTTCACGCTCTCTACGAGTCATGGAATTAATAATGGCTTCCATTTTAACCAAAACTTTATCATCCATTTGGGATTTAACAGCATCAGGGATCTGCGTCATTCCCGGCATTTTGCTCAACATGCTGGTCATTCCGCCCATATTACGCATCTGTTTAAGCTGTTCAAGAAAATCGCTTAAATCAAAACCGTCACCTTTTTTCAGCTTAGACGCCAGTTTTTCTGCTTGATTACGGTCAACTTTGCTTTCAATTTCTTCGATCAATGAAAGCATGTCTCCCATACCCAAAATGCGGGATGCAATACGATCTGGATGGAAAGGTTCCAACGCATCCGTCTTTTCACCAACACCGAGGAATTTAATGGGCTTACCCGTGATGTGGCGGATGGAGAGTGCACCACCACCACGCGCATCACCATCTACTTTAGTCAGAACAACTCCGGTTAGTGGTAATGCTTCATTGAATGCTTTTGCTGTATTCGCCGCATCTTGACCTGTCATTGCATCAACAACAAACAGGGTTTCGACAGGATTGATAGCTGCATGAACTGCTTTGATTTCATCCATCATAGCTTCATCAACATGCAGACGACCTGCTGTATCGACTAACAACACATCATAGAATTTCAACTTAGCATATTGGATCGCTTTATTGACAATATCAACGGGCTTTTCCTGTGCATCTGAAGGGAAAAAGTCAATTCCAACTGTTTCAGATAAGGTTTCAAGCTGTTTGATCGCTGCTGGTCGGTATACGTCAGCAGAAACAACCAAGACTTTTTTCTTGTTTTTTTCTTTTAGCAACTTACCTAATTTGGCAACGCTAGTAGTTTTACCTGCACCTTGCAAACCAGCCATAAGAACCACAGCGGGAGGCTGTGTGGAAAGGTTCAGTTCACTATTAACTTCCCCCATCGCCTTAACCAATTCATTCTGAACGATTTTGACGAATTCCTGACCTGGGGTAAGGCTTTTGTTAACCTCATGCCCCACTGCGCTCTCTTTGATTCGTGCAATAAAATCACGCACGACAGGTAATGCAACATCCGCTTCAAGCAAAGCCATACGAACTTCGCGCAGCGTATCTTTAATATTATCTTCCGTCAGCCGTCCGCGACCGCTGATATTGCGCAATGTGCGCGATAGTCTGTCAGTTAAATTATCAAACATTGTCTCAGCTCAGATATCTACAAGTTGGTTACTTGTAAGGCAAATTTCACGAATTATAACACGATGATTATGTGATCTCTGCAAAGAGATCCCCAAGTATGATTAACAACGGTTGGAGGCTACTCCTGCTAACGGTATACTTTAATTCGGTATTCGATCCATATCCAATGCATTTCAAGTTACACTATAATGGCAAGAGTACTCACCCATAATTACATAACTGATTGTATAAACAAAGAATATGCAATCTAAAGGACATGTAGTCAGAAGGGTTAAGTACAGCCAACAAAACGGTGGCTTGAAAGGTAAAGAGTTAACATTCAACACTATTGCGAAAACGATAAACGTTATGCTGATATTTTCAATTATTGCTTTACTAGCTTATCTCATTAGCCTGACGCTCATCGTGCCAGGTTTATTGCGCCAACAAAACAGTTATCAAAAACTGGCACTTTCTTTCGCAGTTATAGCGTTAGTAAGTCACGCCATTGCATTGAAATATCAAATTTTTCATGTCAGCAGTGGACAAAATTTGACATTATTAAATCTAGGCTCAATTGTCAGCTTGCTTGTGTGCCTTATCATGACAATCGTCGCTTTCCGTGGACGTGCATGGTTTTTACTACCCGTTGTTTATAGTTTCGCTATGATCAATTTGATACTGGCCAGTATGATGCCGGGAGAATTCATTACCCATCTTGAAGATAGTGTCGAATTATTCATTCATATTGGGTTGGCATTACTCGGCTATGCTACCTTACTCATTGCAGCTCTTTATGCATTGCAACTTGGTTGGCTGGATTATCAACTTAAAAAGAAAAAGCTCACTTTTACCTCTGGTATCCCTCCCTTGATGACAATTGAGCGGAAAATGTTTCACATTACGCAGGTCGGTGTAATTTTACTAACATTAACGCTATGCACTGGCATCATGTACATGGATGATGTTTTCAGTAAAGAAAATATTCATAAGTCCGTTTTATCTATTATTGCATGGTTCGTCTACGTTCTTTTGCTTTGGGGGCATTATCATGAAGGGTGGCGTGGCAAACGCGTTATTTGGTTCAATCTGATTGGCGCATTTATTCTGACACTTGCTTTTTTCGGCAGCAGATTGTTACAGGAAATGATGGTTTATCAATAGCTCAAATTATCACCGCAATAGATTTGTATAAATATTAGGAAGGAATTTTGTTTTGGATCACGTCTCAACAAGCACACTGATTATAATTCTTGTTGTCATGGTTATCATTTCAGCCTATTTTTCTGCCTCAGAAACTAGCATGATGACAATTAACCGATATCGCTTGCGACATTTAGCTAAACAGGGGAGCAGACCCGCTTGCAGGGTTGAATCTCTGCTGCGTCATCCAGATAAACTCATTAGCCTGATCCTTATTGGTAATAATCTCGTTAACATTCTGGCGTCTGCTCTTGCTACTATCGTTGGTATGAGGCTCTATGGCGATGCAGGTGTTGCCATTGCTACTGGTTTACTCACATTCATCATTCTCATTTTTTCTGAAGTGATGCCAAAAACTATCGCCGCGCTTTATCCTGAAAAGGTAGCATTCCCAAGTAGCTTCTTGCTGCGTCCGCTAGAAAAAATTATGCTGCCCCTTGTTTGGTCCTTTAATAAAATTAGTTTACTGTTTATGCATTGTTTGGGGATCAAAACCCCTAATATCCACAATGATACAGTCAGCAAAGACGAGCTACGTACGATCGTAAATGAATCAAACAATAACCTATCACGCCGCAATCAGGACATGCTGATCTCAATATTAGATCTTGAGAAAGTCACTGTTGGTGACATTATGATCCCGCGTAACGAAATTGTTGGTATTGATATTAATAATGATTGGAAATCCGTTATCAGACAACTGACACACTCCCCACATGGACGCATTGTGCTATATCGAGACTCCCTTGATGATGCTATCGGTATGCTCCGAGTACGTGAAGCATATCGGCTGATGATGGAGAAAAAAGAATTCACAAAAAGAAATTTGATCAAAGCCGCAGATAAAATCTACTTTATTCCTGTTAGTACTCCATTGAACATCCAGCTTGTTAACTTCCAACGTAATAAACAAAAAGCAGGCTTAATCGTTGATGAATATGGAGATATTCAAGGGCTAATCACTGTTGAAGATATTTTGGAAGAAATTGTCGGCGATTTTACCACCTCCATGTCTCCAACTCTGGCAGAAGAGGTTTTTCCGCAAAGTGACGGTGCTGTTCTAGTTGGTGGTACAGCCAACATCCGTGAATTGAATAAAGTTTTCAATTGGGCGCTACCCGAAGATGGCCCAAGAACAATGAATGGAATGATTCTGGAAGAACTAGGCGAAATTCCTGAATTGAACGCTCAAGTGCAGATTAATGAATATAATTTTGAGGTTCTTGCTGTGCAAGATAATGTTATCAAGCAGGTTCGTGTGACACCAATGAATAAAGATACAAAGCAAAATATAAAACCTACTGAATAATTTAATAATTGTTCAATGACAATATTCAAAGTTTAACTACCTGCATATTCTATGAGTAGTTTAAAAATTCAGAATATTTTTATTTTTAGAAAATGTAGGTGCTAATTTTAAAGTATTATTTAGAGAGTCAAGAACAATATATATTATCATATCTGTTCCTTGCATAAAATCGAGATAATTTCAACTGTTTAATATTCATGAAAAAATTTCATTTATTTTATTTTATAAAAGCAAGCGAATAATCCCAACTAGTGCCTTATGGGAACTATTAAATAAAAAATGACATTAACCAAACATTAATCTATAGAGGGCCAGCAAAACAAGCCAGCCCCCGAAAATATCAGTTAATTCTGGTTGTTGACTAACAAAAAAATTTATAACCAAAATAAAATAGATAGCGAGAATCTGGCGTATCATTAATACATAATTCAGCTCCTCGCTTACAGGCAGTTATACCTGTAGCTCTACGAGTTTTTCTTCTGGCAATGCTAGCTCATCGTTCTGATTGACACGAACATCAGCATCAAGAATACTCTGAGCGATATCTTGAGCTTCTTTTAATGAGTGCATCTCATACGTACCGCACTGATAAATATTTAATTCTGGGATCTGGCTCTGATCTTGAACTTTTAGCACATCAGCCATAGCAGCTTTCCAAGCTTCAGCCACTCTCAATTCTTTTGGAGCACCGATCAGACTCATATAAAAACCAGTACGACATCCCATTGGAGAAATATCAATAATTTCAACACCATCACTATTCAAATGATTACGCATAAAACCCGCAAACAAATGCTCAAGTGTGTGAATACCTCTTTCTGGCATCACTGCTTTGTTGGGAACACAAAAGCGTAGATCAAATACCGTGATGGTATCACCATGAGGTGTTGTCATTGTTTTAGCCACCCTAACAGCAGGTGCAGCCATGCGAGTATGGTCAACTGTAAAACTATCCAATAAAGGCATTACTCTACCTCCTAAGAAATCAGATTTTTTACGAAAACTTTTTCAGATAAATGAAACCTTTTCATTTACGGCTGGTCTTAAGATATGAAGACGCGCAAAATTGTTATCATCCCTATTCTCTACGATATTTTATTCGGCCACCACTGGTGGCCATTTTCTTTTTTAACACCCAGCATGAAGTTTTAAGTACTCTTCAAAACTCATTTTATCTTGCTGCTCAAGGTCATGTTGACGTGCTATAGAAGTCTCACGTTCAACTGAAAAATTTTCATCATTCAAAATTGAATAATGTTCTTCAATCAATTCGTTGTGATATTGGTTTGCTAGTTCTAATCCAAACCCCGCTATCCCCTGAGATTTCATCTTATCTAAGACACGTGCGGAAAACGTCAGTGATGGATCTTCAAACATGTTCACCAGTTCTTTACAAACTGATTGATATTGAGTTCCTGAACAAGTGTCCAAGACTTCTGCTACCCGCTCTAAGTCCCTGAATAATTCTTGTCCCACAATCTTAAGCGGCTGTTGTTCAACCCCGTAACCAAGACCAATAGATAATCCAGGCTTGCGTCCTTCTAAAATAACTTTATTCCAGTTTCCACGGCAACATTCAAGCTCCTCACTCCCCATTTCAGGAGCTTCAGCCAGAACACACCATATCAAGAATAAGTCAAGAAAACGAATTTGAGTTTCATCAACCCCAATAGGAGAAAAAGGGTTAATATCCAAAGAACGCACTTCAATATACTCTATGCCACCTCTCAACAAGGCATCTGAAGGTGATTCCCCTTCTTTCGTGACTCGTTTTGGACGTATCGGTGCATACAACTCATTTTCAATTTGAAGGACATTAGTGTTGAGCTGTAGGTATTTATCTTCTTTTTTAATACCTATTGCTGCAAAGTCTTCCGATGGTTTATGAATGGCTTTCTTAAGTCCTTCTACATATGTATGGAGATGATTAAAAGTAATATTCAGATCGCTTTGCGATTTATTAGTATATCCTAAATCACTCATCCTCAAAGAAGTCGCGTAAGGCAGGTAACAAGTCCCTTTTTCTGTTTCCTCAAAAGACAGTGTTGAATTTCGTCCGCGTAAGAATGAAGAACAAATTGCAGGTGATGCACCAAATAAATAAGGGATCACCCATCCAAAGCGGTAATAATTGCGAATCAAACGGAAGTAGCCATCTGAAATCTGCTCTTTTCCCGTTTCGGCATCTTTAATACCTAACCATGCCTGCCAGAAACTCATTGGTAGAGAAAAGTTATAATGCACACCAGAGATCGTTTGCATCAGTGCGCCATAACGGTTCTTTAGTCCTTCACGATACAGGGTCTTAAAGCGACCCACGTTGGACGTACCATATTGAGCCAGAGTGATATTCTCTTCTTCATCAATAAAACATGGCATGCTTAAAGGCCACATTTTTTCATTATCCAGATGCCGTGTTGTATAAGTATGCAAATCTTTAAGGAAAGAAATTGTTCTATCTATATTGCTATCAACAGGGGTAATAAACTCCAATAGAGATTCAGCAAAATCAGTTGTAATCCATTTATGCGTTAAAGAAGCACCAAGTGATTTTGGATGCTCTGTCTTAGCTAAATGACCGTCTGGAGTAACACGCAAAGTTTCACGTTCAATGCCACGGCAAATGCCATTTAATACGGTAGGGTTTGCCTCTAACCATGACAATGCTTTTGATACGTCCGGGATCAATTTGTCCTCCCGTGGAGTTTAAAAAGATATTTACTAAAAGTTTACTTTATATGAAAGAAGCCAAGTTGTCGCTGATTACATAGAGGTAGCAACACACTAATGATTAAATTGAAAACAAAAATAATAAAGCAAGTATTATTCTTAAGCGGAAATAAAGAAAAACCCCTGCTTTATTAAGGCAGGGGTTTAAGCTGGTGCATCCAGGAGGATTCGAACCTCCGACCGCTCGGTTCGTAGCCGAGTACTCTATCCAGCTGAGCTATGGATGCATTGTCGATTTTCCATTTCTGGCCATCGTCTGATTTCCAGAACTTAAACATTATGATGTGATCACAGTGTTGAATATGGTGCATCCAGGAGGATTCGAACCTCCGACCGCTCGGTTCGTAGCCGAGTACTCTATCCAGCTGAGCTATGGATGCATTTTTTAAATGGCGGTGAGGGAGGGATTCGAACCCTCGATGCAGCTCTTAACCACATACTCCCTTAGCAGGGGAGCGCCTTCAGCCTCTCGGCCACCTCACCTTTTGCTTTAAAAGCGTAAACTATATATTCACGCTTTAAAACTTGCGACTTAGAAATTTTCACTTCTTAGCTTTTAGAAGCTTTACCTCTGAAACTTACCCAGAAGCTTTTCTTCAAGCCCTTCGTCGCTGCGATGGCGCACATATTACTTTCCCTGTCTGATAAGTCAAACATTTTTTCGCAACTTTTTTTCTTTTGCGTACTTAACACGCGAAATGCTTGGTTTAGCATCTAAAGGGCTGTTTTATCAACAGTGAAATCATCTAAAAACCATAAAGTTTACGAAAATGATTATTCAACACTATGGCCTCATGAACGATGCCTTTTCAACAGATAGAAAATAAAAAGACGTGAGAGAATAGAATCAAGATATCAAAAAGAGATAAACGCAATAGATTTACAGGACAGGGAAGTAAAAAAGAAAGCAGAAAGAAAAAAGCAGAGTAGCGCCCAAGTGTTAAAAAAGCATGGACGCCATTCTTGAATTAAAAAGTTGTAGGCTGAGATTTCTCTGCCTGAATCCGTTGATAAATTTCTTCACGGTGAACAGAAACTTCCTTGGGCGCATTTACACCAATGCGAACTTGGTTGCCTTTAACTCCCAGTACTGTGACTGTTACCTCATCGCCTATCATGAGTGTTTCACCAACTCGACGAGTCAGAATAAGCATTCTTTGCTCCTTGAAAATTTAAAAGAGTCGGGTCTCTAGGTTTCCCCGCTATTATCCATCAAACACCGTGAAAACGTAAAGCAATGATATCTACTTAAAGTATAAGTAGTTTTGAACACCTTTCCTATATCTATAGGATAGCTAAAATATAAGTATGTGCCCAACATTTCAACAATTTCACAACAAAAAACATTCGGCACCATAAAAGCTTTTTTATGGTGCCGCAGCTTCACGGCAATACCAACTATAACCGCAATGTTACCCACTCTTCTACACTAGCTAATGCGGAAGGAAGAGCTGCTACATCAGTCCCGCCAGCCTGAGCCAGATCAAGGCGCCCTCCTCCTTTACCTCCAACTTGTTGGGCAACAAAAGAGATTAAATCTCCTGCTTTTATTCTAGCAGTCAAATCCTTTGTTATACCAACAATTAGGCTGACTTTATCACCAGTCACGGTAGAAAGCACAATAATTGCTGATCCCAATTGATTTTTTAGATCATCAACCATCGTTCTGAGCACTTTCGGTTCTATATCACCTAACTGTGTTACCAGTAAACGAACACCTTGGATTTCCTTGGCTTGATTCGCCAAAGAGGAGCTTTCCTGAGCTGCTTGCTGAGATTTTAACTGTTGCAACTCTTTTTCCAATTGCTTCGTTCTGTCCAGTGTCGTTTTCACTTTCTCATTCAGGCTATTGATATCACCTTTCACCAGATGAGCAATGTCTTGCAGTAAATCAGCCTGCTGATAGATAGAGTTTAATGCAGTTTGCCCCGTAATAGCTTCAATACGGCGGATTCCTGCTGCTGTACCTGATTCACTGGATATACGGAACAACCCGATATCACCTGTGCGACTCGCATGAGTACCACCGCATAGCTCGGTAGAAAAGCCTCCCATGCTAAGTACACGCACCTTTTCGTCATACTTCTCGCCAAACAGTGCCATGGCACCATTGGCTTTTGCTTCTTCCAGCTCCATTAATTCTGTAACAATTGGTGAATTTTTGCGAATTTCTCCATTCACCAAGTTTTCGACTTGACGGATCTGTTCTGGCTTCATGGCCTCAAAGTGAGAGAAATCAAAGCGCAGGTACTTATCATTTACTAAAGAACCTTTCTGGGCAACGTGTTCTCCCAAAATTTGGCGTAATGCCGAATGTAACAGATGAGTTGCCGAGTGGTTCAAACGGATCGTGTCTCTGCGTACCACATTAATTTCAGCATTAACTGTATGATTAACGCTCAAGCTACCACTTGTCAATTTGCCAATGTGTCCAATTGCCTGAGCATATTTTTGTGTATCGAGGACTTCAAATACACCATTGTCATGGGACAATTTCCCTGTATCACCAACCTGTCCACCAGATTCAGCATAGAAAGCGGTTTTATCAAGGATAACAATCGCTTCTTCACCAGTATGAATTTGATCAACAGCTTGACCATTGCGGAAAATAGCGATAACTGCAGCTTGCTGTGAATTATGTTCATAACCACAGAAATCACTGCGTCCATCAACTTTAATCAATTCATTGTAATCTGTACTAAAGCCACTGGATTCACGAGCGCGGCGACGCTGGTTTTCCATCGCTGCCTCAAAACCGGCTTCATCAACTTTGATATTACGTTCGCGACAAACATCTGCAGTTAAGTCAACAGGGAAGCCATAAGTATCATACAAACGGAAAGCTGTTTCACCATCAAGAATAGCACCTGATAATTTGGCCAATTCTTCATCCAGAAGTTGTAAGCCACGTTCCAAAGTACGAGCAAACTGTTCTTCTTCTGTTTTCAATACCTGCTCAACCAAGGCTTGCTGCTGTCTCAACTCTTCACCAGCCGCACCCATGATTTCAATCAGTGGAGCAACCAATTTATAGAAGAAAACATCCTTTGCTCCCAGCATATTTCCGTGACGAACAGCACGCCGGATGATACGACGAAGTACATATCCACGGTTTTCATTGGATGGAATAACACCATCACAAATCAAGAATGCACATGCTCGGATATGATCCGCAATAACTCGCAAAGATTTATTGGTAAAATCTGTTGCTCCTGTTACTTTTGCAACTGACGCAATCAGATTTTGGAATAGGTCAATCTCGTAGTTGGAGTTAACGTGCTGCAAAACTGCAGTGATACGTTCCAAACCCATGCCAGTATCAACAGAGGGTTTTGGCAATGGCTCCATCGTGCCGTCAGCATGGCGATTGAATTGCATGAAAACAGTGTTCCAAATTTCAATATATCGATCACCATCTTCTTCTGGGCTGCCTGGAGGGCCTCCCCAAATATGCTCACCGTGGTCGTAAAAAATTTCCGTACAAGGACCACATGGCCCAGTATCTCCCATTTGCCAGAAATTATCTGACGCATATGGAGCGCCTTTGTTATCGCCTATACGAATGATTTTTTCTGCCGGAACGCCAACTTCTTTATGCCAAATGTCATAAGCTTCATCGTCGGTCTCATAGACAGTAACCCACAGTTTTTCTTTTGGCAGATTAAACCACTCTTCGCTGGTCAGCAACTCCCATGCGTATTTAATTGCATCTTGTTTAAAATAATCGCCGAAACTGAAGTTACCCAACATTTCAAAGAAAGTGTGGTGACGGGCCGTATAGCCCACATTTTCTAAATCGTTATGCTTACCGCCAGCACGAACACAGCGCTGAGCCGTTGTTGCTCTAGAATAAGGTCTATTATCCAATCCAAGAAAGACATCTTTGAACTGGTTCATCCCTGCATTGGTGAACAACAATGTTGGATCATTGGTTGGCACCAACGAACTGCTTGGTACTATCTGGTGCCCTTTAGTATGAAAAAAGTCAAGAAACGCTTGACGGATCTCAGCGGTGCTTTTGCTCATAATTGTCCCGAAATCAAGCTGAAAATACAGATTTTTGAATGGTTGAGGTGGTATATTGCATCACCATTTCAACTCACGAATAAATTAAAATAGGGTTAAGATAGAGTGTCTTCCATAAGAAGTAAAATCCCATATAAATCCATTCGCTTTTCAGCATTGTAATTCGTCTAGGGATTTTCTGAAAGTCTGTTCGTTACACCTGTTTCGATACGCTTATTGCAAGGATGTTTATTTCTCTTATAAAAACAAAAACCACATCCGATATGAATGTGGTTTTTAAAAGCCTATTTGGCCCTGTATTGCAACTGAATATGGAAAATGAATGAAAAGTAATTAAAACTCTTCGTTATTCACTTCTTCGCCGTTGTCTTCAAAATCTGTCACGTAATCCGCAGCGGCACTACTGAAGCCGCCTGTATTGTTCAACAGCAAGTCACGTAGTTTCTTATCCAATTCAGATGCAGTTTCTGGATGTTCTTTCAGATAGGTAGTGGCATTCGCTTTACCTTGCCCAATTTTATCGCCATTGTAGCTATACCATGCACCCGCTTTTTCCACCATTTTGTGTTTAACACCGAGATCGATTAGTTCACCAAAAGTGTTAATGCCTTCACCATAAAGAATTTGGAATTCAGCCTGTTTAAATGGTGCAGCAACCTTGTTTTTGACTACTTTCACACGTGTTTCGCTACCAACAACTTCGTCACCATTTTTCACCGAGCCAGTACGACGAATATCCAAACGGACAGATGCATAGAACTTCAGCGCATTACCACCAGTGGTCGTTTCAGGGTTACCAAACATCACGCCAATTTTCATGCGAATCTGGTTGATGAAGATCAGCAGGGTGTTCGAGTTTTTCAAATTCCCCGCCAGCTTACGCATAGCTTGACTCATCATACGTGCAGCCAGACCCATGTGAGAGTCGCCAATTTCGCCTTCAATTTCTGCTTTTGGTGTTAATGCTGCAACAGAGTCAACAATAATGACATCAACAGCACCAGAGCGTGATAAAGCATCACAGATTTCCAGTGCTTGTTCACCAGTATCAGGCTGAGAACACAACAAATTATCAATATCTACACCCAGTTTTTTCGCATAAACCGGATCAAGGGCATGTTCGGCATCAATAAAAGCACAAGTTCTGCCTTCGCGCTGAGCAGCAGCAATAACTTGCAATGTCAGCGTTGTCTTACCGGAAGATTCTGGCCCATATATTTCAACAATACGACCCATTGGCAAACCACCTGCACCCAATGCAATATCCAGTGACAGGGAACCGGTAGAGATCGTTTCAACATCCATTGAGCGGTTTTCACCCAAACGCATGATGGAACCTTTACCAAATTGTTTCTCAATTTGGCCCAGCGCTGCTGCTAGTGCTTTTTGTTTGTTTTCATCGTTAGCCATGTTTACTCCTTCGCAAGCAATGAAGGGGCTGCCCCACTGCTGATAAACTGTTTCTGATACCAAAGTGCTGCATGATTATACTGTATAATCATACAGCATCAAGCTAATTTTTTATGATTTCTTCCAACAAAGTTTTTAAAGAAAAAATGACGGCTTGTAGACGCACGGTATCGCGATCACCTGAAAAATGCTGGCGATATGTCACCGTCTGTATATCTTCATCAACATGAAAGGCAAATCCAAACCAAACTGTGCCAGTTGGTTTTTCTTCACTTCCACCATCCGGCCCGGCAATGCCACTGACAGCAACAGACACATCAGCTTTGGCAGCTATTAATGCCCCTGCGGCCATTTCTTTTACAACCTGTTCACTTACCGCACCAAATCGTGCCAATGATTCTGGGGAAACACCCAACATTTCATGTTTAGCATCATTACTGTAAGTCACGAAACTACGATTAAAATAGGCCGAACTTCCCGCAATATCTGTGAGCACTTTGGCTATCCAGCCTCCTGTGCACGACTCTACACAAGTCACGGATAATTTTCTCTGTTTTAATCTCTTTCCGAGTTCAATACTAAGCTGATTCAGGATTTTTTCATCCATAACAGGCCTTCAATTCTATAAGAAATTAATTTTTCCGAAGCAGATCCCAAATCCATAGCCCTCCAATTGCCAAAGAAAGCAAAATACCAAAACTAATACCGACAGCAACAACCGACGCTCCCAACATGACGGAAATTGAATACAGCCCCAGCATTACCAGCATGGCACTGTTTTCGCCAAGATTTTGTACGGCAACGGCTTTACCTGCTCCCATCGCACGCTTTCCATGCTCTTGCAGCAATGCATTTAATGGAACGACAAAAAGTCCACCAAACACCCCGAGGACAATCAGAATTAAGTAGGAAAATACTATTGATTGCTGAGTAGCAAAAAGAATGACCATGAATCCAATTAAGATCCCCG
Organism: Xenorhabdus japonica; assembly: GCF_900115195.1. GTDB lineage: Bacteria > Pseudomonadota > Gammaproteobacteria > Enterobacterales > Enterobacteriaceae > Xenorhabdus > Xenorhabdus japonica. Next base: position 15,596 of record NZ_FOVO01000010.1, read on the forward strand.
CTGGCATACAGCGACGAACAGTTTTCAATGTAATAAACCGCGCAGCCAAACCTGCTCCAACAATAATACCAATAGCAACTACAGCATTCATCAATGTTGGAGTCGTATTGCCGTCAATCCCCAGAACAACAGGAACCCATGCAACCAACAAGAAGCGCAGCGTGATACCTGCCCCCCAAAATAAACTCGTGCCCACCAATGAAAATCGTGTTTCCTGATTACGCCAGAGTGAAACACAAACCGCGATGAAATCCACCAATATTTTTTTGGGATTCCACCCCTCGCTTTCACGAGCTACAGCCAGACAAGGTGTATAGAAATTGGACACGACCGCAACACTATACAACAAGGCACAAAGCCCCAATGCCGATACCAGACTCACATCAGAAAGGAAACCACCAGCAACTGAACCAATCAGGATGGCTGCAATGGTCGAAGCTTCCATCATGCCATTGGCTTTTACCAAACGTCCGCCATCTATCAATTCACCCAAAATTCCGTATTTGGCGGGAGAATAGGCTGCAGCCCCAATTCCCACTAAGGTATATCCCAGAAAAGGATTCATATCGATACAAATGCTGATAGCTCCAAGTAATTTGATGCCATTAGAAAAGAGCATGACACGCCCTTTTGAAAATCGATCTGCAATTTGCCCTACAAAGGGAGCAAGTACAATATAAGTCAGGACAAAAACAATTTGCAGGGCTGGCCAGCTCCATTCGGGATAAGACTCCGCCTTCAATTGAGCTAAAATGGTAAAGAACAGCGCATTGTCAGCAAAAGCAGAGAGAAATTGCGACACCAATACCGCTTTCATTCCCCGATTTAACAGCGGTTGTGTCTCCATAGTGTCATTCTTTTCCCTACTCCTGTTCAGCCATTTTTCTCAATGTGACAAAATCCGGTTTGCCACTGCCAAGCAAAGGAAGTTGCTTCACATAACGAATATTTCGTGGAACCGACAACTCAGGCATTCCCATTTCGCGAGCGACTCCCAACATTGCATTTCTATTTAAATTTGCATCTGTTGTGAACAATACCAGCGCTTCGCCTTTGTTTTGATCACTCTTGGCTGTAGCCGCATGCAGCGCATCATTAGAAACGCGAGAAGCTATTTGTTCCACCGCTTCGAGAGAAACCATTTCTCCCGCAAGTTTGGCAAATCGCTTCACACGCCCCTTAATCGTACAAAAGCCCTCGTCATCAATAGAAACAATATCCCCGGTATCGTACCAGCCAGTTTGATTATTCCCTTCTGCGTCTTCTGCAGATGGCGGCTCTAGGCGATCAGGTGCTTCAACCCGCAGATAGCCCTTCATAATATTCGGCCCACGTAGCTGTAAACGGCCGCCTTCTTCAATGCCTTGTACTGGCAAAAAAACGAGCGTCCATACCTGGTAAAATCCGCCCAACTGTTCCCGGTTTTGCCACCATCGGCACATTGATTGCTACTACAGGAGCACATTCCGTCACCCCATAACCTTCCAGAATACGGATACCAAATTTATCCTGCCAAACACGTTTGGTGTTTTCTGACAATTTTTCTGCTCCGGCCACCACATAACGTAGACGGGCAAAATCATAAGGATGGGCAAAACGAGCGTAATTACCCAAGAAAGTCGAAGTTCCGAACAGCACGGTACAGTTACGGTCATAGACCAATTCAGGCACAACACGATAATGTAACGGGCTTGGATAAAGGAACACGCGGCTGCCTGTCATTAACGGAGTAAATAAACCAACTGTCAAGCCAAACGCATGAAACAATAGCAAAGAGGACATAAAGCGGTCTAGAGGAGTAAAATCAGCAATCGTTTTTATCTGCTCAACGTTCGCCAGTAGGCTGACATGGCTGTGGGCAACGCCTTTTGGTGCACCTTCTGATCCTGACGTAAACAGGATCAATGCATCATCATCTGGTTTTTGTGAGGCCAAAATAGCTTTGGAAGGGAAAATCAAATGCCACAATACCCAAAGTTTATCTTCCCGAGTGATCGTATCTTTTAAATCTTCGAGATAGACCCAATTAGCCTCTGTCACCTGTTCTGGCAGATGGGTTAATTGCCCTTTTTCCAGAAATTGGCGGGATGTTACGATGGTTTTGATGGTTGCCGCCTGCATGGCATTCTTAATGCCGTTACTTCCTGCTGTATAGTTAAGAAGGGCCGGTACTCGCCCTTTTAACGAAGCGCCATAGATGACAGCCGCCGTCACAGTTGCATTCGGCAACAGCAGACCAATTCGTTCACCTTCTTGTGTAAAACGCTCTAAGATTCGGCTGACACCCAATATTTTTTTCAATAATGAGTGATAGCTATCTTCTTTAAAATTCACATCCTCAATGCAGGGCTTAAAGCGACCAAAGCGTTTTTGCGCAGTAAGGTAAGCACTGAACAATGTCTCCTTTGGACGCGTTTGCATTCTTACTTCCATCATAATGGCATGGAGATGTTCTCCTGCTAAACGGCGGCGTGTTGTTGAATCAGGTGCATCCGGCATTGGCAAATCGACGGCAGGTAAGATCTTGATGGTGACTTTCGGGAACCAATGTAACTTCATAATTCCTTTTAACCGACCAAAAACCGTTTGTTCTGCACCATCAATTCGGATTGGGACTACTTTTGCTTCTGATTTCGCGGCAATAAAAGCGGCACCCTCATAAATTTTCATGAGGGAACCAGTCACAGTGATCCTTCCTTCGGGAAAAATCACAATCGGGCGCCCTTTATCCACTTCTTTAACCAATGTTCTGACAGCCATTGGATTGGTAGGATCTAAAGGTACAACACCCGCATAGGACTTAATAAATTTGAAGAAGCTGCGGCTCGCAATATTAGAATAGATAGCGAATACAGGTTTTACCGGCAAGAATAGCCCAATTAACAGGCCATCCAGAAACGAAATATGATTGGGAGTAATAATACATTTAGGGTGTTTTAGCTGTTTATCATCCCCTTCAACTGTCACCCTAAAGAGAACACGAACAAGTAACCGAATAAAATTTAAGAGCATATCCATATCTCAAATATAATTAAATAAAATTAAAGTGAGTCAATAGAATGATACTATAATTTGTATAAGCAATCTGATATATAGGATTTCCCTGCTAAATAAAAAATAAACTTAAAAGTTCTTGATATATCAAATTAGCTTATTTTGCTGGTTTAAAATATAAGATTTAACACAAGATACAATATCTTCTGTTGCAAGATTGGCATCAACAATGAAATCAGCACACTCTTGATATAATGATTCTCTTTCAATCAATATTTCTTCGATTTCTTCTATAATGGACTTTCCTGTTAGGCTAGGACGCTGTGAATTCTCTGGATTGAGTAATAACCGTTTACTCAAAACTTCTGCGGGTGCCTGCAAATAAATCACAATACCATTTTGTTGCATATATTGGCGATTCTCAGGCAACAATACAATTCCCCCACCTGTTGAAATGACACTTTCACTCTGGCTAACCGCTTGTAATGTTTGGCTTTCCAATTTTCTGAAATATTCCCAGCCATGTTGTTGAACAAGCTCGGCAATCGTCATTTCACTAACAGCCTGAACACTCTCATCAGTGTCAATAAATTTATACGACAATACTTCAGACAACAACTTACCTATTGTCGTCTTCCCTGCACCACGTGCACCTACGATAAATAGAGTTTGTTTCATTTCATTGTATTCCTGAAGAGTTTACAAAATTAAGCCTAATATAAAGTATAGTAACTAAATATTTACACTCGTGTAAAAAGATATTTTTGATGGAGCAAAAAGTCACACTTACAATTAAGTGTGACTCAACATAGTTCGACAAATTCCAATTAAAGTAAAATACGGTTAACTGCGAGGCAAATAATTACCATAACCAATCCACTTATACGTTGTCAGTGCATCAAGCCCCATTGGGCCTCTGGAGTGTAATTTCTGAGTACTGACAGCTACTTCAGCTCCCAAACCAAATTGTCCCCCATCGGTAAAACGAGTACTTGCATTCACATATACTGCTGCTGAATCCACATGACGCACAAAGTGATCAGCCAGCTGCAAAGAATCTGTCAGGATCGCATCAGAGTGGGCAGTGCCATAAGTACGAATGTGCTCAATAGCCTGCTCGATATTACTAACAACTTCCACATTCATATCCAAAGATAACCATTCATCACAGTAATCATCTTCTGTCACTTCGACGACGGTTGCAGGGCCATCTCTCAACCATGCTATTGCTGATTCGCTTGCGTGCAATGTCACTCCCTGCTCTTTCATTTTGGTACTCAAAATGGGCAGGAAGTCAGCCGCTATCTTTTCATGAACCAATAACGTTTCCAGTGAATTACAGGCACTTGGACGCTGAACTTTCGCATTAATAATTATTTCTAATGCTTTTTCAACATTGATGGTTTCATCCACAAACGTGTGACAAACCCCAATGCCACCAGTAATCACAGGAATAGTTGATTGTTCCCGGCACAATTTATGTAATCCAGCCCCACCTCGAGGGATCAACATATCGACATAGCGATCCATTTTCAGTAATTCAGCTACTAATTCACGATCTGGCTTATTGATAGCCTGAACCCCTGCAGTCGGTAAGCCACTTTGTTCCAATGCCTGTTGTATGACTTTAACCATCGCCTGATTAGTATGATGGGTTTCTTTGCCACCACGAAGTATCACAGCATTACCTGTTTTCAGGCACAAAGATGCCACATCAATAGTAACATTGGGGCGAGCTTCATAAATCACGCCAATCACCCCCAAAGGAACTCGGCGACGGCTCAATTGCAATCCACTATCCAATAATTGCCCATCAATGACTTGCCCTACAGGATCAGTCAGACGGCAGACTTGACGTACATCATAGGCAATCGCATTCAGTCGTTCAGGCGTCAGTAATAACCGATCGAGCAGCGCTTCACTCATTCCCTGTTCACGGGCTTGCTCCATATCTTGCTGATTGGCAGCAAGGAGAACTTCAATTTCTGCTTCCAACAAATCAGCAATATGATTCAACGCTTGGTTTTTCTGGTTGGTACTTAATTGTGCCAATTGCCATGATGCTGCTTTGGCTGCTTTTCCCATCTGCTCTAGCATGGTGAAATCCTTAACTCACGATCAATTATGATCTCTCAATTACGATTAATTCATTAAATTACGATCAAATCGTCACGGTGAACCGCAACAGCGCCATATTCATAACCCAATATCTGGCTAATTTGTTGTGAATGATGGCCTGCAATCAAACGTAAAGCATCACTGTTGTAACGGCACACACCATGAGCCAAATCTTTGCCCGATAAACTGCGGATGCAAATGACTTCACCTCGGGAAAAATCACCTTTAACGTTTTTGATCCCTTTTGGCAGCAACGAGCTGCCTTTTCCGGTAATCGCCGCTTCTGCACCATGATCGACGATGATTTCCCCCGCCGGAGGCGCACCAAAGATCCAACGTTTGCGGTTTTCCATTGGGCTAGTCAGCCCATGAAAACGTGTTCCAACCGATTTTCCTTTAATAACATCAGCAATAACATCCGACCTGTTTCCCGCAGCGATAATAACATCAATTCCAGCACGTCCAGCCACACCTGCGGCCTGAAGTTTTGTCGCCATTCCCCCCGTGCCTAAACCCGATACACTGTCCCCTGCCATCATTTTCAGCTCATCACTGATGTCATGCACTTCAGAGATCAATTTTGCATCAGGGTTATTGCGAGGATCTGCGGTATAAAGTCCTTCGATATCGGTCAGGAGCAATAATTTATCTGCACTGCCCAAAATCGCTGCCAGAGCAGAAAGATTATCATTATCGCCGACTTTAATCTCTGCTGTCGCAACAGCATCATTTTCATTAATAATGGGAACAATGTGATTATCAAGCAACGCCTGAAGGGTATCTCTTGCATTCAGGAAGCGCTCACGGTCTTCCAAATCCGCACGGGTCAGAAGCATTTGCCCGACATGAATACCATAAATCGAGAAAAGCTGTTCCCACAATTGAATCAGGCGGCTTTGCCCAACGGCTGCCAGCAATTGTTTTGATGCAATAGTTGCCGGAAGGTCAGGGTACCCCAAATGCTCGCGTCCAGCGGCAATCGCACCAGAAGTCACGATAATAATACGGTGGCCTTTTTCATATTGTTGAGCACATTGACGAACCAGCTCCACAATGTGGGCACGATTCAAACGACGAGAGCCACCAGTCAATACACTCGTCCCCAGTTTCACAACCAATGTTTGGCTGCCATTCATCATATTTCTGCCATTATAATTAATTTGAAAAACAAATTTGAAAAAACAGTGTTCAGTTTTAACAGGAGAGAAGCGTTATGCCAACTGACATAACGCAAAATTTAAAAAAGCAGGTTAAAAGCAAAATTATGCCATAACTTGTGTTTGAAGAGCGACGGTACTTTCTGATGGGATCAACGTAAGTTTGAGAGTATCAAAAGAATCGGCCAGACGTTTGTGGAATGCCTGCAAAGTTGATTCAAGGTGCTCAAGATCGGCCTTTTTTTTGATACTCATGGCATGCCATTCACCATTTTTATCAAATAAGCCTAGCTGATAGTTATAAACAAAACCTTGATCCTGCTCTTCTAACTCTAACCACCATCCCCAAAATTCACGTTTTTCTGGCACCGCTTTTGCGCTGACACAAACCGCTAAACAGTCAAAGAAAAAATAACCATTTTTGCACTTTAATTCACGTAAATACGGCCCTAGTGCAGAAAAACTCTTCAACAACCTATTTTTAGAATAACTTGTAGGTAAAGTCATACAAAGGTCTCCTTATTACAGAGCACCTTTGTATCAAATGATTAAAAAATATCAAGTAATAAATTTAGTTTTATAGAACTTTATCTCTCAACCATACACTTATTTCGTGTAATGCCTTATTGAAACCACTATAAACTGATGTAGCAGGAATAGCCCTCAATGAACCATCTATTGATGACATGGCAATTAACTTCGAGTCTTTCCTTGGGCTAAAAATATCACCTTCCCAATACACCGAAAGCATGGGCACAGTACAACGACGTCCCAACAGCCCTTGGTTTTTCAATGAAAAGCAACTCAGTTCTGAACGCAATCTTTCTTCATCAATGTGATAAATACCCAAGCGACTGGCCAATACGTCAATATACATTGACGGAATTTTCTGCTGTAATTTTTCATCATGCAGTAATTCATGAACAATCGGTCCTATCACCGATACCCCTTTAATAAGTTTCGGCTCCAGATAGGCAAGGCGAACAGCGATATTTGCACCAAAACGAAAACCAAATACACCGACACGGGTATGATCAATCCACGGCACGCTATGCAGTTGTTGCAGAATTTGTTGATGAAGGGAACAAGTATCCTGCGTCAATGTGAATTTAGCAGAGTAACCAACGGAAGGCATATCGACCGTTAACATTGCAAATCCAAGAGGCGAGAAGTGTTCTCGGAATAACCGCCAATAATCACTCTGTACATTATCAAGGCTGGCACAAACTAATATCGTCGGACAAGGCTCCTGTACATGGGAAGGAAGATGCAACAACCCAGTAACACTTTTGCCCCCTTCCAGCCGGAATTCCAATTTTTGCAATTTATGCCCAGAAAAATGCGCTGCGTTTTCATAGGCTTTATTCGCCAGCGCAGTTGCCTGATCGGCCAATTCATCACCACGCAAATGAGGATAAGCAGCAATACTGTATAGCGTTGCAGCCTTTAACCAACATACTCCGGCTTTTTCTGCATCCTCAGTCTGCAATGCTTCCTGTTGATAATACATTGCCTTCTGAGACCACTCAAATGCCCAGTTTCCTTTACGATAGCCGATCACAGTATCCAACAAGTATTCAGTACTGCGCTCGGCATCCGTCACGGCAATCCGACTGAGGACATCTTGAATCTCCAGTGGATTTACTCCCCTCCAGATCCAAGCGAGCCAATTAATCATTCGATACCAACGCTCGTGGTGCTCCCCACCAAGCATACTATTACTGTCAGTGATAGACTGTGGACGAGTATATTTTACCAGTGTAGAGGTCTCACGATGTTTAAATCGAGGCTTAAACAACGATTCTGAAAGGTTTTGTTTAGTCATGACAAAAGAAAAATCTTACTGCTTATCACAAATAGGTGGAACGAACATTACTCCCATATCCCATGGCTGTTCAATCCATGTATTTTGGGGAATATCAACGACATAATCATCTACAAGAGGACGACCGGCGGGTTTTGCAAAAATCGTTACAAAATGGGCTTTCGGATACATTTCACGGATTGCCTGAGCTGTGCCTCCAGTGTCAACCAGATCATCAACAATGATGAAACCTTCGCCGTCACCTTCCGCTTTTTTCAATATATTCAACTCACGCTGATTATCGTGATCGTAGCTGGAAATACAGACAGTATCAACATGGCGAATTCCTAATTCACGAGCCAGTAAAGCCCCCGGCACAAGACCGCCACGGCTGACGGCGATAATACCTTTCCATTGCTCTACAGGAAGTAAACGTTGTGCCAATTGACGGGCGTGTATTTGCAACATATCCCACGTTACAACATATTTTTCACTCATAAAATTTGATCCTGGAAACTAAAGAATATTTCAGAAAAGTGTTTTTTTGCGGAAAAAAGGTTGCGCGAGATTATAGTGATTTGAACAGACAAAAACCAGTAAAAACAAGGTAAGCCCACATTCTCACAGCACATTGAAAGCAATAAAATGATATTCTCAGGCATAACATAGACATTAGGACAACGCAGATGACAATAAGCGCCCTAATGTGTCAAACATTATCATTTTTATCTCACCAAAATGCAGTTACAGGAGATTCGCCGTGTCCGAATTATCAACATTATCCCCTCAACCATTATGGGATATTTTTGCCCAAATCTGTTCCATTCCCCATCCTTCCTACCATGAAGAAGCGCTGGCATCCCATATCATTGAGTGGGCAAAAAGCAAAAATTTCCATGTAGAACGGGATGAAGTCGGCAATATTTTGATCAGAAAACCGGCTTCAAAAGGCATGGAAAATCGCAAGGCTGTCGTGCTTCAAGCACACCTTGATATGGTTCCGCAGAAAAATAACGATACCCAACACGATTTCACACAAGACCCTATCCGCCCTTATATTGATGGCGAGTGGGTTACGGCTGATGGTACAACTCTGGGTTCTGATAACGGTATCGGCATGGCTTCAGCGCTGGCAATATTGGCGGACGAATCCGTCAAACATGGCCCGTTGGAAGTTTTACTGACCATGACCGAAGAAGCGGGTATGGATGGTGCATTCGGTCTAAAATCTGGCTGGTTGCAAGCTGATATTCTGATCAATACCGATTCAGAAGAAGAAGGCGAAATCTACATGGGTTGTGCTGGTGGCGTTGATTTCGTCACAACCTTGCAACTGTCCCGCGAAACTCTGCCGGCTAACTATAAGACTCTGCAACTGACTCTTAAAGGATTAAAAGGAGGTCACTCTGGTGGTGATATTCATCTGGGATTGGGCAACGCCAACAAATTACTGGCCCGTTTCCTGGCCGCGCATGCCAATAAGTTGGAACTGAAATTAATTAACCTGCAAGGTGGAACCCTACGCAATGCCATTCCTCGGGAAGGCTCTACCGTGATTGCTGTTCCTGCCGATAAAATCGAAAAATTGTATCAATTGAAGGACAACTATCTGGAAACATTGAAAAACGAATATGCTGTCATTGAAAACAATCTCACTCTCTTGTTGGATGAAACCGAAGCATCATCACAAGCACTAACAGCGGAGTGTCAAACTCGTTTCGTATCCATGCTCAATAGTATGCCTAATGGCGTTATTCGTATGAGTGATGTCGCCAAAGGTGTTGTAGAAACTTCGCTAAACGTAGGCGTTGTAACCATGGATGAAGAAAAAGTTGAAGTTATTTGCCTGATTCGTTCACTGATCGAAAGTGGCAAGGCTTATGTTGTTGAAATACTGAATTCTCTGGCAACACTGTCCGGAGCAGAAACAGTAGCGAGTGGCGGCTATCCGGGCTGGCAGCCTGATGCCAATTCTCCAATCATGCATTTAGTGCGTGAGACTTATCATCAATTGTTCGATAAAACTCCGAATATCATGGTGATCCACGCAGGTTTGGAGTGTGGTCTATTCAAAAAACCGTATCCTGATATGGACATGGTTTCTATCGGCCCAACCATTCGAGGCGCTCACTCACCTGATGAAAAAGTTCACATTAAAAGTGTTGGTCAATATTGGCAGTTACTCACTGCAATTCTAAAAGCTATTCCGGCTAAAGAATAAGCCTATATTGTCTCTCCCCTGCCATCTGCTTGCGGGAGAGATTCCATTTACACTTTTCTTTACCACTTCAATAAAAGCTGGAGTTCCAGTTGTGGATTTTGTAATGTCACATGTAGCCCAACCAACCTGACCCCTCGCCCTTCTCTGCGTGTTTCCCAAGCTTGTTTTGCGACCTGAATCAGGTCGAATTTATCCAACACAGGATGGACGTGTTCCTGTGTCGTCAATTGAAAATCGTCAAACTTTAATTTGATACCCTGTCGGGCAATACGGAGATCGGGTTTTACTTTTTCCAACCGTTTTTCCAACTCAGGATAAAGTTTTTCAATCAGTTCAACACATTCATGCCATTCATGCCATTCATGAATATTCTGAGCCAACGTTTTTTCCACCCCAACAGATTTGCGCAAACGTTCTGGCGTAATCAACCGCTCATCAATGCCGTGGCAGCGCTCCCAAAGCGACAAACCAAACTTACCCAAATTTTTTATTAATGCCAGCTTATCGTAATGTTGAACATCAGAGCAGGTTTCCAACCCCATATCAGACAAACGCTTAGCTGTAACTTTTCCGACACCGGGAATTTTGCGTAATGGCAACGACTTCACAAAAGCTTCTATCTGCTCAGGAGAGATAACATATTGCCCATTGGGTTTATTGATATCAGAAGCTATCTTGGCTAAAAATCTGACTGGCGCTACACCGGCGGAAGCCGTTAACTGCAATTCACCAAAAATTACCTGACGAATTTCTTGAGCAATCAAAGTGGCAGAACCATGACAATAATGGCAATCCGTCACATCCAGATAGGCTTCATCCAAGGAGAGAGGCTCAATTAGCTCAGTGTAACGGGAAAAAATTTGCTGGATATGTTGAGAGACTTCTTTATAAAGCGCCATTCTACCGGGGATCACTTTCAATTGAGGACAAAGTTTTAATGCCATGGCTGTGGACATCGCACTATGTACCCCAAAACGACGGGCGGGATAATTTGCCGTACTAATTACCCCCCTTCGATCAGCACTCCCTCCTACTGCAATAGGAATATTGCGGAGTGATGGATTATCCCGCATTTCAATGGCAGCAAAAAAGCAATCCATATCAATATGAATAATTTTTCGCATCTGATCTCCCCACGCCAAAGCACTGTATAAATACAAAATACTGTATAAATATACAGATATGGATTATGAAACTCTAGTTACTTTTTCAGCAAAACTTCAACGAGTTAATTCCTTGGAATATAAACACAGTTTTGTATACCCGCTTAACTTGAAAATGCAGGTTTCAGGGTTTGAAAATTATCATTTAATCGGCAAACAAGTTCTTTCGCTTTTTCTCGGAGCGTAGCATTAAAAAGATGAACCGCGGGATCTGCCACAACTTCACGTTGTCTAAAATTTTCCCGAGAAAGTGGTATGGAGATTTAGTGTTACGGCGTTCGGCCAACATTTCCTGAAGCTCACGATAACTAATGTCATATTTGCAGTACCAGCGGACGACCCATAAAATGATGACACCAGTGAAATGATGGCCTTTGAATGGGTTCATGATGTTGTCTCTCGGACAAGATGACTCAACTGAGCGTATCAACTACCGGAGCTTTGTAACAGTGCCATATAACTTTAGCCATCCAACGCCTATCAATTATCTAATAAACAAATACACGCCAATGCATCGCTCATCTGACACTGTTCCATCAACGTCAATAAATCATCATTGATGCCAAGGATATGCATTTTCATGGAAAAATAGGCACTGAACATCAACTGAACGTCTTTTTCCGTCACCATCCGTTTTTCCACAACTGCGAGCGCCGATAAATTGGTGCGTAGATAGAAATAATCCATCACCAATAAACTAAAGTGCGTCAATGCATTACGTTGCCCTTTCGCATCCCCATTAAAATTTGAAACATGCGGGAACTGGCTGTGATAAAGCAGATAAGAAAATAGATTACGTAACACACTCGGTTCCTTCATACAGGAGTCCTGTGTCAGCAAATGCCATGTATCCCGTAACCGTGCCATATTGTTTTCCGTTCGTTTCTGCGTTTGGTTTTCATCCAATCCCAGTTGATTAAGCGTATTCAAATACGTGGATGACAAGAAGTCACCGCCACGTGATAGCTTATAAATAAATTTACCGTATACGCCTAATACTGCAGTCTGAAATGCCACCGGATGCGGTAGATTACGCCGCTCTTCTGTTAGTTCGCCATTCTGTAAAGCAGCCAGTAAAAATTCGAATATCCCCTGAATTCGATCGAAATTTTCTTCTATCTCAAAATTGACTTTATTCAGGAAAATCAGTAATTGCATGACGGCATAAAGATTATCGTCAAATTGAGGTGACGACGCTTGAATGAGATTTAGACACCAAAGGTAAACAAGGTATTGAGGATCAGTCAAATCCGATTTTTTCGGGGCTTTCGTCAGGTAATGGTCTTCTTCTATCAGTTGCATTGCATCTGCTGAAAAAAGAAGTTGCCGAATAACTTCAGGACAAGATAAGGAAAGGCATTTGAATGTTACATTACTGTACTCAACTTCACTACGCGGATACTCCCGACATGTATCACTCATCGCCGAAGGGCCGAGCTTGCAATAAATATTGCACAGCCGATCTTCTGTCAGAAACGGACAGGCTTTTTGCTCATTTAAACGGATATATAGGCATAGTTTCCTTTTTTCTCCAATTTCAGTACATGTGCCTGCGCGATTTGTTTGATTTCAATGCTGTCGGCATGGTGATATTTTTTATATGTTTTTTTATCCACACTGATGAACCAATCTTGGCAGCAATGTGAAATGCAATCAGAACCGACACACTGAAAGCGTTTAATAAACATCGGCGTGATGATTTTATGAATGAACATGATAGCGAGAGCTCGTGATGAATGTATACATCAGGGTAGCACGTAGGATTATCTAGGAATGGACGAAAAGACTGAGATTTATTGTAATTATTACGGCATTAAATCATCTCACCCTGTAACGGTGCCCACTTTTTACTTACCATTAATCCTGATGGTATTTCACCAGATTCAACCGCCGACGAATATCCTTTACAATATATATACTCCTGCGAAGAGAGTGAAGCAGAATGATGAGTTTTCTCCGTTAACTCAACGTGTTTTCTTGTCAGTTATATTCTATAAAACCAACAAATAACCAACTTAACCTATCATTTAATTTCAATATAGCAGTGACATAAATACATTTCATATATACCATTACCGAAATTTATCAATAAACACGGCTATTAATAAATATAAGGGTAGTAATGAAAAATAATATTTCATTTTTTTTATATCAAATATCTGATATTTTATTCACGTCCTCTACAAGAGCATTTGGCATGTTGTTCTCATGGTGGATGATTGAAGTGCTAAATCTAGATTTTCAACTTGGATGGTTTATCTTTTCATCATGGTTTTTACAAGTATTGTTTCTAGTCTTCATGAGTAACCTTGGAGACAGATTCAATAAGAAAAGTATCGTATTATGTTGCATAATCCCAACTTCATTACTTTTTATTTTTGCTAGTATCATAGATAAAAACCTCTATATTCCATTAGGGATTATATATATTTTCGCTTCTATCTCAGCCATACTCATTCAACCTATTGGCACCAGTATCCTTCCAGAAATTAGTAATAAAAACAAATTAGAGTCTGCATTTAAATACAGAGGAATTGTTAATTCAGTTAACATTATCCTCGGCCCTGCAATATCGGGCATTGTCATCCATTATTTAAATATTGACGGAGCTTTAATATTTATTTCTTTAATGGCAATTTCATCAATTATTGGCTTTTACTTTATAAAAAACCAGCAAAAAGAAAAACCATCACACCAACATAAAAGCAATATAGGAAGTATTAAAATTATTACTAAAAATCCTACAGAAGCAAGTTTAGTTATTGTTGCTTCCTTTTTTAATTTCACTGTAGTGCCATTAGTAACCTATATTACACCTCTTATTATTATCAATGAGTTTAAGCTAAGTGCTTTACAAGTTGGGATTGCCGAAGCAACGTTTGGTGTAGGGATGATGATTGGCAGTACCATCATTATTAAATATATGAATAAGTTCTTCTGTAAAGCCCGTGGTGCCTTTATTTCAGCCTTAACGATCGCTGTCTGCATAGCTGGTATATCCACAGCAACCTCATTAATTGGATTATGTAGTTATATGCTAATTAGTGGAATAGGTTTAATTATTTACAATATAAATACTACCTCAATTCGATGCCTGGCAACACCTGAGTCTCACCGTAATGCAATGGAATCTAAATTCCTTGCTATTTGTATAGTCTCGATACCATTGGGGATGATATCTGCAACCTACATGATAGAAAATTATGATATAAGAGCTTTATTACTTATTTTCTCTGCCTTAATGGGATTAATGTCATTTCTTGTCCTATTTTCACCAAAATATGTGGAAATATCAAAAATGACAGAATCTCAATTGGAGGGTTATTATGGTAAAATTTATCCTGAGGCTTATCATCCAAAAAATAGATAAAAATATTAATATTGAATATTGAATATTGAATATTGAATATTGAATATTGAATTATAAAATAAATTCTCTATTTTAGTAAAAAATCGCCTGTAACTTTATATAATACAGGCGATTTTTTATTACTTATTTTTATCCTCTGCTATCTTTTATTTATTATCAACTGGGAAAAATCAAAGTCTGCCCCGGTGCTTCTCGGTTCAAGTGAATAAAGTTCAAATGCTTTTCATAGTGATCAAGAATATCACTAATAATTTGCTCTTTCGTATAGTCCATCAAATCATTACCTTGCGTCCCTTCCATCAGGAAAGTTTCCAATCGGTAATAGTGAGATTTGCCCGATCTCGCCCGATAGGTAAATCCGGGTACAGAATAACGTTGTGGCCAAATTTGATAGACAAAATTCTGTTCATCACCTAAATCAACAATCAGCTCTAGTGGATTCAGCCGGCTGTCATCTTTTGCGGGCAGCACATTAAACTGAACTTTTGCACCACGCACCACCAACTCTTTAGCGACTTCCAACATAGCTGGACGACACACCATATCCAGCATTCGTTGAGTGTTTTTCGTACCAGGAAAATGCATCATACGGCTTAGACGCTGCTTCCAGTTCAGTGAACCATTGTCATGTACAAGCGTGGGAGAAGTATTGTGCAACGAACTGGCCTTGCGGAAATCCTCCACTCGCAAGGATTTATACAGCCCTGCCATGATAAAGAAGATCACAAAACTGAAAGGCAGCCCCATTATGACTGTAGTATTTTGCAAAGCTGAAATACCATCAGTCATGAGTATACCTAATGTTAATACACCGATTGCTATAGACCAGAAGACGCGCAACCAATTCGGTGCATCATTATTGATATCACTGAGATTAGAGGTGAAATTTCCCAGTACTAACGAGCCAGAATCAGCCGATGTGACATAAAACAGCAGTCCCGTAATTGTGGCAACAGAAGCACTGAACGTAAATGCAGGATAAAACGCCAGTAGTCTATAAAAACCTTGTTCTGGATGCTGCAACACTGTTTCAGCCAATTGGCGATTACCATGAATAATTTCATACAACGCACTGTTACCAAATATTGATAGCCATAGCAGAGTAAAAACAAATGGAATGACTAATGTTCCCATAACAAACTGGCGAATGGTTCTACCTCGGGAAATACGCGCTAAGAATAATCCGACAAACGGCGACCAAGCCACCCACCATGCCCAAAAAAATAGTGTCCAGCTATTCATCCATTCAGTCGGGCGTTCAAATGCAAAACTGTTCAGCGTCATGCCCATGAAACGGCTAATATAATCCCCGACGTTCTGCACTAATCCATTGAGCAGGAATTCAGTATCACCCACAAACAAAAGAAACAAAACCAGACCAAGAGCCAGCAGTACATTCAATTCGGACAAAAATCGAATTCCTTTGTTTACGCCGGAAGTCACAGAGACACTTACCATCACCACAGACAATAGTATCAAACCTCCCTGAACCCCTAATCCTTGCGGTAATCCGAAAAGTACGTTCAGGCCATAATTCAATTGTACAACACCGATTCCCAAAGTCGTTGCAATGCCAAAAATTGTCCCGATTACTGCCGCAATATCCACCGTATGACCGATCCAGCCTTTAATGCGGTTACCAAAAATAGGATAAAGTGCCGAACGAATAGTTAAAGGTAAATTATAACGATAACTAAAATATCCTAGAGCAATTCCCATCAAGGCGTACATAGACCAGCCCGTCAGGCCATAGTGGAACAGCGTCCACACCATCGCCTGACGGGCTGCTTCAATTGTTTCTTCTTGACCTGTTGGTGGTTGCATATATTGCGTAACAGGCTCAGCTACCGAGAAAAACATTAAGTCAATGCCTATCCCAGCGGCAAACAGCATCGCCGCCCAACTAAGCAGACTGAATTCCGGCTTGGATTGTTCTGGCCCCAATTTGATTGAGCCAAAGCGAGACGTAGCAACAAAAATAACAAATACGATGTAAAGCGTCGCAGCCAATAAATAGTACCAACCGAAAGTTTTAGACACCCAGTTCAGTGTGTTTTTTATCCAACCACTTGTTGCATCTGTGAAAAAAATAGTGAATAGAGAAAATACGATAATCAGTCCAGCCGAGGCGAAAAAAACGACAGAGTTCAGAGTATCCTTCTGAGTGTTTTTTGGACTGTCTTGTGTGTTCATAGGCAGTTCCTGAAATTAATGAAATTAAAATGCATGAAAAGAATAATTCATATAATCGTTTGAATTAAAAATAAAATTTAAGACATGTTAAATAAATTTAGCCCCTCATTGTAAAATTATTGTGATAAAACATATTTAATTTTGATTGAACATTCAATTAAAAAAAGTTTAATATCGACCGAATGATTGATTTTATGAGCATAAAATCATGCCAAAAATTGGAATGCAGTCGATAAGAAAACAACAACTCATTGATGCAACGTTAATCGTTGTGAATGAAGTTGGGATGCAAGAAGCAACCATTGCACAAATAGCGCGAAAAGCGGGAGTTTCCAACGGAATTATCAGCCACTATTTCAAAGATAAAAATGGGCTGCTGGAAGCTACCATGCGCTATCTCTTGCACCAATTGGGAATGGCAGTAACATGCCGATTACGTCTGCTTGACAACGCAACGCCCACTCAAAGGTTAAAAGCCATTGTCGAAGGGAATTTTGATCCCAGTCAGATCAGCGGCGCGGCAATGAAAACCTGGCTGGCATTCTGGGCCAGCAGTATGCACCAACCAAACTTGTATCGGTTACAACAGGTTAATGAACGCCGTTTGTATTCCAATATCTGTGTTGAATTTAAACGTGCCATGCCAAAAGCAGAAGCACGGCTGGCTGCACAAGGCCTTGCGGCATTAATCGACGGCATTTGGCTGAGAAGTGCGTTAAGTAACAAGCCGTTTGACATTGAAGGGACGTTCAGAATTACCATTGATTACATCGAACAGAAACTCGGGACATCCGATATAGCTTGAGTTCTGGCTTAAGGCTTATAACCTGTGGACAGGCTCTTGAGGAGAATCTATGACCCATTTTGGATTACAAAAACTTTATATCCACGGTGCTTATATTGATAGCACCAGTTTTAATAACACCAAGCTCGATAATACCAGACCTGATAGCACAATTTTTGATGCAATTAATCCGGCTACTGGAAAGGTTATTGCTCAATTTCAGTCCGCAACAGAACAAGATGTTGACTTGGCTGTCGAAAGTGCCCACAAGGGGCAAAAAATCTGGGCAGCCATGACTACGGTGGAACGTTCCCGGATCTTACACAAAGCAGTCAATATATTGCGTGAACGCAATGATGAGCTTGCTGAATTGGAAACACTGGATACCGGCAAGCCACTTTCTGAAACTCAGCAAGTTGATATCGTTACTGGCGCTGATGTGCTGGAATATTATGCTGGTTTAATTCCAGCCCTTGAAGGCCAACAAATTCCACTACGCGAGTCTTCTTTCGTGTATACACGCCGTGAACCATTGGGTGTCGTAGCTGGCATTGGTGCATGGAACTACCCTATTCAAATTGCCCTCTGGAAATCAGCCCCCGCTCTGGCAGCCGGTAATGCAATGATTTTCAAACCAAGTGAAGTCACTTCTCTCACTGCTTTAAAGTTGGCTGAAATCTATACTGAGGCAGGTTTGCCTGATGGTGTTTTCAATGTTTTGACAGGAGCGGGGCATGAAGTGGGACATTATCTGGCCGTTCACCCCAAAATTGCCAAGATGTCTTTTACCGGCGGTATTGTGACAGGTAAAAAGGTCATGGCAAATGCTTCAGGCTCAACCCTAAAAGAAGTCACGATGGAATTGGGTGGCAAATCTCCGCTGATCATTTTTGATGATGCAGATCTGGATCGCGCTGCTGATATTGCCATGATGGCAAACTTTTTCAGTTCAGGTCAGGTTTGCACGAATGGAACACGCGTCTTTGTACCTAAGGCACTGCTCTCACAATTTGAAGCAAAAATTCTTGAGCGTGTGAAACGCATTCGAATTGGCTCACCTCTCGACCCCAATACTAATTTTGGCCCTCTGGTGAGCTTCCCGCACATGGAGTCTGTATTACGCTATATCAACAGCGGCAAAAACAGCCATGCCCGCCTGCTTTGTGGTGGTGAGCGCCTGCTGGAAGGTGAATTGGCGAAAGGCGCATTTGTTGCACCAACAGTATTCAGTGACTGTACCGATGATATGTTGATTGCACGGGAAGAAATCTTTGGGCCAGTGATGTCTATCCTGACTTATGAAACGGAAGATGAAGTGATTGCCCGCGCCAATAACACTCATTATGGCCTGGGGGCAGGATTAGTAACGAAAGATCTCTCCCGCGCACATCGCGTTATCCACCAACTGGAAGCTGGGATCTGCTGGATCAACACCTGGGGGGAATCTCCAGCCGCCATGCCTGTCGGCGGGTATAAACATTCTGGTGTTGGTCGGGAAAATGGACTGATCACACTACAACATTACACTCAAACCAAATCAATACAGGTGGAACTGGGCAATTTTGAATCCCTATTTTAATCCATGTCTGAAACAGAGGAGATAACAATGGTTTTTGATTACATTATTATCGGTGCTGGTTCAGCGGGTAACGTGCTTGCAACCCGTCTGACGGAAGATCCGAATGTGACTGTTCTGCTACTGGAAGCTGGTGGGCCAGATTACCGGTTCGACTTCCGTACTCAAATGCCAGCGGCGCTGGCATTTCCTTTGCAAGGAACCCGTTATAACTGGGCATATGAAACCGATCCTGAACCCCATATGAATAATCGACGCATGGAATGCGGACGCGGCAAAGGGCTTGGTGGATCTTCATTGATTAATGGCATGTGCTATATCCGTGGCAATGCAATGGATTTTGATCATTGGGCAGCACAACCGGGGTTGGAAGACTGGACTTATCTTGATTGCCTTCCCTATTTTCGCAAAGCTGAATCACGGGATATTGGTGACAATGATTACCACGGCAGTGATGGGCCGGTCAGTGTCACAACCCCCAAAGCAGGTAATAATGAACTTTTTCACGCGATGGTAGAAGCAGGCATCCAAGCTGGTTATCCACGCACTGATGATCTAAATGGCTATCAGCAAGAAGGCTTCGGGCCAATGGATCGCACCGTTACCTCCAAAGGACGCCGTGCCAGTACAGCCCGTGGCTATCTGGATCAAGCGCGATCACGTGCCAATCTCACTATCATTACCCATGCTTTGACTGATATCCTCGAATTTGCAGGGAAGACAGCCATCGGTGCCAATTTTTATCAAGGCAATAGCTCAGCTTTGGTACAAGCAAAAGCAAGTAAGGAAGTTTTGCTCTGTGCTGGAGCAATCGCATCACCACAGATTTTGCAACGTTCAGGCATTGGCCCTGAAGAAGTATTGAATGAATTTGGGATTCCTGCGGTACATGTATTGTCAGGCGTTGGGCAAAACTTACAAGATCATCTTGAAATGTATTTGCAGTATGAATGCCTCAAGCCCATTTCCCTCTACCCAGCATTGAAATGGTATAACCAGCCTCAAATTGGCGCTGAATGGTTATTCAAAGGAACAGGCATTGGTTCCAGCAATCAATTTGAAGCTGGTGGTTTTATTCGTACCCATGAAAAATTTGCTTGGCCAAATATTCAATTTCACTTCCTGCCTGTTGCTATTAATTACAACGGCAGCAACGCCGTCAATCAACATGGTTTCCAGGCTCATGTAGGTTCTATGCGTTCCCCAAGCCGTGGTCGGGTGAAAATTAAGTCACGGAACCCGCGTCAGCATCCAAGTATTTTATTCAACTATATGTCAACAGAACAAGATTGGCAGGAATTCCGCGCTGCTATTCGCATCACGCGGGAGATTATGGCGCAGCCAGCGCTGGCTCCATATTGTGGACGTGAAATCAGCCCGGGTGTTGAAATCCAGACTGATGAACAACTGGATGCCTTTATTCGTGAACATGCCGAAACAGCATTTCACCCATCTTGCAGCTGCAAAATGGGGTCAGACGAAATGGCAGTTGTAGATGGTCAAGGGCGTGTGCATGGCATTAAGAATTTACGTGTTATTGATGCTTCCATTATGCCAACAATCATTACCGGTAATTTGAATGCCACTACGATCATGATAGCCGAAAAAATTGCTGATAAAATCAGAGGAATTTCACCTCTGCCACGCAGTCAGGCAAAATATTATGTCGCCAATGATGAGTAAAATAATAAGGGTGATCATTTTCAGATCACCCTTCTGATGCAATCCATTCCACATCAGCAACATACTGGATTAAAACGATAAATTATTTTTCCTCTTTTTTATCCTTGTCACCTTTAAAACTATCGATTAAATCATCCGTCTTTTTATCAGCTTCAGCTTTTATATCTTCCGTCTTTGACTTCATGGCATCTGAAAACTGATCGATCTTGTCACTAGCCTGATGCTGTATATCATCCGCTTTTGATTTCATAGTATCCATCACATCACTCGCTGTTTTGGTCGCCTGATTCTGCACATCAGCTACCTTGGATTTCATTTGCTCAGCAATATCACTAGCTGCATGGGTGATTTGATTTTGCATTTCCTTGGATTTATCAATCGCACTATGGCCTTCACGCAAAACGTTTTCCTTTATCTCCTGTGATTTTTCTTTTGTATTATCAGTGATATCCTTGACTTTTTTTTCAGCGTCAGTTTTCATTTGCGCTGCGTTTTCTTTGACTTGCTGTACCGTATCTTCTGCTTTTTTGGATGCATCATCACAACCAGCAATCAGTGCCACGATACCTGCCAAGATCAGAGAACCAAGAATCTTTTTCTTCATTGACTAACCCCTTGTACTTATGGAATTTGAACTTAAAGAGCTTGCACCTATGGAAATGAAAATCTCAACGTCAACATAGTTAGCAATTGTTCAGGTTTAACAAAATTAAAATAATTTCAATGAGTTACCATTAAAACATCTGTATAAATAGCGGCTCCATCAAAAAATAAAAATAATTCTCATTTTTATTTGTCCACTTTGATTTCTCAAGTGACTTATTACATTAAATAATATTTACTTGATCATATTTCAGGGAATTTATGAAAAATAATAGTCAAAAATTAGAAAAACGCCCAATCGCTACCATGATTCAGAAAATTTTAAGCGGCGCACTCTCAGGAACATTCGTATTAGGGGCGGCTTTCGCCAGCCCTGTTTATGCTACTGAAAATTCTACAGAGCAAAAAACGGAAAAGAAAAATGAGGTGATGAAATTACCTACACTTTCTGTCGTTGAGAGTTTACACAATAGCACCAGCGCGGGAAGTTCAGTACTCAAAAAAGCGGATATTGATCGGACTCAGGCAGATAACATTGCTCAATTACTCGACCAACTTCCCGGTGTTTCGATGTCAGGTTCTCCGCGTTCCGGTGGGCAAACCCTGAATATTTGGGGAATGGGAGACCAAGAAGATATCAAAATCACGTTGGACGATGCACCAAAAGGATTCGAGAAGTACCGTCAGGGTTCTGTCTTTATTGAACCTGAATTAATCAAACGTGTAGACGTTGATAAAGGACCACACAATTTGCTCAATGGTAACGGTGGATTTGGCGGTTCTGTCAAAGTTGTGACAAAAGATGCTGGCGATTTGTTGCGCCCAGATGAGGACTGGGGCGGCTTTGTCAAACAAAGTTATCACACCAATGACAGGCAGTGGATTAATAGTGGCGCAATATACGGCAGAGATCCCAACGGTTTTGTTGATGGCTTACTCTATGTCAGTAAGCGCGACGGGCACAATATTAAACGCCCTGATGGCACCCGTTTTGAGTACTCTCAAAACAACCAAACATCCTATTTATTGAAAACCAATATCTATCCCAGTGACACACATACTATCAGTTTATCTGCCATGCGCTCTGAATCAGATGGCTGGCAGCCTTGGGCGGCTAAACGGGATAAAATGAATTTACCTTCCGCCTACGACATAAAAGAATATGGTTGGGATGGTGCCTGGAAAAGAAAACTGGTTTTTCGTGATCAAGTCGATCAGAACTACACTGCCAAATGGAATATCGCGCCGGAAGATAACCCACTGCTAAATCTGACGATGACTTATGCCTATTCAAAAACCAAGCAAAGCGATCGCCGCCAGGAAAATGCGTCAATCTATCTCAGTGGGGTAATGGGGAATAAAAGCTGGGTTGATTACACCGATAATCTGGCTGATATCAACAATAAAAGCGCATTTTCAACAAGTATAATCGAGCATGAATTACTGGTAGGAACCCGTTGGCATAAAAACGAACGCAATGTACTAATGTTCGATAAAAGCAAAATAAAGAATAAAAACTATAACTACGGTTATTATCAACCAGGCTATATGCCTGCTGGAGATCAACTAACTTACAGCTTATATATTCAAGACTCTCTGAAAATAGGCAGCGTGACCATAACGCCGGGTGTTCGCTATGACCATGTCAAAAATATGGGTAGAGAAAATGATGCATCCACATATAACGATAAATCACCAGAAGTAAATCATGACTATAGCAGTGTAACCTATACTGGTTGGTCACCTCATTTAGGCATTATGTGGCAAGCAAATAAAAACCTTTCATTGTTTGCAGATATCAGCCGTACATGGCGTGCACCAATAGTTGATGAACAATATGAGGTACAAGGGCTAGGCAGCCTCAAAGGCTCCAGCCGTAATCTTAATGTTGAAAGAATGACCGGAGTACGCCTCGGCGCAATTCTCGATTTCAATAATGTGATGCTTGAAGATGATAGTCTGCAAATTCGTACCACTTTATTCCGTAACCGTGGTAAGGATGAGATCTTTAAAAAACGTGGAGTTTATTGTAAAGCCCAAGCCGATGGTTTAGTGCCATACAATGAATGTGAAAAACCACAGGCAAACTATCGCAACCTCCCGGGATATACTATCAAGGGGCTGGAGATAGAAACCTTCTACGACAGCCGCACACTCTTCGGAAAATTGTCTTTCTCTACTCTGCGTGGTCAGCGTGATACTCCTATGAATGATCCATGGACAGGGCATAAAACTTGGATTGCGGAAATACCACCAACTTCTGCACATGCCATGTTAGGTTTCAAAATTCCACAGTGGCAATTGGCTATGGGCTGGAAAGGCGACTTTATCCGTAAGCAAGACCGTTCACCTGTAGATGGTGCTCTAGAAGCAGATTCTTGGCAATTACCAGCAAGCAAGGGATATTCCCTACATGGCCTGTTTGCAAGCTGGCGTCCTTCTTTTATCAAAGGCTTTGAAGCACGGATCACCATCGATAACCTGTTCAACCGTGATTACTATCCGTACTTGGGAGAAGCGGTTTCAGGAATTGGCCGTAATTACAAGTTCAGTATTTCACAACAGTTCTAACTGACATTTAGCCACACAATACCTAACCCCCTTAAAAATTAAGGGAGTTAGGTTTAGAATGCTGCGTTGACTTCTCCCGAACAAATACAAATAATAATCATTATCATATTTATCCTATCCTATCAGGCAATATCATCATGGCGGTGCAAAAAAGTACTTGTCCAAATCATGCCGAAGATCTCTCCCATGAGATTTTTATTAAATTGATGCAATCTTCGGATCTTGAGAATATCCGCCAGCCAAGAGCATTTTTAATGACGATAGCCCGTAGAACCCTTGCCAATTACTGGCGCAGGAAAAAACTAGAAGATAATTATCTGGAATATATTAGGGTAATGCCTACAATTTCATCACATTCTTCTGAAAATCAACTCGTACTGTTAGAACAGTTAGAAAAGATAGATAAAACTCTGGATGAACTTCCGACAAAAGTTCGACAGGCATTCCTACTTACTCAACTACAAGGCCTACGTTACAAAGAAGTTGCAGAAGATTTAGGCATCTCAACAAGTTCAGTGAAACATTACTTAAATCAAGTCCACAGAAAATGCCATCCTTTCGACATGCCTTGAATAAAATGTTTAGAGCTGAATATCTTGAGCAAAATGCCTTGAACAAGCATCTCTGAATAGGCAACAAAAACCCGCTATTTATTCTGGCAGCGGGTTACTTTTTCTAATTGCACATGTATTGGATGACAAATATGTTGGGCTGCAAAACAACATTACAGAATACGATTCTTTTCCAACTGTGCTTGACGGGTAGCTTCCCTTACCATACGTTTTTTGCGCGCATCACAGGGTTCAGGACAATCGCAAACTTTTTCTACGCCGATGCTTCCCAAGCCACCACAGCTTCCTTGAATACTCTTACGCTTAAAAATATAGCCCAGCGCCATTCCTGCAAATGCCAACAGAAAAAAGATAAAAGCAGCAATAAAGACTTCCATAACCTTTTTCCCCTCTCTATTTCTTCTGTAAGTATGCCTTAAAAGCCGTACTATAATGTTCTTCAAAACCTTCTTTGGTTTTGACAATCATAAAGACCGGGATATTCAGCTTTTCAGCCACTTCCATTCCTTTCTCTGGCCCTAAGACATCTAAGCCTGTGGAAAAACCATCTGCACTCATGCAAGTCGGTGCTATCACAGTAATTGAAACCAAATTATGTGTTATCGGCCTGCTGGTTTTAGGGTTAATGGTGTGAGAGTAACGCACGCCATTCTGTTCAAAATAGTTTCGATAATCACCCGATGTTGCCACAGACATATTGCCCGGCTCAATGATCTCCTGAGCGCTCTGTGCCATGCCACCATCCGATGGTTTTTCTATCGCTATCCGCCATGGATTGCCTTTGCCATTGTTGCCCAATGTGCGCACTTCACCGCCAATATCAACCATGTAGTTTTTAATGTTCTGAGATTCCAGATATTCAGCTACCGCATCAACACCATAACCTTTAGCAATGGAAGAGAGATCGACATACAGTTCAGGGATGGATTTAATCAGATTATTACCTTCAACAGACAAGTGATTAATGCCTGTCCACGCTCGGCGAGTCGCTAGCTCCTCATCCGTCGGTGCTTTAGTAATTCGCCCTTCCGGCCCAAATCCCCACAGATTCACCAATGGGCCAACAGTGACATCCAGTGCACCTTCTGTCAGCTTATTGATTCGAATAGCTTCTTTGACAACTTTCGCTGTGGCGGCAGATACTGGAAACGGTTTATTCACTTCACTGCTTTGATTAAAACGACTTAATTCAGAATTTGGCCGATAAGTGGACATCTGATCGTTCACTTCTTCCAGCAACCGATCAATCTCTTTTTGCAGGTTTTCTGGGGCAGGTGCAGACGAGTCAGCAACATATTTAACGGAGTAATACGTTCCCATTGTTTGCCCATTCAGGTTTTGCTGCTCTGGGCCGCCACACGCTGCCAGCAGCACAACCGAAAATAACAACACACTCCAGTGGATAATTTTTTTACTCAGCATAATTCACTCTTTCTGACCCATTTTGGTTCTTTCTGAATCGTCAGCGCCCACAAAAGTGGGCGCTTATCATTAAATCAGAATGTTACAAACATCAGCCGCCGAAGTCATCCAGCATGATGTTTTCATCTTCTACACCGAGGTCTTTCAGCATCTTAATAACTGCGGCGTTCATGACCGGAGGCCCACACATATAGAATTCACAGTCTTCTGGTGCCGGATGATCTTTCAGGTAGTTTTCATACAGGACATTATGAATAAAGCCTGTATAACCATCCCAATTATCTTCCGGCAAAGCATCTGACAATGCCACATGCCATGTGAAGTTCTCATTTTCTGCCGCCAGCTGATCGAAATCTTCGGTATAGAACATTTCACGCTTAGAACGTGCACCATACCAGAAAGTGATCTTACGTTTGGAACTCAAACGCTTGAGCTGGTCGAAGATATGAGAACGCATTGGTGCCATACCTGCTCCACCACCGATGAAAACCATTTCTGCATCAGTATCTTTCGCAAAGAACTCACCAAATGGGCCAGAAATCGTTACCTTATCACCCGCCTTCAGTGACCAAATGTATGAAGACATGATACCCGGAATAACATCTGGATTTCTTGGTGGTGGCGTTGCAATACGCACATTCAGCATGATAATGCCATGTTCTTCTGGATAGTTCGCCATTGAATATGCACGAACCGTCGGCTCTTTCACTTCAGAGACATAACGAAACAGATTGAATTTATCCCAATCTTCGCGGTATTCCTGTGGTACTTCATAATCCGCATAACGGGCAACGTGTGGAGGACATTCAATCTGAATGTAACCACCTGCCCGGAATGGCACCACTTCCCCATCAGGAATTTTCAGCTTCAATTCTTTAATGAAAGTTGCTTTGTTATCGTTGGAGATAACTTCACACTCCCATTTCTTAACACCGAAGATCTCCTCTGGCAGCTCGATTTTCAGGTCTTGTTTAACATTAACCTGACATGCCAATCGGCAGCCTTCTTTTGCTTCACGCTTATTGATGTGGGAAAGTTCCGTTGGCAGGATATCACCACCGCCTTCACTGATTTTCACACGGCACTGACCACAAGAGCCGCCGCCGCCGCACGCAGAGGAAACGAAAATCCCTTGGTTGGAAAGCATATTCAACAATTTGTCACCAGCGGGAGCAGAGAAACTCTTGTCCTCATCGCCATTGACTTCAACTTTAATATCCCCGGTGTTCACTAACTTAGATTTTGCGAACAAAATCAATGCCGTCAGTACTAACACAATCAGGGTAAACATTACTACGCCTAAGATGATTATATCCATGAATTCTTCTCGCCTTTAGAGCTGCACACCGGAGAAGGACATAAAGCCCAATGCCATCAAACCGGTGGTGACAAAGGTGATTCCCAATCCTTTCAGACCTGCCGGAACATCCGCATATTTCATTTTTTCACGGATCGCAGCCATCAGAACAATCGCCAGCATCCAACCCATGCCTGAGCCGAAACCGTATACGATGGACTCTCCGAAGTTATAGTCACGCTGTGCCATGAATGAAACGCCACCGAAAATTGCACAGTTCACTGTAATCAACGGCAGGAAAATACCCAACGCGTTGTAAAGTGCCGGAACATAACGGTCTAAGATCATTTCCAGGATCTGTACCAGTGCAGCAATTACCCCGATAAAGGTAATGAAGTTCAGGAAGCTCAAATCCACCCCATCCATCAAAGCCCCATCACGGAGTACCAGATTGTAGACAAGGTTATTGGCAGGAACGGAAATTCCCAATACAACAGTTACAGCTACACCCAGGCCAAAAGCCGTTTTAACGTTCTTTGATACCGCCAAAAACGTACACATACCGAGGAAGAAAGATAGCGCCATATTCTCGATAAAGACTGCGCGGACGAACAAACTAATATAGTGTTCCATTTTGTTTGTTACTCCTTCTCAACCTGCGCAGGTTTCAGAGTCCGCAGACCCCAAATCAGCATACCAATAATGAAGAATGCACTCGGTGCCAGAAGGAACAAGCCATTTGGTTGATACCAACCACCATTTTTGACAGATTCCAGCACCGTAATACCGAACAATTTCCCTGAACCAAACAGTTCACGTAAGAAACCAACCAGCAGCAGAATGACGCCATAACCCAAACCATTACCAATACCATCCATGAAACTTTCAACTGGTGGTGCTTTCATGGCGTAGGCTTCAGCACGTCCCATTACAATACAGTTCGTGATGATAAGACCAACAAACACCGATAGTTGTTTGGAAATTTCATAGGCATAAGCCTGCAAAATCTGGTCTACCACGATAACGAGCGATGCAATGATCGCCATTTGCACAATGATTCGCACACTGCCTGGAATGTAGTTACGAATCAATGAAATGAAAAAGCTAGAAAATGCTGTCACTAATGTCACAGCAATAGTCATAACCAACGCAGTTTCCAGTTTGGTGGTCACAGCCAGTGCCGAACACACCCCCAGAACCTGCAATGCAATTGGGTTATTATCAAACAGCGGCCCAAGAAGGACGCGTTTTATCTCTTTACTATCAACCATCTTTCAAGGCTCCCTCGCGTACTTTTTTCAGGAATGGGCCAAAACCATTATCACCCAGCCAGAAATCAAACATATGCTGAACACCGTTAGAAGTCAGGGTCGCGCCGGATAGACCATCTACACCATAAGGGTTATCACCAGCACCACCACGAACAACTTTAATTGCTGGCTCGCCTTGTGGGTTATAGAGCTTTTTACCTACCCACTGCTTACGCCATTGTGGGTTATCAACTTCACCACCCAAACCCGGTGTTTCACCCTGAGAGTAGTAAGTGATGCCATGAGAGGTTATGCCATCTATATCAATGGCAACGAAGGCATACATCATTGACCACAGGCCAGAACCGTACACTGGCAAAACCAGTTCAGTCGTTTTGCCTTGCTCATCCTTAACCAGATAAATTTCTGCCATATTGGCACGGCGGCGAATTTTCGCCAGATCCTGCTCTGGTAATAAAGCGATACTGGTTTCGTCACTGCGCAGAGCATTATTCAGGTCGAAATCGCCGCTGCTTTTTTCCAATGTCGCTGTTTTCAAGTCAAGTAATTCAGGCTGAATACGGCTGCTATAGATTTCTTTGATTTCTGCAGCCGTCATGCCCGATTTTAACAAACCAGCCACTTCCAGAATATTACGCTGTTTATCCAGCAGTTTCTGTTCCTGCTGCTGTGCTTTCAAACCTACAGCTGACCCAGCAACCACAATTGAACATACAAGGCACAGCACAAAAACAACGAGAAATGTCCTGCCGATGCTGTCATTATTTTTTGGTTTATCATTAGCCACGGGCTTTTCTCCGCTTAATATTGGCCTGTACGACCAGATAATCGAACAGTGGCGCGAACAGGTTAGCGAACAGAATCGCCAACATCATTCCTTCTGGATACGCTGGGTTTACGACTCTGATCAAAATACACATAACACCGATCAGAATACCGTATGCCCATTTACCTTTATCCGTAAACGCAGCGGATACAGGGTCAGTAGCCATAAAGATCATACCGAAAGCGAAGCCTCCCAGAACCATATGCCAGTACCAAGGCATAGCGAACATTGGGTTAGTGCTGGAGCCAATCACATTAAACAGGTAAGACATTGCAATCATACCGATCATTACACCAGCAACGATGTGCCATGAAGCGATACGAGCAAACAAAATTATGGCACCACCGATGAAAATCATCAGAGTGGATACTTCACCAATTGAACCGGGAATGTTACCAATGAAAGCGTCCATCCAAGTGATTGGCTGCCCGGAAATGGTATTCATCAAGCCATGGCTACCCGCAGTTGCCCATTGAGACAAAGGCGTTGCACCAGAGAAACCATCAGCTGCAGTCCAGACCAAATCGCCAGAAATCTGGGCTGGATAAGCAAAGAACAGGAACGCACGACCAGCCAAGGCTGGGTTAAGGAAGTTACGACCAGTACCACCAAAGATTTCTTTCGCAATCACTACGCCGAAAGTAATCCCCAAAGCAGCCTGCCACAATGGCAGGGTTGGAGGAACAATCAGTGCAAACAGAATGGAACTGACAAAGAAGCCTTCGTTGATTTCGTGTTTACGGATAATGGCAAACAAAACTTCCCAGAAACCACCAACGACAAAAACAACCGCATAAATTGGCAGGAAGTAGGTCGCTCCCAACAGCATTTTACTGCCCCACCCTGCATCTGGTGTCAATGACGCACCAAGATACTGAGCAAGTACATAATGCCAATCAGAAGACAGAACCTGCTGTAAGGCATCTCCATTATATAAATGAGTCAGGGCTGGTATTGCCTGATTCCCGACGTTATACATTCCCCAAAACATCGCAGGGAAAACGGATAGCCACACCAAGATCATCATGCGTTTGAGATCAATGGCATCACGAACATGGGCACGCCCTTTTGTTACTGTACCCGGCGTGTAGAAAACTGTGCTTACTGCCTCATAGAGAGGATAATATTTTTCCAGTTTGCCGCCGGCCTCAAAGTGATGCTCTACTTTTTCAAATAAATTTTTCAGGCCCATGAGTTACCCTTCCAGCTCAATCTTAGTCAGCACGTCACGCAGTACTGGACCGTACTCATATTTGCCCGGGCAAACATAGGTACACAATGCCAAATCTTCTTCATCCAACTCCAGACAACCCAGCGCCTGAGCACTATCAGTATCGCCTGCAAGCAAATCACGCAATAGGTGCGTTGCCATGATATCCAGTGGCATTACACGCTCATAGTTGCCAATTGGCACCATGGAACGTTCCCCACCATTTGTTGTGGTTGAGAAAGCGAAACGTTTCTTTTTCAGGAAATGACCAATTGTGGT
Organism: Xenorhabdus japonica; assembly: GCF_900115195.1. Classification (GTDB taxonomy): domain Bacteria; phylum Pseudomonadota; class Gammaproteobacteria; order Enterobacterales; family Enterobacteriaceae; genus Xenorhabdus; species Xenorhabdus japonica. Next base: position 46,710 of record NZ_FOVO01000010.1, read on the forward strand.
GCTGGTAATAGAAAACTTATTAATGCCCGGAGCGATCCAACCGAAGAGCTCTTTTTCCCGACCTTCTGCAAGAACGGAAACTAATGTATGGAAGCGGCCAAGATAATGGCGGGCATCATCTGATTTTGTACCACACAATACGGAACCAGAAATGATACGGTTGTCACCTTCTTTCAACTGATTTTGCGTCAATTCCAGCAAATCAGCGCCCAGTTGGGTGCATACCAAGCGTGGTGATTTAACCTGCGGCCCAGCCAGAGATACTACACGATCAGTGTAAAGTTCGCCTGTGGTAAACAGTTTACCGATGGCAATGACATCCTGATACCCCAGATGCCATACCATTTTCTGAGCACTGACAGGTTCAATGAAATGAATATGAGTACCAACCAAACCTGCTGGATGCGGGCCAGCAAACTGGTTATATATAATTTGAGCGTTATTTCCTGCTGTTGGAATATTTCCAGCGCCGTGGCAGACGTGGATTTTCCCATCTGTCAATTTTGACAGAACATTCAGGCCATCAACAAAAGCCTCTTCCTGAGTTGCAATAACGACTAAAGGATCAGCAGCCAGTGGCTGAGTATCCATTGCCGTAACAAAGATTGCCTTTGGTATGGAACCGGGAACAGGAGAATGACTGAAAGGACGTGTACGCAATGCTGTCCACAGCCCTGACGCAAGCAGATTTTTCTCTACCTGTTCACGGCTCAGGCCAGCAAGTTCAGCGCGTTCGTAGCGATCAAACGTAACTTTCTCATCACCATTCACTTCAATAACGACAGATTGCAGAATACGGCGCTCACCACGCCCAATGGTTACAATTTTACCGCTTGCAGGACTAGTGAAAATAACCCCTGGGTTCTTCTTGTCTTCAAAAAGAATTTGCCCTTTTTTAACATGCTCACCTTCCTTAACCAGCATAGAAGGACGCATTCCAACATATTCTTCGCCCAGTAAAGCGATATGACGAATTGTTGGACCGTCTTCTATAACTTGGGCAGGCTCTCCTGCTATCGGGAGGTTGAGTCCTTTTTTAATTTTTATCATAAGATTTGCACAAGTTTATCAGTTAAATCATATACTACAGATAGCCCTACGGTATTCCCTTAGGGTAATGCAGCGACTTCAATAATAAAAAACACCTTGAGCGATATATATCTCAGGTTATTCACTCCAATAATCGTTACAATTTTCTCTTAATTTTCGCCAGCGGCAATTCTAACATCTCGCCCACTGACTGTCTGATTAATCAAGTGACTTGGCTCAAGCAAATAAGAATAATTTCTCTGCTGAACTGTCAACCACTCGATAAAAACGAATTATCGACTCGCCTTTCTCTACATAAAGGCAATTTTCAACTGAAAAGTAACCTCACAAGAACAGGATATTACCGCTATCTTTTACTCATCATTTCATCAAAAAATTGCTATCTCAATCCTGATATTTCACCTAACTATCAGATTATGTTATGAAAAAATAGTTTTTTGGCTTTCATTAAGCCTATTACTATTAACCCAGCGTGTAAATATTCTCTATTTTCACGCCGGGTTAATATATCAGTACGCGGAAAGTGCATTTCATCATGGGCAATATGTTGTTAATGTAAACCCAAAAAATCAGCTCCCCTTATAGAATAGAATAATGAATCAGACTATCCTCTCTCCAAGATGGAATAGTGCGTAGTTATCTGGTTCGATACGATGCCAAGATTCATTTCCAGTTAAAGGTTGAGTCGCAATCACTGATACTACATCCCCTGATTGGGTGTGCTGCTGAAAGTCAATTTCAACATCCTGATCAAGTAATTTAGCCCTGCCGAAAGGAGCACGACGAGTAATCCAATATAATTGGGTCGAACAGTAAGCCATGACAAACTGTCCATCCGACAACAACATATTGAAAACACCTTTTTTTCTCAGCTGATGGGCCAGAGAGGCAATAAACTTAAATACTGCCGGCCAGTTGGAAGGCCGCTTAGGATATTTCAACGATAATTGATGCAATATCCAGCAAAATGCCCATTCACTGTCTGTCTCCCCAACCGATCGGTAACTACCCGTTTTCAACTTATTGTATCCCTTAAGTTGACCATTATGGGCATAAGTCCAGTATTTTCCCCACAACTCACGGGTAAATGGATGGGTATTGACCAGAGAAACATTACCTCTGTTTGCCTGACGAATATGCGCCACAATCACTTCTGATTTGATCGGACAGCCTTGTACAAATTGAGCCACAGGTGAATGACAACTGGATTGATGATCTTTAAACGTTCTGTATCCCAATCCCTCATAGAAGGTAACTCCCCAGCCATCCTTATGAGGGCCGGTATGCCCACCACGCTGAATTAAGCCACTCAGACTGAAAATAATATCTGTCGGCACGTTGGCATTCATGCCAAGTAATTCACACATTGCCTACCTCTAACGCCTATTCCTAATAAACAGCAATCAGGCTTTTACCATTTCTTTTTCAATTAATTGAATCAAGATATGAATGACTTTGATATGAATTTCCTGAATACGGTCTGCATAACCAAAATGAGGTGCCCGAATTTCAACATCTGCCGTACCTGCCATTTTTCCACCATCCTTGCCAGTCAGCGTAATAACTTTCATACCCTTGGCACGGGCTGCATCAACCGCTTTAATGATGTTGCCAGAGTTTCCCGAAGTCGAAATGCCCAGTAATACATCACCTTTTTGACCGACGGCTTCAACATAGCGAGAAAATACATAGTCATAACCAAAATCATTGCTCACGCAGGATAAATGGCTAGGATCGGAAATCGCAATGGCCGGATATCCCGGACGATTTTCACGGTAACGGCCTGTCAATTCTTCCGCAAAATGCATGGCGTCACAATGCGAGCCACCATTACCACAGGAAAGCACTTTTCCCCCAGCCTTGAATGAATCAGCTAACAAAACAGCAGCTTTTTGAATCGCATCAATATTTGCATCATCGTTAAGGAAATTAGCCAACGTATCTGCGGCCTCGGATAACTCACTGCGGATCAGTTCTTGGTACATGGAACTTATACTCCTGAAAGGTCTTCGGAATTAATAATACTAGTCGATCAGTGTAACGGATTCCCCCCCTTGAAAGAAGATATCATCACATCGCAGTAGAATTATTGCCCGCTGTGTCTTACCACAATAGTATTTAATAATACTGATTTTTCCTTGTGCCACCTTGACAATCACATCCACGGTGAGCGGGGCTTTAGCATCCATCATAATCATTCTTCACGTCCCCTGATCCCCTGAATACGCACACTGAAACAGTCAGAGGATCACAGATTAAATAGAGCCGTCAATTTCCCTTGATGTTCACATTATTTCAAGAAAGCCTCTGAGATGCATGACAAAATCATCGGTACTTTCATTGAGTGTGAATATTATGTTTAAGGGATTTCAACGGATTGAATACATGATCCGAAATTATTGGGAGAAAACCCAAAATCAAAATCTAAGATATATTTATAAGCTTCAAAGTAATAAACCTTATTTAGTTTAAAATGACAATCCTCAACTCTTTTGATGGATTTTAGTTTTTGGAATATATTTTGTTCAGAACAAAATTCATAGCAAGGGACTATTATTTCCGTATTTATCGGATTGATGACAAAAATATCAAATTCATTTGTATAAAGTGTATTTTTCTCACTATCGAATGGGGAGCGTATAGCGGAGGTAAGCTTGGAAAGAAAAAGCTACGCGAGAAGGCTGTATGAAAGAAAGCTTGTAAATATGAGGATGAGATATGCGAAAAAAAATTATGCTATGCGATATATCGCGGGTCAGCCTGTAGAACAAGTTTTTCCTACTTCTAAACAACTATTAGAAGAAGCCGCGTTGCCACGTGGGGAACCGATTCTTGCCAGCAATAACGAACTTTCTATCGCTATTTGGAATATCTATAAGCAGCAACGCCCATTATGGCAAAGTGTTCTGACTTCGTTAATCGAGAAGAGTGACCTTATCTTACTGCAAGAGGCGCAAACGACCCCGGCTCTCTTGGAATTCATTGCAGCTAGCGGATTGGTTGCGGATCAGGTTCCTGCATTTGCTATCCCTCAGCACCCATCAGGTGTGATGACATTAGCATCGTCTTCACCGATATATTGTTGTCCACTTCGTGAGAAAGAACCGATACTCAGGTTATCTAAATCATCATTAATCACGGTTTATCCGTTGCCAGATAAACGTCAGTTGATGGTGATAAACGTGCATGCCATTAACTTCAGTCTTGGTATAGATGTTTATAGCCGGCAATTAAATAATATTGGTATCCACATAAGCTTACATAATGGCCCCGTAATTTTTGCTGGAGATTTTAATGCATGGAGTCGGCAGAGATTAAAAATACTGGAACGTTTCGCACGCCGTATGCAATTGAAAGAAGTGCATTTTAATGATGACCATAGAACGATTGTTTTTGGTAAGCCGTTGGATTTTATTTTTTATCGTGAATTAAAAGTTTTGAGTGCAGAAGTTGTAATGACAGGAGCTTCTGATCATAACCCCTTGATGGTGAATTTCTCTTTGTGATGATAGCTGACAAAAAACTTGTTGCTTTAGCGGAAAAAGATAAAAAAGCGTCAGAAATCACCGACGCTTTTTGAAAAAAGATTGATTATTATCGATTAGCAGAGCGAGTTATTGGTAGCTTCTTTTTCACACCAATAAAATAGGCTAGAGTCAGAATCAATACCCAACCTATACCAACATATAACGCATTTCTTGTTAGCTCAAAATAGCCCAGCAATACAATGATGCTGACCATAAAGACGATCGTAATTACAGGGGCAATTGGCCACATCGGGATTGGAAATTTCAGTGTCTTAACTTCTTCCGGGCTCATTTGGCGGCGCATGGCAACGTGTGAAACTAAAATCATCAGCCATACCCAGACGGTTGCAAATGTGGCGACAGAAGCGATAAGAATGAAGATTTCTTTTGGGATCAGATAATTCAGAACCACACCAAGTAACAGAATTGCAATCATGACAAGAACAGTCATCCATGGAACACCATTGCGCGTTAGTTTCTTGAATGACTTGGGGGCTTGCCCTTCCTGAGCCATACCATACATCATCCTGCCTGCACCAAAAATATCACTATTAATAGCAGAAATAGCGGCAGTAATTACTACCATATTCAGAATATTTGCGGCTGAATTAATTCCCAAATTGGAAAAAATCTGTACGAATGGGCTTGTATTCGGAGTAATTTGATCCCATGGATAGATGCTCATCAGGATACACAGGGTCAAAACATAGAAGATCAAGATACGGAATGGAACAGCATTGATTGCTTTAGGGATCGTTTTTTCTGGATTTTTCGCTTCACTAGCAGTGATGCCAATGACTTCTATGCCACCAAAGGCAAACATAACAATAGCAAATGAAGCTATCACTCCACTGATGCCATTTGGCATAAAGCCGCCATGTTCCCATAAATTGGATAGACCAGTTGCATGCTCTGTTGCTTGCCCGAACCCGTAAAACATAATGGCAAGACCACCGATAATCATGGCAATGATGGCGGTAACTTTAACGATCGAAAGCCAGAACTCCATTTCACCAAAGATTTTTACGTGACACAGATTCAAGGCACCAATAAAACATACAATCCCCAGAACCCAAATCCACTGATCGACATGTGGGAACCAAAGCTTCATATATGCGCCGAATGCGGTAACATCAGCCAGGCAAACAAACAGCATTTCAAGAACATAGATCCAGCCCGTTAAAAAACCGGCCAAAGGTCCCAGATAATGGCTGGCATATTGCGAAAAAGAACCAGAAACGGGATGGTGAACGGCCATTTCGCCAAGTGCTCTCATCACGATAAATACGGCAGCACCGCCGATTAAATAGGCCAGCAATACAGCGGGGCCAGCTTGCTGTATTGCTGTTGCTGAGCCATAAAACAGCCCCGTGCCTATTGCAGAGCCTAAAGCCATGAAGCGAATGTGCCGCACGCTCAGACCCTGTTTAAGCTGATTTTCATTATTTTGCATTCGTTATTCCCATCTATCCTTTCATGCCTGAGAGTATTTTAGGCATACGATGCTCTGCCTGGCTTGAGATGCCAGTAAAAGCAACCTCGTACGATATCATAAAGATGGATGTTCGCGGGATAGATATCTGTAATAATAACGGGCAGTTTATTAAAACCAGAGTTTTTTTATGATTTACCCAATAAATGAAATCTTCCAAACATTACAGGGAGAAGGAGTGTTTACCGGTGTGCCTTCGGTTTTCATTCGATTACAGGGATGTCCGGTAGGGTGCAGTTGGTGCGATACCAAACATACGTGGGAAAAAGAGACTGATAAACAACAGTCTATGGATAATATTTTACTGAAATCGCAAGACAGCGATCTGTGGGGTGTTGCTACCGCAAGACAGTTGCTGAGTATATTCACTCGTCAAGGCTACAGTGCGAAACATATTGTCATTACCGGGGGAGAACCGTGCTTATATGACTTGCGTCCTTTGACGGAAACACTGGAAAGTGAAGGCTATCAATGTCAGGTAGAGACAAGTGGTACACATACGATTCAGTGCACTGACAAAACTTGGGTAACGGTTTCTCCTAAAGTGAAAATGCGCGGGGGGTATCAGGTTTTGCCTGAGGCCATGAAGCGTGCCGATGAAATCAAGCATCCTGTCGGACGACAGCGAGATATTGAAGCATTGGATGAATTATTGACTATGCTTGATGGAAATCCTATTCCGTTTATTGCGTTACAACCAATTAGTCAGAAAGAAGATGCAACCCGCCTGTGCATCGAAACCTGCATTGCCCGTAATTGGCGTTTTTCGATGCAAACCCATAAGTATTTGAATATCGCCTGAATTTCATTCAGCACCAGATTCTGGTGCTGAATCCTTATTCGCCTCGATAGATACAACCTGCGCTACAGGTTTCTTTGACCATCACAGCACTGAGTTGAGGCAGCGTCGGTTGTAACTTTTCCCAGATCCACTTGGCCAAGACTTCGCTGGTCGGATTTTCAAGCCCGGGGATTTCATTGAGATAATGGTGATCGAGCTGTTCCCAGATCGGTTTAAAAGCAACTTTTACATCGGCAAAATCCATTAGCCAGCCACTGTGAGGATCGATTTCTCCGGTGACTTCTAGACGTACCATAAATGAATGCCCATGCAGACGCCCACATTTATGTCCATCTGGCACGTTTGGAAGATGATGTGCTGCTTCAAATTGAAAATCTTTAAAGATAGTTGTACTCATTGTGCTTTCCCCTGATTTCAAAAGGTCGGCTATTCTACCTGAACTTTACAAGCTTAACGTGATTTTTCTGGAGATAAAAAGCACAATCCTTAACGACTTTATCGATATATTAAATCTGTAAATAAAGTTAGGCGTTTTAGTTATGAGATATTGCGATCCTTTCTTTAAATACCTCCCCTATTCTGGGATAACCTGATAATTAATCCATGTTTATGATTCCTACATTTTTTACATATGTTTTTTACAACATGGATCGCGGCTATATAGCAAAGGGCACTGGGAAAATGACAACAAAACCACCTTCAATTGCATTACTACCTGTTTCTCCAGAACAATTATCACGCTTGCAATCTGCAATTAATGATTTTTCACCACATCAATTAGCTTGGTTATCTGGCTATTTTTGGGGAATGGTGAATCACCAACCACAAATTGAGATGGAAGCATCTGATGTTTCCGAACAAGAAACAGTGACTTTGCTTTCTGCATCGCAAACAGGCAATGCCCGTCGTTTAGCTGAACAACTAAGAGATTCACTATTGGCTGAAAATCTCAACGTAAATCTGATTAATGCGGGTGACTATAAATTTAAACAAATTTCCCAAGAACGTGTATTGATTATTATTGCTTCGACACAAGGTGAAGGTGATCCTGCTGAGGAAGCTGTGGCACTCCATAAATATCTCCATTCCAAAAAAGCCGCGTCAATGAAAGAGACAGCGTATGCCGTATTTGGTCTTGGGGATACATCGTATGAAAATTTCTGTCAGTCAGGGAAAGATTTTGACAATCGTCTGTATGAGCTTGGGGCACAGCGTTTGCTGGAGCGTGTTGATGCTGATGTGGAATACCAAGAACAAGCTGATCAATGGCGCCAGAAAATTACGGGAATTTTGAAACAGCGTTTGCCAGTGCAGGCAAAACCGACTATTTCACCGATAGCTTCTTCATCGGTAACTTCTTCATCAATAGCTTTTTCACAGGTCATTTCAGCGCACATCAAAGAAACGCCTCTAACAGCTACTCTGTCGGCTAACCAGAAAATTACGGGACGTGGATCTGACAAAGATGTTCGCCATATTGAAATTGATTTGGGGGATTCAGGATTGAGCTATCAGCCAGGGGATGCCCTTGGCGTTTGGTTTGAAAATGATCTGGCTTTAGTGGATGAATTAATCACCTTGCTTTGGTTGAAGGGTTCAGAACAAATCAATGTGCATGGAAAGTCACTTCCACTGCGTGAGGCTCTGATCAGCCATGTAGAGCTGACTCAGAATACCGGCGTGATTGTTGAAAAATATGCCGCATTGGCGAAAGATGAAAAACTGTTGGCATTAATCGCGAACAAACAAGCATTGCAGCAATACGCCCAGATAACACCGATTGTAGATATGGTCAGAGCTGTTGCTGCACATCCAGAAGCCCAGCAATTTATTGACTTATTGCGTCCATTGACACCTCGGCTCTATTCCATCTCCTCCGCACAATCTGAAGTGGAAAACGAAGTCCATATTACCGTGGGAGTGGTTCGTTATGACATAGAAGGGCGTACCCATACAGGCGGAGCGTCAGGTTATTTGGCGGATCGCTTGCAGGAAGATGACAACATCCGGGTTTTTATCGAACAAAACAACAATTTTCGTTTACCGGCTGATTCGGATGCACCAGTCATCATGATTGGGCCGGGAACGGGGGTTGCTCCGTTCAGGGCATTTTTGCAACACCGTGACAGTCAGGGGGCTGAAGGTAAAAACTGGTTGATTTTTGGTAACCCGCATTTTGTCGAAGATTTTCTTTATCAGGTTGAATTCCAGCGCTACATGAAAGATGGCTTATTGACCCGCATTGATCTGGCATGGTCAAGGGATCAGCAACACAAAGTGTATGTACAAGACAAAATACATGAACAGGGAGAAGAAATCTGGCGCTGGATTCAAGAAGGCGCTCATCTGTATGTATGTGGCGATGCGAATCGCATGGCAAAAGATGTAGAACAAGCCCTATTGGACATCATTTCACAACATAGTGGCATGGATGCTGAACAGGCTGATGAATTCTTGAGTGAATTGCGCCTTGAGCGCCGTTATCAGAGAGATGTTTACTAACATGAGCAATTAACATGAGCAATGTGAGCAAAGAAAAACAAGGACCTTTGATTGTTGAAGGCAAACTTGCAGATAGTGAACGCATGAAGTTGGACAGCAATTATCTGCGAGGGACAATACGTGAAGACTTAAAAAATGGGCTGACAGGTGGATTTGAGGGCGATAATTTCCTCCTCATCCGTTTTCATGGAATGTATCAGCAGGATGATCGTGATATCCGGGCAGAACGCGCAGAACAAAAGCTCGAACCGCGCTATGCCATGATGTTGCGTTGTCGCTTGCCGGGGGGAATTATTACCCCAAACCAGTGGTTGGGCATTGATCGGTTTGCGACGGAAAATACATTGTATGGCAGCATTAGATTGACTAACCGACAAACATTTCAGTTTCATGGGATCTTAAAAGATAACCTCAAGCCAGCACACCAATTATTGGCACAGATAGGGTTAGATTCACTGGCTACCGCCAATGACGTCAACCGAAACGTGCTGTGTACATCCAATCCGGTGCAATCTGCTTTACACCAACAGGCTTATGAGTGGGCGAAAAAAATATCGGAACATTTACTGCCCCGTACCAATGCGTATGCTGAAATCTGGTTGGATAAAGAAAAAATTGCGACAACCGATGAAGAACCTATTCTTGGTACTACTTATCTGCCACGTAAGTTCAAAACATCAGTAGTTATTCCGCCACAAAATGATGTGGATTTGCATGCCAACGATATGAACTTTGTCGCTATTGCAGAAAATGATCAATTGATCGGTTTTAACGTGCTGGTGGGAGGGGGATTAGCCATGACCCACGGCGATAAAAAAACCTTCCCACGACTGGCGAGTGAATTTGGTTTTATCTCACTGGAGCATACACTGGCAATTGCGGAGGCGATAGTTACAACCCAACGTGATTGGGGCAATCGAACCGAGCGTAAAAACGCGAAAACCAAATATACTCTTGAACGTGTGGGTATCAAAATCTTTAAAAAAGAGGTTGAAAAACGTGCTGGCGTGAAATTTGAAGCAATTCGCTCATATAAATTCACAGGTCGGGGGGATCAAATTGGTTGGTTAAAAGGAGTTGATGATCAATGGCATCTGACCTTATTTATTGAAAATGGTCGTTTGCTGGATTATCCCAACAAACCATCAAAAACAGGTATTGCAGAAATTGCGAAAATACACAAAGGAGATTTTCGTCTGACGGCTAACCAAAACCTGATTGTGGCAGGGATACCTGAGAGTGAAAAATCGCGGATTGAAGAAATTGCCCGTGGTCATGGTTTAATTGATGATAGCGTGACAACTCTGCGTCACCACTCTATGGCTTGTGTTTCATTTCCTACTTGCCCATTAGCGATGGCCGAAGCAGAGCGTTTCTTGCCAACTTTTGTCGATCACGTTGATGCGTTGATGGAAAAGTATGGTGTTGGTGATGAAGAAATCATATTGCGTGTTACAGGCTGCCCGAATGGATGTGGCAGGGCGATGCTGGCAGAAATTGGGCTGGTGGGTAAAGCGCCTGATCGTTACAACCTGCATCTTGGTGGGAACTGCATTGGTGACCGAATTCCTCGTATGCACAGGGAAAATATTACCTCAACAGAGATTCTTGAGATACTGGATGAATTAATAGGCCGCTGGGCATCAGAACGCCATGTTGATGAATGCTTTGGTGATTTCCTGATCCGCGCAGATATTATCAAGCCAGTATTGAACTCAGCCGTCGATTTTTATGACTGGCAGGAGGCAGGATGAGCCAGCTAAATTTATCGGCGCTGGTGGAATTGACACCAGAGCAACAAACCACATCATTGGCAGAAATCAATCAACAACTGGAATTGTTGGATGCCCATGAGCGCGTGAGATGGGCATTGGAAAATTTACCCGGTGAATTTGTGCTTTCCTCTAGTTTTGGCATTCAGGCAGCAGTTTGCTTGCATCTTGTGACACAGGAGTATCCTGATATTCCTGTGGTTCTTACCGATACGGGGTACTTATTTCCTGAAACTTATCAATTTATCGATAAGCTAACTGAAAAACTCAACCTGAACTTGAAGATTTTTCGTGCAGACCACTCTCCGGCTTGGCAAGAAACACGTTATGGCAAGTTATGGGAGCAGGGAATGGAAGGGATTGAACGTTATAATCAAATCAACAAAGTTGAGCCGATGAATCGGGCATTGAAAAACCTGCAAGCACAAAGTTGGTTTGCAGGTTTGCGGCGCCAGCAATCAGCAAGCCGTACCAAGTTACCTGTGCTGGCAATTCAACGGGGTGTTTTCAAAATTCTGCCCATTATTGATTGGGATAATCGTCAGGTACATCAATACCTGACAAAACATGGTCTCGAATACCATCCATTATGGGAGCAGGGTTATCTTTCTGTAGGGGACATTCATACCACCCAAAAATGGGAACTGGGCATGGATGAAGAACAAACCCGTTTTTTTGGTTTGAAACGCGAATGCGGTTTGCACGAAGGTTAAATTAATATTATAGATCACAGCAATTTTCTACTGGGCAGCGAATCTTGTAAAAGAAGCGCTGCTTTCGCGCGTGCTGAATATTTTGCTTAATTGGTCTTATAACATTTGGTATTTAATGTAATAAAAAAATCAGCTTATGCGATTCAGGAACAAATAATTACTTTTTATCATTTCATAACTTGATCACGGCCTCATATATTCATTCTTTAGTCATCATAATAATTAAGAGTTCATACCCTATATTTTTTCAGGTTACTGTTTGGTTATTTGCGTAGCTTGAAACTCTTTGGGTATATCATGAAATAGGCTCTAACACGGGATGGTATCGTGGACTATTTACCTTTATTTATTGAGCTCAAAACCCGAGCTGTACTACTGGTGGGAGGCGGAGAAGTCGCTTCCCGCAAAGCAGACTTATTGCTTCGTACCGGAGCCGTATTAACGATTGTCGCTCCTGAACTGCATGTAGAACTGCAACTACGCCATCAAAAAGGAGAATTTGAGTGGTTACAAGGAACGTTTAAAACAGAATATCTTGATGGCGTATTTTTGGTGATTGCCGCGACGGATAATCACAATCTAAACCAACACATTTTTTCAGAAGCCAATAAGCGCGCTATCTTGACCAATGTCGTAGATAACCAACCACTTTGTTCAGCAATTTTCCCATCAATCATTGATCGCTCACCGATTATGGTGGCGATCTCATCGGCTGGGAAATCTCCGGTATTAACAAAATTATTGCGGGAAAAGTTAGAATCCTTGCTCCCATTTAGCCTTGGTACGATGGCAAATATTGCGGGGCGATGGCGGGAACGTGTGAAACAGCGTTTTAGCTCCATACATCAGCGACGTCACTTTTGGGAAAAGGCATTTAATGGGCGTTTTGCCACATTGATTGCCAATGGGCAATTACAGCAGGCAGAAGAGCAACTTGAACAGCAGTTGGTTCAAAATGATTCTCATACCCAAGGTGAGCTAGCGCTGGTAGGTGCAGGGCCGGGCGATCCGGGGCTTTTGACATTAAAAGGGTTGCAGGTGATCCAGCAAGCTGACGTCGTTCTTTATGACCATTTGGTTAGTGCAGAAATTCTGGAATTAGTTCGCCGTGATGCAGATAAAATTTGTGTTGGGAAAAGAGCGGGCAATCATTCAGTGGCACAGGAAGAAACCAATGCACTCATCGTCAAATTAGCGAATCAGGGGAAAAAAGTGGTTCGTCTGAAAGGTGGCGATCCATTTATTTTTGGTCGTGGTGGAGAAGAGCTACAAATTGCGGCAGCAGAGGGGATACCCTTTCAAGTTGTGCCCGGTATTACAGCAGCATTGGGAGCTTCTGCTTATGCGGGTATCCCATTGACCCATCGAGAGCACGCGCAAAGTGTCACCTTTATTACAGGACATTGCCGTGAAAATGGCAGTGAATTGGATTGGCCTGCGCTAGCACGAGGCAATCAAACACTGGCAATTTACATGGGAACCATAAAAGCCGCTTTAATCAGCCAAAAGCTGATTTCACATGGTAGAGACTGCAACACCCCCGTTGCTGTAATTGGTTGTGGCACTCGTCCAGAACAGCAGGTACTAACCGGAACCTTATCCGAATTGGAGCGATTGGCCCAAGAAGCGCCATCTCCCGCCTTGCTGATAATCGGAGAGGTGGCTCAATTCCACCATCAGATAGCCTGGTTTGAACAGAAATCAGTTGTTCAAAAACAGTCCGCGAATCAAAAGCAATCTATTGTCCAAACACAATCTATTGTTCAAACACAATTAACTGAACAAGGAAATGCTGCTGGTCAAGTAAATCACCCTGCTGTGATTGATTTAGTATAAGGAATGCTCAATGGACGAAAAAAGACTGACACACTTACAACAACTTGAAGCTGAAAGTATCCATATCATTCGGGAAGTGGCTGCTGAATTTGCCAACCCTGTCATGCTCTATTCAATTGGCAAAGATTCCTCTGTGATGCTACACCTTGCACGCAAAGCGTTTTATCCGGGAAAACTGCCTTTCCCTTTATTGCACGTGGATACAGGCTGGAAATTTCAGGACATGTATGACTTCCGTGATCGCACAGCGGAAAAGTATGGCTTTGAATTGCTGGTTTACCGTAATCCACAAGGAGAGGCATTGGGTATTAATCCTTTTATTCATGGCAGCGCAAAACATACCGACATCATGAAAACAGAAGGATTGAAGCAGGCTCTGGATAAATATGGTTTTGATGCCGCATTTGGCGGAGCACGGCGTGATGAAGAAAAATCACGAGCCAAAGAACGCATCTACTCATTCCGTGATCGTTCCCATCGTTGGAACCCCAAGAATCAACGCCCTGAACTTTGGCGCAACTATAACGGCCAGATTAACAAAGGGGAAAGTATCCGTGTCTTCCCGTTATCCAACTGGACAGAGCTGGATATCTGGCAATACATCTATCTGGAACAGATTGATATCGTTCCTCTTTATTTTGCTAAATCCCGTTCGGTTGTTCGGCGTGATGGAACATTGCTCATGGTTGATGATGATCGAATTGACCTGAAAGCCGGGGAAGTGATTAGCCAGCACAAAGTGCGTTTCAGAACACTAGGTTGCTGGCCGTTGACAGGGGCTGTGGAATCAGAAGCAGAAACGTTGCCGGAAATCATAGAAGAAATGCTGGTATCAACCACCAGCGAAAGGCAAGGGCGCCTGATCGATAGTGATCAGTCAGGTTCTATGGAACTGAAAAAACGTCAGGGTTATTTTTGAGGAGTCCAAATATGCCAGCACTTGCACATAATGAAACCATTGCTAGTCAGATCAAGCAGCAAGGTGGAGTTGAAGCCTATCTTCGGGTACAGCAGGAAAAAGGATTACTGCGCTTTTTGACCTGCGGCAGCGTGGATGATGGTAAAAGTACACTCATTGGTCGCTTGCTGCATGACACCCGCCAGATTTATGAGGATCAACTTGCAACTTTACAAAGTGATAGCAAGCGAATAGGGACTCAGGGAGAAAAACTCGATCTGGCGTTATTAGTTGATGGATTGGCCGCTGAGCGAGAACAAGGCATCACCATTGACGTAGCATACCGCTATTTTTCTACGGAAAAGCGTAAATTCATCATTGCGGACACGCCGGGGCATGAACAATATACCCGCAATATGGCTACAGGTGCCTCAACCAGTGAGTTATCCATTTTATTGATAGACGCACGAAAAGGTGTTCAGGAACAAACCCGCCGTCACAGTTTTATCAGTACATTACTGGGTATTCGTCACTTGGTAGTGGCAGTAAATAAAATGGATTTGATTGAATATCAAAAAGATATATTTGAACAGATCAAGCAAGATTATTTGAATTTCGCGGCACAATTGTTTACTGACCTAAATATCTACTTCATTCCAATCTCGGCATTGGAAGGGGATAACATCGTTACCCACAGTGAAAAAATGGCGTGGTATACGGGGAAAACTCTGCTGAGCATCCTAGAATCCGTGGACGTAAAAACAAAAGCGACGGAGCAGCCTCTGCGTTTTCCCGTACAATATGTGAATCGCCCTGATCTTGATTTTCGTGGATACAGCGGCACATTGTCGTCGGGGATTTTACGGCAAGGGCAGCAAATTAAAGTTATGCCATCTGGTGTTATTTCTACGGTGGAAAGAATTGTCACTTTTAACGGGGATCTCACATTTGCAGTGCCTGGAGAAACTATCACCATAGTATTAAAGGATGAAATAGATATCAGCCGTGGTGATTTGCTAGTCGCCGTTGAAGATCAAATGAAAGTGGCTCGCCATGCTTTAGTTGATGTTGTCTGGATGTCAGAACAGCCGCTGATTCAGGGGCAAAGTCTGGATATCAAAGTTGCCGGTAAAAAAAGCCGGGGCAAAATCGATAATATCCAATATCAGGTAGATGTTAACAATTTGACTCAGAAGGTTGCGGTCGAATTGCCCCTTAATGCAATAGGGCTGGTGGAGTTTTCATTTGATGAACCATTACTGCTCGACAGCTATGCACAAAATGCGGATATCGGTGGCATTATCCTGATTGATCGCTTAACCAATGTGACTGTAGGTGCAGGATTGGTGCGTGAAATCCAATTAGATGTTTACGAAGAGCCTAAAGAATACAGTGAATTTGAACTGGAATTTAACCAATTAGTTCGCCGCCATTTCCCGCACTGGGGAGTACGTGATCTACTGGGAGGGAAATAAGTGGCTCAGAATATTGTCTGGCATTCACATGCCCTGAACCGGGCACAGCGAGAAAATGCAAATAGACATCCTGCATTGGTGATTTGGTTCACAGGGTTATCTGGCTCAGGAAAATCTACCCTTGCAGGAGTATTGGAGCAGGCATTATTTTCACAGGGAGTCAAAACGTACTTACTGGATGGTGATAATGTTCGTCATGGTCTGTGCAGTGATTTGAGTTTTTCTGAAATCGATCGGCAGGAAAATATCCGGCGGATCGGAGAGGTCGCAAAATTGATGGTTGATGCAGGGCTGGTCGTACTGACGGCATTTATTTCTCCCCATAGAGCAGAACGGCAAAAAATACGCGCATTAATGGAAGAAGGTCAATTTATTGAAGTGCATGTCGATACACCATTGGCGATATGTGAATCCCGTGATCCCAAAGGACTATATAAAAAAGCACGAGCGGGAGAATTGCGCAATTTCACTGGAATTGATGCTGCTTATGAGGCTCCCGAACAGCCAGATGTGCATTTGGATGGCTCACAGCCTGTAGACTCTTTGATTGAAAAATTACTTTTTGTACTGAAAAACCGCGGTATCCTGCCTGCTTAACTACTATACCTAACAGACAATCACACCTAACAAACCATCATGAAACACATTATTATTGTTAGTGGAATAATGTGTTTCTACACTAATTTAATTCAATGCATTTCTATTATGTCGTGAAATAAGATCATATTTTGAAATGATGTTTTGGCTGGTTATGTGAGAGTAAGTAGCGTCATGCTTTCAGTTGTGGGATGATTAGCGGGTTTTCAGGGGGGGAGATGGGTAAGTTAACGCTACTATTGCTGGTTCTACTGGGCTGGTTGCAGTATTCGCTGTGGCTAGGAAAAAATGGCATTCACGATTATATGCAGGTCAAGGCCGAAGTTGATAAACAAGAGGCGAATAATCTTAAACTTAAGGCAAATAACGAGCAGCTATTTGCTGAAGTTCAGGATCTCAGGAATCTTAAAGGGAATCTGGAGGCGATTGAAGAACGCGCTCGTAATGGATTAGGCATGATCAAGCAAGGAGAATCTTTTTATCGTATAGTGCCTGATACCTCAAAACATAATGCGAAATAGCGTTTAAATTAAAACAGTAAATAATAATTGAAATGAATAACTTACGACTTCATTCCCCTGCTGATGTTTCTCTTTCCGGCAATGCCTTTGTTGAAGATCATGAAATTATTGCCTTGATACCCGCTGCGGGTATCGGTAGCCGGATGAAATCTGATTGCCCAAAACAGTATCTCGATATTGCCGGAAAAACTATTCTTGAACATACCGTGGCGGCACTGTTTGAACATCCTCGTATACAACGCATTATTATTGCACTGAATCCTGCTGACACCCAGTTTGCACAATTACCCATCGCTTCTGATCCAAGAATTGCGACGGTCATTGGTGGTGAAGAACGAGCGGCTTCGGTATTGGCTGGGTTGGATTATTTGGCTGGTTTGCCTACAGATAAGGCAATTTGGGTTTTGGTGCATGATGCAGCCCGCCCTTGTCTGCATAGAAATGATCTCGATAACCTGCTGCGGCTTATTGATCACAGTGTAGAATCTCCTGACGTATGTGGTGGTCTTTTGGCTTCTCCGGTGAGAGATACCATGAAACGCATGGTATCTCTATCAGTAGAAAAAACAGTAGGGAAACAACCATCAGAAAAAGAATCATCCACGACTAACCACACATTGATTGCTCATACCGTTGACCGTAACGGCCTTTGGCATGCCCTGACCCCACAATTATTCCCTTTGCAGCTATTGCGTAATTGCTTGCTTAAAGCGCTTGCAGAACAAGCCTGTATCACCGATGAATCTTCAGCACTGGAACATTGTGGTTATCGTCCCGTACTGATCAATGGACGGGCGGACAATATAAAAGTGACGCAACCTGAAGATTTGGCACTGGCTGAATTTTACCTATCCCGAAAATCTAAGGAACTTATCGTATGAGAATTGGACACGGTTTTGATGTGCATAAATTTGGCGGAAAAGGGCCATTGATCATTGGCGGTGTTCGCATTCCTTATGAGCAAGGATTAATTGCCCATTCAGACGGAGATGTCGCTTTGCACGCTGCCACAGATGCTTTATTGGGAGCTGCGGCACTGGGCGATATTGGTAAATTATTTCCTGATACCGATCCGGCCTTTAAAGGCGCAAACAGTCGTGAACTACTGAAAGAAGCTTATCGTCGTATCCGTGCAAAGGGCTATCGGATAGGAAATTTGGATATCACTATCATTGCACAGGCCCCGAAAATGTTGCCGCATATTCCCCAGATGCAGGTTAATCTGGCAGAGGATCTTGAGTGCCATATGGATGATATTAACGTTAAAGCGACAACAACAGAAAAACTGGGATTTATTGGTCGTAAAGAAGGTATTGCCTGCGAAGCAGTCGCTTTATTGGTGAAGGAATGAGCATGACATTGAGTGAATTACATTGGCTTTATGACCGACCGGAAGCGAGCGGTGTTGTTAAATCCACACCAGAAGATTTTATTGTGCGCGAAGATTTGGGATTTTCTCCTGACGGAGAAGGCGAACATTTAATGGTACATATCCGTAAAACGGGATGTAACACCCAATTTGTAGCGGATAACCTTGCCCGTTTTGCCAAAATTCCGGCTCGTTCTGTCAGTTATGCGGGGTTGAAAGATCGCAACGCAGTTACAGAACAGTGGTTCTGCCTGCATTTGCCGGGAAAACAAGACCCTGATTTAACGGCATTTCAACTTGAAGGTTGTGAAGTATTGGCAACTTCCCGTCAGAAACGCAAACTACGGATTGGTACATTGAAAGGCAATGATTTCACTCTGGTATTAAGAGAAATCTCTAACCGACAATCTGTGGAAAAACGTTTGCAGCAGATAGCGCAAACTGGTGTGCCGAATTACTTTGGTGAACAGCGTTTCGGGCGAGGTGGACAAAATTTGGTTCAGGCTCAGCGCTGGGCGGCTAATGAAATTCATGTCAAAGAACGCAGTCGCCGCAGTTTTTACCTTTCGGCCTGCCGGAGCGCTATGTTTAATGCTATCGCCAGCATACGTATCGCACAGGGTGAACATCAACAGGTAAAAAATGGTGATGCGTTACAACTAACAGGACGTGGTAGTTGGTTTGTGGCTGATGAATCTGAATTGTCAGTATTGCAGCAGCGGGTCATGGATGGAGAGTTACAGATAACCGCACCTTTGCCGGGTGACAAAGCATTGGGAACTCAGCATCAGGCTTTAGAGTTCGAACAACAATGCTTATTGGAATATGAATCTCTTTGGGTCTTGGTTAAACGTGAGCGCGTGGAGAGTGCCCGTCGGGCAATGTTGGTAAAACCACTTAACCTGCATTGGGAATGGCAAGATGACCAAACTGTCACCCTCCATTTCTCTCTGCCATCGGGGAGCTTTGCAACCAGTGTTGTCAGAGAATTGATCAATCAAGATCAAAACAACACTGCGGATATTGCGGAATAATGGATACTATCTACAAAAC
This sequence comes from Xenorhabdus japonica, assembly GCF_900115195.1. Taxonomy (GTDB): domain Bacteria; phylum Pseudomonadota; class Gammaproteobacteria; order Enterobacterales; family Enterobacteriaceae; genus Xenorhabdus; species Xenorhabdus japonica. The sequence continues at coordinate 66,317 of NZ_FOVO01000010.1, forward strand.
CGTCAACATCATGCTAAGATCAACCGATTTTCTGATAGCCTTAATATTGTCCAATCATAGGTTATACCAGACAAATGGACAACATACAGAGTAAGTTACAATATTAATCCATGCTACACTTAATAAAATCAATGAGATATATCAATGCTGCGGATATTGCTGAGTAACGATGATGGTGTCACCGCACCGGGTATTCAAACCTTAGCGGCTACATTACGGAAATACTATCATGTTCAGATAGTTGCACCTGACCGTAACCGTAGTGGTGCGTCGAATGCCTTAACACTGGATCGCCCTTTGCGTACCAACACGCTGAAAAATGGTGATATTTCTGTTCAGGGAGGCACACCGACGGATTGTGTCTATTTAGGCGTGAATAACCTGATTCATCCTCGTCCTGACATTGTCGTTTCAGGCATCAACTGTGGCCCTAACCTCGGTGATGACGTGATTTACTCTGGTACGGTTGCGGCTGCTATGGAAGGGCGCCACTTAGGGCTACCTGCACTGGCGATATCACTTAATGGTGATAAATATTATGAAACAGCGGCAGAAGTGACAGTGCGTTTATTAACATTGCTGCAAAAAACGCCATTGAGGGCGGGCAATATCCTGAATATTAATGTGCCTGATATTCCCATTGAACAAATCAAAGGGTTTCGGGTGACCCGATGTGGTAGCCGCAGTGCAGCTGAGCAAGTCTATACCTTGGAAGATCCCAAAGGCAATATGCTCTATTGGATAGGCCCTCCGGGAGAAAAGAGTGATTTTGGACCTGAAACGGATTTTGCGGCGGTAGAAGAAGGATTTGTTTCCATTACTCCCTTGCAGATAGACTTAACGGCTTATAAAGCTCAGGAGCTGATAAGTGATTGGCTAGCAAAAGTCGGGGATATTGGGGAATGTTAAACCGGTCAATGAAAAATCTGCTGGCGCAATTGCGTCAGCAAGGAATTCACAATGAGCACTTGTTGGAGATTATTGCCAAAGTACCTCGGGAATGTTTTGTAGATGAAGCCCTTGCTCATAAAGCATATGAAAATACCGCACTACCCATTGGTCATGGGCAAACCATATCCCAACCTTATATTGTTGCCCGCATGACAGCGTTACTGAATTTAACCCCTGAATCCGATGTATTGGAAATTGGAACAGGATCAGGTTATCAAACAGCAATACTTGCCCATCTAGCCAGACACGTTTTCTCCGTGGAGCGGATTAAAGGGTTGCAGTGGCAGGCTAAGCGCAGACTAAAGCAACTCGAACTCCACAACATCTCAACCCGCCACGGTGATGGTTGGGATGGATGGCCATCAAAAGGACCTTTTGACGCTATAATTGTCACCGCTGCACCACCAGAAATTCCACAGGCGCTGCTCCATCAGCTTGCCGATGGAGGCGTGATGGTTTTGCCTGTCGGTGAGCGTACTCAGTTACTGAAAGTGGTACATCGTTATGGGAATGATTTTCATGGCGACGTTATCGAACCCGTCCGTTTTGTGCCCCTAATTCAAGGCGAGCTAGCATAATCAGCTAACTTATTTGAGATTTTATTTCAAATTAGCTGTTCTTTTTTCTGAAATTAAGCAAAATGTTTCGCTTAAAATCTTTTGTGATTCTAAATTTCTTTATAAATCATCATTATTTGCATTTATATTTGCCTTTATAGGGGAATAAGGTATGAATCTAGAAAACCCAGTGAAAAAAATAAAGTGGATAATCATCAGTGCTGTTATGGGCGTTGTACTGGTAGGTTGTAGCAATACACCAAATCGTCCTGCCCCGATAGTGAATATCGATAATAAGGAGAAAAACGGAGAATTATTCTCCAGACCGTCATCAATTTCGACACCAATGCCATCTTCTGCTCCTCCAATATTAACGAATCGCACATCAGATAATCATGCTGCCAGAAATCGTCAGCTAGTGAATGATGCTGCCAATAGTCGTTTGTCTCAAGGGAAAATTATCTATAACCGTAACTACGGGAATATCCCCAAAGGAAGCTACAACGGGAATACCTACACGGTCAAACACGGAGATACCTTATTCTACATAGCTTGGATCACAGGAGATGACTTTCGTGATATTGCTCACAAAAATAACATCTTAGAGCCTTATAGCTTAAATGTTGGCCAAGTCCTAAGAATAGGTAATACAACCTCCAGAAATAGTGTATTAATAGCATCAAATAGCACCCAATCTGAAATTAAGCAGGTTGATTTTCAAAAAATTAATGCGTATCCTGCAAATATTGATAGACCAAAGTCAGAAAAAATGTTGCCAAGAGCAACTATTTCTGTTAGCGACAGTGCCGCTTCAAAAGTATCTACAGCAACAGATACGGAGATAAATAGCGCTATTAATGGTATTGGTACCATTAATAGTTGGAGATGGCCGGCAGAAGGAAAAATTCTTGAAAGTTTCTCTGATTCTCAAGGAGGGAATAAAGGCATTGATATTGCGGGGAGTCGTGGTCAACCCGTATTTGCAACAGCCAGAGGGAAAGTAGTTTATGCCGGAAATGCATTACGTGGATATGGAAATCTGATAATTATAAAACACAACGACGACTATCTAAGCGCCTATGCGCACAACGACACAATGTTGGTTCGTGAGCAGCAGGATGTCCAAGCGGGGCAAAAAATTGCCGCGATGGGTAGTTCCGGAACAAGTTCAGTAAGATTGCATTTTGAAATTCGCTATAAGGGAAAATCCGTAAACCCGCTGCGTTATCTTCCGCAGCGATAAACCGGGGCAGGATCTGAAATCCTGCCCGCATTATCATGGGTAGGAGCAGCTGATGAGCCTTGAAGTTAATGAGTTGTATGATGATGCGGACTTAGACGAAAGTAGCATGGAAGCTGATGACTTTGATGAAGTGTCGTTGAAAAATGAGGGTGATATAACTGATCTTGATGAAGATTTGGATTTGTTGCAAGGGGTCAACCAACGGGTTCTTGATGCGACACAGCTTTATCTAGGAGAGATTGGTTTCTCACCTCTGCTAACAGCAGAGGAAGAGGTTCTTTTTGCCAGACGGGCATTGCGGGGAGATATTGCTGCACGCCAACGTATGATTGAAAGTAACTTGCGGTTGGTTGTAAAAATATCCCGCCGTTACAGCAATCGTGGATTGGCACTGCTAGATCTGATTGAAGAAGGTAACCTTGGGCTTATTCGTGCGGTGGAAAAATTTGATCCTGAAAGAGGTTTTCGTTTTTCTACTTATGCAACATGGTGGATTCGTCAAACAATTGAACGAGCCATCATGAATCAAACGCGCACAATTCGCCTGCCTATTCACATAGTCAAAGAGTTGAATGTCTATTTACGTACTGCAAGAGAGCTGGCACACAAATTGGATCATGAACCCAGTATTGAAGAAATTGCGGACAAACTGGATAAACCCGTTGAAGACGTGAGTCGTATGATGCGGCTTAACGAACGCATTACTTCTGTCGATACACCAATTAGTGGTGATTCAGATAAAGCCTTATTGGATACTTTATCTGATGAAAATGATTCAGGGCCAGAAACAACCATTCAAGATGATGATATGAAACAAAGCATTGTGAAATGGTTGTTTGAACTGAACGCAAAACAGCGCGAAGTGCTAGCCCGTCGTTTTGGTTTGCTTGGATATGAAGCAGAAACATTAGAAGATGTTGGGCGAGAAATTGGATTGACAAGGGAGAGAGTTCGCCAAATTCAAGTTGAGGGATTGCGTCGTCTTAGAGATATATTGCATACCCAAGGCTTGAATATGGAATCATTATTCCATACTTAATTCTTTATACCTGATAAATTTCAAATTGCAGCGTAGTGGAAAATAAACGTATTTCCAGAAACAGTGATAACTGGATGATTGGAATGAGTGAAAGTCATTCACGAAGTAGCAATTAGAAAGTTAAAGTATATTAGATCGTAATCCTAAGGTGGGCTAAATAAGCCCACCTTTTTATTCACTTATTTATATTTCCATTATCACTGAGTGTTTCATTGATTAATTTCAGGTAATGGGAATACCACTATGAAATTTGAAATCATGATCGGTCGTTTGAATAAGTTCCGCTTCAATCTGACCAAAATAATTTACCCTTGCTGTAATATCTTCTTTGGATATCGATTGAGCCAATGTCAGATAATCTTGATAATGGCGAGCTTCTGAACGAAGAAGGGAAATATAAAACTTACCTAAATCCTCATCCAGATGGGGAGCCAATTTTGCGAAACGTTCACATGAACGTGCTTCAATATAGGCACAGATAATCAATTTATCGACCAACGTATAAGGCTCATGATTGGTAATATGCTGGAATAGAGATTTAGCATAGCGGCTGGCACTGATATTGTCGTAGCCTATCCCTCTGGCATCCATGATTTCCAATACCTGATAAAAATGATGCAACTCTTCTTTAATCAATAAAACCATTTTATCAATGAGATCCTGACTATAAGGTGATTTTGCCCGGGCAATAATTTGTTTGGTGGCTTGGTTTTTTCCTTTCAATGAATAGATATCGCCAATTTTTTTATAGGCAAAATCCTCATAGGGCTGAAACCAAGCCAGCAGCGTATCCGCACTCTCAGGATCAACAGCATATTTACGAATTAAGAACATGGCACTTTGTGCCGCTTTCAATTCACATAGCAGATGATCGCGCAACAAAACCGGCAAATTTTCAGGTTGCCGAGCCTTTTCTACCCATTGATCAGGAGTTTCGCACTGTAAAATCTGATAAATGGGAGCTAACAGATTGGTATCAAACTTTATTGTTGTTCCATTCATTGTTAAACCATATCTTTCAGACGATAAATCCATTCCAATGCCTGACGTGGTGTCAAGGTATCTGGATTAAGATTTTCCAATGCTTCAACAGCTGGAGAGGTTTCTTCTGTCAGCAGGGTTAATTGCGGTGTATCGACATGGCCTGCCGTCGCATTATTAGAGAGCGATTCTAACTCTTTCAACTTTTGACGGGCGCGTTTAATCACATCACGCGGAACACCAGCCAGCGAGGCAACGGCGAGTCCATAACTCTTGCTTGCTGCTCCTTCCTGCACATTGTGCATGAAAGCAATGGCATCGCCATGTTCGACAGCATCAAGATGAATATTGACGACACCTTCCAGCTTTTCAGGCAGTGTTGTCAGTTCGAAATAGTGAGTCGCAAACAGTGTCATCGCTTTTATGCGGTTAGCTAAATTTTCAGCACAAGCCCAAGCAAGGGATAAACCATCATAAGTTGATGTACCACGCCCAATCTCATCCATCAAAACTAAACTGTATTCCGTCGCGTTATGCAAGATATTGGCAGTTTCGGTCATTTCCACCATAAAGGTAGAACGTCCTGATGCCAGATCATCAGATGCCCCGACACGAGTGAAGATACGATCTACAGGGCCAATAACCGCTTTTTCGGCAGGAACAAAACTTCCAATATAGGCCAACAACGTAATCAAAGCTGTCTGACGCATATAAGTACTTTTCCCGCCCATATTCGGCCCTGTAATAATCAGCAAACGGCGTTGTGATGAGAGTGTCAATGGGTTAGCAATAAACGGCTCACTCAATACTTGTTCAACAACCGGATGTCGACCGCCAGTGATCTGGATACCGACTTTATCCGTCAATGTCGGGCAGGTGTAATTCAGGGTTTCAGCACGTTCAGCAAGGTTTGCCAGTACATCCAGCTCTGACAGTGCCTCGGCACAGGTCTGTAAATCAGCCAGATGAGGCAACAACAAATCGAACAACTCTTCATACAAGGCTTTTTCGATGGCAAGTGCTTTGCCTTTGGAAGTCAGTACCTTGTCTTCATATTCTTTTAATTCAGGAATGATATAGCGTTCTGCATTTTTCAGCGTTTGGCGGCGGACATAATGGATCGGTACTAAATGGCTTTGTCCCCGACTGACCTGAATATAGTAACCATGCACCCCATTGAAGCCCACTTTCAGGGTATCAATGCCGAGTTTTTCACGTTCGCGGATCTCCAGTTTATCCAGATAATCACTGGCTCCATCAGCCAATGCTCGCCACTCATCCAGTTCGGCATTATAACCCTTGGCGATTACACCACCGTCACGCACTAAAACAGGAGGCGTTTCGACAACCGCATTCTCCAGCAATACCTGCAATTCATCAAAATGTCCCACACGCTGTTGTAGCGCCTGAATATAAGGGGAATCAGAGGATGCCATGATCTGGTGAATATCGGGCAATTGCTGGAAAGCATGGCGCATTCTGGCCAAATCACGGGGACGAGCAGAACGGAGAGCAAGACGGCCAAGCACACGTTCTAAATCACCGACCTGACGCAAAAATGGCTGCAATTCATAGCCGATTTCTTGTAATGCAGAAATGGCCTGCTGACGATTTTCCAGCACATCTTTATTGCGAATTGGCGTATGCAGCCAGCGTTTTAACATACGGCTGCCCATTGGGGTCACACACTGATCAAGTACCGAAGCCAGTGTATTCTCAGTGCCACCGGATAAATTTTGCGTCAATTCCAGATTACGGCGGGTGGCAGCATCCATAATAACCGTTTCCTGCTGACGCTCCATCGTAAGACTACGAATATGAGGCAGGGAAGTGCGTTGAGTATCTTTAACATATTGCAGCAAACAGCCTGCTGCCCGCAGGGCAAGCGTCGCCTTTTCCACACCGAAGCCAATTAAGTCACGCGTGCCAAATTGCAAATTAAGTTGTTGTCTTGCTGTATCCAGCTCAAATTCCCACATTGGGCGCCGACGCAGGCCGTGACAACGTTCAATCAATGTCATGTGACCAAATGCTTCAGGATAGAGTAATTCCGCAGGACGGGTACGTTGCAATTCTGCGGCAATGGTATCTTCATCGGTCATTTCGGAGACACGAAAACGGCCAGAAGTGATATCCAGTGTCGCGTAACCAAAACCTTGGCTATCATGCCAGATAGCAGCCAGCAGATTATCCTGACGCTCCTGTAGTAAAGCTTCATCAGTGACTGTGCCGGGAGTGACAATACGCACAACTTTGCGTTCAACAGGGCCTTTACTGGTTGCAGGATCGCCAACTTGTTCACAAATCGCCGCAGATTCACCGAATTGCACCAGTTTTGCCAGATAGTTTTCGATTGCGTGATAAGGAACGCCCGCCATGGGAATCGGCTGACCAGCCGATTGCCCGCGTTTGGTCAGGGAGATATCCAATAGCTTCGCTGCCTTTTTGGCATCGTCAAAGAACAACTCGTAAAAATCTCCCATCCGATAAAGCAGCAGGATATCCGGGTGCTGTGATTTCAGGCGCAGATACTGCTGCATCATGGGAGTATGGTTATCTAAATCCTTTGCTGGAGATTCTTTCATATTGACTTGATTCAATTCTATTATTCCTGTTGACTCAGTTGGGCCATTGACACTCAGTCAATCCATCTAAATGACAAAACCTAAATATAATCAGCTAAGGATGGAACGCTAATGAACCTCATCCTGGGCGAAAACGCTATCTTATCACTGATAATCTGTGTGATTCATCTGTGGATTCGATTAGGAAGATTTTGGTGTTAGGTTAGCAGGAATACTCGCAGGAATGTATCAGATTTTTTCACTATTCAGCAGGATTGCGAAGAGTCTCGAGCATTGCTAGAGGGAGTGATAAAATATGGTAATAATGTTTATTTTCCGATGAATCGCCTCAAAGATGCGAAGCCACTGACCATCAATATGCTGATTGAGTCGGCTAAATCTGGTCGCTGGTTATATGACTGACATGTGTAGTGATAAGGAAACAGGGTGTGGTTGCGGATCGTTTGATTCGTATCGGGGCGAAGAAAGGAGGTTATTGGCGGGTTGGATAATCAGGAGAATGGGTCATATATTTTATAAATATTTGTTTTCAATTTATTAAATACATGACCAACAGAATAGTCATTCAGATAGTGGTAAATAACGATCCCTTGACCAACGATAATATAAAGCCAGTCTATTATTCACTTCTTCCATATTGAATTTTTCAGGGGAAAAAATTTTATTGGGAGAAACATCAGATTTGCCATTAATCCATTTAAACATTTCCAGATAATCTTCATGGCTTGGATCGTTGATAATATTGATTAGATCAATATAGCCATATGTACCACCGGAATCCTCTGGCGGACAGGCTTGTTGACCATCAAGGCAGAAAATAGGCATGGGGAGTTCGTCATGGGAATAGTGACTGTTTTCAAGAACAATTTCATGTTCCCAACAGTCACCGAAATCGTAAATGTAAATGAATTTATTGCCTTTTCTTTTAATTAATGAATTAAGCCTAACTTTCCCTTCTTCTTTAACATCTTCAAATTCTTCTGGCATTTCAGTAAAGCGCTTGATTCCAAAAATAAACTCATGTAAGTGGTAGTCACTCCAGCCCATCACAGTTTGTATCACATCGTGTAATCGATCCAATGAAATATTGGATGGAACAACAAAACGACGCCATATGCTAGGTTCAGCTTCGATAAGTGTAATTTTCAGCAAATAGAACTTTTCCATTTATCATCCTTTTGAATTGATGAGTTACAAGAAAAATAGAACATTTTTTGTTCATTTAAATAATAGTATGAAGGGATTTATATTGGAATACGAACTTTTTTAGATAAATTTGAGGTAAACATTGGCTTGAGTTGTTAACGAATGTAAGTGCATGATTAAAAAGGAACCTACATAACTAGAATTAAGAGAAAAATAATATGACGAGAAACAACGGAATACTGATAAAAAATATGGACGAAATAAAGAAGATGGAAATAGCGGGGCGCTTGACTGGTCAGGTACTTGAAGCTGTTCGTCAGATTATCGTGCCCGGTATTACGACCCTCGAAATTGATTCATTTTGCCATGATTACATTATCAATACCCTTGATGCTATACCGGGTAGCTTAGGACAATATGGTTTTCCTTATACGGTCAATACATCAGTAAATCACGTTGTTTGTCATGGTTGGCCTTCGGAAAAGAGGTTGAAAAATGGCGATATCGTTAATGTGGATGTCACCGTCAAAAAAGAGGAATATTACAGTGATAGCAGCATTACATTTTGTGTTGGTGATGTGCCATCTCACGCCAAGCGTTTGGTCAATGTGACCCAAGAATGTCTATATAAGGCGATTAAGATCGTTAAACCGGGAATCACTCTGGGGGATATCGGTCATACGATACAGCAGCATGCCGAAGCAAATAATTACACAGTAGTGCGTGAATATTGTGGTCATGGCATTGGTCGCAGCATGCATGAGGAACCACAAGTTTTGCATTACGGTAAGGCGGGAGCAGGTATCATCCTGGAAGAGGGAATGACTTTCACGATTGAGCCTATGATCAACCAAGGCAAAAAGGATGTTAAGCTGCATAAAGATGGTTGGACGGTAACGACTAAAGATCGTCGGTTATCGGCTCAGTTTGAGCATACTATTCTGGTAACCCGTGATAGTTTTAAGGTACTGACTTTGCGGGATGAAGAACGTGAGGATTTTGAACGTTACTTGTCAACCAGCTAGTAACTCACCATTTATTGCGTAATAAGATTGTGTGATAACTAAACCTGATGCTGTAATATACCGTATTGGGTTTTATTTTGTTATTAAGCAAATTCTCTTTTTATCGTACAAAATCGGTAATAGTGAACAAAATACTTTACGAAAATAAATTTTTTTGTGAAATCAATCGGTTTATTGATTGATGAAATCAAGTAAACTTATTCTTATCCTCAAGTTTAGCTATGGCTATTTGAAATGACAGGGTGATTATGTCTTGGTTTTATAAAAACAAGAATGCTTCTTGTTTTATTGTTCTTTTTTTTGCTTATTTTTATTATACATAAACTTTTAGGATATCAATTAAAACTGATATATGTCTTCAGTGCCTTTGCACTCTTTTTATTTTGGGCTGCAACAAGTAAACGAGTATATATCTTTTTGATTACTTTTTTTTCTCTGATGGGAATTCTTTATACCCCAATTGGCCTAAATTACGGTTATCCAGATGTCAATGCGGTGGGATCATTAATCTATACAAATAGGAATGAAACAGCGGAGTATATTAGCGGGCTTTCGATTTCAACTTATTTAACTGCCATAGCCATTTTTGTTCTGATGATATTTGCATTTAAGCTAAATGTCACCTTATCAGGCAAAAGTAAAAAGGGGTTATTGGCTCTGTTTTTCATTTCGGCTTTTTGGTCGCCAGTCAAAGGGTATATAAAATCGGGTTTTTAAGATAGTTCGGAACTTTTGAATATCAGTTTACCGGAGATTCGCTTCTTCACTGATATCTATCGAAGCTACCAGAAAGTCATGTCGGAAAATAACCGATTTGCCAAAATTATCCAAAATCGTGATGACTGGCAGCCAGTGGTGAAAGAAGAAAAATATGACACATATATAATGGTTATTGGTGAAAGTGTCCGAAAAGATTTTATGAATGCCTATGGGTTCCCGGATAAAAATACCCCTTGGAGGTCAAGTATTCAATCTGTTGATCTAGCAATACACACGATAGTATTCGATTAGTTCAATCGTCTTATTCTACTGGCTTTGTTCGGCATTAAAATTGACTTTATAAAACCAGAATACATATATTGAATACATAACCCCCTTGGATGGATAATGCAGATGCTACAGTGTTAACCAACTATATTTCTGCGGCACCATCAACACAATTATCGCTGACTAACTCTCTGGCGGTTCGTGAAGCAAATGAAATTCAATTGAATAACAGTATTGTTTCGCTGGCGAAAAAAGCGGGATTTGAAACTTACTGGTTGTCCAATCAGGGAATGAAAGGGGGTTTTGATTCTCCTGTAGCGCTGATTGGGCAGCATGCCAATCATTATACTTTTCTAAAAGAAGGCAATTCAGATGACCGCTGTTATATGCCGGATGAAAATTTATTGCCTTATATCCGTAAGGCATTAGTGAAGAATGAACAGAAAAAGAAGCTGATTATTATTCACTTAATGGGTTCGCATCCACAACCTTGTGCCAGAACTGATGAGAAATACAGCACCTATTTTCATTCCAAGAATATCTCATGTTATATCCAGAGCATCCACAATACGGATCGCCTGCTTGCTGATATTGAAAATATTGCCAACAAGAACCAATTGAACTGGGCAATGCTCTACTTTGCGGATCATGGTTTGTCATTTGTGAATAAGAATACAGATAGCGAGAATCTGACCCATGACGATGATAATAAGCAGAATTACCAAGTTCCTTTTATTATTACCGGTTACGACTATTCTGACAAAAACAGTTCCGACAAAAACAGTTCTGACAAAAACCATTCCAACAAAAATATAATAGACGCTCACCGCAGCGGTCTGAACCTACTGCCGATGTTATCCACATGGTTGGGTATTGAGGAGCCTCGCTTGGTATCCGAATGTGATTGGTTTTCCAACCAAAAGTGCCAGAACCAGCATACAGTGATTTCATTTATTAACGAATATAAAGACTTTAATCAATTGCAGGATGATGCCATTAACTTCGATCGATAAATATACCCTTCGTTTTTCAAATTGTAGCTTTTTTGATTGCTCTGCAATTTGGAAATAACTTAGGTAAGTGACTGATATCACAAAATTTGATGCATATTTTAGTGTGAGAACCAGTGATTGGAGGATTTTGACCGCTTAATGCGGTATTCAACCGCTGGCCTAGATCTTTCCAGTCTTACCAGAAAGAGTTTTATATCATGGAGCAGTGTGACAAGGAGTACATACCTTTATATAGGTATCACTTCTTTCCGGTCATAGATGGCTGGTTTATGAAGAAGATAGTAAAAATTGAATAATAACTTGCTGTTCGTCTTACTGTGAAAAGGAAGTTTTATGAACAATAATAAATTATTAAAGCATATCCCCTGGATGATATTGGGGATAATTGGCGCATTCTGCCTTGGGGTTGTTGCGCTGCGGCGGGGAGAACACGTTAGCGCTTTGTGGATCATCGTCGCTTCCGTTGCGGTTTACTTGGTTGCTTATCGGTATTACAGCCTTTATATCGCTACTAAGGTGATGAAATTGGATGCTACGCGAGCAACGCCTGCGGTCGTTAATAATGACGGTTTGAACTATGTTCCCACCAACAAAAATGTCCTGTTTGGTCACCACTTTGCGGCCATTGCAGGGGCTGGCCCGTTGGTAGGGCCGGTATTGGCGGCACAGGTTGGTTATCTGCCGGGAACATTGTGGTTATTGGCAGGGGTAGTGCTTGCCGGGGCAGTGCAGGACTTTATGGTGCTGTTTATCTCCTCACGCCGCAATGGGGCATCACTGGGTGAGATAGTCAAAGAAGAAATGGGGCGTGTACCAGGAACAATTGCCCTGTTTGGTTGCTTCTTGATCATGATCATTATTCTGGCGGTATTGGCCTTAATCGTCGTGAAAGCATTGGCGGAAAGCCCTTGGGGCGTATTTACTGTTTGCTCAACAGTGCCTATTGCGCTTTTCATGGGGATCTACATGCGATATATCCGTCCGGGTCGTGTGGGTGAAGTTTCCGTGATCGGGATTCTCATGCTGATTGCTGCCATTTGGTTTGGTGGTGTTGTCGCAGCAGACCCTTACTGGGGACCAGCCCTGACTTTCAAAGATACCACTATCACTTATGCGCTGATCGGTTACGCCTTTATCTCTGCATTATTGCCGGTTTGGCTTATTTTGGCTCCGCGTGACTATCTGGCAACTTTCCTGAAAATTGGGGTAATTGTTGGTCTTGCGATTGGGATTGTCATCCTGAACCCTGAGCTGAAAATGCCAGCCATCACACAGTATATTGATGGCACAGGGCCGGTTTGGAAAGGAACGTTGTTCCCATTCTTGTTCATTACTATTGCTTGTGGTGCGGTGTCTGGTTTCCATGCCCTGATTTCTTCGGGAACGACACCTAAATTGCTGGCAAATGAAAAAGATGCACGTTTCATTGGTTATGGTGCGATGTTGATGGAGTCATTTGTGGCGATCATGGCACTAGTGGCTGCATCCATCATTGAGCCGGGCCTGTATTTTGCCATGAATACCCCTCCGGCAGCGTTGGGTATTACCATGCCTGACCTGCATAACTTGGGCACTACCGAAGCACCGATGATTATGGCTTCGTTGAAAGAAGTGACAACTCATGCGGCAGCAACCGTAAGCTCTTGGGGCTTTGTTATTTCGCCAGATCAAATTCTGCAAACAGCAAAAGACATTGGTGAACCATCTGTTCTGAACCGGGCTGGGGGAGCGCCAACCTTGGCGGTAGGAATTGCCCATGTATTCCATCAGATTATACCTGCGGCAGATATGGGTTTCTGGTATCACTTCGGTATTCTGTTTGAAGCCCTGTTCATCCTGACGGCGCTGGACGCGGGTACACGCTCCGGTCGTTTCATGTTGCAGGATCTCTTGGGTAATTTTGTTCCATTCCTGAAAAAAACAGACTCCCTGATAGCGGGCATCATTGGTACAGCAGGTTGTGTAGGCTTATGGGGTTATTTACTGTATCAAGGTGTCGTTGATCCATTGGGTGGTGTTAAGAGCCTGTGGCCGCTGTTTGGTATCTCTAACCAGATGCTGGCCGCTGTTGCGTTGGTATTGGGCACAGTTGTACTGATCAAGATGAAACGCACTCAATATATTTGGGTAACAGTTATTCCTGCAGTTTGGTTGTTGATTTGTACTACATGGGCGCTAGGGCTGAAATTATTCAGTGATAACCCACGGCTTGAAGGTTTCTTCTTCCTTGCGAAAGAGTATAAGCAGCGGATTGCAGAAGGTGGAGCGGAATTGACTGCCGAGCAAATCAGTAACATGAATCACATTGTTGTGAACAACTACACCAATGCAGGTTTAAGTATTCTGTTTTTGGTGGTGGTGTATAGCATCATTATCTATGGTATCAAAACAGCGATAAAAGCCAGCAAAAATCCGGAGCGTACCGATAATGAAACACCTTATGTTCCAGTTCCGGAAGGTGGGGTAAAAGTCTCTTCTACGCACTGATATGATACTTAAACTGATATCAGTTAAATCATTCTGTATCAGTAACGGCTATGCCCCACATAATCAATTTTGTATTATGTGGGGCATTTTTTGGAGGGTAATTTATGTTTGGTAATCTTGGGCGGGCAGGCAAATATCTGGGGCAGGCTGCCCGTATGTTGGTGGGCGTTCCTGACTATGACACATATGTACAACACATGAAGGAAAACCACCCGGATAAACCTTATATGACTTATGAAGAATTTTTTCGCGAACGTCAGAATGCTCGCTATGGTGGTGATGGAAAAGGCGGTATGCGTTGTTGTTAGATAAACGTTAGAGAAACTGTTGTTAGAAAAGTGGCTAAATCAGTAGAAATTATTTAATAGTCAATGAGCATCGGGAAACGAAAATGCAACCAATATCAGTCACAATCCTGACCGGTTTTTTGGGCTCAGGCAAAACGACGCTGCTGCGTCATATCCTCAATGCCAATCACGATTATAAAATAGCCGTCATCGAAAATGAATTTGGTGAAGTCCCTATTGATAATGAATTGATTGGCGAACGAGCAACTCAGATTAAGACATTAAGTAACGGATGTATCTGTTGTAGTCGTTCGAATGAATTGGAAGATGCATTATTGGATTTGCTGGATAGCATGGATAAAGGGCAGATCTACTTTAATCGACTGATTATCGAATGTACAGGAATGGCTGATCCCGGCCCGGTTACACAGACTTTCTTTTCTCATGAAGTTTTGTGTCAGCGTTTTTTACTTGATGGCATTATTACGCTGGTGGATGCTGTCCATGTGGAACAACAATTAGATCGTTTTTCCATTGCACAGGCACAGGTGGGATATGCAGATAGAATCATTTTAACAAAAACAGATGTTGCTCCAGTCCAGGATGCCTTAGTTAAACGTTTGCAACGAATCAATGCCAGAGCACCTATTCATAAAGTCATTCAAGGTGAAGCTGATTTAAGCTTATTGTTCGATATCGAAGGCTTTATGTTGAATGACAAACTGGCGGTTTCTGCTCCTGTGTTTCGATTTATGCCTAAACAACAAAACACGATCCAGTCGCTCGTCATTAACTTATCGCATCCCGTAGAGCTATCAGAAGTTTCTAACCTGATGGAAGAGCTATTACTGAGTTTCGCGGATAGCCTACTGCGTTACAAAGGGATTCTTGCTATCAAAGAGGAATCTCGTCGGTTGCTGTTTCAGGGCGTTCAGCGTCTGTATAGTGCAGATTGGGACAGAGAATGGCGTGATGATGAAGTACGCGAAAGTGTACTGGTTTTCATTGGCATGGAGCTGCCTGAACAGAAAATCCGTGAAAAATTTGCTGAGTTACTCGGAAAATAATGAGCATTATAGATGATGATCTGAGTAATCATTTTCTTGTCATATTTAATTGTTTGTTTTTTATTCTTTATTGAGCAGTGAAATCATTTATATAAATTCGCTGCTCAAGTTTAAATAGAAACTTATTTTATATATTCACCTGTTAGGTTTAAGTTTCGGTAAAGCATCCCTTGATGAATTAACAAACATAAAACAATAAAAATAAAATTATTTCACAAATTGAGATTGTCATACGTAAAAAATAATAATTTATTTTATCTAACGGCAATCTCCACTAATTAATTTGTGGAGATTATTGCGATAACAAGTCATGTTAGTGAAAACAGCAGAAAAAATAACACAGTTATTTAGAGGGGAACTCCCAAATTCTGGAGAAACGTTTCACATTACTGGCGGTATAAAGGACGGTATGTGAAATATTACGGTGTCCGAGATAATCTTGAATCAAACGAGTATCACGACCAAGATCGGCCAATGCATAACCACAGGCATGCCTTAACATATGTGGGTGTGGAGAAACACTGACCGATGCCTGCTTCCCATAACGTTTCAATAATGCATAAACTTGTTGTCGTGAAACGGGGCCGGATTTTTGGGAGAGAAATACCCACGGAGAATCGGCTTCTCGCCATTTTTGGCGAATTTTCAGCCATCTTTTCAATGCTACGATTTCCTCTGGAATTAGAGGGTGTGTAGTTGAAAGCCCTCCTTTTAACCGTCTGATATGAATGATCGCTGAATTTAGGTCGAGATCAGATAGACATAAATTACATAGCTCACTTACCCTAAAACCGTGAATAAAACACATTAATAGCATGCAGTAATCCCGTTCTGCGTGACGTCCTTGTTTTGTTTCTGCCAAAATTGCGTCTATTTCGTATCGGGTTAAAAATTTACGTTGCTTCATGAAATTATCATTCCTATGAAATCAGAGAGATTAATTGTGAATAGCAAGTTATTTAAGCCAATCGAATACAATAGCCATTAGTATTTTTTGAATGCGATTGGGAAAATATTAAATTTATTTAATTGGAGTGTTGCAAATAGAAAAATTTTTCTTCTTTTATTCGTCTTATTTTTAATGGAAATACTAATTGAAACCTTATAAGTACATGTCATGTGGCTCTAATACATAGAATGAGACATTCATAAATAGAATTCCATATATAAAAACAGTCTTATCGAACTTTGCAACTAATCATTTGGCTTGGTTTGGTTCCTAGTTTTTTATTCTTCTAACATTCTTTTTTGGTGTACTAAGTTCATATTTTTACTGCATTTAGCGGAAAAAGTAAATGATTTATCTAAGCTGTTTACATAATGCATTGTAATTGAATAAAAATCATCTCTTTTTATCATACGAATGAAGTTGCGCTTGAGTATTTAATGTTTTATATGTTTTTACGCATTTTTAGAAAAAAAATAAGTATTATATATGGTTAATGCGATTGATATTGGAGTAATATACTTATTAAAGGGGATTGATTGGTTCGTTAGATTATGATTTGTAAGGTTTATTATTTCGATGTTTATTCTAAGGAATTCATCGTTTTTTGTTCAATTTATGAAATTTACTTAAACAGATATTTTTCATGATTAATTAAATATCAGTCCATCATTAAAATGCTTATTTTATGAATGAAGTATGCGGAATATGATTTGATTAAGGCCAAAAAACTGCAAAAAGAAATTTCTTGGCCTTTTTCAATATTGGCTTTCGGGCACTCGGACAGCTCTTATGATGAACAGTTCTTATGTCAGGAGAAGGCCAAGAAAGGGGAAACGCATAACAAGATCCCGGTAAAGATGATCAAAATGAGAGATATCCCCTTGTAATGGTACAAACTGGGAACCTTGTAAACTAAATAGGCAGGAATGAGGCAGCCAACGATGCCAAATATTGGGCTACAGATGGAAGTAAAACTCAACACTGGTGCATTTAGGATAATGGCGCTCCATGCCAATAAGATGGCAAAAACCATAATGCCTTTTTGAATCCACTTTTCATTGATTTTTTCGACAGGCATCAGGCGAGCAAGAATATTCATGGCAATTCCTTGGCTGGCTTCACGAAATACGAGGTAAACACCAAAAAAAGCCGTCATCACAGCAAAGATATTGAGCATGATACTGACAACAATCACCCAACCACCAGGAAAAAACTGAGCGGCAATTGCCAGTGCTGAAATATTCTGTTCATAGGCTTTGACCGCTTCCTCGTGTCCCATTGCCATTGTAAAAGAGATGGCATAGAAAAATACCGTACAAAACAGGACACCAAAGGCTATATTCATCGTTCTCAGCGCCTTATGACGGGCAACTTCACGATTTTTCTCCCGATTGCGGTAAGAAATCACCATTGGACTAATTGTTTGGATAAACAGGATAGACGTGAGTGTAAAAGGCAATGTGATGATGGCTTTTTTGATCAATAGACCGAAGGGAGGCAATGCCCCAATATTGTAAAGATGCCACATACCAATCATGGAAATTCCCAATGTTGCGACAACAAATAACTTTGTCATGACCATCAAGCTGGATACTTTGAACAGCAATCGTTCACCACGAGATGAAATAGCGACCAGCACACAAATTAACGCCAACCCATATAATGGATTTTTTTGATATTAATTCATCGGTGATTTCAAATGGTTGCAGGTAAGAAGCACTGTCATTGGTTATGGACATGGAATAAACAAACATCCAGATCACCAGCATAATGAAGTAGAGTATGCCTAACAGAATTCCCCAGTTTTTACCAAGATAGCCACTGATGACACTAGGATAATCTTTGCATTCTGGCGACTCTGCGAGAGTGTTGATGAAGAGTCGCTGAAAAAGATACATGGCGGGATAACCAATAACGGAAGAAAGCAGGAAAACCCACAATCTCATCAACCCAACCTGAACAGGCAAGAAAACAATTCCGGCCCCGATTGCCATACCAATACTTATAATGACCCAACCAGTATCAGTATGGTTGAATTTTATTGCTTTTTTCCATTCTGTTTCCGTCATGTTGGCACGTTTGGCCGATGAGGATAGGTGTGGCGTGTCATTGTTTTTTATTGCTGTTTTCATAATAGCTCTCGCTTACATCTTTACTAAATAACCGCTCTTTTAGTAAGAGAGTTATCGTGTGCTGATAGTAAATGATTTCAAGGAGAAAAATTCTCCTAAACATTCCATCTATTACAGTTTTGAGAGAACAACAAGGGTATTGTGAGTATTTGTGATATTAATAATTAAAACAACCAGAAAGAAAATTGCGTGCTTTACCACGTTTGTATCAATTCAAAACACCTTGTCAGTATTAAACCCTATTTTTTGTTAATATTATGATGTAATTCAGTATATTAATCTAGGATTTTTTGCTAGTAAAATAGTGTGATGTATATTTCCATCTCGGCCTTCCGATTGGAAATAAAGATAAATCAATAAATGCTGAATAAACCTTTTTTCACTATGGTTTTTGTGGTTAGCTAAGTCTCTTAAGAGATTAGAATGAGCATTTATATACTTATTTTCATTTCCAATATTTATAATTTATATTTTAATTGAAACAACTTTTTTCGGGATATAAATGTTTTTAGATCTAACTCGATATTTATAACTATGCTAAATCGATAGCTATTCCAAATAAATAGCCATTCTAAATAAATGATTATTCCAAATGGTTTGGTGGAATGACGTTCTTATCGGGGTTATTTATTGATAATAAAGAAGAAGATTAACAATGTTTTTTATTTTTAAATAGTAACTAATATTGAAATTAACCTGACTAATAGTCACTCAGTTAGTTACCATTTAAACTCTTAAAAATCATGCAGTTATCTGATTATGACTAAAGCTTGCTTTTTAATTAAATGGACTTTTTCTGTAACAATATTTATTATCCCCTCGCTTTTATGTTAGCAGTATTCGCTGTATAAAAAACCGAACAGATTTATTTGAACATTCACTCAGGAAGACATAATAATGAAAAGCAAACTCACATTAGCCTCACTTTGCTTGGCTTCTCTCATGCTGGCTGGCTGTGCAACGGAATCTTCATCAACACTTCCCATACAAAAAGTTACTTCCTATAAAACAACCTATGCCGGTATTCGTAGCCCGATTGCCGTGGGCAAATTTGAAAACCGTTCAAGCTACCAAAATGGCATTTTCTCTGATGGCATTGACCGTTTAGGAAACCAATCAAAAACCATCCTTGTAACTCATTTACAACAAACAGGTCGTTTTAACGTATTGGAACGCACTAATTTGGCTGAGTTGAAAGCGGAAGCGGGTTTACAGGGCAAAGCTCAAAAATTGAAAGGGGCTAATTACATTATTACGGGTTCCGTGACTGAATTTGGTCGCAAAGAAGTGGGCGATCATCAATTATGGGGCATTTTGGGACGTGGCAAGTCACAAGTTGCTTATGCAAAAGTGATGCTAAATGTTGTGAATGTTGAAACTTCCGAAGTCGTCTTCTCTTCAGCAGGAGCGGGGGAATATAAACTCTCCAGTCGTGAATTCATTGGATTTGGTGGTACTTCCAGCTACGACTCGACTCTGAATGGCAAGGTATTAGATTTGGCGATCCGTGAAGCAATTAATGATCTGATAGCTGGTATTGATAATGGTGCATGGAAGCCTGCTAACTAATTATTAATTAATTATTTTTTTAAAATTAATTGGTGAAATATTTTAGGGAAAATTTTTGTATGTTTTTGATGAAAAAGACGGGGATGTTGCTGGCGACTCTATTATTGGTTGGATGTGTAAAAGCCCCTAAGACCATATATGAATGGGGTGATTATCAATCAACTCTGTACCAATATTACCAGCAGGATAAAACAGAGCCACAGGAACAGCTTCAAGCATTGCAAAAAGTTATCGAGCAAGCTAAGGCCAAAGATAAACCTGTTCCCCCCGGCCTGCACGCGCAAATGGGATTGCTTTCCAGCAAAATTGGCAATATTGAGGATGCTTTCCAGCAGTTTGAGATAGAAAAAAGCCTATTTCCTGAGTCTGCACCTTACATAGATTTTCTGTTAAGCAAGAATAAAGGAGTGAAATAATGAACCGTTTTCTGGTAGCGATTGGTACCTTATTTTTGTTGGTACTGACAGGATGCGCCGAACATAAACCGTATGATTATTCTGCACTGAGAGAAAGCAAACCTAAATCCATTTTGGTTTTGCCTGCCATAAATAAATCAGTGGAAGTGCAGGCTTCTGGCAGTTTGCTGTCCCAAGTGACTTACCCATTAGCTGAATCTGGCTATTATGTTTATCCCATTGCGGCAGTTGAAGAAACATTCCGCCAAAATGGAGTGACAGAAGCGCAGGATATCCACAATATCAGCTACAAAAAATTGCATGGTATATTTGGCGCAGATTCAGCTCTTTACCTGAATATCACGCAATATGGTACACAATACCAAATCATAAATAGTGATACCCGCGTCAGTGCGACAGCCCGTCTGGTGGATTTGCGCACGGGTAAACAATTGTGGAATGGTTTCGCAACGGCGTCTTCCACAGAAAATGACAATTACTCCAGTGGTGGTTTGATCGGCATGTTGGTATCAGCGGCCATCTCCCAGATCGTCAATACGGTTATAGACAGAGGCCATGATATTGCAGGCATTACCAGCAATCGTTTGTTAAATGCAGGTGGATATGGTCGCTTGCTGTATGGTCCTCGTTCAGAATTCTATGGCAAAGAAAAGTTATAAGAAAAAAATTATAAGATTTAATTGAAATAAAAATGCCGCAGATTTCCCTGCGGCATTTTTTTACATTTATTTTTACTGCTATTTTTAAATTAGATATCCAATCGTTTAGTTTGCCATTTTTTAGACTTCCAACGCCACGCGTTCACTAATCCACGTATCCACTCATCACAGAAAAATCCTATCCAGATCCCCAAAATTCCCATACCCATGGTGATTCCCAAAAAATAACCGACAGGAATGGAGATACCCCACATGAAAATCAGTGCGGTGTAAAGTGAAAAACGGGCATCACCGGAGGCACGCAGGGCATTGACCATCACAATGTTGAAAGTACGTCCCGGCTCCAAAAAGACAGAAATCAGGAACAGCGGCAGAAGAAGCTCAATAATCTTCTCATCTTCCGTCATGATATTGAGAAGTGGTTCCCTGAAGATCCAGAACGTTAATACGACACCTACTGTGACAATAACACCAATTTGCAGGCTTTTTAGCCCTCGGATATAGGCATCTTCAAAGCGTTTTGCCCCAACAAGATGACCAACCATAATCTCATTGCCAATACTGGTTGAGATACCAAACAGCATAATGAATAGAGATAACTGGAAATACAGAGTTTGGGCAGCCAAAGATGTTTCGCCCATCAGGCCGATAAACGCCTGCGCTGTCATATATTGCAGGATCCATACCAAGTTTTCACCGGCGGCGGGCAAGCCAATATGCAGAATTTTGCTCAACATGCTTTTAGACCAGTGCACGAGCAATTTAAACTCGAACTTAATATTCAAACTACAGAACAACAACCCGCAAAGCAGAATAACCGCAACAACTCGACCAAATACTGTAGACCATGCTACACCTTCCAACCCATATTGAGGTAGCCCAAAGAACCCATACAACACGATCATATTGCCGACAATGGTGAGCAAGTTAGCAATCAGCGTGACATACATGGCTACTTTCGATTTTCCGTAAACCCGCAGACAGGCCGCCAGAATAATCGAAATCGCTTCGGGTATCAGGCAGATACCAAGA
The DNA here is from genome assembly GCF_900115195.1 of Xenorhabdus japonica. Lineage (GTDB taxonomy): Bacteria > Pseudomonadota > Gammaproteobacteria > Enterobacterales > Enterobacteriaceae > Xenorhabdus > Xenorhabdus japonica. The sequence continues at coordinate 88,442 of NZ_FOVO01000010.1, forward strand.
ACATGCAGATAAGCGAACCCATCATCCATCAGATTTTCGGGCAGGTTCATGATAGACAGGATTTTATAACCAAAGAATACTGTGATCAGCGCACAACCAAGACCCAGCACAGAATTAAAAGCAATAGAAATATGGATCGCCTGACTGGCTTTATTGCGTTTTCCTGAACCTAAATATTGTGCGATGACAACACTACAACCTACACTAATGAAATTAAAAATTGTAATAAAGAGATCAAAAACATGATTACCTACCCCCATCGCGGCGAGATAAGCAGAAGAAATATGGCTGATCATGTACGTATTGATTAATAACGTCGCCATATGCAGAAAGATATCAATGAAAATCGGCCAGCTTAATGAAAAAAGTGAACGATCAACAACATCAGACTGATGCATTGTAAAACCTATTTATTAGAAGTGAGATGAATGGTCTTTTTGCGGTGTGACAGTGACATACCCAGAAAGCATAGATGATTTTACAGGGTTTATTGATGAGTTGATAGGCAGAATTAAGGGAAAAGATTATTTTTGTATGGAAGATTTGTGCTCAAGTTGCAAGTGGTATTACCGGCTATAAAACATCTTTATCGTCTTAAGCTGCGATGCCTTTATCTATTGTTACTGTTCCGTCCAATTGAGCGAAACTTAGTAACTTCGTATTTAGCATTTTCAGTTGGTAATGTGAGGCAATGAATCCCGGTAAAATTACCAACAATTTTAGTGTCCGTACAGTGATTAGACATATTAAAGAATAGAAACCACCAACTATATGAGCTATTTCTCAATATAGGTCTGTATTGCGCTGCTGGTTTAGTAAGTCAATTATTTAGGTTATCTATATACTTTCTGTGCCTTACTGACATCAACCATCAGCATTGGCATCAGTAATAAACCCATCATGGCGGCTGCAAGAGTCAATAAGGCAAACATACCAGTCCAATCATATCTGTCAATGACTTGGCTTAATGGCCAACCAGTAATTGCAGCACCGAAATAAGCATACAATCCTAAATATCCGGTTACTGTACCTGCGGATTTTTTGTGGCAATGCTCTGTTGCTGAAAGACCTATTAACATCTGTGGGCCAAATACAAAAAAGCCAATACTGAAAATACAGATAGACAATAGTACATAATTATTTATAGGAATTAACCAGAGGGCCGCTACAGAAAAGAAAAGACCGAGAGAAAATAGTAGAATCACTGGTGCACGTTGGCTGCGAAATAGCAAGTCAGATCCCCATCCAGAACAAAGAGCGCCCAATAATCCACCTAATTCAAAGAGTGATAACGTAGCATTGGCATTAAGTAAGTTGGCTCTATGTTTTTCTAATAACCATAAATTACCCCAATCATTGATTGCGATCCTAATGAAATAGACGAGAACATAAGAAAATCCAAGGAGCCAGATGGTACGGTTGAATAAAATTGTTTTCCGTAAAATTTGGATCATGGACATTGGTGAAGACGATCGTTCTTGTCGTAGTTCCATAGTATCTTGTCGCCAATGTCCCACGCTAGGTAAACTGTGTTCCTGTGGAATTCCTCGTATTCTTCGACATAACCAAATTCCAAGCACAATTCCACTAAAACTGGAAACAATGAATGCAGCACGCCAACCATAATGCGTAGCTAAGAATGCGGATAATAATGGAAGAAAAATACCACTTATATTGATGGATATATTCCAAAACCCCCACCAGAAGCCCCGCTCATTACGAGAATACCAGTAAGTGAGAAGTCGGGCACATGTTGGCCATCCCCATCCTTGGAAAAAGCCATTCAACGTCCAGACAAACAGCAAGGATGACAATGATGAGCTGGAATGTAAAAATGATGTTCAGTATTCCCGTCATTAATAATCCTGCGCCCATGAACCAGCGATAACCAAGTATGATCGTGGAAAATGCCAGAAAAAAATTTTGAACCGCCATAAGCAAGGTAAAATAGACTGGCTATCCAACCGATATCATTCTTATCAAGAGCCAACTCCAACTGCATAATTGGCATAACCACACTAAAACTTTTTCGAGTTAAGTTAATCAGATAAATTATCTACATAATTGCTATAATTGCTATAATTGATATACGATAACCGAATTTTCCACTGTTCTGATGAAATCGACGATAACACTTTCTGAGCCTGAACGAATTACATTGCAACAACTGGCTTTGAATCATCCCCACCGGG
>NZ_FOVO01000058.1 GCF_900115195.1 Xenorhabdus japonica
TAAAATCACGATAATGCGACAGATGAAAGAGGCGCAAGATGGTCATGATTTCACTGGGATACATATGACCTTTTCTACGACGTAGGCGATATCTCTTCTTGAGACAAAACTGTTCCCATTGTGGAATGAAAAAACGACAAAAGTCATCGACACCGATGAAAATTTCAACTAAGTTGTTCATAGCCTGTTCCTCCCCGGAGCTGTTTCGGCCTTCACCAAAACATTGCTCCGGGAACAGGCTTCTCGTCAATTTCTTATCCAGAATTCGGGTTTATTACCCAAAACTCCATACATTGGTGTTTTATTAATCTATAAAAAGAAAAAAGAGATGTTTTTTGCACCTCTTTTTATCTCAACGTTACTTTATCTTCTGTACTTTTTTATATTTATGGGCTTTCCAAGCAAGTAATATCATTGCCTTGGAACAATGCGATTGTCTTCTAGATCTAAAGTCACTAGTTTACCTGGAATTAACTTGCCAGAAAGAATCTGTTGAGCCAGCGGATTTTCGATCTCTTGCTGAATAGCCCGTTTCAATGGGCGAGCACCGTATACAGGGTCAAAACCTGCTTCACTTAGTTTTTCCAGTGCTGAAAGTGTCATCTCTACCTGATAACCTCGTTCTTCCAGACGCTGATATAAACGCTGCAATTGAATATTCGTAATAGATGTCAGATGTTCTTTTCCTAATGGATGGAATACAACAACTTCATCAACACGGTTGATAAACTCAGGTCTGAAATGATGGCCAACCACTTCCATCACCATATTTTTCATCCCTATATAATCCAGTGCACCAAAACGTTCTTGGATCATATCGGAACCTAAGTTAGAGGTCATAATCACAACTGTGTTGCGAAAATCAACAGTTCTCCCCTGACCATCAGTCAGACGACCATCATCCAATACCTGCAACAAGATATTGAAAACATCTGGGTGTGCTTTCTCTACTTCATCCAGCAAAATGACAGAATAAGGACGACGGCGTATCGCTTCTGTCAGATACCCACCTTCTTCATATCCAATATATCCGGGAGGGGCTCCCACTAACCTTGAAACTGCGTGTTTTTCCATAAACTCCGACATATCAATGCGCACCATAGCATCATCACTGTCGAACAAGAAATTAGCCAGCGCCTTGCACAATTCTGTTTTACCTACCCCAGTCGGCCCCAAGAACATGAAAGAGCCAATCGGACGATTGGGATCAGATAGCCCCGCTCTGCTACGACGAATTGCATTCGATACAGCATCAACAGCTTCATTCTGCCCAATCACACGTTTATGCAATTCTTGCTCCATGCGCAATAATTTATCTTTTTCGCTTTCCAACATTCTGGATACAGGAATTCCGGTCCAGCGAGCAAGTATTTCAGCGATTTCAGCATCTGTGACTTTGTTACGTAGCAGCTTCATATGACGATTTTCTACTGTTGTTGCTGTTGCCAGACGCTTTTCCAATTCCGGAATTTTTCCGTACTGAATTTCAGACATTTTGGCCAAATCACCGTTACGGCGTGCCTTTTCTAATTCAATACGTGCATCCTCTAATTCGGCTTTGATATTCTGAGTGCCACTAAGTTCAGCTTTCTCTGCTTTCCATTCTTCTTCCAATTCAGAATATTCGCGTTCTTTTTCTGCCAATTCTTCGTTCAGCATCTCTAAACGTTTTTTACTGGCATCATCAGACTCTTTTTTCAGTGCCTGCTGTTCAAGCTTCAATTGAATAACGCGGCGTTCAAGGCGATCCAGTGCTTCTGGTTTCGAATCCATCTGCATACGCAGACTTGCCCCTGCTTCGTCAATCAGGTCAATTGCCTTGTCAGGCAGCATGCGATCAGAAATGTAGCGATGAGATAATGTTGCAGCCGAAACGATTGCTGGATCAGTAATCTGGACATGATGATGCAATTCATATCGCTCTTTCAATCCACGTAAAATAGCAATCGTGTCCTCAACAGTGGGTTCTGCCACATAAACTTTCTGGAAACGACGCTCCAAAGCTGCATCTTTTTCTATATACTGGCGATATTCATCAAGTGTTGTTGCCCCAACGCAATGCAGTTCACCACGAGCCAAAGCGGGTTTCAGCATGTTACCAGCATCCATTGCGCCTTCGGCTTTGCCCGCACCTACCATGGTATGCAATTCATCAATAAACAGAATGACTGAGCCTTCTTGTTTAGCAAGATCATTCAAAACACCTTTCAAACGCTCTTCAAATTCACCACGGTATTTAGCACCAGCCAATAACGCTCCCATATCAAGAGACAGGACACGTTTGTTTTTCAGTCCTTCAGGAATTTCACCATTAACTATACGCTGTGCCAAACCTTCGACAATTGCAGTCTTACCAACTCCTGGCTCGCCAATAAGAACAGGATTGTTTTTGGTTCTACGTTGCAATACCTGAATGGTTCGACGGATTTCTTCATCACGTCCAATAACAGGATCTAATTTGCCTTGTTCAGCACGTTCAGTCAGATCAATTGTATATTTCTTTAACGCTTGGCGCTGATCTTCTGCGCCTTGATCATTCACTTTTTCGCCACCGCGCATCTGTTCTATTGCCTTAGTGATTTTATCTTTGGTTGTTCCCACAATTTTCAACATGTCACTTAATGTTCCACGTTCTTCTATCGCTGCCAGAACAAAGAGTTCAGAAGAAATAAAATTATCACCTGTTTTTTGCGCAAGTTTGTCGCACAGGTTTAAATAACGTCCTAGCTCGTTGGATACCTGCACATCTCCACCATTGCCCTCTACTTTCGGCAATCGGTTCAGAGCCTGATTCAGTTGATTATTGAAGCTTCCTGTATCCACCCCTGCCGAGGTCAATAAAGGACGAACTGAACCACCTTCTTGATTGAGTAATGCACCCATCAAGTGGATAGGTTCGATGAATTGATTATCACGCCCTAATGCGAGGGATTGGGCGTCAGCAAGAGCAAGCTGGAATTTATTGGTAAGACGATCCAGACGCATAACACCTCCAATACTGGTAAAAATTTGCCACTGGAGACTAGATAAGGTCCATTCCTTAAATATTCAAGGTCTTCTGAAAAGTTAATTGGGAACTTACCGCTATACGCCAAAGATCGTCCTGTGAAGTAGGTTATCGCAACCAGATTAAAGTTGCCATGCGCCCTGTATTACCATCACGACGATAGGAGAAAAAGTTCTTTTCCTCCATGACAGTACATGCGGTTCCACCAAAAATCTCTGTTATTCCCATTGACTGCAACTTCAATTTAGCCAGTAAGTAAATATTTGCCAGAAACTTATCACCATAATTATCGCCATAAGGTGCGAAAGCCTTCTCCAGATCAGAATTGACTGTGATGAAAGCTTCCCTAACTTCACTTCCCACCTCAAATTTTGAGGGGCCAATAGCCGGCCCCAACCATGCGCGGATCATGTCAGGTTTTGCACTAAATCGAGATACGGTATTCTCCAGCACTCCTGCACATAATCCACGCCATCCAGCATGCGCTGCAGCAACTTCATCGCCAGAAATACTGCAAAAAAGAACTGGCAAGCAATCTGCTGTCATCACAGCACAAACCTGCCCGGATATATTCGTGTAAACGGCATCGGCCTGATTATTTACCAATGACTGACCATCAAGTGTGATAACACGTGTTCCATGTACTTGTTCCAACCATATAGGTTGCTGCGGTAATTGGGCATATTCAACCAACAAGGTTCTATTCTGTTCTACGTATTCTGGAACATCCCCGACATGATTACCCAAGTTTAAACTGTCATATGGGGTCAGGCTTATCCCACCCAAACGGGTAGTACTACAAGCACCAACATTATCAGGCTGTGGCCAATCAGGAAAAATCAGTGGTGTCATTTACCTACCAATCCATCTCATCTTTGAAAGTTTCGGCATCCGCTTTCATCACTTCAACCAATTTAACCATGTCATCCGGTAATGGAGCATGCCATTCCATCTCAATTCCAGTGATCGGATGGTAAAGACGTAACATGGTCGCATGCAATGCCTGACGATCAAAATTGCGCATCACTTCGCGAAATTCATCAGAAGATCCTTTTAATGGACGAGGCCGTCCACCGTACAGAGGATCTCCCACCAGCGGGTGTTTTATATGTGCCATGTGCACACGAATTTGGTGTGTTCTGCCAGTCTCCAAACGCAGACGCAGACGGGTATGCGCCCGGAAATGTTCCATAATGCGATAATGGGTAACAGCAGGTTTTCCCATAGGATGTACTGCCATATGTGTCCGTTTTGTTGGGTGACGGGAAATAGGTTCTTCTACCGTTCCTCCGGCTGTCATACATCCCAAAGCAACTGCTTCATATTCACGGGTTATTTCACGTAATTGTAAAGATTCTACTAAACGAGTTTGTGCTGGAACGGTTTTTGCTATAACCATTAATCCGGTCGTATCTTTGTCAAGACGATGAACAATACCTGCACGAGGAACATCTGCAATTTCAGGATACCGGTATAACAAGGCATTCAATACCGTGCCATCAGGATTACCAGCCCCCGGATGAACGACCAAATCACGTGGTTTATTGATTACCAAAATATCCTCATCTTCATAGACGATATTCAGTTCGATATCCTGAGGCTCCCAGCGTGCATCCTCTTTAATGATAGCATCAATGGAAATTTCTTCACCGCCCAGGACTTTTTCTTTTGGTTTGTTAATTAATTTGCCATTAACTTGAACTTTATCATCCAAGATCCACTCTTTTATACGTGACCTTGAATAATCAGAGAACAATTCAGCCAAGGCTTGATCTAAACGTTGACCAAGCTGAGATTCAGCGACTATTGCATTAAGTCGGATTTGTTGTGCCATATATAACTTCTATATTTTACGTTGAGTTTTGACGGCGAGGCCGTTTCATTTAAAATAGTGTGCTATTGTAACCCTATATTTTGCCGGGAGCTTCATGGACAGTCTCCCAGAAAACACTCAGAGGATAATCAACACGTGATGATTCGCATGCAATATCTGGTGGCAGTGACCACATTGAGCCTGATTTTATCTGGATGTTCCAGCAATAAGGATGCTGTTCCTGATATCCCGCCATCTCAAATTTATTCGATTGGGCAGGAAAAGCTGCAAGAAGGTAACTATAAAGCGGCAATCAAACAATTGGAATCCCTTGACACCCGATATCCTTTTGGACCGTACTCCCAACAGCTTCAGTTTGATTTAATCTACGCCTACTACAAATCAGCGGAATACCCACTGGCTCTCGCATCCATTGAGCGTTTCATGCGTCTGAATCCAACCCACCCTAATATCGACTATGTACTATATATGCGAGGTTTGGTCTCACAGGCTTTAGATGACAGTACATTGCAAGACTTTTTCGGTATTGAACGATCAAATCGTGATCCTGAACATGCCCGTGCCGCATTCCATAATTTCAACCAATTGGTGCGTTACTATCCAAATAGTCAGTATTCAACTGATGCCACCAAGCGATTAGTATTCCTTAAAGAACGTTTAGCCAAATATGAACTTGCGGTTGTGAAATATTACACTAAACGCAGTGCTTATGTAGCTGTCGTTAATCGTGTAGAACAGATGCTACGAGACTATCCTGATGCTAACGCGACTCGAGAAGCTCTCTCTTATATGGAATCGGCTTATAAAGAGTTAGGGTTGACAGCTGAAGCAAATAAGGTGGCACAACTAATCACTGCCAACCCTGCATAAAGTTCAATCTCATTAGTTTTAAACCAGTGATCAAAAACAGCAGCTAAACGGCTGCTGTTTTTGATCTATTTTTTAGCTAATTATCTTTCTATCTTTATCTAAATCGAATGTATTTGAGTTATATCTTCATTATTTACATTATAAGATGATTTTCATTATCAATTATTACATAAATTTATAATCACACAAATGACGAACAATGACGCATAATGCTTTTTTTCGCAATAAATATTATCCATATCTTCCTTGACTATCACAGTTCTGCCACTTACTTCTAAAATCGCACAGCAAAAGTGATTTAGATCATTCTTTTTACGCAAAAGAGCGCTATGCTGGATACATCAAAGACGGAGCAACATTAAAGAGGTAACTATATGTTAGTAAATATTACCAGCAAACAAATGGAGATTACCCCCGCAATTCGTAGCCATGTGGAAGACCGTCTAAATAAGTTGAGTAAATGGCAAGTCAATCTAATTAGCCCACATATCGTATTATCAAAAGAGCCGCAAGGATTCTTGGTTGATGCCACAATTGGTACACCGAATGGCACATTAGTGGCTAGTGCTAAGCATGAAGATATGTACGCTGCGATCAATGAGCTGCTGACAAAATTAGAGCGACAACTCAACAAAGTGCGGCATAAAGCAGAGGCTCGACGTGCAGATAATAGTGTTAAAGAATCTAATCTCAATTTAGAAGTATAATTATCTCTTATTCTTGTCCCCACGCGCTCAATGAGCGCGTTTTTACTGTCATTAAACCATTAGCTTTATTTCTGTTTTTACTCGTTTAAAAGATGAAGATGAAAAGCCTTCTGTTGACACTTCATTCTAAATAGGTTAATTAAAGTACATTATTAAAACGATGTATTGTTAAAACAACCAAGCAGAGTGCTAATAGGCCAAATGATTATCAAACCGTCTATCTTATTTTTTTTCTTTTTTTTCACCTTCTCATGAGGAGGTTGTTTCGTTTCAGAAAGAATTTTAAGAAGATGAATAAAAACCTCCCATCAGCAGGGAGGTTTTTTGTTTTACTGACCACAAGAATATCTACAATACACAAACTATACTCATAAATAAGAATGTCGGGAACATGCTATGGAACGAGATTTAGTTAAATTACGAGAAGAAATTAGTAATATTGATGCGGGCTTGCTGGATCTACTCGCTAAACGCCGAGAGTTAGCTGGTAACATCGCCCAGACAAAACTGCTCGACCATCGTCCTATCCGAGATAAAAATCGTGAACGAGAATTATTGAATATATTAATTGATAAAGGTAAATCACATGGGTTAGATGGTTTTTATATTACTCGGCTATTTCAGATGATCATTGAGGATTCAGTTCTCACCCAACAAGCTTTATTACAGCAACACCTGAATCAGACACCTTACGATTCTGCCCGTATTACTTTTCTAGGGCCAAAAGGTTCATATTCTCATATTGCAGCTCGACAATTTGCTGCCCGTCACTTTAATCAACTGATTGAATGCAGTTGCCATAAATTCTCAGATATTTTCTCATTAGTTGAGATTGGTCAGGCTGATTATGGCATCCTACCGCTGGAAAATACCAGCTCAGGAGCAATTAATGAAGTTTATGATTTATTGCAGCAAACTCCCCTATCTCTTGTTGGAGAAATAACCCTGCCCATCAACCACTGTCTATTAATTTCCGGACAAACTGATATCTCAAAGATAAAAACCGTTTTCAGCCATTCCCAGCCTTTTCAACAATGTAGCCAATACCTCAATAAATATCCTGACTGGAACATTATCTACTGTGAAAGTACTGCTGCTGCTATGCAAAAAGTGGCTGAACTCAATTCACCAGAAGTCGCTGCATTAGGAAGTGAAGCTGGCGGCGCACTCTATGGATTACATGTTTTAGAAAACAACTTGGCAAATCAGCAAGAAAATAGCACTCGCTTTATTGTTATTGCCCTTAAACCTATTGAAGTATCCGATCAAGTTCCTGCCAAAACCACCTTTATCATGTCAACCGGACAGCAAGCAGGAGCTTTAGTTGATGTACTGATTATCTTAAAGAAACATGATATTCCAATGAGCAAATTAGAATCTCGCCCTATAAACGGTAAACCGTGGGAAGAGATGTTTTATATTGATGTGCAAACCAACCTTCGTTCCATGAAAATGCAACAAGCGTTGAAGGAACTGACAGAAATTACTCGCTTTCTGAAAGTATTGGGATCTTATCCATCAGAAAATGTAATTCCTATCGATCCTATCTAAAGTCAAAAACAAAACCGGATGGTTTCTTTAAGATAATCGAAATATCCGGTTTTAATATTTTTCAGGCATTTCAATTTACTATATCTAGCTAACACCTATATTCGATTGTCACTAGCCTGCTGTAGAAGCACTCGGCTCTCCTTCATAAATCGAGCTGCTTCATCACCAAACCAATCACTCACCTGATTAAAACTCTCAATAAAAGCTGATTTATCTTGATGTTCCAGTATTTCCAGAGCCTGCCCGAAACTCTGGTAATACCGACGAATAAGTTCAATGTTTTCAGGGCTAGACATAATAATATCAGCATATAACTGAGGATCTTGCGCGAATAATCGTCCTACCATCACCAGTTCCAATCGATATATCGGTGAAGATAGTGACAACAATTGTTGTAAGTCGATATTTTCTTTTGCAAGATGCAGTCCGTAAGAAAAGGTAGTGAAATGACGCAACGCCTGAATGAAGCCCATATTTTTATCATGCTTCTCCGCGTTGATTTGATGCAATCTCGCTCCCCATACCGATATCTGTTCCAAAAACCATTGGTATGCTTCTGGATAACGCCCATCACAATACACAACCACTTGCTTAGCAAAGCTACCTACATCTGGTCCAAACATAGGGTGAAGCCCTAAAACAGGCCCCTGATGTGTATCAAGCATCGCATTTAACGGCCTTTGTTTTATGGAAGCCAAATCAACTAAAATACATTGTTCTGGCAAAGGAGGTAATCGGCGAATAATCTTATCAGTTAAATGTATGGGAACGCTGACTATCACCATCCCTGCTCCGGCCAATATAAATTCAGCGTTATCCCAATCGCCAGCTTCAAGCACTCTGACCTCATAGCCAGACAGCGTCAATAATCGACTGAATAATTTCCCCATTTTGCCTGAGCCACCTACGATAACCACTGACCCCAAATGAGTGCCGAGTTTTTTAAAGCCTTTATTGTTTTCACTTACATAAGACTCTCGCATAATTCGGCGTAAGATATCTTCAATCAAATCAGGCGGAATTCCCATATCTTCCGCTTCATTGCGGTGGGAAGCCAGCATTTCAGCTTCCCTGTCAGGTATGTAAATTGGTAAGCCGAGCTGGCTCTTAACTTCGCCAACTTTCGTTACTAAATTCATTCTTCTCGCCAGCAAAGATAATAAGGTTTTATCCACCTCATCAATTTGAGCTCTCAATTGTGACAATTCTGCTGCCATATTGATTATCCTGCTTTTTCCATCGTCATATTTCGACTGGCCAAATGTGGAGCAATTTGTCGATGCAGTTTTCTCAATATCTGTTCCGTAACCTGCCAGCTAATACAGGCGTCAGTTACCGAAACACCATATTTCATCTCAGCGCGAGGTTGTTCTGAAGATTGATTGCCCTCATGAATATGGCTTTCCAACATAATACCAATGATGGATTGATTTCCAGACATTATTTGTTCAGCAACAGAATCCACAACAACGCTCTGACGACGAAAATCTTTATTAGAATTACCGTGACTACAATCAATCATCAGCGATGGTATCAACTCTGCTTTAGTCATTTGGCGTTCACAATCAGCGACATGTTCTGCGCTATAATTCGGCATTGCTCCACCACGTAATATCACATGTCCATTCGGATTACCCTGCGTTTGTAATAAACAAACTTGGCCTGACTGATTTATCCCCATAAAGCGATGAGGCATTGCTGCTGCTTTCATGGCATTAATTGCAGTATTCAAATTACCATCAGTGCCATTTTTAAATCCGACCGATACAGATAAACCTGATGCCATTTCGCGATGAGTTTGAGATTCAGTCGTTCTGGCACCAATTGCTGACCAGCTAAATAAATCCCCCAAATATTGTGGATTGTTAGGATCCAGAGCTTCATTAGCCAAAGGTAATTCCATTTCTACCAAGTTCAACAACAGTCGGCGAGCAATATGCAACCCAGAATCCATATCAAAGGAGCCATCCATATAGGGATCACTAATTAGACCTTTCCAACCAACCGTTGTACGGGGCTTTTCAAAATAGACACGCATAACAATATACAGATAATCACTCAATTCGGCAGAAAGTGCTTTCAAACGGAGAGCATATTCCAGAGCTGCATCCACATCATGAATTGAACATGGACCACATACCACTAATAAACGAGGATCACGATGCTGAATAATGTCAGCAATGGTATTACGTGCGTTTGTGATGGCATGTAGGTCATTGCTACTCAATGGATATTTCTGTTTCAACTCTTCTGGAGTGATAAGAACCTGTTCATCAAGGATATGAACGTTATTAAGAGCGTCTTTTTGCATGATCATTTCTCTACCTGCCTTGCTTTATTTTATCTGTTTAATGTTTTTCTAAGTGTCTGGTGGATAACATACCATGCATCGTAAAGAATACAATCCAAAAATGTAAATTTTACTTATTTTAAGTAAACATAAATTTACATCTAGATTTGAAATACTATAGATATCATCAATGAATCAATGAATCAATGAATCAATGAATCAATGAATCAATGAATCAATGAATCAATGAATCAATGAATCAATGAATCAATGAATCAATGAATCACCGAGGATTAATTACACAGCAAAATATATAAATAAATATTAAAGTTAAACCATTGAAAATAACATTTCACAACTCAAAAAAAAATAGAAACACTCCATTAACCTAGGGCAAACGGGTCTAAATTGAACAGTTAGTTCAGTGATGTGCCTTCAGTACATAAAGGTAGGAACATTGATGATCGTTTGTGATTTACAATC
>NZ_FOVO01000004.1 GCF_900115195.1 Xenorhabdus japonica
CTAAGCGCCAGAAGGCTGGCTGGGATAATGGCTATATGATGAAAATCCTGACAGTGGGATTTTCATCTGTATAAATTAGACCCGTTTGCCCTACGTCGTTTGCCATTTGGGCTATCATAATAAATTTCTGTGATTAATTTCCCATTTTTATCATGCAGTTGGCGGAGATTACCACTGTCCTTAAGCACCCAGCCATCAGGCAGTCGGCTCTGCCAAGCGGAAACAGGCCAGTAACTGAGCATAATATCAGCCAAGACTTGATTGGCAGGCGGAAGTTCCGGCAAGACAATGGATTGTTCGGTATGAATACCATTTTGATCGTAATTCAATTTGAACAGCCGAATGCCCAGCGAAGACAATCCTGCCAAGGATAGGTGTTGTTCATTGGCGCTGAGTAGCACAATCAATGACTGCTGCTTGCCTTTTACTGTAGCCGTCAGCAGTTGTTGTTCATTAATGGTAGGTGTTATGGTTGGTTCTGGTAAAGAAACGCGTACACCTGGTTTCAGCCATGCACTGGGCGTGCTGTTTTGCGGGGAGTTCGTACACGCTGCCAGCAGGCAAGTCAGGGATAGAATGAATAACCGTATCATGATTTCTTTTTCCTTTTTTGGCGTTCAGGCATTGCCAATGGCGATAGCAGGAAAGCGGTAAATATCCCACTGCATAATACGATGCCAAAACTGCTGATTGCTTGAGTGCTGCTGAATACCAACATCCCTAGTGTGAGTAATGCAGTACACATTGCGACACTGATCGCTAATAGCGAGGTCAACGGAGTACCATGGGGATTACTGAAAAACAGGGTGTAGTTGATGCCAATGCCAAGCACCAGAACCAGAGCCAATATTGAGAATAAGTTAAGGCTATGACCACTAAAGCCGAGAACAGCCAGCCCACAGCCAAGGGATAGCAAGGATGGCACTATGTTGATGATGCCGCGACGCAAACCGAGCCGTGCTATGTAACTGATGGCAATCAGTATGATTGAACCTGCCAGCAACCAGCCAAGCATAGTGCGGTAGAATTGAAACATCTCATCGAAAGCCAGTTTGCGATCAACCCAACTGACGCCTTCCTGTTTTTCTGCCAACTGACGCATCAATACACTGTCTTTAACGCCGTTTACAGGTAGCAGGACGCCACTGTAGCCATTTGGCAGGGTTATCCACATCAAACGCCAACCTTCACTAACTACACTGTTGAGCCAGTCATTCGGCGTGACAGTCATGGGACGAGCATCAGGTTGTTTCATTGTCAAACCTGCTTCTGCCAGGCGAGCCATGATATTGGGAGTGGCGGCCTTGAGCAGTTCAAGATCTCTGTGTTGTTGAGCAAGAGAGGAGAGCGGGAGTCGTTGGTAATGACTGATATTACCTTGCTGTTTTTCTGTATCCAATTTTGGAATAAAAGATTCCAGCCGCTGCAAGGTTTGTTCTGCATTATTACCGTAAATCACGAACCATTTCTGATCGCTTCGCTGTCCGGTTAGTGCTGCAATGCGTTTTTCCTGTTGATGGATATCCTGTGGTAGAGCCTGTAATTGGGCAATGTCATCATTGATCTGCAAGCGAGAAATTCCCAGCACTGCAAAAACTGCCAGTATTGTTGGTAATCCCATATAAAACAGCCGATTGCGTCTCCATAACGCCAGCCAGCGCATTAATATGATCATGGCTGGAACAGGGCGTACTGGTAGATTTTTAGCAAGTCGGGGATACCAGCAGACAACCGTCAGGCAGGAAGCCGTCAAGCCCGCAGCTGCAAATACAGCCAATTGGCGTAGGCCGGGGAAAGGGGCGAACATCATGATTAGATAGGCAATGACGGTTGTTGCCAATGCCATCAATAAGGCTGGCAAGACTTTCCGCATACTTTGCCACAGCGTGACTTCCTGACCATGTACCATGCGTTCTGTCAGATAGTAAATGGCGTAGTCGGCGGAAATACCGATAATACTGACGCTCATTACCAGCGTCATGAAATGAAGTTCACCAAAGATCCCCAAAGTCGCCACAGTTCCTGCTAATGCGCCGATACTGATGGATAGAACACATAGCAACAAAGGTTTTAGGGAGCGGAAAACACTGTAAATGAGTAGCAATACGCCGAGTACCGTGACGCTACCCAGTGTTGAAATATCGTGTTTCGCCTGTTGAGTGGCATAATCGCTGTAGAACAGGGTTCCCCTTGAAATGACTTCGGCATCAGGAAATTGAGCTTTCAGAGCCTGCTGCAACTTATTCAATTCAGTAACGGCATGATGCCCTTGCTGCATGTCAAAGGAAGAGCTTTTTAGCTCTCCGTGAAGCAGATACCATTTTTTCCCTGAATCATCTTTGGCGACCAACCAGCCATTCTGGAGTCGCAATTGGTTGGATGCCTGCTGAAGCGCCAGTTGTGAACCTCTGACCAGCATCAGGGGATCGTTGTTAAGCTCTTGCCCGCTGACACCAGAAAATGCGGAATAAACTTGAGACAAGATCCAATTTGCCTGCTGATTGCCTTCATCTTTCAGCCTGTCACGGGTGATAGGATCGAGCATGGCATTACGGTGTTCGTAGTAAAAACGCCCCCATGCTTGTTGCTGTTCTGCCGTCATTGGCCCTTTGACATGGCTCAGAAACAGTATTTTTTGCAAATGCTCCAACCAGTATTGGGCAGGAGCGACATCCTCTTTTTCCCCCGGACTGACCATCCACACCAATTGCCGATCAAGACGTTGCATGAACTCTCCTTGCAAAGCAGGTGGCATGTTTCCAGCACTTTGTGCTGGCAACAATGCCAGTACGCTGGTGGACAGACGGGATTGAGGCAACAAGGTTACCAGCGATATCAGCAGGATAGCGCATATCAGTAACCAGAATGGTGCCAGCCGACGTGGCTCAGAATTTGAAGTATTGCTCTTCTTCATTACTCAGCGTCTCTGGTGTTAATTGGTGTTGGGTAAAAGAGAGTTCTGTTCGATCACCTTGGCGATCGGTCAGTAAAATCGTATCAAGGTTAGCTTGGCCGCTCAGGGTAATCGCTGTGAAAAGTTTATCTAAAGGAGACGTTTTGGGCGTCAGTACCAAGCGCCATTTTTCCTGCCCAAGATCGCTGAATTCGATTTTGAAATTTTCTTCCAGCACGGCACGATCGGCCTGAAACAGTGCCCGCATCAGATGGTTGAACTGAAACAGTTGAGGATTGGAATCGGCGGTGATCACTTGGGGAGTTTGCCCCGGCATGGCTTGAACCATATGGCTGTCATCCAGCACCAGTGTCAGTGGAAAAGGTTTTTGTTGATGCCACCACAGCCCTTTATGTTGTGAAACCAGCATTTCACCACTGGAAGACAGGGGTTGTGGCATACCCTGAATTTGACGCACTTGGGTGAAATGTGCTCGTACAGTTGGCTGGTGGGCGAACCGCTGTTGTAATTCTTCAAGAGTGATGGCATGTGCCACGTTATTGATTGTCATGAAACTTGCTGTCAGGAACAGCAGTATCCAGCGCCATTTTTTCACGGCTTGACCCCCATATGTTCGAATAAAATGTCCGGGCTGATAAAACTCATTTCCCGTGTTTCTTTAGAAACGGCGACCTGAATGGTATAGCCTACGGTTGTTTTTTTGCCGCTTGCTGCATCAAAAATCTGGTAAGCAATTTTCAGGCGATTTTCAAATTCTTCAATGGTGGCTCTGACGCGTATTTTTTGCTCAAACAGCACTGAGGCTCGATACTTGATTTTGGCATCGACGACAGGCCAAACATAGCCGGATTTACTCATTTCCCGATAGCCATAATTGAGTTGGTTCATCAATGCCTCACGGGCAATTTCAAAATAACGAAAGTAGTTTCCATGCCAAACAACGCCCATTGGGTCAGCATCATGAAATGGCACAGTTAATTCAACTTCAGCCGTAAAACGGGGGGCAGTCAGCATTTTTTATTCCTTATTTTTCCGAGCAGAATTTTTTCGATCAGATGGCAATTGCCAAAAATCGAAAAAATTAAACCAATCGAGCGGAGATTGCAGGACATGGTGTTCCAGTCGGGAAGCATAGAGATCTACCGCCTGCTGCAACGCTTGTTCTCGTTGTTTACGTGGCAATTCCAGAGGATTGGCAAAATGTTCACAGTAAATTTTGAATTGGTTATTTTGCCGGAGAGCGAACATCAATAGGACTGGGCAACGCAATACCGAGGCAAGGATAAATGGCCCCTGCGGAAATGGTGCAGAATGACCGAGAAACTGGCTCCATACAACGCGTTGAGTGTTGGCGCGAGAAGGATTAACGGCAATTCGATCACCGACAATTGCCACCCATTCTCCGGCATCAATTTTTTCTTTCAGTATAATGGCGGTATCTGCTCCGACATCTGTTACTGGTAATAAATTGATTCCTGCTTGTGGTGAAACTTCTTCAATGATCTGTTTGAAACGTTCGGCGTGTTCAGTAAATACCAGTGCATTGATGGTCGGTTTACCTGTTTGTTGCGCCAGTGCCCGACAGACTTCAATATCGCCCAAATGCGAAACCAACAGTAGTTTTCCGCCTGAGTTTCCATCCAAAAGTTTTTCATCCAAAAGAATTTGTTCTGCTCCCGCCGTAAACTCGATATCTTTTCCCCATTTAAAGTCACCACGCCAGCTGGCGATTTTGTCCAACATGGCTGTGCCAAAACGCAGGTAATGGCGATAACTATTAAGGCGCTGTGGAACAGTAATGCCTTTATGTTGCATGGTTTGTTTCAGTCGCTCAAGATATTGGCGGGATGCCTGACGCTGTGAACCACCAGTTGCCCAGAAATAGCCAACAATAGGGTAAAGCAGCAATTCAAAAGGCTTGCGTCCGAACCATCGATAAACCGCCAGCATGAATTTCATGCCAAGCAAGCCTTTGCGTTCTTGAATCGCTGACCAATGCTGGCTATTTATTCCCAGTCGAGTACGCCATAGCAATTGTTTACGCCATAATAAAGAAGGAATGCGCGGTAACATACCGAAAAACAGGTGGGTATGCATCCATGAAATGCTGAGGTTATCCCTCAACGCATCGAAATGGGACAGGCCATTTTCAGGATAGGTAACTTTTGTTGGCACAAATTGATTTTCTGTTCCTTGCCAATAGAGCCGCACCATGATTTCAATATCAAAATCCATGCGACGACCAACATCTTTTTTAGCCAACAGTTGTAGCGTAGGAGCCAGCGGATAAATACGAAAGCCACACATACTATCTTTAATGGATAAAGAAAGCGTTTCCACCCAAACCCAGAAATGAGTGATATAGCGCCCATAAAGGCGGGATTTTGGCACGGAATCATCATACTTTGGATTACCGGAAATCAAGTGATTGGGATACTGCTGTGCCTTTGCCAAAAACAGAGGGATATCGGCAAGGCAATGTTGCCCATCGGCATCAACCTGTAAAGCATGGCTATAGCCTGAATCCGCGGCTGCCCGCATTCCTGCCATGACGGCACCGCCTTTGCCCTGATTATGTTCAAGGCGGATAAGCGTTACATTAGGAACGGACTTGGCTAAATCTTGAAGATGGTGTTGAGTGTCGGGAGCACTGCCATCATCCACGATAAAGCAGTGGAGATGATAAGGAGATAATCTTTCCAATACCGCCGACATGGTTGCACCGTGGTTATAACAAGGAATAACCACGCAGGGCGTAATCATATTTACGCTCGTACTTGCGCTCAGCGACATAACTTTATCTTTCCTTGGCTTGCTGTCTGGCTTTCGCTTCCGCTCTGAGCTTCTATATCATAATGGAAGGTCAGGAGGTATTTTTCTTCATCCCATTTGATTTTCAATAGTAGCTTATTGCCCGGTTGCAGAGGGAGCTGGAACTTGACCATTTCAATTGAAGCGAAAGACCAGCCCGGAGCCAGCAGCATTTCGGCATAATGCATGACCCAATCGATTTGGGCCACACCCGGCAGAAGTGGCTGAATGGGAAAATGCCCCCGGAACCAATCCAAATCGGGGTCTAGATACAATTGTACAATGACCTCATTTTGAGCAGGTTGCTCGCGGTGAATTTCAATGGGTTTCATTAAATAGCTCCTGTAAAGCAGGCCATGAGCGCTTGCTTTGGGCATTCAGGGGAATGGCTTCAACGACTCGCCAATAACGTGGTAATGCGACAGATTCCAACCAAGGCTTTAACTGGTGACGCCAATCTTGTGACAGCTTGCGAATTCCTTGCTGCTGATAACGTGTGTAGGTTTCGTGATCTAAAACGACTACCGCGCCAATGTTATTGCGCTTACCTCGATTAATGAGCAATGCGACAGCATCAGTGATACCAGAAATTTCACGCAGGCGGCGTTCGATTTCTGATAGGGAAATACGTTTTTCTTCAATCTTCACCAGACGATCCCGCCGCCCCAATAAAGCAAAATTACCTTGCTTATCAAAGTCAAACTGATCGTCCAGAATCAGACCAAAGGGATCAGCAAGTAGAGGAGAATAGACGCGCACATTTTTTTCTCCATCTTCCTGAAATGAAACTCCCTCAAATGTCGTCCAGACTTCGTTGTTTGTTTTACGGCTTCGCCAGGCCATTATGCCAGTTTCGGTACAGCCATAAATTTCATTAGGCGGAATGTTGAGCCACTGCATTGATCGTTCCGCACAGGCAAAGTGCAGTGGCCCACCCGCTGAAACGACAAAAGTACAATCAGGGGCAGGAAGTTTGTCATCCAGCCGTTGCAGGAAGGCAGGGCTACTGATCAGCGCACAACGTGGGCTATTGGTAAGTTGTTCGGGAAATTCCACCATCTTGCGATCGAATGGTAAACCCAGAGCCATTGGCAACCAGATACGGAAAGTCAATCCATACAAATGCTGGTGGCTGACTGAAGATCTGACAATGCAGGATTGCAGTTTATCTCCCCACAGGGAAGCCAGCCATTGGGATTCAAGATCCATGGCTGCCACAGTTTTAAGCACTTGTTGAGGAATACCTGTTGAACCAGAAGTAAACATCACCAAAGTGGCATCCGGTGAGATGGCTGGCAATGTGAGGTTCAGCGAGATTTTTTCCGTAACATCAATTTCTGGATTTGATGATGTCATCCGTAAACAAGGACAGGATAAAGTCAGGGGTAAATCGGTCAAGACCCCATCAAACAGAGATTGTTGCTCTTGTAATTGGGCTGCTCGGCAATGACCCGGAATAACGGGAGTTTTACCAGCATAAAGTGTTGCCAGCAGCGCGACACAGAAATTGTAGCTATCGTCAAAACACAAGGCCCAGTGGGATGTTGAGAGTTTTTGGTTTTTTGCGTGTATTTTCAGGCGTAAATATAACGCGGTCACATCCTGCCGAAGTGTATTCAGGCTGATGGCGTTATTCCCCCAACTGATTAACCTGTCGGGGTTATTATCTTCTGATAGCCATTGAGATATGGGTTGTGCTTTCATTATTTTTTTACCCGCTGGCGTACCAGCCATTCAATGGAAATGAGTAACCCAATTAATAGGTAGCTCACCATTCCGTTCCACAATGTCCATAAAGTCATATCGTTATACAGGCAAGTTCCAAGTGCTATTGCACCATTGAACATAAAAAACAGGCACCAGATGTAGGTGACTTTACGTGTATAAGCAATGCCCTCAGGGGGTAAATCCGGTTCTTTGATACGGGCTATTTTTTCAATAATGGGGGAGCCGTAACGCAATGAGCTGCTAAACAGAATCAGCAGAACAGCATTAACGACTACCGGATAGTACATAAGAAGCTGGTGACTGCGAAGGAATAAACTAGCCAGCCCCAAGGCTATCCCTGCTATGGACAATATCCATC
Organism: Xenorhabdus japonica; assembly: GCF_900115195.1. Lineage (GTDB taxonomy): Bacteria > Pseudomonadota > Gammaproteobacteria > Enterobacterales > Enterobacteriaceae > Xenorhabdus > Xenorhabdus japonica. The sequence continues at coordinate 7,812 of NZ_FOVO01000004.1, forward strand.
CGGTATTCCAGCCAGATTTCTGCTGATTATGGGTTTGATACCTGCTTAACAATAATCGCAAACCAAAAAATAAAATAATGACGATCAACATGGCATGAAATTGCCCGTAGTTAACCATCGCCCAGACCAAGAACGGCCAGGCGATTAACATCACGGTATTGGCAATACGGAGCAATAAAATCAACGGCTTCAATTAACTACCCAAATGTTTGTTTCTGCTTGACTGATGATTTATTGCCGATTACTGGTCTTTTAACGATGGTTCTGTCGATGGTTGCTCTTTAAATAACTGTTCCACGGCATCTACGACATCCTGCACGGTACGAACGGATTTGAATGCTTCCGGTTTGATTTTGCGTCCAGTTTTCTTCTGTAAGTGGACAACCATATCAACCGCATCAATGCTATCGAGTTCCAGATCTTCATAAAGTCGTGATTCAGGCGTAATGTCTTCGGGGGACAACTCAAACAGTTGAACCAGTAGCTGGGAAACTTCCTGAAAAATAGCGTGTTTTTCCATGATTACACCTGCTCTTATGCTTGCTGAGATTGGATATAAGCTGCCAATGTGGCTACAGAAGTAAAGTGTTGGCGCATTTCTTCACTTTCAGAGGATAGTACGATGCCAAAGCGATTTTTTACTGCCAAGCCCAGCTCCAGAGCATCGATTGAATCTAAACCTAAGCCGTCGCCAAACAGGGGGGCATCAGTTTCAATATCGGCAGGTGTAAGATCTTCCAAGTTCAGGGTGTCTATAATTAATTGTTTTATTTCAATATGTAATGCTTGCATCATCGTATCCGACATCTGTTAGTTTGATGGTGTTAGTAATTGAGTTAGCTGACGATTGAGTTGGCGGGCAGCGATGGCATGCCCGTTTTCTATATCAACAGCAAAATTTTCATTGGTGAGTTGTTCACCAATAGTGATCGTATAAATGGGTTTTTTCGGTGGGATTTGATACCACTTGCTTTTTTTATCCAGCATAGTCTGGCTGCAAGTAATATGTATGATCCGCAAATCACATTCACATCGTACGGCGATATTAGCGGCTCCACGTTGAAGCGAAATAGGTTGGCCGGGTGTTGTGCGCGTTCCTTCTGGGAAAATCAGGATATTGTGACCAGAAGTCAGCCGTTCGCGGCAAACAGGAAGCAGAGTTTCTGCATCACTGTTAATCAGGTAACGTGCAGAGCGTATTACGCCGCTGACAAAAGGATTGCGCAGTAACGCAGATTTTACGATGCAATCCACGTCTGGCAGTGTTGATGCCAGAATGACGTAATCCAGTAAAGTTGGGTGATTAGCAACAATCAAACAACCTTTATCCGCACGAATTTTATCCAGTTCATTGAAATGGTAATCCAGTACTCCCAATTTTCTGGTCAAAAAAAGGAACAGGCGAAAGCTGAATGAAATGCTGTGGCGCGCGAGATAGCAACGTTTACTTTCATTACGTAGGAAAACCAGCAATAAATTAAACCAAATAAGAGAAAGCAGTAACCCACCTAAGCCAAACAGGGCAAAACAAAATCCGGTCATGAGCAGACGCCAGAGCCAGTTAATGCGTTCAGTGATATTGACTGAAACCCTTTTAATCATCTGACAGGCTCCAATTCCATTGGCAATGATCTCCTGAAACAGTGAAATTCTGCTTGCCCCGTAACCAGCCATGAAGAAACTGGAGGCTTTGAGGAAGGTCAGGTTCTGCTTCTGATGAAGATTGCTTTGTACAGCGTAAGCAAGTACCTGACTCCAGCAATAGAGCGACCGCAAATGGATAGGTTGGGGTATTGGTATCTATGACATTGTGATAAAAGCTGGGGATCTCACCATCAAAATCGACCAGCAAGACTTTACGGTGCCCCGCATGAAGCAGTGTTGAGGCTTCAAACAGCCCTTGCAAGAAACTGTCAATACCTGCCGAAACGGAAGAGGAAACCAGAGGAGCCTTCGCCACAATGGTTAGATTACCTACAGAAGAGTTATGAACTGACATGGCAAAATTGGTTGGAGAAACACTCTCTTTTTGCGCCAGATTCTGCAATATTTGGTAATTGCGTTCCAGCTCACCGTGACGGCTGGTATAGACAATGGCATCGACTTGATTACGACGCAGGATGCTTAAACCACAATCCACGGCAAGACGGCTGCCAGAGCTTAAACGGCGAGCTGTCATCATGGGTAATTGGGCACATTTCTCTAATGGCTGTGATTTATCGATAGTAGCTGGTAATTTCGCAGACCATTCTTTCCACTTTTCAGCAAGAGAGAGTCCTGGGGCGATTGCTTGCCAGTCTGTAATATCCAATGTCAATTTCATGAAATACCGTTCGTTACTGCTTTTTGCAGATCAGTAATGTATGCCCTAGCCCTAGCTGATCAATTTGGTTTTCTATGACCAACCCAGCTTTATTAAGGAATTGGGTAAAATCATCAACACTATAAAAACGACTATTACCATTTGCCATACAAGTAAAATAAAGCGAGGTAGCATTAAGGCTATAAGCCGCTGCTTCAAAAGGCTGGCAGTCCCAAAACAGCTCCATAATGCAAATTCGTGCATCAGGTTTCATGGCTGCGGAGATCTTGCGTAAAATGCCTATAATTTGTGTTTCGGAAAAACAATCCAAGAATTGGCTCATCCACCAAATATCTGCTTCTGTGGGTAAGTCGTCATCCGATAACATGTCAATAGGATAGCCGAAAATACGATCAGCCATACCTTGGCTGCGTATATTTTCTTCAGCCAATTTTATTTGCTGGGGTAAATCCAGAATAGTAACGCTGACTTTACTGTCATATTGGCAACAGCGCAATGCCCATTTTCCTGTATTTCCACCAACATCATAAATCACTTTAGGATTTATGGAGAAAACAGTTTTCAATGCCGCATTAAAGGCAGAATCAGAATAAAAATGGTCGAATGAAAACCAGCTTGTTTTAGCAGGCTCAGGTAATTGGCTCAGAGCAGGATAAATCGTTGGCCACTCACCGAACACTTTTAATCCGGCAGGCTTATTTTTCAGGAGAGATTCTTTTAAGTGAAATAACCCTTGATAACAAACGTCCTGAGTGAAATCCATATTGACGCGAGTCATCTTGTCATGTAGCAAATAATGTCCGATTTTACTGAGGAAATAACGATCATTCTGCTTAATAATAATTCTGCCGCTCAATCCCATATCCAACAAAATACCCACACCGTAGCTATCTAATTCGGAGTTCCTGAAAATCTCATCTTTGGTCGCACCATTTTTGTGGTTTTTATCCAGGAAAGATAAAATTCCGCAATCGCGTAGTCCCATTGCTGTTTGAAATAGCATAGGGGCAAAAGCAATGCGTTGAGCTTCTGTAATTGCCTCAAGTGCACTGAACTCATCTTTGTCATAATTATAGGGTGCGGTCATATATCCAGATATCCGATATGTCTGTAGCCAGAATGTATATTGAAAAACTAAAGCCTATCTTATCAGTGTGTTTTCACTGATAAGGGATAGGCCTTAAAGCTGAAATTTATTGATTAGCCAACAGGGCTAAATTTGACTGAATGTCTTTATCCAGATTATTGACCCAACGGTTATAGTTGCGGTGAATTTTTCCATCACTCTCTCTTAATTTATGGCTCTTGACATAATTGATGGAGTAGTTTTTGGCAGTATAGTTGATGCGTATTTGCACGTCATGCTGGCGATTTTTCAGGAAGCCATCAATAACCCCAGGAGAAACTTCGGTCATTACCCATTTGCGTTTCTTACCTGCTTCCAAAATAGCTTTTTTCACGGAAGACAGAGAATTATGAGTCATGATAGTGGCTTGAGGAGTTAATATTGGTGCGTTACGGGCACAGCCAGCAAGCGTGATGACGCAAACCAGACTAATTAATAGCTTATATGAAGTTTTCATTATTTTTCTCTTGTTAGATGAGATGATATAGCTTATGTCATAGTGATGTTATACATATTAGTTTAAATAAATTCTTACAATACTGCTACATCTATCATTTCATTATGGATTTCATTGAATAATTCTCTGAATCCTATTTAATTTTATCTCTGCTTTTTATTCGCCTTTAGGATTCATTAAATGCAGTTATGTATATGGGGTGTTTATTTAGCTTGTTAATTTAAAGTTAGTTGGATGAATATTGAATTAGATTTTTTATATTAGTTCTGTAGATGCTTATTTCAAGGATAATGGATTTTATGAATGCATTATTTAGTAACATAAGTGATAAGAAGTTAGCTAATGGTAACTATAGTTATTTATAAAATTAATATTTTATTTCGAAGACAACGAAAAAATCGCACTGCCTAGCCCCGTGGGACAGAATGAGGATTATGTCGATGTGCCCTCAAGCGTGGCCTCCAAAGTGCTTATGCTCAATGCGTTTATTGATTCCAAGTTAACGCAAATTGAGTTAGCCAACTGCATGGGGGTGAAAAAGCAGGAAGTGACCCGTATCTTTGACTTACGGCATTCCACCAAAATTGATACGGTAGGTAAGGTCACATCGGCTATCCACGCATTAACCTACTGACTATGCGATTAATTTGGATCGCGTTCCTGTGTTGCGCTCACGCTGCACAATCCATCTTACGTGTCAGCGAAGACAAAATGGGACACTAAATTTTTCTCAGGAGACAAAAAAGGGACATTGACCAAAAGATATAAAAAAACCACTCGTGCTTGAGTGGTCTATATTGCTGATTTAACAGCTAAAATTTGGTGGCCCCTGCTGGACTTGAACCAGCGACCAAGCGATTATGAGTCGCCTGCTCTAACCACTGAGCTAAGGGGCCGTTGAAGTGGGGAGATTATACGGTACAGTTTGGTCTTAGGTCTAGTCCCCAAAATTCATATGCGTATTTTATATACAATAATTAGTATATTTTAACGTATCTCAGCTTATTGGAAGTCATCTGAAATCTTTTTTAGTGATATTGTTTGCTTTTATAACAAACATTTCTGATTGTTTACTGCGCTTCGTTCATAATTTAGTCAATGAATTTTTGTCAGTGTAATTTTGTGTTTTTCATTGATTTTCAAACATTATTATTACTTTTCATAAAAATATTTTGGTAAATCAATATGGAAAAAAATAATTTATCGGCAGCTATTTGGGCTCATTATCAAATAGAAGATCACTTTTTTTCATCTATCAGCCAGATGTCTCAGCACATTAGTGAAAGTGTTCGAGCCTATGTGACTGGAGTTGAAACGCATTCATTGAATTTTTTGCTGGTGACCGATGTTAATCAACAGACCGCCGAGGATCTACAAAAAGGAATTCAATTGCTGGATGAGAAAACTTATTTTCCTTTTGCGATTGTTGCTGTAGAGCCAGATAGTCAAGTTTTAGCAGTGATTCAACAGGCTGGATTTGTGTTTGATGCTGATAGTATAACTACAGCCATGCAACTTGATTTGGTGAATTGGCAGATGAGCGATGTATCAGTTATGGAATATGACATTCGGTGTGTTAACCACTGTTTGGATGATTGGGCAATCCCGATGGAAAGCGCATTTGAGACAGGTGCTTCTATTTCTGGGCAGTATCAAAAATGCCATCAAGCAGCTTTGGATGCGGGAAAAGATCTGCAACATTATGCCTTGTATGTCGATGGTCAGCCGATCTGTTCTTTAACTTTATCAAGATTAGATAATATTGTTCGTTTTGATGAAATTAGTACGCTGGTGGAGGAACAGAGAAGGGGATATGCCTCTGCCTTGATCAATCATGTGTTGAATGAAGCTAAACAATATGGTGTAACTACGTGCTATTTGGATGCCTCTCGTGATGGTAATGGATTGTATCGGCGTATTGGATTTAAGCCATTATTTGAATATCAGGGATTTATCCGTGCGTGATAAAAAAGCGTCTGCCGAAACAGACGCTTTTCAGATTTATCAGCAAGTTCGTTGATTAGTCATCAAGGAAGCTGCGTAGTACTTCGGAACGGCTCGGATGGCGCAATTTACGTAGTGCTTTTGCTTCAATCTGACGAATACGCTCGCGGGTTACATCAAATTGTTTACCCACTTCTTCCAGAGTATGGTCAGTGTTCATATCAATGCCAAAACGCATACGCAGAACTTTCGCTTCACGTGCAGTCAGACCTGCCAGCACATCGTGAGTTGCTGAGCGCAGGCTTTCTGAAGTTGCTGAATCCAGTGGCAGTTCAAGAGTGGTATCCTCAATGAAATCGCCCAGATGTGAATCTTCATCATCACCCACAGGGGTTTCCATGGAGATTGGCTCTTTGGCAATTTTCAGTACCTTGCGGATCTTGTCTTCAGGCATCAACATGCGTTCTGCCAGCTCTTCCGGTGAAGGCTCACGACCCATTTCCTGCAACATCTGGCGGGAAATACGATTGAGTTTGTTGATGGTCTCAATCATATGTACTGGGATACGGATGGTGCGTGCCTGATCTGCAATAGAACGAGTAATCGCCTGACGGATCCACCATGTCGCGTAAGTTGAGAATTTGTAACCACGACGGTATTCAAATTTATCAACCGCTTTCATTAGACCGATATTACCTTCCTGGATCAAATCGAGGAATTGCAGGCCACGGTTGGTATATTTCTTCGCAATCGAAATAACCAAACGCAGGTTGGCCTCAACCATCTCTTTCTTCGCCCGGCGAGCTTTCGCTTCACCGATTGACATGCGACGATTGATGTCTTTGACCTGTTCAATGGTCATGCCAGTTTCTTCTTCGATCTGACATAACTTTTGCAGGCTACGCATAACTTCTTCTTCAACTTCCAGCAACTTGTCAGACCATGGCTTGTTCATTGCTTTTGCAGCGGTGAACCATGTCTCACTTGTTTCATTGCCAGAGAACAGAGTAATGAAGTTTTTCTTCGGCATTTTGCACTGCTCAACACACATCTTCATGATCTGGCGTTCTTGAAGACGTACACGATCCATCATGGAACGCATGTTGTTGACCAGGTAATCAAACTGTTTTGGTACCAGACGGAACTGTTTGAATACTTCAGATAAAGTTAATATTTCTGCTGCAGTATTAGGATGACTACGGCCGTGAGCTTTGATTGACTGACGAGTAAGTTCATATTGCTCACGCAGCTCCAGGAATTTCTGACGAGCTAATTCTGGATCGATGCTGTTATCATCTTCGCTGTCAGCATCATCATCACGCTCTTCGTCATCTTCATCGTCATCATTGTCGTCAAGCTCTTCCTGAGGAAGTTCTGAGCCAACGTGAGTGGCTGTTGGTGCAAGATCTTCTTCTGCGTTAGGATCAACGAAGCCTGTGATCAAATCGGACAGACGACTCTCGCCGGATTCAACGCGGTCGTACTGCTCCAGCAAGTAAGTAATCGCTTCAGGGTATTCAGCAACGGAGCACTGTACTTGGTTGATGCCATCTTCAATGCGCTTTGCAATGTCAATTTCACCTTCGCGAGTCAGGAGCTCAACCGTACCCATTTCACGCATGTACATGCGAACCGGATCAGTGGTACGACCGATTTCTGACTCGACACTAGATAACACTTGTGCGGCTGCTTCCGCTGCATCTTCATCTGTGTCGTTTGTGTTTTCTGCCAACATGAGATCATCGGCATCAGGTGCTTCTTCCATTACCTGGATGCCCATGTCATTGATCATTTGGATGATATCTTCTATCTGATCAGAATCGACGATATCTTCCGGCAGATGGTCATTGACCTCAGCATAGGTCAAATAGCCTTGCTCCTTACCTCGGGTGACAAGTAGCTTTAGCTGTGACTGCGGGTTTTGCTCCATAAGACGGTATCCACACTTCAGAGTATTGGTTGGTGTCGGTCGGCAAAACAAATATGCCAACAATAACATTTGAGGGCGTTTTCATTGTATTGCCGCTGCCCTCAATTGCGGCAATTGTAGGGCTATTTACCCTACCTAATGCGGCATTTAAGCCGTGAATTCTGTGTCTGCGATTTTATGTTTTGATTTAGAACCTGTTTCACCAAGCTATATTTTCATCAAGACATATTTTGGATACAAACCCATTGTGTAAGTAATCCAAGTAATATAGCTTTCAAATAATGTAGCCTTGAAGTAGATAGCCTTGCTGAGACAGATTCTTATTTCCTCGCGCCAGAAACCGTAATTAGCTGGACTTCTTCGCGCTCTTCTGGTGTTAGACCTTCGGTTCTCTCTTTGGCAATCAGAAAGTTAAAACGTTCATCAAGTGCTGACGCGAAAAGATGGTTCAGTGCATCGCTAAAAGTTTTTTCAGCAATCTCTTCTATCTGTATATCGTTCCATGCAGCGAGTTTTTCAAGCTGTTTAGCATATTTATTATCGCGATATTGCTCTAACAGTTGCCCAGTGGTTAAACCAGGTTGGGCAAGGCACGTGTCGATAAGCTCTATGAATAACGGCAATCCTGCTATTTGAGTAGAAAACATTCCCTGTAGTGGGGGAACTAATGCCGCTAAATGTGGGTTTTGCACCAGCAATGCAATAAGAATACGCATTGTTGTCGGTTTCAGTTTTAGCGCCTGATAAGTATTGGTATCTTTTTTGACAAGTTTCGCCAGAAATCGTTCCAATTGTGTTGTATCGGGAGTACCCAACAGGTTTCCAAGTTCTTGAAGCAGATAGAGTCGCAGTGTTTCCCCTGGAATCTGACTGAGCAGTGGCATGGCTAGCGAACTGAGCTTAGTCGTTCCTTCAGGGTTACTTAAATCAACTTGTGGCAATAGTGATTCGAACAAGAATGCAGATAAAGTCAGTGCCTTTTCTGCTCTCTGCTCGAACGCTTCCTGCCCTTCTTTTCGAATCAGTGAATCAGGATCTTCGCCATCAGGCAAGAACATAAAACGTAATTGCCGACCATCATTCAGGTAAGGCAGTGCCGTTTCCAATGTACGCCATGCGGCATCACGGCCCGCACGGTCACCATCGTAACAACAGATGACGCTATCCGTTGTCCTGAAAAGCAACTGAACGTGTTCGGCTGTCGTGGACGTCCCTAGCGAAGCCACAGCATAGTCAATGCCAAATTGGGCCAGCGCAACAACATCCATATAGCCTTCAACCACTAATAGCCTTGTAAGCGTACTGTGGCTTTGCTGTGCCTCATAAAGACCATATAACTGGCGGCCTTTATGAAATATTTCTGTTTCCGGCGAGTTCAGATATTTGGGAATTGTATCTCCCAACACTCTGCCGCCGAACGCAATCACACGACCGCGACGATCGCGAATAGGGAACATCACACGTTCGCGGAAACGATCATAAGTGCGACCATTGTCGTTCGTGACCAGCATTCCCGCATCGTTTAGCTGTTTGCGATCTTCCTTGTTATGGGCAAATCGCTTTAGGACGTTATCCCATCCCGTAGGCGCAAAACCAATAGAGAAACGGTGGATGATTTCTTCACTGAGTCCACGTTGAGCCAAATATTGTCGGGCTGATTGAGCGCCGGGGGTATTCAGTGAATTCTGATAGAAGCCGTTGAGCTTATCCATCAGTTGGTAAAGATTTTGCCTTTGGTGACGTTCGATTTGACCGCCGCCGGAGCCTGCTTCGTAGGGAACTTCCAGCCCATGCATTGCAGCCAGTTCTTCAATGGATTCAACAAAGTCCAATCTGTCATAATTCATCAAAAAATCAATGGCATTACCATGCGCTCCGCAACCGAAGCAATGATAAAACTGCTTATCACCATTAGCAGTGAATGAAGGGGTTTTTTCGTTATGAAAAGGACAGCACGCTTGATGATTTTTACCTTTCTTTTTCAGAGGTACCCTAACATCGATCAAATCAATAATATCGGTTCTTGCTAATAAGTCATTGATAAATGCGCGTGGAATTCGTCCAGCCATAAGCCCTTTTACGCCTGTTGATGAACGAGAATAAGCCGCGCTTCCTTTGGGAAAGCACGGCCTTTAACTGCAGTAGTTTGTTAATACAACCACTAAGCGGATTGACCGCAAAGATTAGTACAAACGAGTACGACGTGCGTTTTCGCGAGCTAGCTTTTTAGCATGACGCTTAACAGCAGAAGCTTTAGCGCGCTTACGCTCAGTCGTTGGTTTTTCATAAAACTCACGACGACGAACTTCTGCTAATACGCCTGCTTTTTCGCAAGAACGCTTAAAGCGACGCAGTGCTACGTCAAATGGCTCGTTTTCACGTACTTTAATTACTGGCATGTGCCTCTCACCTCAATAGAAATCGGGTTTGTCGCTGGCGTGATAGTGCCAGCCGTCTTTAAAATGGTGCGGAATTTTACTTCAATGAACACGGCTTTGTAAAGTGCCGAGGCAAATTGAAACCGATAACGCCATGGGTTACAGGATGCTTTTTTGTACGCAAAACAAGCAATCTGATATCGGCGTCATTAACATTAACCACACAGAATATTCAAGTAGGAGATTGATTATAGACTAATCAGAAAAAATAGCCAGCATGTAATGGACTCGGTGATGAGAATGTTGATAGTAAAGTGGCTATCAGCAAGGGATTTAAGTATATGCCCTTCGTCTTTCAAGTTGCCTCTTTGTTGGCTGCGCTCACTCACCCCGGTCGCATAGTTATCTATGCTCCTGGGGATTCGCTCCCTTGCCGCCGCGATGCATCTTGAAATCCATTGGGTATAGAGGCACATAAATAGATTAGAGCTGTATAAATAGATAATGTTACACTGGCACCCGTTGAAAGAGATACGAATGTGTATAGTGACCAAACAACGAGACGAATAGTGCAATGCGAGTTTTAGGTATAGAAACGTCCTGCGATGAAACCGGAATCGCAATTTATGACGACAAAATCGGTCTGCTAGCCAATCAATTATACAGTCAGGTCAAGCTACATGCTGATTATGGCGGTGTAGTACCTGAACTGGCGTCCCGTGACCACATTCGTAAGACGGTTCCTTTGATTCAGGCGGCTTTGAAGGAAGCGGGCCTGACGAGTAAAGATATTGATGCAGTTGCTTACACAGCGGGGCCGGGATTGGTTGGAGCCTTACTGGTTGGGGCAACAATCGGGCGTTCACTGGCGTTTGCATGGGATGTGCCTGCTATTCCTGTGCATCATATGGAAGGCCATTTGCTGGCTCCGATGCTGGAAGAAAACACGCCTGAGTTTCCTTTTGTTGCCTTACTGGTTTCAGGCGGTCATACCCAGCTTATTAGCGTGACGGGTATCGGTAAATACAAATTGCTTGGTGAGTCTATTGATGATGCGGCGGGCGAGGCTTTTGACAAAACAGCAAAACTGCTCGGATTGGATTATCCGGGCGGACCAGTACTTTCCCGTATGGCACAGCAGGGCAAGGTTGGGCGTTTTGTCTTTCCGCGTCCGATGACAGATCGTCCGGGGCTGGATTTCAGCTTCTCAGGCCTGAAAACGTTCGCAGCCAATACGATCCGCAATAACATTCATGGTCATGATATGGCTGAGGATGAGCAAACTAAAGCAGATATTGCCCGCGCATTTGAGGATGCGGTTGTGGATACGTTGGCGATTAAGTGTAAACGTGCCTTGGAACAGACGGGATTCAAACGTTTAGTGATGGCGGGTGGAGTTAGTGCAAACCGAACATTGCGTACCAAGATGCAGGAAGTGATGGAAAAACTGGGAGGCGAAGTTTTCTATGCCCGACCTGAATTCTGTACTGATAATGGGGCAATGATCGCGTTGGCTGGCATGATCCGTTTGCAAGGAGGAACTGTCGGTGAATTGGGTGTAACGGTGAAAGCACGTTGGCCGTTGGCGGATCTTCCTGCTCTGCAAAAATGGTAAAAAAATATGCTGTTTGATATGGGCTGAGTGCTATTTTGTACTCAGCCTTTTAAATATTTGATTAAAGGGAAGATGTATATTCAAATTGTGTGATGCCTGATTATCCCTTGGTTTATTCTGCCGTCAGAACAATTTTCAGGGCTTGTTCCTTTGCAGCGTCGCCAAAAACTTCATAGGCGGTTTCAATTTCACTTAGCAAATAACGATGAGTTACCAGCTTTTCAGGTGCAATCTTGCCGGATTGGACGCTTTTCAGCAGCATAGGTGTACTGCTTGTGTTTACCAACCCTGTCGTAATGGTGATGTTCTTGATCCAAAGATCTTCTAAGTGCAATTCAACGGATTTTCCATGAACACCAACGTTAGCAATATATCCACCAGCGGTAATGATATCTTGGCAGATCTTGAATGTTGCAGGGATACCTACACACTCAATCGCGACATCCACACCGATGCCATCAGTGAGTTTTTGAATTTCTTCTACTGCGTTTTGACGTGTTGGATTGATAATGGTATTTGCTCCCAGCTGTTGTGCGACACGAAGGCGGTTATCATCGGTATCAATCATGATGATATGGGCTGGTGAATAGAACTGCGATGCCAGTAACGCAGAAAGTCCTACAGGGCCTGCGCCGACCAAAGTGATGGTATTACCCGGTTGCACCCTGCCATTGATGACACCGATCTCAAGACCCGTAGGCAGGATGTCACTGAGCATTAATGCCGCATCTTCATTAATACCTTCCGGCAGACGGTGCAGGCTGTTATCTGCATGGGGAATACGCACTTTTTCAGCCTGCGTGCCATCAATTCTATGTCCAAGTATCCAACCGCCATCTTCACAATGGGAATAAAGCTGACGTTTACAATAACGACAACGACCACAAACTGTAATGCAGGAGATAATCACTTTATCACCCACTTTGATATTATGGACAGATTCTCCAACAGACTCGACTATCCCAATACCTTCATGACCTAATGTTCGTCCTGCATCTACAGTTGGAACATCCCCTTTGAGGATATGTAGATCTGTTCCGCAAATGGTGGTTTTGATAATACGGACGATTGCATCGGTTGATTCAATAAGTTGAGGTGGTGCTTTTTCTTCCCAGTGCTTTTTGCCTGCGCCATGATAAACGAGTGCTTTCATAAGGTCTCTCTCATAGGTTATTTGGTTTTTTGCCGCGTTAATTTAATTCCTTTAATGAGTGGAAATTAATCAATATTAAAAAGTGTAGTATCTTTCACAATAAAATTGAAATAAAGCCATTGCTTTCAGTCGTCTTGTTGCTCTTGTTCTTTAGTTGCCTGAATTTTCTCTTTATCTGTCATTTCCTGTTTCTTTTTCAGTTTCTGCCAGATACGACTTTCCTGCCCTCGCCACAGACGTTGAATATTATCGTGATGACGCATGAGTACTAGACATGACAGCATTGCGACGGGAAAAGTGAATTCAGGTTTGAACCACCAGACGTAGAAAGGTGCAATTAATGCACTGACGATGGCACCCAATGAAGAGTAGCCGCTTAACAGCACCGTTAGCAACCATGTCCCCGTGATCAATCCTGTCAGATCCCAGCCGACGGCAGCAATAGCACCGAAAGCTGTTGCCACACCTTTTCCTCCTTTGAAATGGAAGAAGAGGGGATAAATATGCCCCAAACAGGCGGCAATAGCGATAATGCCTAAATACAATGGGGAAATGTTGAGTTTATATGCCAGCCAAACAGGTATTAGTCCTTTTAGAACATCACAAACCAGTACTGCCAATGCAGCACATTTACCTCCAATGCGCAGCACATTGGTTGCCCCTGGATTGCCGGAACCATGTTGACGGGGATCGGGAAGCCCTGTCAAACGGCTGATCAATATCGCGCTGGATATAGAGCCACACAAGTACGCGAAGATGATCATGCCAAGCGCGATAGCACTCATAAGATATCTCCAATGAATAAGGGTCGTTTTCTTAAGTCTAACAATGGATAATACGCATATTTCGTCGGAAGTGGTATCTGGCGAACTGAAAAACGGGGGAAAGGTCATGATGGATATCGTATTTATTGAAGAATTAACAGTCACTACCACTATTGGCGTTTATGACTGGGAACAGACTATTAAACAGAAATTAGTGTTCGATATCGAAATGGGATGGGATAACAAACGAGCCTCATCCAGCGATAATGTTGAGTATTGTCTGGATTATGCCGAGGTTAGTGAAGCCATCATTAATCATGTGGCTAACCAACGTTTTGCCTTGGTCGAGCGGGTCGCAGAAGAAGTAGCGAATATTTTGCTGACCCAATTTCATTCACCTTGGGTAAGGGTGAAAGTCAGCAAACCGGGCGCGGTTGCGCAAGCAAGAAGTGTCGGTGTAGTGATTGAACGGAGTGCAAGCTGATTGGCGCGCTCTTTGACTGACCACATTAAAAAGCGTCCCAATTAGATTAATTATTCGGGACGCTTGAGTTAATTAGTTAACTTAATAAATCGATTGTTTTAATAAATAGATAGTTTTAATAAATAGATAGTTGTTTCCAATCTGCGATGGCAATGTGTCGTTGACGTTCCAATTCAGTGCGAATTTCAGCGCCCTGAAATCCACGGGCAATCACTTCTTGGACATTTACTTGATTGGCAATAGCAAACACTTCACGCAAATAATCACCTTGTGGATAGGATGAAGTTTCTGCTCCTGTATATCCACGGTTGTCTGCTTCGTTACAGGTTGCTTCACTACAGGTAATCAGCTGTTCAATGCGCTGAGGCTTGCGCCAGGCATCCACGGCATTAAACAAGGTCAGCAGGGCTTCTGGAGGCAATTGTTCTACGGTATGTACCCAATGGTGATATTGCGTCACAATCATGGCCAGGTCGCGTGCCGAGTTGGGAATGCGCAGCCGTTCGCACATTTGTTTCAGCGGTGTCATTTCGATATGGCAACATAGAGAGGCGAAACGAATATCTATTTCTTCGCTCAATTGGGTGGATATTCGCAAAACCTGTAATGAATGCAGCCCAGCACCATGTTCAAGCAAAGGAACCTCAAACAAGTTATCGATCTCAGGAAAGAGTACGGCTAATGCCCCGCAATCACGCAGAACCTGAAAATAGACTTGTGGTGATTGTGAGATAAGTGCTTTTTCAGTTTCTCGCCAAACACGCTCAGGGGTCAATGATGACAATTCACCATTCGCGACCATTTCTGCAATGAGTGCTTGTGTCTCTGGTGCAATTGAAAAGCCTAAATGGGCAAAGCGAGCAGCAAAACGAGCCAAACGCAACACACGTAATGGATCTTCTGAAAACGCAGCGGAGACATGGCGCAGGATACGCTTTTTGAGATCATTGGCACCATGATAAGGATCGATTAATTCACCTTTGGGCGTTTGGGCAATAGCGTTAATCGTTAAATCACGGCGCAGCAGATCTTCTTCCAGTGTCACATCGGGAGCGGCATAACAGGTAAAACCAGTATATCCCTGACCTGATTTCCTTTCTGTGCGTGCCAGCGCGTACTCTTCATGGGTCTTAGGGTGCAGGAAAACGGGGAAATCTTTCCCGACTTGTTGATATCCCTGAGACAGAAGAGCCTCTGGATTGCCCCCGACGACAACCCAGTCCCGTTCGGTGACGGGTAGGCCCAATAATTGATCGCGAACGGCACCGCCAACCAAATAAACTTTCACTCTTACTTCCTTAAATCAGCTCATCCAACGATCTTTCTTTTTACGACGAGGGATAATATGTGGCAATACCAGCCCCAAAATCAGGCCAATCCCCGCAACACCTCCGCCATATGCAAACCATTGCAAGATAATTTCCCTTTGTTTTTTATCCAGTTGCACATTGGCAGCTTCTACCTTTTTCTCAGCTACGATCAATTTAGTCTGAATCTGGGCATTTTCTTTTTTCAGATCATTGATGATCTTATCGCTGGTTGCCACTTTGTTTTGCAACTCGGCAGTGCGTTCATTCCATCTATCGTCAATTGTGGACAGTTTTTCGGTTAGTGTTTTGATCTCTTGTTCCATGGAGGGAATACGTTCACGCAGGCTTGGGATGTTGCTGAGTTCACTTGTAAGTATCCAGCTTGTACGCCCTTTCTGGTCTTTCACTTGCAAGAAGCCATTATCTGATTTGGGGCTGATTAAGGTAACCTCTTCACCGGCATTCAGTGAGCCAATAATTCGGTTTTTAATGCTTGGACCGCTACGAATGTAAGCTGATAGCTCATCGGAAACATAGCGTTTTTCTTCAGCGTGTGCGGATAATGGAAGAGTGAAGCTCAATAACAGGATAAGTAATTGATGTAGTTTTTGCATTCTGTTTTCAACTGTTCTTTGTGTGTGGACTAATCGAATATGGACTAATCGTGATTTAAACTACTCAAAGGATAGTAAAGAGTTAAGTTTGTGGGTGCAATCAGTAAACCAGAATAAGTGCTATATCAACTGGCTGAATACAGGCCCTGTTAGGGTTTTTTTGGTGAAGTAAATGTGATGTTTATTGAGATAACACCCTATTGTGGTTTATTTTTCTTTTGTGAAAGTTGTTCTTTTGTAAAAGTTGTTCTTTTGTAAAGGATAGTGTGAACAGGATTAAGAAAAAATTCTGTGATATCAATTGAGGAATAAAAAATATGAGTTCTGTAGAAATAGAATTGAAACTGTCCGTGAAGCCCGATGTGATACCGGCAGTTCGCCAGCAATTATTTCAGTTTCCTCATGATTACACTTCACCACAACATCTGACTAATATTTATTTTGAGACGGTAGATAATCAATTACGGCGTTGGGACATGGGGCTACGCATTCGTGGTTTTGACGGGCACTATGAGATGACCATGAAAACGGCGGGTAAAGTACTTGGAGGGTTGCACCAACGTCCTGAATTCAACGTTCCTTTGCATCATCCTGAATTGGATCTGGCTCGATTTCCCAACCATATCTGGCCTGAAAATACCGATCTCGCTCATCTACAGGCACAATTGAACAAATTATTCAGTACCGATTTTAACCGTGAAAAATGGCTGATAACTTACGGAGAAAGTGAAATTGAAGTGGTGCTGGATCAGGGAATTATTTTTTCTGAAAATAAAGATTCAGGAAGTCAGACTTCACCCATTTGTGAGTTTGAGCTGGAGCTGAAAAACGGAAATGTCACTGATATTCTGTCATTAGCGAACAAACTGGCATTACAGAATGGCCTGCGTTTAGCAAATAAAAGTAAGGCTGCACGGGGATACGCGCTTGTTCATGGTTCATCACATAAAAATGGCTTATCACATAAAACATTGCCGAGAGTGCCGGACGAGTTGGAATGGCAGCAGCCATTGTCTGTGCTTCTGACTGAAATTCTGGCGCAATGGCAAGAGCAAGAAGAAGGGTGGCTCGCAGGTTTGCCAGAAGGAAAAATGGGATTGGTGCAGGTTTTACAGTGGGTGACGAAACTGACTGAAAGACAGACTGAACATTTGCCGATATTGGATTTATTGGCTAATTTCCTGCCGGAATTAAATATTGCTTTATTTTCTGAAACTTTATCTTCTGAAACCGTGTGTTATAGCGCTTCTTGGTTGCAATGTAAGCTGGTGTTAATGCAATGGTTGATGGCTCAGCACCGATAAGCCCTTTGCTATGTAAAATAGCTAAAAAAGACTAAAAAACAGCCAGTAAGGAAAACAGTTATGCTGCCACTTTCATTACCCTTAGCTCGACAATTACAGCATATCGCTGCGAATCTTCCGCCATTGGGGGAAACGATAACGTCCTTTTCACCTAATGAACAGGCTGTGTTGTCATTGAGTGATTTTGTGGCAGAAAACATGTTATCACATCCGGCATGGCTGGAGGATATTCGCCAGAATCCCCTTCAACCAGAGGAATGGCAACATTATGCCCATTGGTTAGAACAAACATTGTTAGAACAAACATCGTTGGCGGTAAATGATGAAAATGGTCTGATGCGGGGTTTACGTCTTTTCCGTCATCGAATTTTGGTTAGGATTGCGTGGTCGCAGGCATTGCAAAGCAGTACGACAGAACAGACATTGCAGCAATTAAGTATGCTGGCTGAAACTCTGATTATAGCCGCCCGTGATTGGCTTTACCTGCGTTGCTGTCAGGATTGGGGAACGCCTACGAATAGTGATGGTTTGGCACAGCCGCTGCTTATTTTGGGAATGGGAAAGTTGGGAGGTGGAGAACTCAATTTTTCCTCTGATATTGACCTCATTTTTGCCTATCCAGAAAATGGCATAACGCAAGGCGGCCGTCGAGACATGGATAATTCTCAGTTCTTTACTCGATTGGGACAGAAATTAATTAAGGCCCTGGATCAACAAACTGTCGACGGATTTGTTTATCGTGTAGATATGAGATTACGCCCATTTGGTGATAGTGGGCCTTTAGTTTTCAGTTTTCCGGCATTAGAAGATTATTATCAGGAACAAGGGCGTGACTGGGAACGTTATGCCTTGGTGAAAGCGCGTATTTTGGGGCATGGTGATCAGGATTATTGTCAGGAACTGCGCCAAATGTTGCGACCATTTATTTTCCGTCGTTATATCGATTTCAGTGCAATTCAATCTTTGCGCAATATGAAAGGCATGATTGAACGGGAAGTTCGCCGTCGGGGATTAAAAGATAATATTAAATTGGGTGCGGGCGGGATCCGTGAAATTGAATTTATCACTCAGGTGTTTCAGCTTATTCGTGGAGGAAGAGAACCGAGCCTGCAATCCCGCTCATTATTGTCAGCATTGAAGGCCATTGACGATTTGGCTTTATTGCCTACGGAACAGTTGAGACAGCTGGAAGAAAGCTATCTGTTTTTACGTCGGCTTGAGAACTTGCTGCAATCTATTCGTGACCAACAAACGCAAACCTTACCGGATAATGAGCTGGATCGTGCTCGTCTCTCTTGGGGAATGAATTTTGCCGATTGGAAGGAATTGATGGCAGAAACCGAGCGAAAAATGGATGCAGTGCGGGCTATTTTCCGACAATTGATTGGCGATGAAATAGAGGAAAATAGCGAGGAGGCCAGCCACGCGCCGTTCAAGAGTTTATGGCAGGAATCCCTGAACACGGACGAACTCATCGCATTAATTCCTCATCTTGATGATGCAAAAGCCCGGAAGATGCTTGATGTAATGGCACTTTTTCATAAAGACGTCAGTAAGCGCACTATTGGCCCAAGGGGAAGGGATGTGCTTGACCAATTGATGCCGCGTCTGTTGGAGAAAATTGGCGCTAGGGAAGATGCCGATATCGTTTTGGAGCGGATTATTTCCCTGTTGCTCAGCATTGTTAGCCGTACGACTTATCTGGAATTGATGCTGGAATCAGAGCAGGTCATGATCCACGTTATCCGGCTCTGTGCTGCTTCTCCGATGATAGCAAGCCAGCTTGCTCGCCATCCGCTATTGCTGGATGAACTGCTTGATCCCAAATCACTGTATCAACCGTTACCGATGGAAGCTTATCGCGATGAGCTTTATCAATATTTGCTACGTATTCCTGAGGATGATGAAGAACAATTGCTGGAGGCTTTACGTCAATTTAAGCAAGCACAATTATTGCGGATCGCAGCAGAAGACATTGCAGGAGTCTTGCCTGTAATGAAAGTGAGTGATCACCTGACTTATCTGGCGGAGGCGATAATTGAGGCGGTTGTGAAGCTGGCGTGGAACCAAATGACAAAACGTTATGGCGTTCCGGCGCATTTATCTCAGCGACAGGGATTAGGGTTTGCCATTCTTGGCTATGGCAAATTGGGTGGTTGGGAACTCGGTTATGGTTCTGATTTGGATTTGGTGTTCTTGCTGGATTGCCCCATGGGTGTGACGACGGATGGGACTCGTTCCATTGATGCCCGCCAATTTTATTTGCGCCTTGCCCAACGCATTATGCATTTGTTCAGTACCCGAACAACATCGGGGATACTGTATGACGTTGATGCCCGCCTGCGGCCATCCGGTGAGTCGGGAATGCTGGTCAGCACCCTTGAAGCCTTTGATGATTATCAAAAAAATGAAGCGTGGACCTGGGAACATCAGGCGCTGATTCGTGCGCGTATGGTTTTTGGTGATGAGAAAATGCGCAATCATTTTGAACGTATACGCCGTGAAACATTGTGTCTTCCCCGTAATCCCGATCTTCTGCGCCAACAAGTACGTGAGATGCGAGAGAAAATGTACCGGCACTTGGGCAGCCATCAACAAGATCAATTTGACATCAAAGCTGATCCGGGTGGGATCACAGATATTGAGTTTATCGCTCAGTATCAGGTTCTGCGTTATGCCCCGGAAAATGCCAAGTTGACCCGCTGGTCTGATAATGTGCGAATTTTCGAGCTAATGGCGCGCCATAATATTATGGATGAGCAGGAAGCGATAGCGCTGACACAGGCTTATATCACCATGCGTGATGAACTGCATCATTTAGCTTTGCAAGCGTTATCCAGCCGAGTTTCAGCCGGACATTTCAGCCAGCAGCAAGTAATGGTAGGTGATAGCTGGAAAAAATGGCTGGAGAATGACCTTAGTGCACCGTGATAGGAATAGCAATTGCCGGAATAGAAATTGCCAGAATAGCTGAAATAGTTGCTTTTCCTGATCAAGTTTGCTGGCACTGAGTTTGATTATGGTAATATCCGCGACAGTTTATTCTGATATTTGGAGCATGGGATGAAAGTAACACTCCCTGATTTTCACCGCGCAAATGTTTTGGTTGTTGGTGATGTCATGTTAGATCGCTACTGGTACGGCCCAACTAGCCGCATTTCACCGGAAGCACCGGTTCCAGTAGTTAAGGTAGAAACCATAGAAGAGCGTCCTGGTGGAGCGGCTAACGTAGCCATGAATATTGCTTCATTGGGAGCTAATTCACGTTTGGTTGGCTTGACAGGCATTGATGACGCTGCGCGGACATTGAGTGAGAAACTCAACAGTGTGAAAGTCCGATGTGATTTTGTTTCTGTTCCAACTCATCCAACGATCACAAAACTGCGTGTCTTATCACGCAATCAGCAATTATTGCGTCTGGATTTTGAAGAAGGTTTCCAGAATGTAGATGCTCAGCCTATGCTGGAAAAAATTCAACAATCCTTGCTTCATATTGGCGCGTTGGTACTGTCAGATTATGCCAAGGGAGCATTGAGTCAGGTTCAGGCCATGATTAAGCTGGCCAATGAAGCCGATGTTCCTGTACTTATCGATCCAAAAGGCAGCGATTTTAACCGCTATCGTGGTGCAACGCTGCTTACACCGAATATGTCAGAGTTTGAAGCCGTTGTAGGGCATTGTAAGGATGATGATGATGTCGTGCTGAAAGGCACGAAACTGGTGCAGGATTTGGAACTGAAAGCGCTGTTGATCACGCGTTCTGAGCGAGGCATGAGTTTGTTGCGGGTAGGACAACCACCATTGCATCTGCCGACTCAAGCTCAGGAAGTGTTTGATGTTACAGGAGCTGGAGATACCGTGATTGGCGTATTGGCAACGGCATTAGCTGCTGGCAAGCCACTGAACGAAGCTTGTTACCTTGCCAATGCGGCCGCGGGTGTGGTTGTTGGCAAGTTGGGAACTTCCACGGTTTCACCTGTTGAACTGGAAAATGCAGTGCGTGGGCGTGCAGAAACCGGATTTGGTGTGATGAGTGAAGATAAACTGAAAGACGCTGTCGCACAGGCGCGTCAGCGTGGTGAACGTATCGTCATGACCAATGGCTGTTTTGACATCCTTCATGCAGGCCACGTTTCTTATCTTTCCAATGCCCGCAAATTGGGTGATCGCCTGATCGTTGCTGTGAATAGTGACGCTTCAACCAAGCGCCTTAAAGGAGAAACTCGCCCCGTGAATCCGTTGGAACAGCGCATGACTGTGTTATCGGCACTGGAATCTGTAGATTGGGTCGTAGCATTTGAAGAAGATACACCGCAGCGCTTAATCGCAGGCATCTTGCCGGATATTTTGGTCAAAGGCGGCGATTATAAGCCAGAAGAGATTGCCGGTAGCGAAGACGTTCGGGCTGCGGGTGGCGAAGTTAAGGTATTGAACTTCGAAGATGGTATCTCAACGACCAATATCATCAAAACCATTAAGCGCCAATAAAAAGCCAATAAATAGTTATCATGTGCCGTTATGCTTCTTTTGGAGCATGGCGGCATATATTTCTTTACTTCAATAAAATAGAAAAAAGCCCGGAAAAATAGGGAGGAGAACTGAGCTGAGGTAGCTATTCTCCTCGTATCATCATTCAACCTGTTGGTTTTTTTTGTCGTCTCCTTCGAGACGGGCTTCCAATTCATTCAAGCGTTGTTCCATTGCAGCCAATTTCTCACGGGTGCGTAGCAAGACTTGTGTCTGAATATCAAATTCTTCGCGGTTTACAAGATCCAACTTGCTCAATTGGGATTGCAGAACGGTACGCAATTTTTTTTCTACATCATCGCCAAATTCTTTGACGCCTTTTGGCATAACATTGTGAAACTGGCGCGCAATTTGTTCAATTTTCTTTGGATCGAGCATGATTATCATCCTTTTATGGCGTAACAGTACGTTATAGAGTAACAGTACCTTATTGCGAACAGTATCTTATAGCGTAATAGCATAGAGATGTTGGCAGTATTTTAATATTTCATGGCGAAAGCATAAATGATTGCGAGCAAGGTTTCATATTTGATTTTGTTGATTGCCCCTATTGGTTATTAGCGCTATAGTGCAATTGTTTATCTCAGGGCAGGGTGAAAATCCCTACCGGCGGTAACATAAAACATCGACTGATGATTTTATGCAGCCCGCGAGCGCTCTGTTTATCTTTATTGTTTTTTTAGATTATCTGAAACTTAAGCAATAAGGGTTAAAACAGGGGTCAGCAGATCCAGTGTGATTCTGGAGCCGACGGTGATAGTCCGGATGGGAGAGAATAACAGCATCAATCGAGTACTTGCGCTCGTCTGTTGTTTTTGTTGCCGTCTTTTTGTGCAGCACAAACTCCTCAAAATTGCCCTGATTCTGGTAATCCATACATTCAAAGAGGTTTTTTTACCATGAATCAGACGCTACTTTCCTCATTTGGGACGCCATTTGAACGTGTTGAACGTGCGCTTGCAGCTTTGCGTGCGGGTCAGGGCGTGATGGTATTAGATGACGAAAATCGTGAGAATGAAGGTGACATGATTTTCGCTGCTGAAACGATGACTGTAGAGCAAATGGCATTGACGATCCGCCATGGCAGCGGGATTGTTTGCCTTTGCCTGACCGAAGAACGCCGCCAACAGCTGGAACTGCCAATGATGGTAGAAAGCAATTCCAGCCAGTACCAAACCGCATTCACTGTTACGATTGAAGCCGCACACGGAGTAACAACGGGCGTGTCTGCGGCAGATCGCATCACGACCATCCAGGCCGCTATTACAGATGATGCACAACCAAATGATTTAAATCGTCCAGGACATGTTTTTCCCTTACGTGCACAATCGGGAGGGGTTTTAGCTCGTCGTGGTCATACCGAAGCGACCATTGATTTAGTTAAAATGGCAGGTTTCAAGCCAGCGGGAGTGCTGTGTGAATTGACAAATGACGATGGCTCAATGGCTCGTGCTCCTGAAGTGATTGAATTCGCAAAACAGCATGATATGCCGGTAGTCACTATTGAAGATTTAGTGAATTACCGCTTAAAAATAGCAAAGAAAGCTAGCTAATAGATATTATTATTAGATTTTCTTATGTATTTCATCGAAATAATCCCTAAATAGTATGTTTATTTAATTAGGGTAGAAAACAGATCAGAATAGAATATATCGGTTATACTCAACAGATTTCGAGTTGCTGTGCTATAGCACAGTAGCTTGAAAGATGGAGAAACACACGCATGTACCTTGAGAGGCTACAGCCCACACCCTGTGGCCTTTCAGTATTCCTGACACACTCCATAATTTTTGCTTGGTGCTATTCAAGGAAGAAGGGTCTTAATCTTGTCATAATTTTTTTATCATAGTCCAACAATACATTATTCGAAATGTTTACTTTGCTGTATAAGGGGCGAAAATGAGTCTCCTGAGAATGCCTGCTCTATTCATTGGTCATGGTAGTCCAATGAATGCCATTGAAGATAACTATTACTCACGTGCTTGGTTTGAATTAGGGAAAAAATTACCCAGACCAAGGGCGATTCTTGTGATTTCCGCGCATTGGTATACGAATGGCACTGCTGTGACAGCGATGGCACAGCCCAGAACTATTCACGATTTTGGTAACTTTCCCCGAGAGTTGCATGAAAAACAATATCCAGCTAAAGGGTTTCCTGAACTGGCTGTATTAGTACAGGATATTCTTGAACCGATTGAGGTCGAGACTGATTTTGAAAAATGGGGATTGGATCATGGATCTTGGGGAATACTGACAAAAATGTATCCTGACGCAGATATTCCCGTTGTTCAATTGAGCATGGATCGCAATCAACCTGCCTCTTTTTATTATGAAATAGGTAAAAAATTAGCTTTACTGCGGGATGAAGGCGTTTTAATCATGGGAAGTGGAAACGTTGTGCATAACCTGCCAGCTCAAGAATGGGGTGCTGAACCTTTTCTCTGGGCACTCTCTTTTGAACAGTTTGTGCGCGAAAATTTAACGTGTCTGGAAGAACCTCATCCACTGCTTAACGCTTTGGACAGGGAAGACGGTCTATTGTCTAATCCAACGCCAGAACACTTCCTGCCATTGCTGTATGTGATGGGAACATGGGATAAAGAAGAGCCGATTTCAACGCCCATTGAGGGGATTGAAGACGGCTCCTTGAGTATGTTATCTATTCAGATTGGCTAATTGAATCAATCCAAAATAATATGCGGGTAGAAACGTGACAAATCTTGAGTAATCAACTCACGATCTTCACGGATACAGATACCCGCAGACTGATCGTCTACCAACCAACTACCGACCAGCGCATAGTTATTGTCAAATTTCGGCAACGCATGGAACTGCTGAACGATCATGCCTTCTTCCCCATAAGGGCCATCGGCATTGGCGATTTCACGACTATTTTCAATAATCCGAATATTAGCCCCTTCACGGGAGAACAGCGGTTTAATGACATAGCTATTCATGTCGGAAGGACGTTCATCCGCAAAATAAGCAGGCAGCAGGTTAGGATGATTTGGGAACATTTTCCACAGCATTGACAGCAGCGCCTTGTTGGAAATAATGCTTTTCCATGATGGCTCCAGCCAACGGACGCCGGCATCGGCCAGCTTGGTGGAGAACATCTCACGCAGCATAAATTCCCACGGATACAGTTTAAACAGATTGCTGATCACTTGATCCTGCAAATCAGTAAACTGACCTTTCTCACCCAGCCCGATATCCTCAATAAACAGGAATTCTGTCGGAATATCTGCTTCCGCAGCACAATCCTGCAAGTATTGAATTGTGCCACGATCTTCGTCAGTATCCTGACAGCAGGCCATGTGCAGCAGGCCAAATCCATGTTTTTCACGTAACTGAACAAACCGCTCAATCAGCTTTTCTTGCAGGCTGTTGAACTGATCTGCATTTGATGGCAGATTGCCTGCATTGATTTGATCTTCCAGCCAGATCCACTGAAAGAAAGCAGATTCGTACAGAGACGTTGGAGTATCGGCGTTGTTTTCCAGCAATTTAGGCGGATTTTTGCCATCATAGGCCAAATCCAAGCGGGAATAGAGCGAAGGCTGACTGGTTATCCATGAAGAGCGGACAAACTCCCAACAATGCTTTGGGATCTGGAATTTTGTCAGCAGTTCTTCGCTGTCGACCACTTTTTCCACGACCTGCAAACACATTTGGTGCAGTTCTGTCGTTACATCTTCAATTTCTTCAATCTGGTTCAGAGTGAACTGGTAATAAGCCTCTTCACTCCAGTAAGGCTGGTCGTACATGGTATGAAAATTAAAACCATACTCCGCTGCCTTTTCGCGCCAATCCGGGCGCTCGGTAATACCAATGCGTTTCATCGTTAATTAACCACCCATCGAACGGGAAGAATTGGAACTTGAGCTGGCAGACGAACGCTGCATGGCTGATTGCTTCGCCACCGACTCACCGAACCCGCCGCGGGTAATCGTAGTTGTGGTTGCGGGTTTTGGTGCCATTGCCGTTTTTGGCACTGTCATGCTGCGACCACCAGCGGTAGCAGAGCCATAGCTTTTACCGGTCGCATCAACAAACTTGCCATTAGCTGGGCTGGAAGCCGATTTTGATGTGAACAGCGGTTGTGATGGTGCAGAGCTGCCGCCCATTAGGCGTCCCATCATATAACCTGCCATCAAAGGCATCCAGAAACTGCCGCTGCTGTTTTCAGCCTGAGCCTGAGTCTGACCGACTCCGGCCTGAGCAGGGGCTTGAGTACATTGTTGTTCACCGAATTCAGCAACACATTCTTCACGAGAAGCATATTTCGGCGCGGTTTTTTCCGCTTCTTTCAGGGCGTTGTTGTAGGCAGTCTTGCATTGTTCACTTTTAGAAGGATTCGCCTGAGAGCACTCATCGGCATTGGTATAGAGTGACACCGTTTCATCGTTCTGTTCACAAGCTGATAGCATGAAAACAGCACTGACAGCGAGCGCGACTGGTGCCAAGCGATAACTTCGCCATGTTTTGCGGAAAGCATCGCGATTTATCTCTTTTGTCCGTTTCCTGGGTGTTAAAGAAATAATTGTCATAGGGAGCATCCATCTTGAAGGTATCTGATTAAGATTAAGAGCGTATCCCATTTATGATGCCCAATGGGATTAGCTCTCAGGGCTATGTATGTATATAGGGCTATGCATAAAGGACTATGCTTAAAAAACAGCCCACACAATCGGCGGGCTGCTTTCTTTATTAGTATAGCGTTTTTAATATAACGTTTTTCAATCAAGAACGATAGTACATTAAATCAGCGAACTGATGGCGTTTTCATCTCTTTAATGATGCTGCTGGCAGAGGTTGAGATTTGTTCGCCTAACATTTTGTTCAATGCTATCAAATCATTTTCATTTAAGATGCCACGGGCTTGCTGGATCTGTAATTGGGAAAGCAGATAATCGTAACGTGCCTTGGATAGATTTTGTTTGGCTTGGTACAACTTTGTTGTCGAGTCCAGCACATCCACGATAGTACGGGTTCCCACCTGATAACCCGCTTCCATTGAGTCCAATGAACCTTGCGCAGAGAGTACGGCCTGTTTGTTGGCTTCAACACTACTGATGGCAGCAGAAATATTATTGGAGGAGGAATGCACTTCTTGTATCACTTTGCGATAGGTGTTTTCTAATTCCTGACTGGTGCTGACGAAATTATATTTCGCCTGTTCTACTTGAGAGTAAGTAGCACCACCACTAAACAGGGGAAGATTTAATGATAGCCCAACAGAGTTACTTCCTGAGTAAACATTATTAGATTGAGCACCGCGACTATGGGAATTAGTGATACCAGTACTTGCCTCTAAATTAATGGTCGGCATATAGCCAGTTTGGGCATTTTTAATTTGTTCACGGCTTAAATCTTGCCTTAAGCGAGCTGACAACAGGCTCAGATTACGGTTTTCTGCCTCTTTCAGTACCTTATCAGCAGACTCCGGTTGATTAGTTTTAAATTGGTCAATATTTAATGAGGCTAATTGAGGATAGTAAATACCCGTAATCAGGCGCAGTTTCTCCAACGCATTGTCCAGATTGTTACGGTTGGAAACTTCCTGTGCCAGAATTGAATCGTATTGGGCGCGGGCATTCTGCACGTCGGTAACGGCAACCAAGCCAACATTAAAGCGTTGGGTCGTTTGATCCAATTGGCGGTACAGTGAGGCTTTCTGGGCTTCGGTAAATGTTAGGGTATCGATTGTATTCAGAACGTCAAAATAAGCTTGAGCGGTGTCCAGAATTAATTTTTGTTGGGCTGCCTGGAAACTGATATCTGCAATATCGGCATTTTTCTCGGACTGGCTCAGTTGATTCCATTTCGCCATATCAAAGATAGTTTGGGACAGTTTCAATGCAGCGTTAGCACCACGGGATTCCATTTGACGATTTTTGGGAAGCCGATAGTTTTTGCTGTAATTAACTCCTGCACCCAGAGACAACTGAGGCAGTAAACTACTGCGCGTTACATTAATGTTTTCAACAACCGAATTGCGGTCAGCTTGTGCCTTAAGCAATTCGGGGTTTGTTTCTTTTGCCTGCTGATAAATCTGTAGCAGATCCGCGGCTTGGCTTGAAGTACTAAAACCTACCAGATTCATAGCGATAAAAAGAGAGAGCAATTTTTTCATTTGCGTTCCTTGTTGTGCAGCTATTTTACTTAAGTTGCCCCTGCATAAAAACCAATACCACTGATTCTAGCAGAGAATGCCAGCAGGGTAGGGTGGCTGTTTGTGCCATATTGCCTTATTTTTCGGCTTGTTTGTATTATCAAAAGGAATTTATTTAGATCAATGTAGAAAAATACATTTTAATAATAGGAAATTTTAAAAAAGAATCAGGATATTTTATGAGTAAAGATCTTGCCTCGCCATATACTTTTTCTAAACAAGATGTTGAAGTTATTTCCCAAAAAACGCTTTATCGCGGTTTTTTCAAAATGACTGAATATCAATTCAGGCATCGCCTATTTCAGGGAGGCTGGAGTGAAACTATTAAACGTGAGGTTTTTGAACGCGGTCATGCCGGTGTTTTGCTGCCTTATGATCCAGTACGCGATGAAGTTGTTTTGATTGAACAAATCCGTATCCCTGCGATTGAAACCAGTCATACGCCGTGGTTGCTGGAAGTGATTGCCGGCATGATTGAAGAAGGAGAAGATGCTGAACAGGTCGTCCGTCGCGAGGCAGTGGAGGAGGCGGGTATTGAGGTTAAGCGTTGTCAGTTTGCATTGAGTTATCTTTCCAGCCCCGGTGGTACAACAGAACGCATGAATATTTTTGTCGGTGAAATCGATGCCTCTACTGCGTCAGGGGTTCATGGTCTAAAAGGCGAACATGAAGATATTCGTGTTCTGGTTGTCAGCCGTGAACAAGCCTATCAATGGGTAGAAGAAGGTGTTATCGATAATGCGGCTTCGGTTATTGCAATACAATGGCTGGCATTGCACCATGAAAAAATTAAGAAAGCGTGGTTGGAGTATAATTCCTAATTTGCGTTGGAAAACGGGAAGTGTGTCCCAGTCAGCAGATCTTTTGCATAAAGACACGCTAGAATAATTCTCATGATCGACAGGAAAAGGAAACCTTTTGGAGAGCCTGCTTGAAGTACCTGTGGCAGAAGGCGCCACAGCCAGAATACTGCAAATCACTGATACACACCTTTTTGCCAATAAAGGTGACTCACTGCTGGGAGTCAATACCTATTGCAGTTATCAGGCTGTATTGGACATGATCCTGAAGCAAAATCTCGATATTGATTTGATCGTTGCGACAGGTGATTTGGTACAGGATCAGACCATCAATGCCTACCAGCATTTTGCTGAGGGAATTGCCCGTTTGCCTGCGCCTTGTGTTTGGTTGCCGGGCAACCACGATTATCAGCCAGCAATGGTTGATACGTTGGCAGCCGCAGGAATTTCACCTTCCAAGCAGATATTCATCGGTCAGCATTGGCAGTTGATTATGCTGGACAGTCAGGTACAGGGCGTTCCTCATGGCGAATTGACGGATTACCAGCTTGAATGGATGAAAAAATGTTTGGATGAGCACAGCGATCGCCATACGATTGTTATGCTTCATCACCATCCTGTGCCGTCTGGATGCACATGGCTGGATCAACACAGTTTGCGTAATTCTCCCGAATTATCAGAATGTTTGAAAGGCAGAACGCAGGTGAAAGCCATGCTGTGTGGGCACATTCATCAAGAAGTTGATGAAATGTGGAATGGTATTCGTGTTATGGCAACACCATCAACCTGTGTGCAATTTAAGCCACATTGTACTAATTTTATGCTTGATACAGTGGCCCCGGGATGGCGTTATCTCGAACTGTCTGTGACTGGTAATAAAGAAGCGAAACTGCAAACACAGGTTCACAGGCTGAAGAGTAACGAGTTTTGCCCGGATTTAGATTCGGACGGGTATTAATGTCGACGTTACTTTATTTACATGGTTTCAATAGCTCACCTCAATCAGCGAAAGCAAATGAGCTGAAAACTTGGTTGCACCAGCAGCATCCTGAAATTGACATGCTGGTGCCGCAATTACCTCCTTATCCTGAAGATGCGGCCATCTTACTGGAAGATTTGGTAATGGAACGCGCCGGTGAAAATATCGGGCTGGTGGGTTCTTCTTTAGGTGGCTATCTGGCTATCTGGCTTTCCCAGTGCTTTGGTTTACCTGCTGTGATCGTCAATCCTGCGGTACGTCCATTCGACTTGCTTCAGAATTATCTTGGGGAAAATGTGAATCCCTATACCGAAGAGCGGTATACTCTCGAACAAAGCCACATATATGATCTCAAAGTGATGCACATTGATCCGCTGGAATCGCCTGATCTTATCTGGCTATTGCAGCAAACAGGGGATGAAGTGCTCGATTACCGTCAAGCCGTTGCTTACCTGATGCAGTGTCGGCAGACGGTCGAATCCGGTGGGAATCATGCTTTTATTGGCTTCGAATACTATTTCCCTCAAATCATCGACTTCTTGGGGCTAACCAGTGGCAATAGTAAAAAAATTGCCAAAAATAAGTAAGCGACTGGTATTATCAACAGTATATCAATACTGATTGGCCCTCTATTAACGAAGCAACCGACAGAATTACAACATGACTCAATCTAGTTACAACGCAGAGGCCATTGAAGTCCTCAGTGGCCTGGAGCCAGTTCGTCGCCGTCCCGGAATGTATACTGATACAGCCCGCCCGAACCATCTGGCACAGGAAGTGATCGATAACAGCGTGGACGAAGCTCTGGCTGGTCACGCTAAGCATATTGAAGTAATCCTTCACAGCGATCAGTCTCTGGAAGTGATAGATGATGGCCGTGGTATGCCGGTTGATATCCATCCTGAAGAAAAAGTTTCTGCTGTTGAATTGATTCTGACCCGCCTACATGCGGGAGGAAAATTCTCCAATAAAAATTACCAATTTTCTGGTGGCTTGCATGGGGTTGGGATCTCGGTGGTCAACGCCCTGTCCAAGCGCGTGGAAGTGACTGTTCGTCGTAACAGTCAGGTTCACCAGATCGCCTTTGAGAATGGCGAAAAAGTGCAGGAATTGGAAGTTATCGGCAGCTGCGGTAAACGCAACACCGGAACAAGTGTCCACTTCTGGCCGGATGAAAGCTATTTCGATGCTCCTCGTTTCTCTATCACTCGTTTGACCCATTTGCTGAAAGCTAAAGCGGTACTGTGTCCGGGGGTTGAAATTGTCTTTAAGGATAAACTGAACAATACCGAGCAGAAATGGTGTTATGCCGACGGGCTGACTGATTATCTGCTGGAAGCCGTCAATGGGCTGATAACTCTGCCAAAAACACCGTTTGTCGGCACATTCAGCGCAGATACTGAAGCGGTTGATTGGGCGTTGTTATGGCTACCTGAAGGCGGAGAACTATTGGCGGAAAGTTACGTTAACCTGATCCCAACAGTACAGGGGGGAACTCATGTTAACGGCTTGCGTCAAGGTTTACTGGATGCCATGCGTGAATTCTGCGAATTCCGCAACATAGTGCCGCGTGGAGTAAAACTCTCCGCCGATGATATCTGGGATCGCTGTGCTTATGTGCTGTCTCTCAAAATGCAAGATCCGCAATTTGCTGGCCAAACCAAAGAACGCCTCTCTTCTCGCCAGTCTGCGGCTTTCGTTTCCGGTGTGGTGAAAGATGCATTCAGCCTGTGGTTAAACCAGCACATTCAAGATGCGGAGCAACTCGCAGAAATGGCGATTGCCAGTGCGCAGCGTAGAATGCGCGCGGCGAAGAAAGTCGTACGCAAAAAGCTGACTAATGGCCCAGCTTTGCCGGGTAAATTGGCAGACTGTACTACGCAAGATCTCAATATTACTGAACTGTTTTTGGTGGAAGGGGATTCTGCGGGCGGTTCTGCGAAGCAAGCCCGTGATCGAGAATTTCAGGCGATTATGCCACTGCGCGGAAAAATCCTGAATACATGGGAAGTCTCTTCAGATGAAGTACTGGCTTCGCAGGAAGTGCATGATATCTCCGTTGCAATTGGCATCGATCCGGATAGTGATGATCTGAGCCAGCTTCGCTACGGTAAAATCTGCATACTGGCGGATGCGGATTCCGATGGGTTGCATATTGCAACATTGCTGTGCGCCTTGTTTGTCCGTCACTTCCCGACATTGGTGAAACGCGGGCATGTCTACATGGCAATGCCACCGCTATACCGCATCGACCTCGGCAAAGAAGTGCATTATGCGCTGGATGAAGGGGAAAAAAGCGCCATATTGGATCGTTTGAGCCGCAAGCGGGGTAAACCGAACGTTCAACGCTTTAAAGGATTGGGTGAAATGAACCCAATTCAGTTGCGCGAAACCACATTAGACCCCAACACTCGCCGTCTGGTGCAATTGACTATCGATGATGAAAATTATCAAGAAACCCTTTCAGTCATGGATATGCTTCTGGCGAAGAAACGTTCAGAAGATCGCCGTAATTGGCTACAAGAGAAGGGTGACTCCATTGATATTGAAGTTTAGCGCATAGCTTTAGTGCATAACTGATTGGTGTATAACTGATTAGTGCATAAATAAAGAGAAATATCGCGCACGGTAGTCAATACAGATTCTGAGGAAATTAACACATGAGTGAGATAACTCACGATGGTGTGGAGCGTCAGCCGCTTCACACGTTCACTGAAAACGCCTATTTGAATTACTCCATGTACGTCATCATGGACAGGGCGCTGCCTTTTATCGGTGATGGCTTAAAGCCAGTTCAGCGTCGTATTGTCTATGCGATGTCAGAATTGGGGCTGAGTAGTAGCGCCAAATTTAAAAAATCTGCCCGTACTGTCGGTGATGTGCTCGGTAAATACCATCCGCATGGAGATGGGGCTTGTTATGAAGCTATGGTTTTGATGGCACAGCCTTTCTCATACCGTTATCCGTTGGTGGATGGACAAGGAAACTGGGGAGCGCCGGATGATCCCAAATCCTTTGCAGCGATGCGTTATACCGAATCCCGTTTGTCCAAATATGCCGAATTGCTGTTAAGTGAATTGGGACAAGGAACCGTAGATTGGGTGCCAAACTTTGATGGCACATTGCAGGAGCCTAAAATGCTGCCTGCACGCCTTCCTAATATTTTGTTGAATGGTACTACTGGTATTGCCGTTGGTATGGCGACTGACATCCCGCCACACAATGCCCGTGAGGTAGCGAATGCTCTGATTGCCATGTTGGATAAGTCTGATCTATCGCTTGATGAAGCAATGGAATACGTCAAAGGGCCGGACTATCCAACAGAAGCTGAGATCATCACGTCAAAAGAAGATATCCGCAAGATCTACAAAAATGGTCGTGGTTCGGTGCGGATGCGGGCAATTTGGTCGAAAGAAGAAGGTAATGTCGTTATTACAGCTCTGCCTCACCAAGTATCCGGCGCAAAGATACTGGAGCAAATCGCCAGCCAAATGCGGGCAAAGAAATTGCCGATGGTGGATGATCTGCGTGACGAATCTGATCACGAAAATCCAACCCGCTTAGTCATTGTTCCACGTACTAATCGCGTGGATGTCGAACAAGTCATGAACCATCTGTTTGCAACCACTGATCTGGAAAAAAGCTATCGCGTTAACCTCAACATGATCGGTTTGGATAACCGTCCTTCGGTTAAAGGATTGGTTGAGATCCTCAGTGAATGGTTGGTTTTCCGTCGCGAAACGGTACGTAATCGCTTGAATTATCGTTTGGAAAAAGTCCTGAAGCGGCTGCATATTCTGGAAGGTTTGCTGGCGGCATATCTGAACATTGATGAAGTCATCCATATTATTCGCAATGAAGATGAACCGAAGCTAGTATTGATGCAGCGTTTTGGATTAACCGAAACGCAGGCAGAAGCCATTCTTGAACTGAAATTGCGTCACTTGGCGAAACTGGAAGAAGTCAAAATCCGTGGTGAGCAGGGAGAGCTGGCGAAAGAACGTGACAAACTTCAGGCGATCTTGGGTTCTGAGCGTAAGTTAAGTACTTTACTGAAAAAAGAGATTATTGCCGATGCCGCAAGCTACGGTGATGACCGCCGCTCTCCATTGAAAGAGCGCACAGAAGCGAAAGCCATGAGTGATCATGACATCCTGCCGTCTGAACCGGTTACAGTCATCATGTCAGAAATGGGCTGGGTACGTAGTGCGAAAGGGCACGAAATTGATCCGGCAGGTTTGAATTACAAATCTGGTGACAGTTTCCGCAGTGCGGCACGCGGCAAGAGCAACCAGCCTGTGGTCTTTATTGATACCACTGGACGCAGCTACTCCATTGATTCGTTGGATTTACCATCAGCCAGAGGGCAGGGAGAACCTTTGACAGGTAAACTGGCATTGCCTGCCGGGGCATCGGTTGAGCATCTTCTGATGGCGAAAGAAGAACAGAAATTCTTGATGGCATCAGATGCAGGTTATGGTTTTATCTGTACTTTCAGTGACCTGATTGCTAAGAACCGCGCAGGTAAGGCAATGATCACTTTGCCTGAAAATGCCAAGGTAATGCGGCCACTGGAAATTAACAACGAGCAGGATGATATGCTGCTGGCGATAACCAAAGCGGGCCGCGTGTTAATGTTCCCTGTAGCGGATCTTCCTCAACTTTCCAAAGGCAAGGGCAACAAGATTGTGTCTATCCCCGCAGCTCAGGCCGCATCAGGGGAAGATATGCTGAGTTGGTTGCTGGTACTGCCTCCACAAGCCGCCATTACGCTCTACTTTGGTAAGCGTAAATTGCAACTCCGCCCAGAGGACTTACAGAAATTCAGAGCGGAAAGAGGGCGTAAGGGAACTTCACTGCCTCGTGGATTACAGCGCGTGGAACGTGTTGACGTGGAAACGTCTAATCAATAAGTTAAGTAACAACAAAAATTATAATTGCGGGCCAGTATCATACTGGCCTGCTCTGCAAGAGGCCGCTATGCTAGCAATTATTCGTGGAATTATTGTTATTCTGTTTACAATCCTGATCTTTATTTTTGGTTGTATCTACTGTTTATTCAGTCCACGCAATCCACGTCATGTAATGACCTTCGGCCATGCGTTTGGCAAACTGCATAAAATATTGGGTATTAAACTAGTGGAACGTATTCCGGCAGAAGCTCAGGGATACGGGCCTAGCATTTATATCGCTAATCATCAAAACAATTACGACATGGTTACCATGTCTAATGCCGTGCAGCCACGTACCGTCACTGTGGGCAAAAAAAGCCTGGTTTTTATTCCGTTCTTTGGTCAGCTTTATTGGCTGACGGGCAATATTTTGATCGACAGAGAAAACCGCACAAAAGCACACGGTACAATCTCACAGGTTGTTAATCAAATTACCAAAAAACAGGTTTCGATCTGGATGTTTCCGGAAGGAACACGCAGTCGCGGTCGCGGATTGTTGCCGTTTAAAACAGGCGCCTTTCATGCAGCCATTGCAGCAGGAGTATCTATCGTGCCGGTCTGTGTTTCTTCCACACACCATAAAATAAAACTCAATCGTTGGAATAATGGCACTGTTATTGTTGAAATGTTGCCTCCGATTGATACTAAGAAATATACCAAAGAACAGGTTCGTGAACTGGCAGAACACTGTCGGCAAATGATGCAAAATAAAATTGAAGAACTAGATAAAGAAGTTGAGGGGCTTAATAAGCGGGGGTAATTGAATGACAGTAAACTGTCCGGAATTATTAAGTATGATCTCCTGCATCTTGGATGGGTTATCGCCACAAATTTAAGATAATTTTAGAATTTCTCTCCTATTCGCGATATGATTGCGTTTAATAAATTAACGTTTTTATTAAACGCAATCGATAGAATAATAACTCCTGATAGCCACAATATCGGGGTATTCATCCCAGTAATTATTTGAATTGTACGCCTGAGAGCTTCAAGCCGCAGCTTGGAAGACGAAGAGCATATACCGTCATTGGAGATTGCTATTCTCGTTGTGCAAATTATTTCTGTTGTAGAGACCATTTCTTCTGTGGAGAAAGTATGTCACTGAGTCGGCGCCAATTTATTCAGGCTTCAGGTGTGGCAATATGTTTAGGTGCGCTTCCTTTTGTGATTAGAGCCAAGAAAAATCAACAAACACAATTGCCGATCCCTCCCTTACTGGAATCCCGAATAGGACAACCACTGTTTTTAACTATACAAAAAGCCAACTGGGCGTTTAATGGCCGTAAGAATGCTAACATTTGGGGCATTAACGGACATTATTTAGGGCCAACTATTCGGGTTCGCCGAGGGGATTATGTCAAACTAATATATAGCAATCGGCTATCTGAATCGGTTTCAATGACAGTAGGGGGATTATTGGTACCCGGAACCTTGATAGGGGGTTCGTCTCGTTTGATAAAACCGGAGGAAAGTTGGTCGCCGGTTATCCAGATAGACCAGCCTGCAACCACCTGTTGGTATCATGCCAATACCCCAAATCGAATGGCACGGCATGTTTATGCCGGCCTTGCAGGTATGTGGCTGGTGGAAGACGAAAGCAGCCGTAGCCTGCCGTTGCCCAAACATTATGGTGTCGATGATTTTCCTGTTATTTTGCAAGATAAGCGGTTTGATAATTTTGGTGTGCCACAATACAACCCAACGGATAATCAAGGCTTTCTTGGTGATACCTTGGTTGTTAATGGCGTTGAAAATCCTTTCGTAGAAGTTGCCAGAGGTTGGGTCAGACTGCGTTTACTGAATGCTTCTAATGCTCGGCGATATGAATTGCAACTCAGCGATGGGCGTCCATTCTACATGATTGGTACTGATCAAGGATTGCTGTCTACTCCCATAGCGGTACAGTTATTGTCACTTGCTCCGGGAGAGCGCCGTGAGGTTCTGATTGATATGTCGAAAGGGGAGAGTGTTACCATTACTGCGGGGGAATCTGCAGGTTTAATAGATCGTTTGAAAGGCTTGTTGGAATATTCAACTAAACTCTTATCAACCACAGTATTAACACTGAAAGCCAGTGGATTGCTTCCGTTGGTGACAGATCAATTACCGACTCAGCTTGTAGCTGATAATCCACATATTAACTCCTCCATTCGAAGTCGTCAGATTGACTTGGGATATTACTCATCAGGGAACAATGGTTCACTAGCGAATAAGCATCAAATCGATATAACGAGCCAGCAAGGAGCATGGGAGCGTTGGATAGTCACAACATCAACACCTCAGCCTTTGCATATTGAAGGGGTAAGATTTAAGGTCATCAATCTGAATGGCAAACGTCCAGAGCCACAGGATTATGGTTGGAAAGATACTGTTTGGATTGATAGCCGGGCAGAATTGCTGGTTAATATGATGCAGCTATCTTATGAGAATTTTCCTTTTATGTATTACAGCCAGATATTGGAGATGGCTGATAGTGGGGTTGCCGGAAAGTTGATTGTTAATCCTCCGGGTTTCTAAGCGAAACGCTGTTACCATCTTAATTGAATTTTGCCACTGTCTTAACTCATAGCAGCTTATAGCAAGAAGAAGGTGAGTACAGAAATAAGAGCAAAGAGCAGCCTTGACCTCCTGTCAGATTACTCGCTTTTCAGATAGATATTCTGTGAAATTGAATAAGGATGTTATTTTTGTGTCCATTTGTTAAGTAATATTTTGTAAGACAATGGATTGTTTAACAATTATTGTACAAACTAACTCTTTGTTCGGAATAAGCTACTAATCTTATCGACTGAAAGTAACCCTTTCCGTATAGTGTCCGAAATTTTCATTCTACTTGGCTGTAAGGTGATTTAATGATTATCAGCTTGATTGCTGCGATGGCTATGGATCGAGTTATCGGTATGGAGAACGCCATGCCGTGGACTTTGCCAGGTGATTTAGCCTGGTTCAAACACAATACATTCGGAAAGCCGGTTGTGATGGGGCGAGTGACCTATGAGTCGATTGGCCGTCCTTTGCCAGGGCGCTTGAATATCGTGATCAGCAGTCAACCTGCAAGCGATGAGCGGGTCACTTGGGTAAACTCTATCGAAGCTGCTTTGGCTGCCGCTGGTGATGCCGAAGAAGTTATGGTGATGGGCGGAGGAAAAATTTATGAGCAGTTTATTCCTTTGGTCAACCGTATGTATCTGACTCATATTGATGCAGAAGTGATTGGCGACACACATTTCCCTGATTATGAACCTGACGAGTGGAATTCAGTTTTTACCGAATATCACGATGCAGATGAAAACAATTCACATGGCTATTGTTTTGAAATTCTAGAACGTCGAGAGTGAGCTAATTTTACGTGTGGAGTGCCTTGAGGCACTCCGACGTCACAGGTCAGGATTATAATCTGCTGGATTTATAATTTAGTGAGTAATGAATCCTGGCTGAAATATTGCTTATCTTCCCAACGGAGCATGGTCAATTTACCTCCCCAACAACACCCCGTATCCAAAGCGTAGATGCCCGCAGGTACACCCTGACCTTCCAGTGCGGCCCAGTGTCCAAAGGCAATGGAATAGTCTTCAGGAATATTGCGTGGTAATTCGAACCAAGGTTTTAATGGAGCAGGGGCACTTTCAGGTTTGGATTTGCAGATCATATCCAATTGACCATTTGGAAAACAATAACGCATCCGGGTCAAGGCATTGGTACTGTAACGCAATCGAGCAAGACCGCTTAACTCTGGAGTCCAATTATTTGGCATATCCCCATACATTGCATTGAGAAACAAGGGATAGCTGTCACTACGAAGAATAGCTTCCACTTCACAGGTACATATTTTGGCTGTTGCTAAATCCCACTGCGGGGTAAGCCCGGCATGTGTCATGATAAGTTGTAATTCGTCATCAATTTGCAACATTGGCTGTTTTCTCAACCAATTTATTAATTCATCAATATCCGGTGCCGTGAGTAATTCATCCAGCAAATCTTTTGGTTTATTGCGGCTGATTTTCGCGTAAACCGCCAACAGATGCAGATCGTGATTGCCTAGTACCAGTTTAACTGCGGAGCCGAGTTGTTTGATATAACGCAATACTGCCAATGAATCAGGGCCACGGGCGACAAGATCACCTGTCAGCCATAAGGTGTCTTTATTGGGATTAAAATCAACTTGTTCTAATAAAGCGCGAAATTCACGATAACAACCGTGAATATCGCCAATAAGATAGGTAGCCATAATTAATTTATCAGTGTTGGAATAGCCAGACGGAACACAGGAATGGGAGCTTGAAACGGACGACCGTTGTGATCAATCATTTCATAGTAGCCTTCCATAGTTCCCAAAGGAGTTTCCAAAATAGTGCCACTGCTGTAGCGGTATTCTGCTCCCGGAGGGATCAAAGGTTGTTCTCCCACAACCCCTTCACCTTGGATTTCGATTCGGTGGCCATCACTGTTGGTAATGCGCCAGTAACGGCTAATCAGTTGCACGGGAGAATGCCCAAGATTACGAATTAATACTGTATAAGCAAACACAAAACGTTGTTGTTCCGGCTGTGATTGACTTTCTACGTAAGTACTTTGTACTTGAATATGAATTCTTGGTTCATTGAGCATAAGTGCCTCCTGTTACTGTAATGTCTGTTTATTTACTTAGGCAATTGCAGATTGAGATGATAACCAGTTTGCCATTTTACAGTATTGCTCGACAGAGATGTTTTCAGCCCGCGTGCTTGGGTCAACGCCTAGTTCAGATAACTGTTCAGCGGAGAAAATATTCCCAAGGCTATTGCGGAGAGTTTTTCTCCGTTGGTTAAATGCCTGTGTTGTGATCCGGGCTAACATGCGAATGTCCTGAACCGGATAAGGGGTGCACTTATGTGGGATCAAACGCACAACGGCAGAGTCCACTTTCGGTGCCGGCGTAAATGCCGTAGGTGGTACTTCAAGAACAGGAATTACCTGGCAGTAGTATTGTGCCATCACACTTAAACGCCCGTAAGTTTTACTGCCAGGCCCTGCGACAAGACGATTCACGACTTCTTTCTGTAACATAAAGCTCATATCAGCGATAGCATCAGTATAGCTGAAGAGATGGAACATCAACGGGGTAGAAATGTTATAAGGCAAATTACCAAATACACGCAGGGATTGACCGCGCTCTTTGGCAATCTGACTAAAATCAACAGTCATTGCATCTTGTTGAATGATTGTCAGCTTATCTTTCAATTTGGGATGGACATGCAGACGAGCCGCCAGATCACGGTCAAGCTCGACGACAGTCATTTTATCCATGCGTTCACCAACTGGCTCAGTCAGCGCCCCCAGACCCGGACCGATTTCCACTACGGCTTGGCCTGCCTGTGGGTTTATCGCATCGACAATACTATCAATGGTAAATTGATCGGTTAAAAAGTTTTGCCCGAAACGTTTACGGGCATGATGCCCTTGGTGGACTTTGTTATTCATTACTGTTTTGTATCATTTTAATTGCTAGATTTAATGCGGTGATAAAACTACCCACATCAGCTTGACCTGTCCCTGCCAGCTCCAGTGCTGTGCCATGATCGACAGAAGTTCGGATAAATGGCAGACCCAGAGTAATATTCACTGCCCTGCCAAAACCTTGGTATTTTAACACGGGTAGCCCTTGATCATGATACATC
The DNA here is from genome assembly GCF_900115195.1 of Xenorhabdus japonica. Taxonomy (GTDB): domain Bacteria; phylum Pseudomonadota; class Gammaproteobacteria; order Enterobacterales; family Enterobacteriaceae; genus Xenorhabdus; species Xenorhabdus japonica. Next base: position 48,304 of record NZ_FOVO01000004.1, read on the forward strand.
GAAAGCACTGCATCAGCATTATCCAAATATTTGGGCTGGAACAGGGTATCCGCAGGCAACGGACCTTCCAGCCATATACCTTCTGCTCTCAGACTGTCTAAGGCCGGAATAATAACATCTATTTCTTCATGCCCCATATGCCCGCCTTCACCAGCATGAGGATTCAGGCCACAAACATAGATGTGGGGGCGGGGGATACCAAATTTGGTTTTTAGATCATGATTGAGAATAGTGACAACTTCCCTTAGGGAATCAAACGTGATCGCTTTGGGAACATCCAGAATCGGCAGATGTGTTGTTGCCAGTGCTACCCGTAGCTCTTCTGTCGCCAACATCATGACCACTCTTGAGCATTGGCTGTGGTCAGCAAAAAACTCAGTATGTCCGGTAAAAGGCACTCCCGCATCATTAATGACGCCCTTATGTACAGGCCCTGTCACCAATGCTGAAAACTCGCCATTCAGACAACCATCGCAGGCTTTTGCTAAGGTTTCCGTGACATAAGTACCGTTTTCTCGGTTTAACTCCCCGGCAATAGTAGGGGATTGAAGATAAACGGGCAGGATGGTCAGGGTTCCAGCGGCTTGTGATGAAGAAATGTGTTCAGGAGAATAAGTTTGCAGTTGCAGAGGTAAATTTAGTTGCTTAGCCCGGGAGAGCATCAGCTCTGGATCGGCACAGGCAACCAATTGGATGGGCCACTCTTTTTGGGCAAGGGCAATGACTAAGTCAGGGCCAACCCCGGCAGGTTCGCCGGGGGTAATAATGATGGGTTTATTGTTGAGCATCGCTGCCATCTAAAATTTTCACATAAGCGGAGGCGCGTAATTCTTGCATCCAGCTTTGTGCCTCTTCATTGAATTTACGGTTTAACAGCAGGCGGTAAGCACGATCTTTATGTGCTGCATCTGTTCTGTCGATTTTACGGCTATTAGTCAGTTGAATTAAATGCCAACCGAAAGAGGAGTGAACAGGCTGGCTGATTTCACCTTTTTGCAACTGCATCAACGTATCACGGAAAGCCGGGTCGTAAGCACTCGGTAAGTTCCAACCCAGCTCTCCACCGCGCATGGCTGAACCTGGATCTTGAGAGTACTCTTTTGCGGCTTTTTCAAATGAAATTTTGCCACTTAAGATCTCTTCTCTGAGTTGCATCAATTTGCTGCGTGCTTGTTCATCGCTCATGATCGGTGATGTTTTCAGCAGAATATGGCGGGCATCTACTTCAGTGACTGCGATTGGCATCTGGTCACCACGGATATCATTCACTTTCAAAATGTGAAAACCCACGCCGGAACGAATTGGGCCAACAATTTGTCCCTTATGCGCCGATTGAAGCTGTGCTGCAAACAAGGATGGCAATTCTTGTAGTTTGCTCCACCCCATATTTCCACCTTTCAGGGCTTGGGTATCGCCGGAATAGGTCAGTGCCAATTTGCCGAAATCGACGCCATTATTGAGTTCAGACAAGATTTTTTTGACTTTGGTCTCTGCTTTTTCTACTTGTTCCTGACTTGGGTTTTCCGGTAGAGGTATCAGGATATGGCTGATGTTTAACTCAGTGTCCTGACTATTTTGGCTGCCGATTTGGTTCGCCAGCGAATCAATTTCCTGTGGCAGGATATTGATGCGGCTGCGTACTTCATTGTTGCGTACTTCTGCAATAATCATTTCCTTGCGGATCTGATTACGGTAGGTATCAAAGCTAATACCATCTGCGCCCAGACTTTGTTTCAACTGGGCAAGGCTCAAGTGGTTTTGGGCTGCAATATTTGTGAGCGCAGAGTCTAAGGCTTGATCAGGGATAGTAATCTGCATCCGATTTGCCATTTGCAGAATAATGTCATCCATAATCAGGCGCTCGAGGATCTGGTGACGCAAGGCTTTCTCATCCGGTATTTGCTGGCCTGCATGTTTCGCATTGAGTTTAACGGATTGTAAAAGGTTATTGACGTCACTTTCCAGCACGACATCATTGTTAACAATAGCAGCCACTTTATTGAGCTCTTGTGGAGCGGCCATTGCGACAGAGTTTACTGAAAACATCAATCCGAGAATGAGCGATCTCCAGTTCTTCATACATTTCCCATCATATCAATCCCGCCTGGGCGGGGTTATTTTGTTTACATTGCGTTTATCGGTATCAGAATGCGCGTTGGTAAGGAAGAATACCTTGCTGCAACATTTTCTGACTCCCTAAACTATGATTGTTACTTAAGCCACGAAGTTCAACATTGAATGACCATTTGTTGTCATATTGGCTGCTGCCGAAGCGCCAGTTAACGATTTTGCGTTCATAACCCACATTAACCGCCCAGCAGCAAGTGTTGTATTGCAGACCTACCATCTGGTTTGCAGGTTGTTTCTCTTTAGTATCGTAGTAGTAAGCGCCTACAAATGCCCAACGATCTGACAATGGCCAGCTTGCCACCATACCAACCTGAGAAATACCCTGCTGATAAGCGGGGGCGCCTTGCTCCAGAGTGGCTTGAATATAATCGCGGTCAACAAAACGATAGTTCAACTGAAACATACGATCAGCATCACGGCGGTATTCCACTACGGCATTACCCATAGTTAAACTGCCCAGACGATTATCATATTGCAGCCCGCCTTTGAGACCCCAAGAATCATCGATTCTCCAGTGCGCATCGCCAGCCCATGTAGTGGCTCCCGTTCCCTTTTTATTTCCGATAATATCCTTACCACCTGAAATAGACGCAATATCTTCGGTACGTGGGCGTTCAAAGTAGTAAATTTGACCTATGGACAGGCTGAAACGTTCAACTAAATTTTCATCATAAACGCGGGTAGTCATACCCGTAGTAAATTGATTGGCAGATGAAACGCGGTCTAAGCCACTGTAGAAGCGGTCACGGAATAATCCGGTATAGTCCGCTTGCAGCAGAGAAGAATCAAAGTTGTTAATGTTATTCTGATTCTTATAAGGCACATAGAGATACTGAACGCGTGGCTCCAGTGTTTGAGTGTAATCTTGATTAAAGTACATGGCGCGTTCGAACACCATCTTCGCATCTGATTTAAACACTGGCAGGACACGGTTTACCGAATTTTCCAATGAAGCAGTTTTTGGATTTTTTTTAACTGCATCAGAAACATCCTGTTGGTAATGAGTTGCCATCAATTTAAATTCATTATTGATGCTCGCCCAGCCATTAGAAAGAGGTAAGTTAATGGCTGGTTCCAGATGCAAACGGGTTGCATTTGGCCACTGATTACCAACACTGGTAAATCTCGCTATTTGGGAATAGGTATGAAAATCAAATGGCCCCAGATCATTTTTATAATAATTGAGATCTAACTGAGGTTCGGATCGGTAGGCTCTTCTTCTATCATCAATGGTAAAAAGCTGAAATTGCTTGGTTGTCAGTGTGGCATTCCAGTTCTGTTGTGCATAGCCAATACTGAATTTCTGGGTAGCGTAGCCATCGGTACTGGAACCGTATTGTGAGCTGAAATCACGGAAATAGTTCGGATCACTGACTTTGGTATAATCAGCACTGAAACGCCAAACTTGATTCATGACACCACTGTGATTCCAATAGAACAACCAACGGCTATCACTATTCCTCTTGGCTAAATTCTTATCGAATTTCTTATCATCTGCATACAAGCGATCATTATGGATCCAATCCAACGCAACTGTACCCGTACCCGCTTCAGTTAAGTAACGGAATTCATTATCCAGCTTCAAACCGCGCATAGTAATGAGATGCGGAGTAATCGTGGCATCATAATTGGGTGCAATATTCCAGTAATATGGAAGCAGGAACTGGAAGCCATCTTTATTGGAAAAACTGGCATTGGGGATCAAAAAACCAGAACGGCGTTTGTCACCAATCGGCAATTGCAAGTATGGGCTGTAAAACACAGGTACATTGGCAATGCGGAAACGTGCATTCCAGATTTCAGCTAATTGCTCTTCACGGTCAAGGATTACCTCGGAACCAACAACACTCCAGCTATCATTGCCGGGCAGACAGGAAGTGAATACTCCATTATTCAGAATGGTATAGCGGTTTTCATCACGCAGCATCATTTTGTCTGCGCTGCCACGCCCTTGACGACCAACCATCTGGTAATTGCCTTGTTCCACGTCGGTATCTTTATTATTCAGATTAGCCCAGGCGCGTGGCCCCTTCAAAATGATCTGGGGATCATCATATTGGACATTACCTTCTGCGGTAATAGTGCGGACAGGTTCTTTATCTTGTGTTTGTTCGAGCCGAACCCTATCGGCTGTCAGCGTTTTATTTCCCTGTTGGATATCAACATTGCCAATAAACTCAACCAAATTGGGATATTCACCGTGAGTATCATTGGATTTAATGTTAATTGGCATTTTATTAGGATCGCCTGTGATAATTGGCTTATCGTAGACAGGTACACCCAACATACATTGTGCTGCAAGGTCAGCATGAGCTTGCTGACTATAAAGAGCTGCCCATACCATTGTGGCCAGCAGGGTAGGATAACATTTATTCATAGATGTTTATGCGGTTCCGTCATCAGTGGCATCGTGCCGGCAAACGCTCAGAGACTAACGTAGTTGAGATATATGCGCCAGAGTAAAGTTTAACTTTGCTAATCTTGCTGTTAGGCACAGAGCTTAATGAATAGTATGATAATGCAAAATTGCGCTCAGGGCATTGGGGAATTGAAGACTATATGCAGTATTGGAGAAAATTATTTGGATTGATATTTGGGATTGCGTCTGGTACTGGTTTTTGGGGGATTGTGATCGGCTTATTGCTTGGTCATCTACTCGACAAAGTCAGGACGAAGAAATTGGGGGAGAGCACTAAAGGTTCAACCCGACAGGCACTGTTTTTCCGCAGTACTTTTCAAGTATTGGGACACTTGACCAAAGCAAAAGGTCGGGTAACAGAAACGGATATCCAGCTAGCCACCCAACTGATGAACAGAATGCAGTTACATGGTGAGGCTCGGCTTTCCGCACAGCAGGCATTTCGTGAAGGTAAACAGCTTCAATTTCCTTTGCGTGAAACATTGCGACAATTACGCCGTGCTTGCTTCGGTCGTTTTGACCTGATTCGAATGTTTCTGGAAATTCAGTTACAAGCTGCATTTGCTGATGGTGAACTGCATCCCAATGAAAGAAAGGTTCTGTTTGTTATCGCCGAAGAATTAGGCATTTCCCGTGTTCAATTTGAACAATTTCTTGCCATGATGGAAGGAGGACGTCATTTTGATGGGCATAATTTTGGTGGGCAATCCCAGCAACATGGACATTATCAAGGTCATAGGCAGCAGCGAGCGACATTGGAAGATGCTTGTAAAGTATTGGGCGTCAATAAACAGGATGATGCGACAACCATTAAGCGAGCTTATAGAAAACTGATGAGTGAGCATCATCCCGATAAACTGGTGGCAAAAGGCTTGCCACCAGAAATGATGGAACTTGCGAAACAGAAGGCACAGTCCATCCAGTCGGCTTACGATTTGATTAAAAAGGAACGGGGCTTTAAATAGCACTCGTCAAAATTCGGCTTTGCACTCAAAATGCATTGGCGTGCCATGAGCCGGATGAGTAATGAATAGCTCTTGGGCATGTAATTGCAGGCGAGGTGCCAGTTCTCTTGCCTGCGTATGAGCATAGAACCTATCTCCCAGAATAGGATTACTAAGTGCCAGCATATGTACCCGCAGCTGATGGGAACGTCCTGTGATTGGTGCCAATCGGACACGGGTTGCCTGAGCTTCATATTCCAGTACCTGATACTCAGTTTGCGCTGACTTGCCCGTTTCAAAACAGACTTTTTGTTTCGGGCGCTTCGGCCAGTCGCAGATCAAGGGTAAATCCACCAATCCTTTTTCTTGCTCCATTTTTCCCCATACCCGCGCGATATAGACTTTTTTCGGCTCACGTTCACGGAACTGGCGTTTCAACTCACGCTCGGCTGCTTTAGTCAGAGCAACGACCATGATACCGCTAGTGGCCATATCCAATCGATGGACTGATTCAGCTATGGGAAATTCAGCCTGTATCCGCGTCATAATACTGTCCTTGTGCTCTTCTGCTTTACCCGGCACAGAAAGTAATCCACTGGGTTTATTAACAACCATAATGTGCTCATCCTGATACAGCACATATAACCAAGGATCGGTCGGGGGATTATAAGACTCCAGCATAGTGGCTCCAATGGGTCGGAAAAGGTTGGATTTCAGGGGCATCTCACGGAGAAAGCCCCTGAACTTAGATTGGCTAACGATTGATAGCTATTTATTTATGTTATTCACGGGAAACCATTTTATTGGTGAGAAACTTATTGGTGAGAAACGATCACCAAACGAATAGCATCCAAACGCCAGTTAGCCTGATCAAGATTGAGCAGTAGATTCTTATGCTCAGATTCAATCGCTTCCAGTTCATCATCACGGATATTCGGATTAACCGCTTTCAGGGCTTCCAGACGTGACAATTCAGCCGACAGCGCTTCATCTGCTTCTTTCTTCGCCGTCTCAATCAACACGCGCGCTTGCTCTTCAATCAGAGGCTCTGATTGTTGCAAAATAGCATGAACTTCTTTCTGTACCGCATTAACCAACTTGCTGGCGTTGTGACGGTTGATGGCGTTCAGCTGGCGGTTGAAGCTTTCAAACTCAACCTGAGAAGCCAGATTGGTTCCTTTCAGATCCAACAACAGGCGCACTGGCGTTGGTGGCAAGAAACGGGTCAATTGCAGGTGCTTTGGCGCTTGGGCTTCAACAACGTAAATCAACTCAACCAACAGTGTACCGACTGGCAGCGCTTTGTTTTTCAGGATGGAAACGGCACAGCTTCCCGTATCCCCAGACAGGACTAAATCCAGACCATTGCGAATGATTGGGTGTTCCCAGCTCAGGAATTGAGTATCTTCGCGGGACAGTGCTTTTTCACGGTCAAACGTAATGGAGCAGCCATCTTTTGGTAATCCGGGGAAATCAGGCACCAGCATATGATCGGATGGATGCAGGACAATAATATTGTCGCAGCGATCTTCCTGATTGATGCCAATGATATCGAACAGATTCAGGGCAAAATTCACCAGATCAGTATCGTTATCCTGTGCAGCAATCTGTTCTGCCAGTTTCTGGCCTCGCTCGCCACCATTGGAGTTCATCTCCAACAGACGATCACGTCCTTGCTCCAATTGTTGTTTGAGCGCCTCATGATGCTTGCGGCATTCTGCAATAAATTCACAGAATCCGGTTTGCTCATTTGGTTTGGCAAGGAAATTCAGCAGGATTTCATAATATTTGTCATAGATGGGGCGACCTGTAGGACAAGTATGCTCAAAGGCATCCAGACCTTCGTAATACCAACGCAGAAGAATGGATTGCGCAGTATTTTCCAGATAAGGCACACTGATTTTGATATCGCGGCTTTGACCGATACGATCCAGACGACCGATGCGCTGTTCCAGCAAATCAGGATTGAATGGCAAATCAAACATGACAAGTTGGTTGGCAAACTGGAAGTTACGTCCTTCTGAGCCAATTTCAGAACAGAGCAGTACTTGCGCACCTTCTTCTTCAGAAGCGAAATAAGCAGCGGCACGGTCACGTTCCAGCAAGGACAAACCTTCGTGGAACACGGCACTGCGGATACCTTCGCGCTCACGCAAAACTTGCTCCAGTTGCAGCGCAGTTTCTGCCTTGGCACAAATCACAAGTACTTTCTCATCGCGGTTTGCCATCAAGAAACCCATCAACCATTCTACACGGGGATCGAAATTCCACCATGTGGCATTTTCCCCTTCGAATTCCTGATAGATCCGCTCAGGATAGAGCATATCTTTGGCACGGGCTTCTACCGTCTTTTTGGCACCCATGATTTCAGAAACCTTAATTGCCGTCTGATATTGGGATGGCAATGGTAACTTGATCTCATGCAATTCACGATGTGGGAAGCCTTTTACACCACCACGGGTATTACGGAAAAGGAGTCGGCTGGTGCCGTGACGATCCATCAGCATGGTGATCAGTTCGCGGCGGGCATTTTCACTCTCTTCATCCTGATTGCTGTTTACTGCTTTCAGCATAGGTACGATATCCTGCTCACTGATCAGGTCACCGATTGCATTTTGCTGATCATTGTTCAGTATTTCACCGGATAACAGCAACGTAACAGCATCTGCGACAGGGCGGTATTGCTGTTGTTCATCAATAAAAGCCTGATAATCGTGGAAACGATTTTGATCCAGCAGGCGCAGACGGGCGAAGTGGCTTTCTTGTCCCAACTGCTCCGGAGTTGCTGTCAACAGCAAGACGGAAGGGATTTGTTCTGCCAATTGTTCGATAACATGATATTCGCGGCTTGGGGATTTTTCGCTCCATGCCAGATGGTGGGCTTCATCTACCACCATCAAATCCCAACTCGCTTCCAGCAGATGTTCAAAGCGTTGCTTATTGCGGCGAACAAAATCCAGCGAACAGATAATCAGTTGCTCGGTTTCGAATGGATTATCGCTGTCATGAAGCGCTTCGCTGTATCGGCCATCATCAAACAGCGAAAAGCGCAAATTGAAACGGCGCAGCATTTCTACCAGCCATTGGTATTGCAGGCTTTCAGGCACAATGACCAACACACGTTCCGCACGTCCAGCCATCAATTGCTGATGGATAATCATACCGGCTTCAATGGTTTTACCCAGACCAACTTCATCCGCCAGCAATACACGAGGTGCGTGACGCTTGCCCACTTCATTAGCAATGTGTAATTGGTGAGGAATTAAACTGGCTCGAATACCACGCAGCCCACTTTCTGCCAGACGGAATTGCTCACTTTGGTGTTTACGGGCGCGAAAACGCAAAGCAAAGCGATCCATGCGGTCAATTTGCCCCGCAAACAGGCGATCCTGTGGCTTGTTAAACGTCAGCTTGCTATCCAGAAAAACTTCCCGCAAGCAGGTATTTTCTTCTTCAGTGTCCAGACGAGTACCGACATAGATCAGCTGGCCATTATCTTGCTGGACATCATCGATCTTGAGTTTCCAGCCTTCGTGACTGGTCACGGTATCGCTCACATTAAACATAACGCGGGTGATGGGGGAATCATTGCGTGCGTAAAGGCGGTTTTCTCCGCTGGCAGGGAAGAGCAACGTCACCATGCGCGCATCAAGCGCCACGACTGTTCCTAATCCAAGTTCGCTTTCTGTGTCGCTTATCCAGCGTTGACCAAGAGTAAATGGCATAAATTTTGGCTCAGTTTTCTGTTAGACAATATTATTTATGGTTGCAGGGTGGCTGCTTTTGTCGGATATCGATCATCATTGGTTATCGATAGGGATAGTTTTCAACTGAATTTTACAACGCCCGTTCTTTTTATAACGGGATCACAAAAGTACAGTAGCCCATTAGAGGGGCGATATGTTAATTGAAGCTGAGCAAGTCGTCACCTGCAAAAATATCCATTATTCAAAAGATATGCTCATTTGCCCAGTCAGCAGGGGCATAAAGTCATCTTGAATAAATGGCAAGATGGTTTCGCCACCATTGGTTGACAAATTGCGTCAGAGAATGCCCGATTTGACTGGCTTCTTCTTCTGAATGGAGACGTTTTAGCCAGTCCAATGGAATATAGCTCGCCATGCTGGCTGGTTTCGATATCCAGAGACACCCATTTCAAATCAGGCCGATAGGCGGGATTGGGTTTCATTTGATAACTTATGTCGGATTTGTGGCTGAACCAAACGGGAGCAGTAGTAAAGCGCTCCATCATAAACCTATCGGGTGGGCGGATATCTGTTTCGTAGAGGAGAATACCCTGCTCCCTGAGCGCTTTTTCCAGATGTTGCAATTGACGATATTGTAATCAATATTGCGCCGAAACAGGCTGACGATTGAAATCTTTCAATGGCAATGTCTTTATTTCACATTGCCGCTCCTACGTTAGTAGAGGTTTTGCTTTAGGCAAATCACATTGAGGAATAAAGGCAACTGCTTTTTGACGGGCCACTTGTTGGGGGAGATAATGAAAAATGGGTTAACTAAAAAGCAAATGGAATTGCTCACCAGTTTTGATAAAGAAAAACTGCTTGAAATTATTCAAGTCATTATTACGAATAATGAACAGGCTAAAACCACATTAAGTAGTGGCTACCTGTTGGAACCGAAAGATATTTTGAAACTGATAGAAAAAGAATATAAAAAATGCACTAAAAGCCAGCGATTCCTTGATTATCATGAAGCTGATATCTTCTTTAAAGAACTACATAAAATGATGGCTCCGCTGCTTAATAATGCGATATCAAAGGCACCGAAAGAGTCGGAAATACTATTGGAGAAAATAGTGCTGGATTTTGACCGTGTGGCTGAAACTAAGGATACGTCAAGCGGTGGCTGGCAGGATTATTACTTTTATGTAATTGAAACGTGGGTAAAAGCACTTGCCTTACAAAAAGATGTCGATAAGGCTGTTGTTGCGAATAAGCTTTTTAATATCGCCCAAAAAACTTATTTTTGTTTTAACGAGACTTTCTTGCTTAATTACAAAAATGACTTTGGTCTGGCAACATTTCAATTACTGCGGGATCTCTTTTATCAACATAAAGAGTATAGAGAAGCCATAGCTATCAGCAAGGCTCTCAATGATATGGATTTCCTGAAAATGATGATTGATCAAGATATTGAATCCGCTTCAATAATTACAGCTTATCTGGCTTATGCAGAATTGCTGATTGAAGATGTCCGGGCGGATGAAGCTATTGTGGTATTGGAGAATTTTCGAAAAGATCATGAAATTCAGCGATCCAGATACTATGATGTACTGATGTCGCTATTAATTAAAGCCAATATTGAAGAAGGCCAGAAAGAAAAAGCAAAAGAACTTTGCTTTGAAGCCTTCCAAAATGACTACAGCTATAAATTTTATGAATTATATGAAAGTCTGATTGACGAAAGTGAAAGAGTGCAGGCGATACAATTATTTCTGGATAGCAGTAGAAAAGATGGAGATTTCCAATATATTTGTTTCTTGGTCGAAATGAAGAAATTTGATCTTCTCAATGAATATATTCTGACGCTCGAAGAGGAAGATAAAGCCAATATTGTGGAAACTTTCGGCCATAAATTGGCTAGGGAAGGTTCAACTGGGCTGGATAAATGCGGATTTGCTCATTCTGCGATATTTTTGCGACGAGCATTGGTCAGTGAGGTTCTAAATCGCGGTGCAAGTAAATATTACAAATATGCTGTTTCTGATCTGAAAAAGAGCTTTGACTATAGCCAAAAGCTATCAGATTGGCAGGGGCTTGATATGCATGAAACTTATCTAAACGGATTGTATGAAAAGCATAAAAGAAAAGTTTCATTCTGGGCCTTGGTAGAAGAAAAAATTAAAAACGTTTCAGTTGGTAAAGGTAGTGTGCATTACGAAAAGTGATAATTTAACTGCTGATAATTAAATATATTTACTATCACTCGAGGAGGAATAATTAAATTCCTCCTTTATTCAGGTTGCTGCTTTGTGGGTTAAAAAGATGGAAGGAGGGAGATTATTTATAATGGATGATTTTTATCAGAAATAGACTAATAATTAAAGCTATTTTGAGTTGATCAAAGTTGTTAAGCATTCCGTTATCGCACTTAAGCATCTTTTGTTATTAAATCCAAGAGAAAACGAAAGTCAATTGAATCTGGTAAACCATGATGAATAATCCAAACAAATTGAGTCAAACAGATATCAAAGCATTACTGTTATTTATCACTTTCATGCTGCTGTATTTGTTACCGGGTATTTATGGGCATACCCCTTGGAAACAAGATGAAAATTACAGTTTTGGCATTATTCAAACCATGTATGAAACAGGAAATTGGTTGGTAACAATGAATGCGGGGCAACCTTTTATGGAAAAGCCTCCTTTGTATTATTGGACTGCAACTTCATTCATCCATTTGTTATCTCACTGGCTTACGATGCATGATGCAGCCAGAACAGCCAGTTTATTTTTTTCAGTGATCAATTTTTCTTTTTTTATTCTGTTGGCTCGTCGTGTATTTGATGTCAAAAACTTTACAGACAGTAGGCTATGGATAGCCTTTGCTTTGTATGCAAGTGCTCCCGGATTGGTTCGTCACAGTCACGATATGTTTACTGATACCGCATTAATAACAGGAACAACCATCGGATTATATGGTTTGCTGGGATTAATCAAAAACGAAAAAACAAGTTACTCTTGTTTATGGTTAATCATTGGTACAACTGTAACGTTATTATCAAAAGGGGTATTTATTCCCGGATTACTATGGATTTGCCTTGTTCTGGCTCCTATTTTTCTTAAACATTGTCGAGCCAAGTATTATTGGCTAAGTGCTTTATTGTCAGGAATAATTGCACTGATTTTAATTCTGCCGTGGCCAGTTATGCTATTGATTGAACATCCCGATTTATTCAAAGTTTGGTTTTGGGATAATAATATCGGTCGATTTTTAGGTTTTTCTGTTGAAGATCTTGGTGCAAGAGGGAATTTGACAATAATCCCTGAAGCAGTGCTATTTTTTGCCTTGCCATCAGGAATATTGGCTTTCATCTTTATATTAATGAATCCAATTAAGATCCTGTCGGATAAACATTATTTCCTTTGCGCGGCGTTTGTTGTATTAGGAGTTGTTTTATTGCAAATATCAGCTTCTGGTCGTGCATTATATTTATTACCCTTTATTGCACCAATGGCAATTTTAGCTACAGAAACATTCATTAAATTACCTAAGTTAATCTATAGATATTTAACCATATTCTCCTCTACACTTTGGTCTATTCTGATTATATTTTTATGGGGCTGTTACTTTTTATCGCTTTCCTCTGATTACAAGCATTGGTTAGCGCCGTTTGGCAGATGGTTGCCAATGAGTTATCAGATGCATTTTTCAGGATTTATCATTGCCATCGCTGTTTTTATAACCGCTGTATGGATGGCGAAAAATTGGCTTCTATCTAAATCACCCGCCTTGCGTGCTGCTCAAAATTGGGTTTTAGGTATCGCTACCGTTTGGGGATTAGTATTTACGCTATTTGTTGGCTGGATTGATTACGCTAAGGGTTATAAAGAGGTATTTCTTGATCTAAAACACAAATTAGCTGGCGTTTATCAAGTTAATAATTGTATGGCATCGTATAATATTGGCGAATCTGAAGCGCCAATGCTTTATTATTTTGCTCATGTCTTGCATCAACAACAGAGTAAATTTGAAACGCCTGAAAAATGCGATTGGTTGATTGTGTTATCCGAAGAAATAGAACCTGCTCCTAAAGGCATGATGCTATTTTGGCATGGGAATAGGCCCGATGAGGATCGTGAAAATTTAGTTGTATATAAGAAAGTGGCGTTAGGTAATATAGAAAGTGGTGAGTAAGGTATATGTATTAGTGGCCGTTTAAGCGGCCATTTCGGGTTATTGGTAGGTGGTTGTTTATTTAATTTGCTTATTATCATTGAATTTATCTAATTCAGTAATTCAACCTATTCCCAAAATCACCGCCTCATCAACCTCTCCACTTACTAACTTCTCCGTTGCCCCATGATAATGAATTTCTCCATCGACAATCAGCAAAGAATGCGGAGCAATTTTTGCTGCATCATCAAGATTATGGGACACCATTAATAAGGTAATTTGTCGTTCACTGCATATTTGATTCAGCAATTCCAGCATTTCATTACGCAAAGCAGGATCAAGTGCCGAAAATGGCTCATCCAGCAATAAAATTGGTTGATGGCGGACTAAACAGCGAGCCAGTGCCGCCCGCTGGCGTTGTCCGCCAGAAAGTTGAGCGGGTAGGCGAGGCAAGCACTCCTCCAGCGACACTTGTGTGGCAATCTGTTGGAGCGTTTCCTTTTGCTCAGTACTCAACCGCAATCCGGGATGCAATCCCAAACCAATATTTTGCTCAATGGTTAAGTGGGAAAACAGGTTATTTTCCTGAAACAACATCGAAACAGGTCGTTTAGAAGGTGGGGTATTTGTGTGATTTTCGCCATCCAGCCAGATATTGCCTTGTTCTGGAAACTGGAATCCCGCGATTAAACTTAATAATGTGCTTTTACCCGCTCCGCTTGGACCGAGGATCGCAATGCGTTCTCCGGCTTTAACGTTCACACTAAAATGCATGGCAAGGTGTTCATAGGTATAAGTGACATTTTCAAGTTTAATCATGGCGTCGGCTCGGTAAGCGTTCAATCACAGTGAATAAAATAAAACAAAGCAAAAGCAGTAGGAATGCGGTTACTGCACCATCCTGACTACGATATGCCCCGATTTGTTGATACAAGTAATAAGGCAAGGTACGGAAATCTTCGTTGCCAAATAATGCAACAACCCCAAAATCTCCAATTGATAATACACAGGCAAAAGCCAGCGCCTGCGCTAATGGGATTTTTAATGCCTTAAGCTCAATCCAGCGCAGGCGGTGAAATCCTTGAATATTAAGGGAGCGACATAGGGGATTGTAACGCTCCGCCAGATAGCGCATCGGATTTTCCAACACTTTTAGGGCATAGGGGATTGCCATCAGGGCGTTGGTCAAGATGACCAATCCGTAAGGTGATTGAGGTATACCAATGGTGGTGTTCAGCAGGAGGAAAAATCCCGTGGCAAGGACAATTCCCGGCATGGCAAGGATCAACAAGCCACTGGTTTCCATTGCTTGTCCCCATCGGGAAGAGTGACGCAAGCGTAATTCGCGGCTGCTCCATAGTAGCATCATGGTCAGAATGACACACAGCAATCCTGCCCCCAATGCAATGATGATGGAAGTTGTTAGAGCCTGCCATAAAGCAGGTTGGCTTAAGACACTAAAAATACCACGGTTCAGGCCATCAACTATTACTGCCAATAACGGAGGAAGTAACAGCAGTAAAGCGATGCCAATCAGTAAACCATCAGACAATTTTCGCAGCCATGAATCCTGTGGATTACGCCATTGTTGTTGATGCCCATAACCAACAGAAAGTACGCCCTTGAGCTTTTGGCTAAGGAGCACTAAACCGAGGCAACAAAAAAGTTGTATTAAGGCAAGCAGGGCAGCATGACCAAGATCATAGTCATAACTAATGGCCTGATAAATGGCAAGTTCAATGGTCGTTGCTGCCGGGCCTCCCCCCAGGGCAAGGACGGTTGCGAAACTGGCAAAGCACAGCATGAAAATTAATGCGCCGGTCGGCAAAATCTGGCGGCGCAGATAAGGCCACTCGATAAAACGAAAATGTTGCCATTCATTCATACCAAGCTGGGCAGCGAGTTGACGCTGCTCAATAGCAATACTTTCCAGAGATTGCAGTAATAACCGTGTTGCCATTGGCGTATTGAAGAAAATATGTGCCAGCAAAATGCCTTGCAACCCGTAAGGGGTAAAACGATATTCAACGCCTATCCATTGGAAAATATTTGCCAGCCAGCCGGTTTGACCATAAACGGTAAGAATGCCAAACAGAGCGACTAAAACGGGAAGAATCAATGTCATGGCGCATAAGCGCAGAAATAGTATCTTTCCCGGAAAATGGCGACGGTAAAGTGCCCGTGCCAGAAAAATGGCAGGGGTTACCGAGAAGACAGCAGATAAAAATGCCTGCCAGAAAGTAAACTGAATGACATGCCAGAGATAACTGTCATTTAAAAATTCCCGCCAATGGCTTTCAGGCGCATTGAGCCACAGTGCCCCGAATGCTGACAGGGCAACGATAATTAATAAGCCGGAGGCAATGACCCCCGGCAATAACCAACCCGCGATTAACGGCTTACAGCGCTTTGCCATGTACGGATCCATTTTGTACGGTGTTTTGCCACATCATCTGCGTTGAATTGCAGAGATTTCTCAGGAACAGGAAGTTGTTTGAAAACGTCAGGCAAAGGAATATCAATCACGGGATACATCCATTGAGTTGTTGGCAATACTTGCTGAAATGCCGGTGAAATCATGAAATTCAGGAACTTTTGCGCCAGTTCTGGCTGTTTGCTTGAAGCCACTTGAGCGGCTACCTCAATCTGCAAATAGTGTCCCTCCTTGAATATGGCTGCGGCATAGTTATCTTTTTTCTCTGACATAATGTGATAGCCCGGTGACGCGGTGTAGCTCAGTACCATATCACCTTCACCTTTCAGAAACAGACCATAGGATTCACTCCAGCCCTTAGTGACGGTCAGTGTCTTTTTGGCAACTTTCTGCCATTCTTGTGCCGCTGTGTCTCCATAAAGCTTATGTATCCAGAGCAGTAACCCCAAGCCCGGAGTGCTAGTGCGTGGATCTTGATAAATAATCTTCCAATTCTGGTGACTATTGATTAATTCATCCATACTTTTGGGTGGATGAGATAGGGTGTTTTTGTTGTAAATAAAGGCGAAATAACCGTAATCATAAGGAATAAACGTTGTATTGTTCCATGTAATGGGTAATTTCAGTTTTGAAGTATTGACGTGACTGGGTGTGAATAACCCCGTTTGCTGAGCGGCTTGAATCAGATTGTTATCTAACCCCAGTATAATATCTGCGGGAGTTTTTTTGCCTTCCATCCTTAAACGGTTCAGCAAGGATATCCCATCTTCCAAAGCAACGAGTTTTAGTTCACAGCCGCACTCTGCTTCAAAGGCTTTTTTGATGGCAGGCCCCGGACCCCACTCAGAGGCAAATGAATCATAAGTATAAACTGTCAGTGTCGGCTTCACCTGAGCAAAGGCACAGGCCGAAATAGACAGCATACCGATAGCAATAAAGCTGGAAAATAATTTCTTAAACACTTTGCTCTCCTGTAGTTATGAATATAAATAGTTATTAATACAAATAGTAATAAATATTAATAGTTGTGAATATAAATAGTTATTCGCAGTGATAAAGGATCTGAGAAAGTGCTAAATAAAAATTACATTTATTATATCAATGAATAGCGTCTCAAATCCCTACGACGGTACTAGCCGATTCAGGTTCGACGGGTTTGTTCCCAGCCGTACTGTTTTGCAACAGCCGCACCCCGTTGAGATGTCGGTATTGTAGAGACTTCAGTTGTGCCTGCAAAGTCCAATCATAGAGGTTTACCGCTTGAGATGAGTGTGAAACAATTAGCTATCTTTTTAAATTTGTTATATCGAGAGGTAGTCTGGTGATCGATGATGATGGCTACCGCCCGAATGTAGGAATTGTAATTTGTAATCTCCAAGGGCAGGTTCTATGGGCCCGCCGTTATGGGCAGCATTCCTGGCAGTTTCCTCAGGGGGGGATCAATCCGGGGGAATCACCAGAGCAAGCGATGTATCGCGAGTTGTTCGAAGAAGTTGGTTTAAATCGCAAAGATGTACGGGTTCTCGCTTCGACCCGGAGTTGGTTGCGTTACAAATTACCCAAGCGTTTGGTGCGTTGGGATACAAAGCCCGTTTGTATTGGGCAAAAGCAACGCTGGTTTTTATTGCAGTTGCTGTGTAATGAAGCAGATATTAATGTGCAGCGCAGTAAGATGCCGGAGTTTGATGGTTGGCGTTGGGTCAGCTATTGGTATCCTGTCCGGCAGGTAGTTTCTTTTAAACGAGATGTATATCGCCGCGTGATGAAAGAATTCTCTTCTATTGTGATGCCAACTCAGGAACCTGCTTCATTGCTACATTCACCTTATTTACATCGTCGTAGAAGAAATTAGGTCATTGCTATGCTCATGCGCTTACGGGAAATTGTCGAAAAGGTTGCGATGGCAGCTAATTTATCTGAAGCGCTTGAGTTACTGGTCAATGAAACGTGTCTGGCAATGAACACGGATGTCTGTTCTATCTATCTGGCAGATCATCAGCGGCAATGTTATTACCTGATGGCAACTAAAGGGTTGAAAAAACCCAAGGGACAAGCAATCAGTCTGGCCTTTGATGAAGGCGTTGTGGGGCAAGTTGGGCGTTTGTCCGAATTAATTAATCTCGCTGATGTCCGTGACCATCCAAGTTTTAAATATATCCCCCAAGTGAAAGAAGAAAGCCTGCGGGCTTTTTTAGGTGTACCGATTGTTTATCGTCGCCAATTGCAGGGAATATTAGTTGTTCAACAGCGTGAGCGACGGTTATTTAATGAAAGTGAAGAATCTTTCATGGTGACACTGGCGATGCAGCTTGCTGCTGCTCTCGCTCAGGCGCAAACAAAAGGGTTATTTGGTCAGTATCGTCAAACCCGTATTAAGGCACTTGCCATTTCTGATGGCATTGTGATGGCGCAGGGATGGCAAGATCGCTCCCAACCTTTGTTGGAACAAGTTGCTGAAGTATTAACACTGGATTATCAGGCTGAGCGCTCAAGGCTGACTTGTGCCTTTGAAAAAGCCACAGCTGAATGCCGTCGTATCAGTAAACGTTTCACTGCTAGTTCACAGAAAGAAAGTGCTGCCATTTTTGATCTCTATTCTCATCTATTAAATGATCCTCAACTCAAACAAGATCTGTTTCATTCCGTCGATAATGGTTTTATGGCGGAATGGGCGGTTAAAACCGTGATTGAGAAATACGCTAAACAGTTTAACAACTTGCAAGATCCTTACATGCGAGAGAGGGCATCAGATCTGCGGGCGCTTGGGCAACGGGTGCTGTACCATCTGAATGATCTCTTCACAGAGGGAGGACAATGGCCGGAGCGCTTTATTCTGGTTGCTGATGAACTCAGTGCTAACTTGCTGGCTGAGTTGCCACAAGAGCAATTGGTTGGCGTGATTGTGCGAGATGGTGCGACTCACTCTCACTCGGCAATACTGGTTCGTGCAATGGGGATTCCGGCGATTATGGGGGCGGATATCCAGCCTGAGCTATTACATAACCGGACACTGATCCTTGATGGTTACCGCGGAGAGATTTTTATTGAACCAGAGCCTCTTGTTGCTCAGGAATACCAACAAATCATCGAAGAAGAGCAGGTTCTCAGCAAGCAGGCTGAATGTGAACAACAGCGGCGAGCACAGCTTAAAAGCGGGGAACGGGTTCTGGTACAGCTCAATGCTGGCCTGAGTTTAAAACATGAACAGCAGATAGAAGATAGTATTGATGGTATTGGGCTGTATCGCACAGAAATTCCTTTTATGCTGAATAGTGGTTTTCCATCAGAAGATGAGCAGAAAAATCGCTATCAAGAGATGCTGGAACTTTTCCCTGATAAGCCAGTTGTGTTGAGAACACTGGATATTGGCGCTGACAAACAACTTCCTTATATGCCCATTAATGAAGAAAATCCTTGTCTGGGGTGGCGGGGAATACGTATCACACTGGATCAGCCGGAAATATTCCTGATTCAGCTTCGGGCGATGCTAAAAGCCAATGTGCAGACTGGCAATTTAAAAATACTCTTACCGATGGTGACAAGCATTGAAGAAATTGATGAAACCCGAAAACTGATTGAGA
Source organism: Xenorhabdus japonica (assembly GCF_900115195.1). Taxonomy (GTDB): domain Bacteria; phylum Pseudomonadota; class Gammaproteobacteria; order Enterobacterales; family Enterobacteriaceae; genus Xenorhabdus; species Xenorhabdus japonica. Next base: position 67,675 of record NZ_FOVO01000004.1, read on the forward strand.
GAGCGAAAGCTGAAGTAGAGCAAACATTAGCCGCTACGATCAAAATGCCTCAGATTGGTATTATGCTTGAAGTACCATCTACTATTTTTTTGCTGCCACAATTAAAAAAGCGAATTGATTTTGCTTCTATTGGTACAAATGATCTGACCCAATATTTGCTGGCGGTGGATCGCAATAATACACACGTTGCTTCGCTATATGATAATTTACATCCTGCGGTAATTAGAGCACTAAAATTGGCCTTTGATGAATGCCAGCGCCTTGATCTCCCTGTTAGTGTATGCGGCGAAATGGCTGGTTTACCAATGGGGACATTAATATTGCTTGGTTTAGGTTATCGTAGCTTGAGCGTAAGTGGTCGAAGCGTTCCGCGTACCAAATATTTATTGCGACATTTGGATGCCAATGAACTTGAGCATCTAATCAAGTTGGTATTAAAAGCCGAAACCAGCCATGAGGTAAAAGAATTGTCAACCGAATTTATGGAATCACATGGCTTGGGAGGTCTGATTCGAGGGGGGATTTAGCAAGGATATATAAATAAGTTATTTTTGAATGCATAATATTAACGCATATAATAAGCATTGAAATAATTAAAAAAACAATTAAATAAAAATATAGTTGGATTAAACTGACCTAATTCCAACTTTAGATAATTTAACTGAAATTAAAAATACAAAGAAGAATGTTCTTATTTAATAAATGGAAATTTGTAATTAATATTGTTTTGTCAAAGCTAATGGTAAGATTTATTGAACATTTCAATAATCAAATGATAGAATAAGTGTATGCAATACTTTGCATTCAATGTGCTAATTATAATTAAAAGGCGATATCATAATTAGCATATATTTCCATAGGAATTTAAAAATGAGTTTTAAATGGTTTGGATTTATCATCAATATTCAGGTGAGTTATATCATAATGATAGATTAGTTGATCGTGGTTATAGTGGTAAAGGAACACATAAAAACAATCCAGCATCAGAATCAGTACGCGGAAAGGGTCCTATCCCTAGAGGACGATATACTATAGGAGGATATACGAATAGTAAGGGGCCGATGGCCATAATTTTAGAACCTTGTGATTGTAATAATATGTATGGAAGAAATCTTTTTAGAATTCATGGTGATAGTAGAGAGCATCCAGGAGAAGCGTCAGAAGGTTGTATCATTGTAGGACCGAATGCAAGAAGAGAAATAATCAGCTCTGTAGATAGAGATTTAGTGGTGGAATAAGTATGAAAAAACTGATTTTACTTGCAATGCTATTTATTCCTAGTATTGCATTATCTTCAACGAAAGATGCAACAAAAGAAGCTTTAGATTATTGTGCTACAACTGAATCTTGGGCTGCTCAAAAAGTGATAGATGCAGCAGTCGAGAGAAATAAACAGCTTGATCGAATGAAAGCGACTTCTTCTCTAATTGAAAGACATAAATTGGTAAAAGGAAAGAAACCAATCACATTCGAAGACTGGGGGCAGTTGTACACTCAAACAATAGAAGTTTCTATTCCGTATATCGATAGTCACAAAAAACCTGTTATTTTCATCGCGTCATCAATCATATCAGCAGAAGAGTGTTCATTAACAGAAGTGGCTTACTTTAATATAACCCCTGAAATGTATTAGTTTTATTTTTCACTTAACAGCAAACTTAACAGCAATAATGATTGTTAAGACAATCATTATTACTCAAAATATAACTCATGGCGGAAACATACTTCATTGGCAATTATCGAAGCCCCCCGATCTGATGTAACCAAAAGTACAACTTGACTGATGTTATTCTCCTCCCTATTTGTTTTGCCTGTTGGTATGGTTTTGATGATTCAGTCATACTGACGTTTTTTTGTGCGGGTGTATCTTGCTGTCATAGAACCCTCCCTTGCAGTGATACTATCAGCACAGATATTGTACGAAATCTCTTGGCGCTTGCTACTTGCCAATGAGAGTTCGTAAGAGGCTCCCACGATAACCACTTGCGGTTTAGTGGTGGGAGCAAGCCGCTTGCCTGTGTTATTATCTGCGATTATTTGTCTTAACTTATTCAAGTCATATAATTTATTTGCACAATATCATTCATTCACACAACATTATTTTTAGTGGGGAACGATGAGCACTAGCTATCTGGCATTTCCTAATATTGACCCAGTTATATTTTCAATCGGGCCTTTATCTCTTCACTGGTACGGTCTTATGTATCTGGTTGGTTTTGTTTTTGCCATGTGGCTGGCAAATCGCCGTGCGGCAAAACCAAACAGTGGCTGGAATAAAACCGAAGTTGAGAACTTACTGTATGCAGGGTTTGTCGGGGTTTTCGTCGGTGGACGCCTCGGTTATGTTCTGTTCTATAATTTCCCAATGTTCCTTGATAATCCTCTTTACCTGTTTAAAGTTTGGGATGGGGGAATGTCTTTCCACGGCGGATTGGTAGGGGTTATCTGTGCCATGTGGTGGTTTGCGCGCCGTACTAAGCGCCACTTCTTACAAGTCGCGGATTTCGTTGCTCCACTAGTTCCCTTTGGTTTGGGGATGGGGCGTATCGGTAATTTTATCAATGGAGAATTGTGGGGACGAGTTACGCTTGATACGCCTTGGGCGATGTTATTCCCGGGTTCCCGCAGTGAAGATATTGCATTGGCCACAGCTAATTCTTCGTTATGGCCTATTCTGGAAAAATATGGTGTTCTGCCCCGTCATCCATCACAGTTATACGAAATGGCGCTTGAAGGCATCGTGTTATTTATCATCCTCAATCTATTTATCCGTAAACCGCGCCCGATGGGGAGTGTGTCAGGCTTATTCCTGATTGGTTACGGCGCATTCCGCATAATAGTCGAATTTTTCCGCCAGCCTGACGCACAGCTCGGGTTGTTTGAAGGGATAAGTATGGGGCAAATCCTTTCCATTCCTATGATTTTATGTGGAATTATCATGATGGTGTGGGCTTATAAATACTCTGGCAACAAAACTCGCAATAACAAGGTACAAGAGACAAAATGAAACAGTATCTGGATTTAATGAAAAAAGTGCTGGAAGAGGGCACAGCAAAAGATGACCGTACGGGGACGGGAACACTCTCTATCTTTGGTCATCAGATGCGTTTCAATTTGCAAGAAGGTTTCCCACTGGTAACCACCAAGCGTTGTCATATTCGTTCTATTGTCCATGAATTGCTTTGGTTCTTGAATGGCGATACCAATACCCAATATCTGTGCGATAATGGCGTCTCTATCTGGGATGAATGGGCTGACGAAAATGGCGATTTGGGGCCTGTGTATGGTAAACAATGGCGTGCCTGGGGGGCTGCGGATGGTCGCCAGATCGATCAATTGACCCAAGTTATTGAGCAGTTGAAAAGTGATCCTGATTCACGCCGTATCATCGTCTCCGCATGGAACGTCGGGGAATTGGATAAAATGGCATTGGCACCATGTCATGCTTTTTTCCAGTTCTACGTAGCTGATGGCACACTTTCCTGCCAACTTTACCAGCGCTCTTGTGATGTGTTTTTAGGGTTGCCATTCAACATCGCCAGCTATGCTCTATTGGTGCATATGATGGCACAACAGTGTGATCTTAAAGTTGGTGATTTTGTTTGGACTGGTGGTGATACCCATCTTTACAGCAACCATTTGGAACAGACCAAACTTCAATTAAGCCGTGAGCCACGAGCGTTACCTAAGTTAGTTATTAAGCGCAAGCCAGACTCACTGTTTGATTATCGCTTCGAAGACTTTGAGATTGTGGATTATGATCCATATCCGGGTATTAAAGCCCCGGTTGCAATTTAATTCTTAATTGCTTCAGTAAATAAAAATCATTTCTCTTCTTTTTTCCATCCTTGAATTCGGAGGATGGAAAATGTAGGTCATAACTTCAATCTTTGCCATCTGAATGTTAGTTCTTTCGTGTTTTCTTGATCCGCCTGCCGAAGGTATTTAACTTCTGTTGAGCGTGAATTCAGTTCATAAGACTAAACGTTTTTATCTAATTGTTTTTCATTATTTGTTGAAGTAAAGTTCATCTTATTACTTTAACTACCTTCATGAACGCAATCTTACTTATTGAGTTGAGTATGATTTTTAGCTTATTAAATAGGCTAAGATGAGGAAGGAAACTCATAATGAATAGTTTGATTATTTTAACGATCGTAGAAATATCCTAGATATATACCCAATGGTTTTCAAGATGCGTCGCGGCGGCAAGGGAGCGAATCCTCGGGAACATAGATAACTATGTGACCGGGGTGAGTGAGTTCAGCCAACAAAGAGGCAACTTGAAATATGAAGGGTATAGCTAAAAAGATGAAATTGAGAGGAACCTGTTATGCCTATATGGGTAGATGCTGATTCGTGTCCTAAAGTTATAAAAGAAGTATTATATCGTGCAGCAGAACGTGAAAAAGTACAGGTTACATTCGTAGCAAATCAACGATTAAGTGTACCTGCATCCGCTTTTTTACGTACATTACAAGTCCCTGCTGGGTTTGATGTCGCTGACAATGAAATTGTTCGTCGCTCAGAAATTGGTGATTTAGTGATTACAGCAGATATTCCTCTTGCTGCTGAAGTGATCGAAAAAGGTGCAATAGCACTCAATCCGCGCGGTCAACGTTATAGTGAAGCGACAATACGTGAACGTCTAACTATGCGTGATTTTATGGATACGATGCGGGCGAGTGGGATCCACACGGGAGGGCCTGCTGCGTTAAACCAACGTGATCGCCAGCAGTTTGCAAATGAACTAGACAAATGGTTATTGCAACAAAAAAAAGTATCTTGAAAGGAAATATGACTATTCTGAGAAGCATCACGCAATTAAAATGTAAAAAAGTAACACGTCTGCTTTTTCTTCAAATCTCTTCGCATAATTAAACAGTGACACTGTTTATTCTATTTCTAATAGTAGATATTTCCCTTGACCAACATCGAGAACGATATATAAGTCGGAAATAATGGCGTACAAATGTATTAGTAAGCAATATGGATTTACATTGTTAGAATTAATGATTTCAATGCTCATCATTTCGATCAGTTTATCATGGGGGTTGTATCATTGGGGAAAATATCAAAATCGTCTTCGTTTACAATCTTCAGTGCATAATGTGTTGTCTTTTATGGAAAGGCAGCAGGCTTTGGCAAATTATTTGAATCAGGATCGTACCTTATGGTTGGTGATAGGGCAGCATTGGTGCTTGGTATCGTCTATAACCAAAATTACTGATTGCAATGAAAATGATGGGGAGCGAGTTAACTCTCCTCATGAAGATGTATTTTTGTCATATTCCACGGCTGATCGCATTGATTTTTATGGGATCAGAAATACAGCAATGCCAGCGAGTTTCACTCTGGCAAACTCGGCAGGTGAAATTAGTGTCGTAATTTCTGGGCGTGGACGAATTAGGACATGCAGCAATACAATTAACCAACTTCCTAATTGTGAAGGAATAAAAAATCCATGATTCTGACTATTTTCTGTTTTAAACCAAAACAGGAAGGATTTTCCTTGTTAGAGATAATGATAGCTCTGCTAATCAGTAGCGTGATTTTTATTGCCATGACGAAAACGTATCCGGTTATATCAGGCCAAATTCTCGATCTCTATCGTAAATATAGATTGCATTATTTGGTAAATAGAACGGCCTATTTAATGGAGAAAGATATCCGACGGGCAGGCTATTGTCAGGAGAAAAAACAGTGTGAAGGTGATCCATTGGTAATTAAAAATAAAAATACGGAAGCCGCTAATTCTTGTTTTATTGCTGCTTTTGATCTCAATTTAAATAATCGATGGGAAAAACCTGATCATATTGAATCTGAATTTTTTGGTTATCGTTTAAATAATCGGACTCTTGAGTGGAAGAGAGGGGTGGGAGATTGTCAGGAAGGTGGTTGGGAAAGATTATTTGATCCAAAAGAGATTGTCATTGATGCCTTTCATCTTGAAAAGTCACGGATAAAAAATGGGGTAATTTTTATCACTCTGTCCATTAATGCCCATTGGTTGAAATCCTCATCAATTGTGTATCGTCATCAAGCGACAATTCGGCTGCGTAATATTAGGGAATAAATATATCAGGATATGAAGAAAATATGGCGGGTAAGCAACAGGGAAATGTTTTGCTGGTATCAATAATGATGCTATTGGCACTGAGTTTGATGATGTTGAAAGCACTCCATTATCAACAGGAAAGTGCGATGCTCATGATGATGGATGAACAAAATTATTTGAATGCTTTTCTGCGGGCTGAATCATCATTGATATGGGGAAAAGCTCAATCATGGCCGATTAATCAGCAAGAAATGGGCGCTTGGCTTTGTCTGCAACAAACTGAATTTAATTTGAAAAGTTGTCTCAAGCACTATTCAGGCAATCTTTTTTTATTAAAAGGCATCGCTCAATTCACATCAGGGGAAAAGCTTGAACTTTATCAATGGATGAAACAGATGAAATACTTAAATCAGGATACACTTACTCCTGTGATACTGGCTCCTGTGGAAAGTGGTTGGCTGGATTTTTGCCCAGTTCCTCAGACTGAATTTTGTTTATGAAAATGCACAGCTTATTTGGGCGACAAGCGGGCATGAGTTTACCAGAAGTTATGGTTTCATCTGCCGTATTTGCGATCTCTTTATTGGGTTTAATGCGTTACCATCAAGCACTGTCAGCCAATTTCCAACAATATTGGGGGCAGCTTAAGGCGGTACGATATGCCCATGATCAGTTGGAACAATATGAGCGTTGGGAAGGCCAGATTGCTCCGAAGAAAACAGAAGGAGAGGCGGCAATACAGCAAAGATGGAAAATGGAATTTCAGCGAGAATTTCACTCTTTGGGATGCTATCGAGTAACGATTAAATTGACAGTACATTACAATACACCAAGTAAATTAGAACGCTGGTTTTGTGCAAGTGGGAGCATTGATGTTTAGAGTTTATCATTCAAATCAGCTCGATATTCTTCAGGAGTTGATGGCGATATTGATCGGGGATAATCCCTTGTCTGACCCATTTGGCAAGGAAGTGATTTTGGTTCAAAGCCCGGGGATGTCACAGTGGTTGCAGATTCAATTGGCAGGAAAATTGGGCATTGCTGCGAACATGGAATTCCCGTTGCCTGCAACCTTTATCTGGCAGATGTTTACTCAAGTATTACCTGATGTTCCCAAAGATGGCGCTTTCAGTAAGGATGCCATGAAATGGAAATTGATGACCCTGCTACCTGATTTGTTGACGGAGCCGGAGTTTTCAGCGCTCAGGCATTATCTTGATCAAGATATTGATAAACGCAAGATCCACCAGTTGGCTGGCCGGATTGCCGATCTGTTTGACCAATATCTGGTTTATCGCCCCCAGTGGCTAGAAAATTGGGAAAAAGGTCAATTAATTGACGGCTTGAGCAGCAATCAATTATGGCAAAAAAAGCTATGGTTTGAACTGATAGAATATACTCGCCAATTACAACAACCCTTGTGGCATCGCGCCAATTTATACCATCGATTTATCACAACGTTGGAAGAAGGGAATTTTCCATTGGAGAATCTTCCCCCGCGCATTTTCATCTGCGGCATCTCTACATTACCCCCTGCCTATCTGCAAGTATTCAAAGCATTAGGTAAACATATTGATCTTCATCTTATGTTCACTAACCCATGCCAATATTATTGGGGAGATATTCAGAGTTATGCGTTTCTTGCCAAGTTAAATAGCCGGAAACCCAAACATTATAAAAGCCGCCAACCGCTGGAAAGATTCAAAGATCCAGACAAAGCTCCATCGCTTTTTAATGCCGAAGGAGAGCAGGATCTGAATAACCCATTGCTGGCATCTTGGGGAAAATTGGGCAGGGATAACCTCTACCTGCTGTCACAATTGGAGCCAGATTCCGATGTTCATGCTTTTGTTGAATTGGAGCCTGACTCTATCTTGCATCAAATCCAGCGGGATATCCTTGATCTTGAAGATCATGCCCAGATTGGCTCTACAGAAAATACCTTCAAAAATAGCCTGAAAAAGCGCCCGATTGATTGTGCTGATCGCTCTCTGACTTTTCATTCATGCCACAGTCCGCAGAGGGAGGTAGAAGTATTGCAGGATCAAATCCTGCATTTATTGGATGATGATCCTGCACTGACACCGAGGGACATCATTGTGATGATGGCGGATATTGACAGCTATGCCCCTTATATTCAGGCTGTTTTTGGCAATGCACCCGATGACCGTTATATCCCCTTTGCCATTTCTGACCGTAAAGTTCGTCAGGCGCATCCGGTCTTACAGGCATTCATTACCCTGCTGGAGCTGCCACAGAGTCGATTTACGGCAGAGCAGGTGTTGGCATTATTGGAAGTTCCCGCTTTAGCCAATAAATTTGCTATTCAGGAAGAAGGGTTGCGTTTATTGCGGCGCTGGGTAAAAGAATCAGGGATTTGCTGGGGGCTGGATGATGACAATATTGAAGCATTGTCTTTACCAGCCACAGGGCAGAATACTTGGCGCTTTGGTTTGACGCGCATGCTGTTGGGTTATGCGATGGATAGCCAGGCAGGGCCATGGAATGAGGTTTTGCCTTACGATGAATCTAGTGGTCTTGCAGCCGAATTAGCCGGGCAATTAGCTGAGTTTTTAATGGAACTGAATCGCTGGCGTAAAATTTTGAGCGAAGAACAACGATTGGCGGATTGGTTAGCGGTATGCCCGCAACTGCTGGAAACTTTTTTCGAAGTGGATGATGAAATCGAACTGGTTCTGGCGCTTATTACGCAGCAATGGCAAAAAGTGATTGATAATGGCCTGAATGCACACTACGGAGAGAGCATTCCTTTGGTGCTGCTGCGCGATGAACTGGTGCTTCGTTTTGATGACGAGAAGATCAGCCAGCGCTTCCTTGCAGGTTCCCTCAATTTTTGCACTCTGATGCCTATGCGTTCCATTCCTTTTAAGGTTGTTTGCCTGTTGGGAATGAATGATGGGGTTTATCCAAGAACCATACCACCCCTTGGGTTTGATCTTATGGTAGAGAAAACTCAGCGAGGGGATAGGAAACGGCGTGATGATGACCGTTATCTCTTTTTGGAGGCGTTGGTTTCGGCTGAGCAATTTCTTTATATTAGCTATATCGGTAAATCGATTCGAGATGATACTGAGTGCAATCCATCCGTATTGGTCAATGAATTACTGGATTATATTTGCCAGAGTTTTTGCTTATCCGCTGATGAAATGCTGAATGTTGATGATAGTGCCAGAAATGTCAGAAAACATTTACTTTCACAACATACTCGTGTGCCTTTTGCAACGGAAAATTTCTTGCCTGACCACTATTCACAAAGTTATGCAGCAGAATGGTTGCCAGCCGCGACACAGCAAGGTGTTTCAGCGACTGATTTTTGTCAGCCGATTGGCTTTGATCGCAGTGAGGTAAAAGAAATTACATTAGATGAGTTGATCCGCTTTTATCGACATCCTGTCAGGGCGTTTTTTCAGCAACGGCTGAAAGTGCACTTCATCATTGAAGAGATGGAGTTGCCTGAAGAAGAGCCTTTTGTACTGGACAACCTGCAACGTTATCAATTTAACCAACTTCTGTTAAGCATTCTGATAGAACAGGGAGCACCTGAATCTTTGTTCTGCCATCTCCGTGCATCAGGAGGATTGCCATATGGCTCCTTTGGTGAGGTTTACTGGATGGAACAACTGGAATCCATGCAGCCACTGGCTATCAGGGTACGTGAAGAGAGAACAGAACCTTTTTCCATTGAGCTATATGAAAAATTAGACACTGTAATATTGACCGGAAAAATTAATCAGGTACAGCCTGATGGAATTTTACGTTGGCGACCAGCGAACTTAACGGCTAATGATGGTATCCAATTATGGATTGAACACCTTGCCTATTGTTTTTCAGGTGGTATTAGTGAAAGCCGCATGTATGGAACGGGCAAAAAGGGGAAAATAGAGAAGGAAGATAAAAAAGTTTCAGAATACCGTTTCTTACCACTAGCACAGGATGAAGCGAAAAAATATCTGAACCAAATGGTTGAGGGCTATCTCCAAGGAATGTCTGAGCCTCTCCCCTTGTTTTGCCGAAGTGGCTGTGCATGGTTGGTTGACTGTTTTAATAAGGAAACTCGGGAAATTGATTTCAGTGAAGAAGCGCAACAAAGCGCTGAAAATAAATTGATGGAACAATGGTTGGGGACACGTGACAGAAAAGGGGAAAGTAGTGATCATTACATACAACGGACTTTCCGGCAGGTTGATCAATTACTTTTGGAGCGCATGAAGCGTGAAATTCAGAGCTATTTGTTGCCTATGGCCTATTATTCAAATGGCTCATTATTCAAGTAGCTCATTATTTAAATCATTAGGGAGAATATTAGGTTATGCCTAAATATATTATCCGCATCATGACGATGTTCTTTCTGCTACTTTGTGGGGGTACTGCATATGCTCAATTGCCTTGGCAACCGTTGCCAGATACGATTCACAAAAGTGAGCGCGATCCTCGTCAATATAAAGCCATTAAACTACAAAATGATATGACAGTCCTGTTGGTTTCTGATGAAAAAGCGATTAAGTCATTGGCCGCCGTATCTATTCCGGTTGGTCACATGGAAAATCCAGATAATCAGCTTGGTCTGGCTCACTATCTTGAGCACATGGTATTAATGGGTTCCAAGCGTTATCCTCAACCGGGAGCATTTGCCGAATTTTTGCAAAAACATGGAGGAAGCCGTAACGCCAGCACAACTGCTAACCGAACTGCATTCTATCTGGAAGTTGAAAATGATTCCTTAGCAGAAGCGACTGATCGCCTGGCGGATGCTCTTGCTGAGCCTTTGCTGAACCCCGTGAATGCTGATCGTGAACGCCATGCTGTTGACAATGAAATGACCATTGCTCGTGCGGGTGAAGGGCATCGTATATGGCAAATCCGTTCCGAGACCATTAATCCTGCCCACCCCAATGCCCGCTTTGCTGGCGGAAATTTAGAAACGCTCAAAGATAAACCTGACAGCAAATTACAGACAGCATTGATTGGTTTTTACCACAGCTATTACTCTGCCAATTTGATGAAAGGAGTTGTGTATGGCAATCAATCAATAGATAAATTGGCTCAGATTGCGGCAGAAACTTTCGGTCGCATCCCGAATCGACACGCTTCTGTGCCTGCTATTACAGTTCCTGCAATAACAGATAAAGAAAAAGGCATCATTATCCATTATGTGCCAGCACAACCCCATAAAGCGTTGCAACTGGAATTCAGCATTGCCGACAATATTGCAGATTTTCGCAGCCAAACAGATACATATGTCGGATATTTAATCGGTAACCGCAGTCAAAATACGTTATCTGATTGGTTGCAGAAAAAAGGTTTAATCGAAGACATTAATGCTGGAGCAAATCCAAAAACTGATGGCAATTCCGGGACATTTAATATTTATGTTTCGCTGACGGATAAAGGGCTTGAACAGCGCGATCAAGTTATAGCAGCCATTTTTTCTTACATTAACCTGCTAAAACAACAGGGTATCAACAAGAATTATTTTGATGAAATGGCTAAGGTTCTTAATTTGTCGTTCCAGTATGCGTCAATCGTGCGGAATATGAACTATATTGAAGGACTGTCTGATGCCATGCTGATATTGCCTATTTCCCATGTTTTTGATGCGGGGTATGTTGTAGATGGCTTCAATCCAAAAGCGATAGCCAGCCGTTTGGATGAATTAACACCTGAAAATGCACGTATTTGGTTTACCAGCCCAACAGAGCCACATAACAAAGAAGCTTACTTTGTACAGGCTCCGTATCAGGTCAATAAAATTACCTCAAAGCAGCTGGCGGAATGGAAAAAACTCGAACAGGGAGATTTATTCTCTTTGCCTGAGTTGAATCCTTATATTCCTGATGATTTATCCCTGATTAAAACGTCTGGCAGCCAAAAACACCCTGAAATGATTTTGGAAAAGCCAAATGTTCGCCTGCTGTATATGCCGAGTCAATATTTTGCCGATGAGCCTAAAGGCAGTATTACACTGGAGATGCGTAACCCTAATGGATTGAAGAAAATCGAGGATCAGATTTCAGATACATTATTGGGCTATTTATCTGAACTTACACTTAATCAGTTGGGTTATCAGGCTTCAGTTGGGGGGATGAGCGTTTTTACAGGTTATGTAGATGGTTTGAAAATCGGCGTCAGTGGTTATACGCAACATTTACCAGAGTTGTTAACTTCAGCGATTAATCAGTATATTTCGTTTACACCGACTCAAGAAGAGCTGGCTCAAGCGAAATCATGGTATCGGGAACAACTGGAAGTCGCTAATAATGGCAACGCCTTCCAAATGGCAATGCAGCCAGTTTCTCGCCTTTCTAGTGTGCCTTATTTTGAACAGGCAGAAAAATTGAAGGTGCTGGATGCCATTACCGTTGATGATATTGTGAAATACCGTCAGAGCATGATCCAACACTCAGCTTTACAAGCTCTGGTTTTCGGTAATTTAACTGAGCAACAGAGTATTAACATCGTTCAATCAGCACAGAAGCAACTCGCTAATCAAGGAACGGTTTGGTGGACTGGTAATCGCATTGTTATCGACCGTAATTATGCGGTTAATTTTAAAGGCACAGCTAACAGCACAGATAATGCATTGGCGGAAATCTATATTCCGACAGGATATGATCACATCAGCGGCAAAATTTATTCCAGTTTGCTGAGTAGCATTTTGTCACAGTGGTTCTATGATCAATTGAGGACGAAAGAACAGCTTGGCTATGCAGTTTTTGCTTTCAACCAAAATATAGGTAAACAGTGGGGATTGGGTTTCTTGTTGCAAAGCAACAGTAAGCAACCGGATTACCTGCATAAACGCTACCAGAGCTTCTATCAACAGGCTGATAAAAAGCTGAAAGCGATGTCTGATGCTGAGTTTGAGCAGTATAAAAAATCTCTGCTGAAAGAAATGCGTGAACCACCACAAACTTTCTATTCAGAAGCAGGTCGCTATTATGCGGATTTTGGGCGCAATAACTTTAAGTTTGATACACGTGAGAAAACCATAGCAGCGATGGAAAAAGCCACTAAAGCACAGCTCATTGCGTTTTATGAAAAAGCGGTTATTAAACGTCAGGGATTGGCTCTGATTTCCCAAATTACAGGGAAAAAAGGCACAGTTCATCAATATGCTGAGATGAAAGGCTGGAAAACTTACGACTTTGTGTCAGATTTCCAGAAACAATTACCGATCAAGGTGAATGCTCAGTGAGCAAAGCTATAAAACTTAACCCGTTAACACTGCCGCTGTATGGTCAGCGGCTGATCGAAGCTTCAGCAGGAACGGGAAAGACTTATACGATAGGCTTACTGTATCTGCGCCTGTTACTGGGATTGGGCGGCTCTGCCGCCTTTTCCCGTCCGCTGAATGTCGAAGAGATTCTGGTTGTTACCTTTACGGAAGCTGCAACGGATGAATTACGCGGACGTATCCGTGAAAACATCCACCAACTCCGCTTGGCCTGTATACGGGTAGAAACAGCCGTTAGCGATCTGGCTTACCAGCAATTGCTGGATGAGATTCCTGATAAGGAAAGCGCAGCCAGTTGGTTATTGGCCGCTGAACGCCAGATGGATGAGGCTGCAATTTATACCATTCACGGTTTTTGCCAGCGAATGTTGGTACACAATGCGTTTGAGTCAGGTGTATTGTTTGAGCAAACGCTGATTCAGGATGAAAGTCAGCTACGTAAACAAGGCTGTGCCGATTTTTGGCGGCGTCATTGTTATCCCTTGCCATTGTCGATTGCTGCGGAAGTCAGCCGGATATGGAGTGGGCCGGAAGCATTATTGAAAGATATTTCTGACTATTTACACGGAGATATGCCGTGTATCGTCAATGCGCCTGATGGTGATGAAACGTTGTTTAGCCGCCATCAGAAAATTATTGAACAGATTGATTCGATAAAGTGCCAGTGGAATGATGCCGCTTCTGAGTTAGAGGTGCTGATCACTAATTCAGGTGTTGATAAGCGTAGCTACAGCAAAAAGTATTTACCCAATTGGCTGAATAGTGTTTCTGAATGGGCTGGATTATCTACCAAAGATTACCTGCTGCCCAAAGATTTAGATAAATTTTGTCAGTCCCGCTTATTGGAAAAAACCAAAAAAGGAGAGGCTCCAAAACATGCGTTGTTTGAAGCCATTGATGGTTTATACCAACAGTCGCTGACATTGAAAGACATCATCATTTCCAAAGCGATTGTGGAAGTTCGCCAATCGGTTAATCAGGAGAAACTGACACGTGGCTACATGGGCTTTGATGATTTGCTGACCCGTTTGGACAGTGCCTTACAACGTGCAGGAGGAGAGCAGCTTGCTGCAACCATTCGGCAGCGCTATCCCGTCGCAATGATCGATGAATTTCAGGATACTGACCCACAGCAATATCGCATTTTCCAGGCCATATATTGCCCTCAATCAGAAAGTGAACAGCCGGAAAATGGCTTACTGCTCATTGGCGATCCCAAACAAGCGATTTATGCGTTTCGTGGGGCAGACATTTTTACCTACATTCGTGCTCGTTCTAACGTTAAGGCCCATTACACGCTGGAAATTAACTGGCGTTCTTCTGCATCAATGGTGCAAGCGGTCAATAAACTATTTTCTCGCCCAGAACACCCATTTTTGTTTGAACAAATCCCATTCATTAACGTTAATGCAGCAGAGAAAAATCAGGGGCTGCGTTTTTCTTTTCATGATGAGGAGCAAGCTGCTTTGCGTTTTTGGTTGCAGCCTGGTGAAGGCGTTTCCAAAGGGGCATATGAACAAAGCATGGCCCGACAGTGTGCTGCCCAAATACGGGATTGGTTGCAGGCAGGACAAGAAGGAAAGGCTCTTTTATGTCATATAGAAAAAGAGCGCCCGGTTATGGCGGCAGATATTACAGTGTTGGTACGTGATCGTCGGGAAGCATCATTAATCCGTAATGAATTGAATGCGCTGAAGATACCATCGGTTTTTCTTTCCAACCGAGAAAGTGTGTTTGATACGTTAGAAGCAAAAGATTTGCTTTGGCTATTACAGGCGGTATTGGCTCCGGAAAAAGCGCGTGAATTGAGAAGTGCATTAGCCAGCAGTTTATTTGGCTTGAGTGCACAACAAATTGATCAATTGAATCACGACGAAATGGCGTGGGATCGTTTGGTTGATGAGTTTGATGATTATGCCCGTTTATGGCGTTCTCGTGGCGTATTACCCATGTTGCGGGCAGTAATGGTGAAATATCGGATAGCAGAAAATCTGTTGGCTGGTGATGATGGTGAACGTCGGCTTACGGATGTTATGCACATTGGTGAGTTATTGCAGGAGGCATCTCAGCAATTAGATAGCGAACATGCCGTGGCTCGTTGGCTGGCACAACAGATTTCACGCCCGAATCCGCAATCAGAAAACCAGCAGCTACGGCTGGAGAGTGATCGACATCTGGTGCAGATTTGTACTATTCACAAGTCTAAGGGGATGGAATATCCATTGGTTTGCTTGCCTTTTATTTGTGGTTACAGGAAGCAGAAGCAGGCTGTCTATCATGATCGCCATAACTTTGAAGCTTATCTCAGTATTTCCCATGATGATGAAACGTTGAAAGAAGCTCTGGAGCTGGCCGATGAAGAGCGCTTGGCTGAGGATTTACGCTTGCTCTATGTAGCGTTAACGCGATCGGTTTATCACTGTAGTGTTGGTGTAGCCCCGCTTATCAAAGGGAATAGAGGGAAGACTGGTGACACGGATTTGCATTTGTCTGCTCTTGGATACCTGCTGCAAAAGG
Organism: Xenorhabdus japonica; assembly: GCF_900115195.1. Taxonomy (GTDB): domain Bacteria; phylum Pseudomonadota; class Gammaproteobacteria; order Enterobacterales; family Enterobacteriaceae; genus Xenorhabdus; species Xenorhabdus japonica. The sequence continues at coordinate 83,505 of NZ_FOVO01000004.1, forward strand.
GACAGAAAGGTGATGTGGAACTATTGGTAAACAGCTTGAATGAACTTTGTAATGACAGCATAGAGATCAAGCTGGTGGAAGATATCTCTGATTCACAGTGGTGCTCGCAAAATGAAAATATTTTGTCGCTGGAAGCCAGAAGGTTTCAACGTTCTGTACGGGATGGCTGGCGGGTGACGAGCTATTCGGGTTTACAATACTCCGCTTCTCACGCTGCTTCTCATGCTTATTCCGGTGCATTTGGCGAATCTGTAGATGTGATTGTGCAATCCATTTCTCCGAAGCTGGATATTGATGCTCGTGGTGAAAAGCAGGGAGAACAGTCATTACAGATGACTCCGCATACTTTTCCACGTGGGGCGTCTGCGGGTACATTTTTGCATAGTATTTTAGAGGATCTGGATTTTGGCAATCCCCCGGATCAAGCGTGGTTAGTGGAAAAACTGACTGCATCAGGATTTGATGAAAATTGGGCACCTGTATTGGATCAATGGATAGAGGATATTTTAGATGCAGAACTGAATGAGCAAGGTATGCGGCTTGCCAAAGTGCCCCGCCATCTCCAGCAAAGTGAAATGCAGTTTTACCTGCCAGTGGATAAGTTATTGCATTCAAAGGAAATGGATGCCCTGACTCGTCGTTATGATCCACTGTCTGCGCAATGTGCACCGCTGTCCTTTCATCAGGTCAAAGGCATGTTAAAAGGTTTTATTGATTTGGTTTTTTGCTGGCAGGATCAGTTTTACGTAGTGGATTACAAATCAAATTGGTTGGGTGAAAACAGCCAGTCATATACGCAAGAAGCGATGGCAAGAGCCATGATAGAGCATCGTTACGATTTGCAGTATCAACTCTATACTCTGGCTCTACACCGTTATTTACGTCACCGATTAGCCAATTATGATTACCGTCAGCATTTTGGTGGTGTGATATACCTGTTTCTGCGTGGTATTGATAAGGATAATCCCGGGCATGGCATCTACCATTATTTACCCCCCTTTGAATTTATTGACGAACTGGATACGCTTTTCAGTGATGCTGGTGAGGAGCAAAGCGTATGAATTCCATGATGTCATTATTGCAGCAGGCAGTGAGCCAGAAGTTGCTACGTCCTTTAGATATGCAGTTCGCTTATGCGATGATTGAGGATGAAAACCCTCTGTTACTGTTAATTACGGCGCTGTTAAGTGCTGAATCAGAAGCGGGGCATGTCTGTTTGCCACTGGAGCGAATTTCGCCAAAATATTTTTTTGAAGGCAGGCAACCTGAATTAGCTGTATCGCTTTGGTCTTTGGCCGGAGAACCCGATCCACAACAGATACTGGCTGAATTGCAGGCCTGTCCTGCGGTGAGTATAGGGGAGTTTCCTACACCAATGATCCTTGCCCATCAAGGGGAGACTGATTGTCGCCTGTATTTACAACGCATGTGGCAAAGTGAACGGCGTGTGGCAGATTTTTTTGCTGCGGTAGAGTTGACTGATACTTTTGATGAAATTCAGTTACGCCGTATTTTGGATGAGCTTTTTGGTGTCACTACCGAAGAAGACGTTGACTGGCAGAAAGTTGCGGCGGCAGTGGCTGTAACGAGCCGAATTTCTGTGATCTCTGGTGGGCCGGGAACTGGAAAAACCACGACAGTGGCTAAGTTATTGGCCGCCTTGATCAAATTGCATGAAGGAAAAAAATTAAGTATTCAATTGGCAGCGCCAACAGGTAAGGCGGCGGCGAGATTAACAGAATCACTTAGGGATGCGGTCAAGAAGCTCGATTTGACATCGGAACAATGGCGTAGCATTCCAGAACAGGCGCAAACTATCCATCGTTTATTAGGGGCGCAACCCGATAGCCAGAAACTGCGTTATGGTCGTGATAATCCGTTGTCCCTTGATATTTTGATCATTGATGAAGCCTCAATGGTGGATTTACCAATGATGGCTCACTTGATTGATGCTTTGCCGTCACGGGCGAAGGTTATTTTCTTGGGGGATAAAGACCAGCTGGCATCGGTTGAAGCAGGGGCGGTATTGGGTGATATTTGCCGCTTTGCTGAACAGGGCTACAGTGCCAAACGTGCCGAACAGTTGGGAAGATTAACCGGATGCCAGCTGACACCTTATTCCTCACCATATTCTGATGAAAACGCTTCCGTAGTGCAGGATTGTTTATGTCTGTTGCGTAAAAGCTATCGCTTCAATTCGGCTTCTGGCATTGGGCAATTGGCATCAGCAGTGAATCGGGGGGATCGTGCGGGTGTTGCTACGATGCTGAGTCAATCTTTTCCTGATGTTTATTTTTATCCACTTTCAGCGGATGAAGATTATCAACATCTGTTGGCTGAAACTGCTGTGGGTTACTACCAATATTTGGCGATGGTAAATGAACGGGCATCGGAAAAAGCCATTTTGGCCGAATTTAACCGTTTTCGATTGTTGTGTGCGTTAAGGGAAGGCCCTTTTGGTGTCACCGGACTGAATCAGCGAGTGGAACAATTACTGCACAGGAAAGGTGTTATCACCCTGCCAAAAAATATAGAGAGCCGTGGTTATGTCGGACGTCCTATCATGATATTGCGCAATGACAGTACTCTCGGGCTGTTTAACGGAGATATCGGGATTATGCTCAGAAATCAGGATAATGAGCTGAAAGCTTATTTCCAGTTGTCGGATGGGCAGATTAAAGGGTTTCAGCCGAGCCGATTGCCTCAACATGAGACGGCTTATGTGATGACTGTGCATAAATCTCAGGGATCTGAATTTGAGCATACGTCCTTGGTGTTACCAACTCAATATTCACCATTAATCAGTCGAGAATTAGTATATACCGCTTTGACCCGGGCTAGGGATAAATTGACTATTTATGCCCATAAACCGGTGTTGGACAAGGCTGTGGCTACAGCTACACAGCGGCGAAGCGGGTTGGTGGAATGGTTCAACCCGCACAATAAAAAGGCGATGTAGCTAGGCTGATATAGCTAAGATTGATTCGAACAAGATTAATAGCCCTATAAATTCAGCATCAAGATCTTGGAACGGCGCTGATAGTTATACAGCGCTTGTTTTTCCACGGGTAATATCTCTATTCCTGCGGGTTCAAAACCTTTCTCCTGGAACCAGTGAATACTGCGGGTTGTGAGTACAAAAAGTTTTTCCAGCCCTATCTGCTTAGCCTGACTGGAAATTGCATTTAGCAATATTTCACCTCTGGAAGAGTTTCGGTAGTCTGGGTGCACAGAAACGCAAGCCATTTCCCCGATTTTTTCATCAGGGTACGAATACAGCGCAGCGCAGGCGATAGTGACATTATCAAGTTCTATCAACGTGAAATTATCAATTTCCATTTCCAGTTGTTCACGTGAACGGCGTACCAAAATTCCTTGTTGCTCCAATGGGCGAATAAGCTCAAGAATGCCACCGATATCATTGATATTGGCGCGGCGTATCTGTTCAGAGCTCTCCATAACTATTTGGGTGCCGATACCTTCACGGGAGAATAATTCCTGAATCAACGAACCATTTTCTTGATAACTGATCAGATGGCTGCGGTGAACACCACGGCGGCAGGCTTTGATTGCTCCCCTTAAGAAACGCGAGGTTCCTGAATAGTAATCACTGGTGTTTTCCAATTTGCACAGGTGAGCTTCTCCTTCATTGGGAAACATTTCTGACAAGGTATTACCTTCAGCATTAAGTACGCCCTGAGATGAGCAAAATCCAATTAATTTTTCTGCTTTTAGTTTAATCGCTAATTGTGTTGCAATTTCTTCGGAAGTTAGGTTGAAACTTTCTCCTGTGATGGAGACCGCAACCGGCCCAATCAGCACGATAGTATCATTATCCAATTGCTGGTTGATTGCCTCCTCATCAATACGGCGGATCTTGCCACTGTGACAATAATCGACCCCGTCATCCACTCCCAAAGGTTGGGCGATAATAAAGTTCCCGCTGACAACATTAATATTGGCACCTTGTAATGGTGTATTGCTTAAGCTCATGGAAAGGCGTGCTGTAATATCCAATTGTAGTAATCCCGCTGCTTGTTTGACCAAATCCAGTGTCTTAGCATCTGTTACTCTGGTGTGCTTGTGGTAAACCGATTGGCAATTGTGTTCGACAATATTCTGTTCAATTTGTGGACGAGCACCATAAACAACGATTAAACGAATACCCAAATTATGCAGTAATCCAATATCGTTGATGATGTTGGAGAAATTCTCATGGGCGATGGCTTCACCTCCCAGCATAATGACAAAGGTTTTGCCACGATGTGCATTGATATACGGAACCGAGTGACGTAATGCCTCAATCAATTCAGTACTGCGTTCTTTCATGAACCCCTCTCTGATTGAATTTCTATTCGATTTTTTTGTATTTTTATTCCTTTTGGAGGGAAATGGCAAGAGGAAATATGGATAAAAATAAAGCTATTATTTATATTGGCATATATAAATTAGGGGATTAAAAAATGCATTTTTTTTTGATGACAGAAGTTCGCTAATTAATTAGAGTTCCCGCTTAACTATTATCTTTAGTAAAGATTACTGAGTTCGGTTGTTTTTAAATGGAATAAACGATGAGTCATTCAGACCATAATACTTCACGTCGTCGCCTGCTGAAAGGTGCAGCCGCGGTATGGCTATTAAGTATCAGCCCAATAGGTTACGCAGCTACTTCAAAAGTAATTGCTGTTCGTATTTGGCCTGCATCAAGCTATACCAGAGTGACGTTGGAGTCTAATATTCCACTTAAGTATCGCCAGTTTTCACTTTCAAATCCTAACCGTATTGTGATTGATTTACGGGGTATCCAGCTTAATAGTGTTTTGAGCAGTATGGGGACACAAATTCAGCAGCGTGATCCTTATTTAAAATTAGTGAGAACAGGGCAATTTGATCCTAAAACAGTGCGTTTAGTATTTGAAATAAAACAGCCTGTAGCTCCGCATATTTTTACATTACCACCAATTGCAAAGTTTAAGCACCGTTTGGTACTCGATCTATATCCCAAAAAGGCTGCTAGTATGGATGATGATCCTTTGCTGGCTTTGCTTGAAGAATACAACAGTGGGAATCTGGAACAGCGTTTACCGGCTGAGACCCGTAAACCCGGAAAGGCAGGCAGAGACAGGCCGATTGTGATTATGCTCGATCCTGGTCATGGTGGTGAAGATTCTGGAGCGATTGGGAAATATAAAACCCGGGAAAAAGATGTCGTGTTGCAAATTGCCCGTCGTTTACAGGCAATCATCAAGCGTGAGCCGGGTATGAAAGTTTACATGACCCGTAATGAAGATGTGTTTATTCCCTTGAAAGTGAGAGTGGCGAAAGCTCGTAAGATGCAGGCTGATCTCTTTGTTTCTATTCATGCGGATGCCTTTACAAATCGCTCCGCTCGGGGATCATCCGTGTTTGCGCTTTCAACTAAGGGAGCCACCAGCAATACAGCCCGCTTCCTCGCTCAGACTCAGAACGAGGCTGACTTGATTGGTGGGGTTAGCAAAAGTGGTGATAAATATTTGGATCATACCATGTTGGATTTGGTTCAAACCGCAACGATTAATGATAGCTTGAAGTTTGGTGATGAAGTGCTCAAACGGATGGGTAAAATTAATAAACTGCATAAAAATAGTGTCGATCAGGCAGGATTTGCGGTATTGAAAGCACCAGAGATTCCTTCTATTTTGGTAGAAACTGCATTTATCAGTAATCTGGAAGAAGAACGTAAACTTAAGACAGCTAAATTCCAGCAAAAAGTGGCGGAATCTATTTTTGCTGGCATTAAGGCATATTTCAAAAATGGAGCAGAATTAGCACGGCGGTGAAATATCCGTTGTGAATTAACTTCTCGCCATAAAGGCTATTGTGAAGCTTGGCCTGATAGAATATTAAATAAAGCCAGTAAGGGTTGATTGCTTATGATGTAATTATAGACATTTTTTTAAACAGGATTTAAATAATATTTAAATGCTAATTTAAAAGCTAAATTTAAAAATAAACCAGATAAAAGTCAGGAAATAAGAACTGGGAAGAAATCTAAGAGATAAGATAAAAAATTGATATTGGTTGCGGGGGCCGGATTTGAACCGACGACCTTCGGGTTATGAGCCCGACGAGCTACCAGGCTGCTCCACCCCGCGTCCGTCTATTTGCAAATTGATTATTAATCGTGAATGCAAATATTGAGCAATGACATCGTATAAAGTTGGTTGCGGGGGCCGGATTTGAACCGACGACCTTCGGGTTATGAGCCCGACGAGCTACCAAGCTGCTCCACCCCGCGTCCGTCTATCTGCAAATCTTGATTATCAATCATGAATGCAAATACTGAATGATGACTTTCTTTACTGCTAAATTTTCTCTACTACTAAATCGTTTGAATATTACGACATATCAACGATAACATCTTATCGAACTGGTTGCGGGGGCCGGATTTGAACCGACGACCTTCGGGTTATGAGCCCGACGAGCTACCAAGCTGCTCCACCCCGCGTTCGATGTCGGCACACTATACTCTTGAATGTAGCAGTTGCAAGTTTTTTTATTAATATTTGCTAAATTATTTTGATTTTTGGTTGAAAAGCAATCTTGCTGTCTTATTTTTACTCGATGGGCTTTATCAAAACAGTAAGCTATTTTTTATAACTACATTTCATTATTTATTGGTGTTTGATATTGTTCGTGGTCGGAGTAAGCGATGGTTAGAGATAAGGCATTAATATGAGAATGTGGGGCAAATATCTTTTATTTGGATTTGTCATTTCGTTATTATCAGGATGTCATTTTCGGCCGACTGATCGGGCACAGCAATATAAGGATGGGCGAATTATCCACAACCTCCAGTTGGTTAATGCTCCTAATACCGAAGGCTCCCCGGTTAATGCCAGAGACTTTGTCACTCAAGTTAAATATATCAGTGAAGCTTCTCCTCGCCTTTATAACAATAACCGTGAAATATTTGAGGCGATCGAAAATTGGATGTTGTCGGGGGGTGATACCCGTGATTTAAATGAATTTGGCTTGCTGGCTTATCAGATGGAAGGTGAAGATAAATATGGCAACGTAAAATTCACGGGTTATTACACTCCTGTGTTGCACGCACGACATACCAAACAAGGTGAGTTTAAATATCCGTTGTACCGTATGCCAACAACCCTCTCTCATTCCCGTTTACCAAGCCGTGCTGCGATATATCGCGGAGTACTGAATAAGAAATTTATTATCGGTTACAGTGATTCCCTGATGGATAATTTTATGATGGAAGTACAAGGAAGTGGCTATGTCAATTTTGGGGGTGGGCGTTCATTTACCTTTTTTGGCTATGGGGGAAAAAACGGACATGCCTATCTTAGTATTGGCAGTGTTCTGATTAGTCGAGGAGAAGTGCTGAAAGAGAAAATGTCCATGAAAGCTATCCGTCAGTGGGCAGAACAGCACAGCGAACCCGAAGTGAGAGAATTGCTGGAACATAATCCTTCATTTATTTTCTTTAAACCTGAACCTCATACCCAAGTGAGGGGAGCCAGTGCCGTGCCCCTTGTTGCAAAAGCATCGGTAGCATCTGACAAATCATTGATCCCTCCCGGAACAGCGTTACTGGCAGAAGTGCCTGTATTGGATAAGATGGGCAAATTTACCGGCCAATATCAGATGCGTCTGATGGTAGCTCTGGATGTTGGTGGAGCCATAAAAGGAAACCATTTTGATATTTATCATGGCATCGGGGAAAAATCGGGTGAAATGGCCGGTTTTTATAATCACTATGGCCGTGTTTGGGTATTGAAGAAAGCATCATCTGGTTTTTTGGCTGATAACCAGTAAGATTCCTCCAATTCTTACGATCAATTTGAAATAATCAATCGATAACCTATTTCAATAGAGATAGGTTTTATGCAGGATTTATTTAACAATGCAAGTTTTTCTATCTAATGCTTATCTTCAGCGTTTTGCTGGTACGGCTCGACTATATGGTCAGAAAGCGCTTTCATTATTTGCCCGTTCACATGTTTGTGTTGTGGGCATTGGCGGTGTTGGTTCATGGGCGGCAGAAGCTCTGGCGCGCACAGGTATCGGTGCTATCACGCTAATTGATATGGATGATGTTTGTGTCACCAATACCAATCGTCAGTTACACACGTTGGTACAAAACGTAGGCTTGCCAAAAACAGAAGTCATCGCTGATCGGATACGAGCGATCAACCCTGAATGCAAAGTTACTTGCATTGATGATTTTGTCACGCCTAATAATGTGGCCGAATTGATGTCCACAGGATTCAGTTATGTTATTGATGCGATTGACAGCATACGGTCAAAAGCGGCGTTATTGGCCTATTGTCGTCGCTATAAAATTCCGGTTGTAACGACTGGCGGAGCGGGTGGGCAACTCGATCCTACCCAGATTCAGGTGGTGGATTTAGCAAAAACAGTACAAGATCCATTGGCGGCCAAATTGAAAGAGCGCTTGAAGTCGGATTATCGTGTGATGAAAAACGGCAAAGGCAAGTTGGGCATTGACTGCGTTTTTTCAACGGAGCAGCTGGTTTATCCCCAATCTGATGGCACAGTTTGCGCCGCGAAGAGTACCGCGGATGGCTCTAAGCGGATGGATTGCGCTTCTGGTTTTGGTGCCGCAACAATGGTTACGGCGACATTTGGTTTTGTTGCTGTATCCCACGCATTGAAAAAGATGGTGGCAAAAGCCGGGCGGGAAAATACGCTGTAAACAGGTCTCATCTTAAAACAAAGCTAATGAATATAGGTATTAGCTATTTCCTGAATCGTATTTATCAGGGATTTCACACCATTGAGCTTTGAACCACTTAATTGCTGTTCAAGGCCAATTTGTTGAAATAACTCAGTTAAAGGTGTTTGTAAAACCTGCTCTGGTGTTTTGCCTTCCACGGTAGTCAGTAGAATAGCCAATAACCCTTTGACAATACGGCCTTCACTATCGCCATAAAAATGCAGGCGGCCGTCTGAAAGTCGTTGATGCCCCAGCCAGACCCGATTTTCACAGCCGGATCTTTCGATATTCTGTTGTTTTAGCTTATCCGCCAAAGCTGGCAGCTTTCTGGCCAGACTGATTAGCTGTCGGTAACGATCTTCCCATAATGTGCATTGCTGAAAATTTTCAATAAGTTGTTGCTCTGTGATTTCCGTTCCGAAGGGATGTGGAGCAAGAATTCTGTCTGAGAATTGTGTCATTGGTTATTTATCTTGCAGTGGATTTGTCGTTGATTTGCTCTGAATGAGGTTTCAGGATTATTGAAGTTTCAGGATAATAGCAGTTATGCTTCTAAACTAAAGCTATTTGATGCGAAAATTGATGCGAAAAGTTGCAATCTCAATCATCCAGCATCGATACAGCAAACTTTACGGCGCTGATCAGCCTATCCGCATCTTGCTGGTTATTATAAGGCATAAATGAAGCGCGCAGGCAGCCGCTAATCCCAAGGGCATCCAGCAGTGGCTGGGCGCAATGTTGCCCTGAACGCAGGGAGATATTTTGTTCTGCAATCAGCGTTGCCAAGTCACTGTGGTGTATTCCGGCGATATTGAAAGTCAGCAAACTGGAGCCTGCTACACGGTAACTGATAAAACCCGCCAGCGTGCTGAGTTGCTGTTCAGCATAATCCGTCAGAGCAATTGCATAAGATTCGGCGAGCTGGATATCAATGGTTTTCAGCCATTCCAAGGTTGCGGCAAAGCCGATCACACCCGCAACATTGGGCGTTCCTGCTTCAAAGCGATAAGGTACTGCTTCCGGTGTAAAACCGTCAAATGAGACTTGAGTCAGCATCTTGCCGCCGCCATGCCACGGTGACATCGCATTCAGTAATTCAGTTTTGCCATACAGCACACCCAATCCATTTGGGCCATACAGTTTATGGGCCGAGAAGGCATAAAAATCGATATCCAGTTGATGAACATTGATAGGCGCGTGAACGATGCCCTGAGCACCATCTACCAGAACTCGGCAATCATATTGGTGGGCGAGTTTAGTGACTTGTGCCAAATCTACTGCTGCACCCGTAACGTTCGATATTTGGCTGATGGCAACCAAGCGGCTTTTTTCAGTCAATAGTTCTGCGAGGATGTCGATTTCTGGTTGGCGCTGATTACCAATCGGCCATTTGACGATTTTTGCGCCCGTCTGTTCTGCCAGAATCAGCCACGGCAGCAGGTTAGAGTGGTGTTCCTGTTCACTGACTATGATTTCATCACCTACGTTCAGACGGGAACGGAAGTAACTTTGTGCGGCTAGATTGATGGCCTCGGTTGTGCCTTTCGTCCAGATAATATCTTCAGGCAATGGCGCATTGATAAATCCCGCCACCATTGAACGGGCTTGCTCATAACGAGCGGTCATGGCCTGTGCAGTGGCATGTTGGCTGCGATGTACTGTTGCACTATGGTTTTGGTAATAGTGTTCAGTTGCTTCAATCATACAGGTCGGTTTTAATGCCGTGGCTGCACTGTCCAAAAATGTGGCTGATTGTTGCAGGGCAGGAAAGTACTGTCGGAATTTTTCGGAGTCAAAGGCTTTCATAAACGGTGCTAATTTAATCGTTGTGTGATAAATAATAAGTTTTTCTTTAGCCAAGAGAAGAGGAATTCTACAGGAGAACGTTGAGAAAAAAAGCACCGCCATTGCGGTGCATTAAAAAAAATCACTATGGACAGACAGGGTAAATGTACAGGAAGTGAAAAAACAGCAGCTTACGCTACAAAGTCTGGTTTCCCAGACAACTTGCAAACACAACATCACAACCACAAAGCCAAAAGCGTCAATGTATTGCTACAAAGAGACTTTTCGTTCCGGCTTAGGAAGTGCGCACACTATAGGGATTTGCTGGTATATCATCAATGGACAAATTATAATGATTCGGATTACAAAAACTAATACCTGAATGAAAAGAGTTATCGGTATCGTCACTATTATATAAGAAACGAACATGTCTAAACGTTTACCTCCACTCAATGCGTTACGCGTTTTTGATGCTGCGGCCCGTTATTTAAGTTTTACTAAAGCGGCAGAAGAATTATTTGTGACTCAGGCTGCTGTTAGTCATCAAATGAAAAGTCTGGAAGATTTTCTGGGATTAAAGCTTTTTCGTCGTCGTAATCGTTCACTATTATTGACAGAAGATGGACAAAGTTATTATCTCGATATCAAGGAAATTTTTACCGCTATCAATGATGCCACCCGCAAACTTCAGGCCCGTAGTGCTAAGGGGGCGTTAACGGTCAGTTTATCCCCCAGTTTTGCTATTCAGTGGTTAGTGCCTCGGCTTTCCGGTTTTAATCAGAGTTTTCCGGGGATCGATGTCCGTATTCAGGCGGTGGATCGGGAAGAAGATAAACTGGCTGATGATGTCGATGTCGCGATTTTTTATGGCAGGGGAAACTGGCCGGGAATGAGAACCGACCGCCTTTACCCGGAATATCTGTTACCCGTTTGTTCTCCTTCGTTGCTGACGGGAGATCGTCCATTGAAAACGCCTTCAGATCTCGCCAAACATACTTTGCTGCACGATTCATCCCGGCGGGATTGGCAAGCCTATATCCGCCAGCTTGATATGCAGCAGCAGATCAATGTTCAGCAGGGGCCAATATTCAGTCATAGTTCGATGGTGATTCAGGCGGCAGTGCATGGTCAAGGGGTTGCTCTGGCTAACAATGTCATGGCACAGAATGAAATTGATGCAGGGCGTCTTGTCTGCCCGTTCAATGATGTTTTGGTCAGTAAGAATGCATTTTATTTGGTTTGTCACGATAATCAGGCAGAATTGGGCAAGATCGCAGCTTTCCGGAAATGGATACTGACTCAAGCAGCGACTGAGCAAGAAAGGTTAGGATTTATCACCCAACACACTTAATCTGACACAATTAATAACCAGCTATATAGCTGCTAAACAGAAACAGGAGCTGTGTGATGAACAGTCGAATCATGCTTATTTTTGTTGGGATCAGTGGTTTTTTCTACGTGGCATTGGGAGCGATGGGGGCACATATGTTAGCACCTATCCTGACACCACGTCAGATGGAATGGATTCATACCGGCCTGCAATATCAAGGGCTGCATACACTCGCCATGATGGCTCTGGCAGCTTTATTGATGCGTCAGCCTGTAGCATCGTTTGGCTGGAGTGGTTTTTTTTTCGCTGCGGGAATTGTGCTGTTTAGTGGCAGTCTTTATTGTCTGGCCTTTTTACCGTTAAAATTTTTGGTCTATTTAACACCAATCGGTGGGTTCAGTTTTCTCATTGGTTGGTTATGTGTATTAATTGGCGCTCTGCGTCTAAGGAAATTGGCGCTTAGCCATGAATAAAGTTGCTTTATATTGCCGTCCGGGTTTTGAAAAAGAGTGTGCGGCAGAAATTACCGATAAAGCGGGTAAAAAAGAAATTTACGGTTTCGCCCGCGTGAAAGAGAACAGTGGCTATGTGCTGTTTGAATGTTATCAACCGGATGATGCGGATCGCCTGATCCGGGAAATTCCGTTCCGTGAGATGATTTTTGCTCGTCAAATGTTGGTTGTTGGTGAGCTATTGAAAGATTTACCGCAGGAAGATCGCATTACACCGATTATTGGCATGTTGTTTGGTGTCATTGAGAGGGCGGGTGAGCTGCGTGTAGAAGTGCCGGATACCAATGAAAGCAAAGAGTTGATAAAATTCTGCCGTAAGTTTACGGTTCCGCTGCGTAATGCGATGCGTCAGGAAAAACTTTTGCTGGCAAAGGAAAATTTCAGTCGCCCTGTGATTCATGTTTTTTTCATTGCTTCAGGTTGCTGTTATGTCGGGTATTCCTACAGCAACAATAATTCCCGTTTCTATATGGGTATCCCTCGCCTGAAATTCCCTTCAGATGCACCAAGCCGTTCAACACTGAAACTGGAAGAAGCCTTCCATGTATTTATTCCTTATGACGAATGGGAAGAGCGTTTGGATAGCGGCCTTCACGCAGTGGATCTCGGTGCTTGTCCGGGAGGATGGACTTACCAGTTTGTGAAACGCAGCATGATTGTTCATGCGGTAGATAATGGCTTAATGGCTGAAAGCCTGATGGATACGGGACAGGTGAAGCATTATCGTGTGGACGGTTTCAAATTTGAACCGTCAGTGAAAAATATTTACTGGCTGGTGTGTGACATGGTTGAGAAACCCGCTAAAGTTGCACAACTTATGACGGATTGGCTGGTAAAAAGCTGGTGTCGTGAGGCGATCTTCAATCTTAAATTGCCGATGAAAAAGCGCTATGAGGAAGTGGCTCATATTTTGCAGAAAATAGAGCTGCAATTGAAAGAGAACGGCGTGAATGCGCAGATCCAGGCGAAACACCTGTATCACGATCGTGAAGAGATCACTGTGCACATTCGTCGAATCTGGTCTGTGTATGCAGCCCAGCGGGATTTTTGATCGTCCCGTCATTTTTTAATGTGCTGCCCTTGTTGGCTGCTCTACAATTTGATTGGGTATATAACCTATCGCTAATGTGCTGTCTTATTGGCAGCACTTAATTATTTTCTGTTATTCCATTTAACTCAACAACTCCAGTTATCCCTATTCCTCTTATTCAGAACATAACTTAGTGTGAGTTAGTTTCTGGAGAGTTATTTCCTATCTGTACCATTATTTCATAATTATATGAAAATATAATTACGATTTTATGTTATAATTGCATTATATTATAATTTCATATAACTACGATTTGAATTATAAAGATATGGAATAAATTTCAAGTTGAATAAAAAACATCTATTTTTTAAAAAATCAGGTAGGAAGATAATTCTCTCTTAGGATCAATTTTCAGTAGATAAAAACAACATTATTTATTATTAAATAATGTTGTTTTTATATTATCAAAAAAATCACATTGAGAAATTAATAATTAATTGCATAAATTAAATTTGTTTAATATTTATTCTAAAAAGTTATAGGAATTATTTTTACATAGACCATAACTAACGCTATTTTATTCCGGAGTTTTCTTTCCAAGAAGGTCTTAGGAAGAATTTAGAACTCTTACTTCCGTTATTATTAAAATTTCGGGTTTTAGAATACTTATCTTGTTATTACAGGAGATTTATATGACCTCAAAGAAAAAATATACCTATGTGGGGTTATCTGATTCCAATTCCGTGCAGGATGTTCATTCACTTCTCACAGCCTACGTCCCAAACTCTGATCCTAGTGTTTATGTTGCGCATGAAGCATTAGCGGATGAAGCGCCTGATAGGCTTACACGTGGTGATTATCAATGGTCCAAGAAATACATTAATTCTGGCACATTGGAACTATCGTATCATTTTCTGGAATCGGCACCTTCTATAATGCCGTGGTTTAAGATTTCTGACTTCAGTACTTTTAATGAAGAACAACAAGAAGCCGCGAAACTTTCTTTACAATCCTGGTCTGATGTTGCCAATATTAAATTTACCGAGGTGAGTGACGTTAATAAAGCGAATATAACTTTTGGTTTCTTTGATCATAGTGAGAGAGGAGATTATGCATTTGCTACCTTTCCACAGGGACAGAGAACTTCTTATACTTGGTATAATGCGAAAAGCTATACTTTTGTAGACAATGACATCGGTGTGAATGGTTATGCCCGTCAGACTTTCACTCATGAAATTGGACATACATTAGGGCTGGAACATCCTGCCGATTATGATGCTTCTGATAAAATACGTCCAAGTTATATCAGATCAGCGGAATATTTCGAAGATTCTCGTGCTTATACCGTCATGAGTTACTTTGGTGAAAAATTCACGGGTCAAGATTTCAAATATCATTTTTCATCAGCACCTCTACTGAATGATATTTCTGCCATTCAGGAGCTGTATGGAGCGAATATGGAAACCCGTAGTGGGGATACCATATACGGTTTCAATTCCAATACTGACCGCGACTTCATGACAGCAACCGATGCGAACAGCAAACTGGTATTTAGTGTCTGGGATGCGGGTGGTGAAGATACCTTTGATTTCTCCGGCTTTACTCAAAATCAGCGTATCAATCTCAATGAAGGCGCTTTTTCAGATGTGGGTGGTTTGAAAGGCAACGTTTCTATTGCCCGTGGTGTTGTTATTGAGAACGCGATTGGCGGTAGCGGCGATGATATTCTGGTGGGTAACAGCGCAGATAACATCCTGAAAGGCGGCGCAGGCAATGACATTATTTATGGCGGTCTGGGCGGTGATCATCTGTGGGGTGGTGAAGGTAACGATACCTTTGTTTACCTGGATGGCAAAGAATCGCTGCAAGACAATCCAGACTGGATCCACGATTTCGTCTCTGGTGAAGACAAAATCGATCTGTCTGAATTCAATTTCGGTGGTACTGGCGATATCAAATTTGTGGATTCGTTCTCAGGTAAGGCGGGCGAAGTGCTGTTCACTTATGATGAAGTGACCGAGGTAACTGATTTGGAAATCAGCCTTGGTGGTGATTTGGCGGGCAACGATTTTCTGGTGAAAGTGGTCGGTCAACCGTTAACTGAAGCAGATTTCATCGTCTAATTGATGTCATTGAGTTAATGGAATACTGCCGTATGCGCCTCAGGATACGGCAGTATTATGAAGAGATGGAAGGAGATAGCCGTGTCATATCGATATCGCAGTTTATTGCCTGTTTTCTCTGGCTCTTTTCTTTGTAGTTGTCAGTTTTATATATCGAAATTGTTTTTATTGAAACCGATTTTATCAAAATCAATCTTATCGATAATTTTTTCTCTCTTTTTTGTAGGAGGATGTATGGCGAGTAGTTTGAGGCTTCCATCTGCTGGTGAATTGAAAGGATTATGGCAACTCTCCGGTGGGAATAAGTTGTGCAGTATTGAATTGACTGATACCCATTTACCCGAAGGTTCAATTTGGGCTTTGAAAGGTGATGCTTGTGTGGCTGAGTTGATTGGGCCATCTGTTGAAGGGTGGTATCCGGCTCCTGATGGCATCACATTGACCGATGGTGATGGCAATAGTTTGGCGTTTTTTAGTCATGAATCGGAACAATGGATTGCCTATTTTGTTGATGGACGGAAACTGGTCATGACATTTAGTGGCACAGCGAATGCGGTAACAAAATAAAAATCATGCATGGTTATATACCCGATAGATTTCAGCAAAGCTGTGAATCAAAAGCTGTGGGTTGGAAAATAAGGGTATAAATAACTAATTCGTTTTGCTTCAGTTAATGATAAAGGGATTGCAGTGAAATTACGCTTTCCAAAGGATGAAATCACGGATGTTATCCGTGCACGCAGCAAGGTCTTCTGGACTATTGGCTTATTTACGGCATTCATCAATTTGCTGATGCTGGTTCCCACTATTTATATGCTTCAAGTGTATGATCGAGTACTGCCATCCAGTAATGAAATGACTTTGCTGATGCTGACGTTAATCACACTGGGTATGTTCGCCATTATGGGTGGGCTGGAATATATCCGGAGTATGGTGGTGATCCGCATTGGCAGCCAGTTTGATATGCATCTGAACCAGCGGGTTTATACCGCCTCATATGAATCCAACCTGAGAAATGGTTCCACTGATGCAGGACAGATGCTCAATGATTTGGCGACTATCCGCCAGTTCCTGACGGGTAATGCACTGTTTGCTTTTTTTGATGCGCCTTGGTTTCCTGTCTATCTTTGCGTCATTTTTCTGTTCAGCCCATATTTGGGATTGTTGGCGCTGGTTGGGGCGATCATTTTGATCGCGCTGGCGGTGCTGAATCAGTGGTTATCTCAAGTGCCTCTAGCGGAAGCAAGCAATCTTTCTTTACGATCAGCTAATTTAGCCAGTACTAACTTGCGTAATGCCGAAGTAATTGAAGCGCTCGGAATGTTGCCGACATTGCGCCATCGTTGGTTTGGCCTGCATAAGCGTTTTCTCAATTTTCAGCGCATTGCCAGTAAACGCTCCGCATCTATCACAGCGTTGACCAAAACGGTGCGTCTGGCTTTGCAATCGTTGATTCTTGGCTTGGGCGGTTGGTTGGCGATTGAAGGAAATATCACTCCCGGGATGATGATTGCGGGTTCTATTTTGATGGGAAGGGCGTTGTCGCCGATTGAGCAATTGATACAGGCATGGAAGAGTTTGAGTACTGCCCGCCTGTCATGGCAACGATTGGACAAGCTGTTGAAAGCTCAACCAGAACGTAAGAGTGGCATGTCATTACCATCTCCTGAGGGGATGCTACGACTGGAAAAAGTATCAGCAATGCCACCGAGTAAAATGCGGACAGTTGAGATCTCACAAAACGGATCATCGCCAAATAACCAATATGTCTTGCAGGATATCAACTTTGCCCTGAGTCCTGGTGATGTACTGGGAGTGATTGGCCCCAGTGCGTCGGGGAAATCTACACTGGCTCGTTTGCTGGTAGGGATATGGCCAGCGCAAGAGGGCGTTGTACGGCTTGATGATGCTGATATCTACCAGTGGAATAAAGATGAATTAGGGGCATCCATAGGTTATCTGCCACAGGATATTGAGCTGTTTGGTGGCACAATCGCGGAAAATATCGCCCGTTTTAATGATGTTGAACCTGAAAAAGTCATTGAGGCGGCGAAGAAAGCCGGTGTTCATGAATTAATACTCAATCTTGAGCAGGGTTATGACACTGTGATTGGCGCTGGTGGCATGGGGCTGTCTGGCGGACAAAAACAGCGAATTGGTTTGGCTCGTGCTCTATATGGCAATCCATCGCTCTTGGTGTTGGATGAACCTAACTCGAATCTGGATGATATTGGTGAAAAAGCTCTAAGCCATGCGATCGCTCAATTACGGGAACAAGGTAAAACGGTGGTCGTTATCACTCACAGGCCTTCATTGCTCTCGCAAACAACTAAAATTTTGCTGTTAGTGCAGGGAAAACTGAAAATGTTTGGCCCTTCCCAGCAAGTTATGGAGGCGCTATCTCAATCTTCATCTCCGTCGCAACCACAGTCACAGTTAAAAGCGGTCGAACGTGCCTCGTAACATGATTCAGCCATATTTCAATTCTTGGGATATTTCTATTTGGGAGTAAAGATGTCCTATCAGACTAACGCAAAGGATGCCAAAAACAACGAGGTGTCAGAATCATTGCCGCTGGATGCAAATCGTTACCTGCGAATAGGCTGGTTGGTGATTGGGATTGGCATTCTGGGGTTTCTCATCTGGGCAGCATTCGCCCCACTCGATAAAGGGGTTGCTTCTTCTGGTACTGTCGTGGTTGATGGGAACCGTAAAACGGTACAGTCCCCTGTTAATGGCATTATCAAGCAAATTCAGGTGAAAGAGGGCGAGCAAGTGAAGGCCGGGCAGGTTTTGGTTCAGCTCAGTCAGGTACAGGTTAATGCTCAAATTGATTCTCTGAAACAGCAGTTTTATACCACATTGGCAACGGAAGCCCGGCTTCTGGCCGAGCAGCAAGGGCGGGATGCTGTTGTTTTTCCTCCCACGCTTCTGAATCAGCAATCGGAACCCCGCATTGATGAGATTCTTGCCTTGCAGAAACAGCTCTTTTTATCACGTCGTGAAATGCTGCGCAGTGATTTGGCGGGAATGCAACAGACTGAAGAGGGACTGAATTTTCAAATCAAGGGACTGCGGGAAGCGCTGATGAACAAACAGCAACAGCAAGTCTCACTTAAGGAGCAGGTTACGAATCTGCAAGCTCTGACTGAAGAGGGTTATTTTCCTCGTAATCGCTATCTGGAATTACTGCGTAGTCAAAGTGAATTGAGTGGCAGCATGGCTGAGATGACTGGGCGTATCGGCCAGCTTGAAAAACAGCAACAGGAAACGCAGCAGCGAGTTATCCAGCGTCAGGCGGATTACCAACGTGAAGTACGCAGCCAACTGGCAGATATACAAGTATTGGCCAATGAGCTGGGAAATAAGCTGGAAACGGCGCAATTTGATCTGTCACATACTTCCATCATTGCTCCGGTAGATGGCTCAGTGGTTGGATTAACCGTGTTTACTCAGGGTGGTGTGGTGGCTTCCGGTGAGAAATTAATGGAAATTCTGCCAACCCAGAGTGCGCTGGAGGTGGAGGCGCGTTTGATGGTGAACCTGATTGATAAAGTGGCTGTAGGGCAGGATGTTGATTTGATGTTTACAGCATTCAATCAGAACCGGACGCCGAAAGTCGCGGGCAAGGTGATGGTAGTTTCTGCCGACCGTTTTGTAGATGGGGTGACAAGAGAACCTTATTACCAAATGCGGTTGAGAGTAAGCCCTGAAGGCATGGAAAAACTGGCAGGGTTGAATATCAAACCGGGGATGCCCGTTGAGGTATTCGTCAAAACAGGTTCGCGTTCACTGTTGAGCTATCTGTTTAAGCCGCTAATGGATAGAACATCTACATCACTGATCGAGGAATAATGAAGATGTTGAGGTATTGCCATATTGCCAATAAACGTACTTTACTATTACCTCTGTTGTTAACTGTATTGTTGGCGATGTCAATTTCAGGCTCTGCACACACGCTTTCTTTGACGGAGGCTTATGCGTTGGCATTGCAGCACGATCCGACGTTTCAGGCTGCTATCAAAGAGAAGGAAGCCGGGCAGGAAGAAAAAAATATCGGGATGGCGGAGTTGCTGCCCAAGATATTAATCAGTTACCAGAATTCGCCGCAAAACTGGCAGAAGATGGAATCGCAATCTTTAAACAATCGGGGAAGGGCCATCAGGGAGAGCCGTGATCGGCAGTATAACAGCTATAACGGTGCGATTGTTTTGACCCAGCCATTGATCGATTTCGAAGCGTGGGCACGTTATCGAACCCGTCAGGCTTATACCTTGATGAGTGATAGCCGCTTTCGGGCGGATAGCCAGCAATTGGCGGTCAGAGTAGTGAACAATTATGTGGCAGTGGCTTATGCGCAGGATCGTTTGGCACAAGTAGCCCAGCAGCGGGCAGCCTATGAGGAACAACTCGAACACAACCAGAAATTGTTTTCTTCCGGTGAAGGCACTCGTACTGATGTAGCAGAAACTCAGACGCGTTACAGTCAGGTACTGGCTGATGAGTTAGTGGTACAAGATGAGTTGGATGCAGCCATTCGTGACTTGCAATTATTAGTTGGCATACCGTTGCCGGCAGATTTGCCTGTCAATCGTTTATCTGACTCTTTATTTAACTCTTTATCCAATTCTCCGCGGTTCAAAATAATCAAACTAGACTTAGAACACTACGCTGATTGGGAACAGCTGGCATTACGTCAGAATCCACAACTGGCTACGACCCGACAAAAAGTTGAGGTGGCGTATCAAGATATTGCGCGCAATCGCGCGGGATATCTGCCGAAACTGGAGTTGTATGCTTCCCATAGCGAAAATAAATCCAGCAGCGATAACAGTATCGACCAAAAATACCGGACTGATTCTATTGGATTGCGGGTATCCATGAACCTCTATAATGGCGGAGGTACTTCGGCGGCGGTGCGTCAATCAGCAGCAAACTATGGCAAGACGAAATATGAGATGGATGCTCAGACAGGAGAAATCCTGAATGCGCTGCGGCGCAATTATAACGCCTGCGTGAATGGTGAAAAGCGGATACGAGCTTATGAAATGGCGGTAGAAGCGGCGGCATTACAAGTGAAGGCGACCCAGAAAAGTGTGTCGTTGGGGCAGAGAGTGAATATCGATATATTGAATGCCGAACAACAGCTTTATACCGCTCGCCGTGAATTATCTCAGGCAAAATATGACTATATGAAAGCGTGGATTGGGTTATTGAATGAATCCGGTCAATTAAAGGGTGAACATATTAAGTTAATTTCTGATTATTTTGGTTAGGATTATTGGTTAAGGTGATTAGTTAAGATGACTGAAATGTGATACCTCGTTTTGCTGGCTTGTAAAATTTGCATAGCAACGGGTATCACACATCATATTCCTATAACAATATATTTCTATAGCAATATTAATTTTTATCTATTGATGAGTCTCAATTGCTGCAAATTTCCCTGTAATGATAAGTCGGTTTTTAGCGATGCAATTTCGCGGCTGATATAAGCCATTTCTTTATGAGATTCCAATTTCTTTCGCCATTTATCCGGCAGGGTTTCCAGATTCTGGAATAAATTATCCAGTGTACCCGCTTGTTGTAACAGAATGGCCGCAGTTTTGGAGCCAATACCCTGAACACCGGGGATTTTACTGCTACTGATGCCTGCAAGTCCCCAATAATCGGGAAGTTGGTTAGGGGCAACGCCAAACTCTTGCTGGATAAAAGGTAAATCCAGCCAGCGTTTTTGGAAGTAATCACGAATTTGGATATTGGGAGAAATAAGCTGGCAATAGCCTTTATCGGTTGAAACAATCGTGACACTATGCCCGCTATCAGCGACTTTTGTTGCCAGTGTTGCGGCTAAATCATCTGCTTCATGCTCTTCCACATGCCAGCTGGCGACTCCCAGTGCATTGAATGCCTGCTTAATGAATGGCATTTCTTGCTGCAAACTGTCCGGCATGGCAGAGCGTCCCGCTTTGTAATCGGGGAGAAGATGATGGCGCCAGCTATGGCTGCGATCCTCTTCATCAAATACTGCCACGGCATGGGTTGGGGATGCGTGGGTGATTAACTGCTTTAACGCATGCTCACAGGCGGGAATACAAGGGCTTCCTTGTACCGCATGGATGCGTCGAATCAGATTTAAGGCGTCTACAATCAAAAGGTGTATCATGGTCGTTATCTTCCATCCGTGGATCTATTCCTTGGCTCCAGCCTCATTATTGAATTGATGAGAAAAGGTATCTGCGATTTATCTCATAACATAGTTCATAAGCAGTGCCTCCGGGAAGTTTCATGCGATCCTGCTCCACAAAATCTTTCAGAAGGTGCTTTTAATGAATTGCCATCATAACAATCTGCCATCACAGCAATTTGAAATCTATTGGGTATAACTGATTTCATCCAGCAGTTTGGCTGGCTGTCACTAATCCGGTCACTTCAATTATTGGCGGGACAATCTTCCTGTTGTCGGAACAAATGCTTCATTACTGCGCCACGGGTTGATATCCAATCCTCCCCGACGGGTATAACGTGCATAAACAGTGAGTTTTTCAGGAGCGCATAATGTCATTAAGTCATTGAAAATGCGCTCGACACATTGTTCATGAAATTCATTGTGATGCCGGAAGGAAACTAAGTAGCGCAATAGCTTTTCCTGATCAATTTTGGCACCTTTATAGCGGATCATGACAGATCCCCAATCGGGCTGATGAGTGATCAGGCAATTCGATTTTAGTAAATGGCTAATTAAAGTTTCTTCAACAACAGGGCCAATTGCTGCATTGTTAAGATAATCACGACTGAACTGATAATCATCAATTTCAATATCCTGATTATCGATACATTTTCCTTCAAATTCAGCAATTGGCTGCTGATTGAAATCGTGGAGAGGATGTAACACAACTTCAATATTGCCGTTGGCACAAGCAGATAAATCTTGTTGCAGGTTTTTTTGTACCGTTTCCCAATCAGCAAAGCGGGTCTGGTTAAAACTGTTCAGATAAAGCTTAAAACTTTTTGATTCGATAAGGTTTTCGCTGGCTGCGTCTAAGCTGACATGACCAATGGCAACTTGAGGGACTCCGCGTGCGTTGAGCCAGGAGAGTTCGTACATTGTCCAGATATCAGCGCCATGAAAAGGAAGATTGTCAGGAAATAGTTCTAGCGGTTCACGATTCATATTGCGGGGAACAGCTTGCAATAGAGTAGGATCGTAGTTATCGCGGTAAGGAGTTGGTTTACCTAGCGTGAGTTGGGAGAGAGCCTGATTATCCTGATACAAAGACATTAGGATTCCTTAAAAGCTGAAAAATCTTACGATTGAGATAGTTTTTGCGACTGTGGTAGCCTTTAGTGTATCAAGGAATCTTAACGGTTCGTATTTTTATTGTTCATTATTCTTCATATTCATCAAACCATTTTAGCGCTGCTTCCACAAAGCTAAGTCTTTTTGCTTCAATGGATGAGCTATAACCCAGAGATCGGCCATTAATGTTGCGGGTAACAAAATGCCGAATGAGTTATTTAAAGGAATACCAACTCATTTACTTCGTTCGTTACGATGTTGCACTTAATATGTGAATCCAAGAATCAAGTTTTCTCTATTCATTTTATTTATCTATGTTTTGATGAATAGCAGATATATTTATATATCTGCTATTTATTAGAGATTTATTAATCAGAAAGTAATTTATTCAATAATGGAGATCTAAATATATTATGTGGATCATACTTCTGTAATGCAGAAATTGTCAAAGCCCAATTGTTATCAGCAAATAAACCATCAGTAAATGAAGCCGGGATTATTTTTGTTAACACATCCGTATCCTCCCATGCGGCAGTTTTTCCATATGCCCAACCTTTACTCCATTCGACACGGGCTGATGCGTAAGTCCCATTAAATTCTTGGAATAACCATTGCTCGAATTTACGCAGAAATTCAATGGAATATGGTGTGTTCGGAAAGGTCAATATATCTAGCCAAACTGCGACATCCCATTCAGGGTGATCCAAACGGGGACGAATGGCTGATAAGCCAGGAACAACCGCTTTTTCATACATGACTTCGGCAGGATTATCTAATCCAGTAACTCTAACTTCAAGGGGGCCGTTGATAGGGTATTTTCCTTCAATTTCAAATTGTTCGATTAAATTTTTCCATTGGCTATAAAATACGCTTAGTACACGTTGAATATCAGCACGGCGTGTTAATACGGCATAACCATTTGCCGTAACGCGTAATGTTGTCGGTTTCACATATAACAGCAGGTTTTTACTCCAGCCCCAGATATCTTTTTCACGGCCTTGTAAGGCGATGTTTGTGAGTAGATATTGCATTTCACCTATAAATGGGGTTACTGAAGGGGTAGTGCTAAGCGCTTCCTTCACAAGATCAGATATGATAAGTGGAATATTATCGGAAAATGGGTAGTTATAGGGAGCGTTAACTTCAACGCTGGAAAGGGGCTGAGTTGGTGAGATACTCCAGACTTTTAGCCATGGATTATTTGTAAAGGGAAATAAAATTATCTCAGCCCGACCACTTTTATTTAAGAATTGGCTAAGAGTTCGATTTCCTTTTGCATTTTCTGAGGAGGCAAACAATTCCGCCGCAGGAATATCGGTAAAACTTTGACACCGTAAGCGTTGATTTTTACCAGCCTGAAATTGGACTTCTAAAATGAGGGCACCGCCTATATGGGTTAATAAAGGAGCACAATCTGGATCACTGCGTTCAAACTGTTTAATGGCATATTGCTGATTTTCTTCATCCCACACGATAGCAGACAGGGATAATATCGTATTACTGAGAGAACCAAATGTGTGTCCCGGAAGTAGCGTTTCGTCAAGTGCTTTAATGGCAGTTCCGTGCCCTCCTATCGCGAGAACAGCGCCGAGTGTTAAATCTCCGGGGGCAGGTGTTGCAGAGAAGCCCAAGCCTTGATCTTCCATTTGGGTCATTAATTTTTCCATCAATATGCCAGTTTGTGCTGTCACTATGGAAAATTGAGAGCGATGTTTGATACTGACCTGACTGAAGTGAGGGGAAAGATCCATCAGCATAATTCGATTTGTGAAACTTTGTCCAGATTCCAATATCAATGGTGACCAATTATGTGATTGTCCGATAGGTCTTAATTTATAATTATTTTTCCATGCCCAATTGACGACGGTAATAACTTCCTCGATAGATTTAGGTATACAGCACGGTATAGTATCAGCTTGAATTTCTCCTGACCAATTTTTAAAATTTATTATTTTCCATATTATTTTTCTAGGGAAATTAGATAAGTGATATTCTATTTCCGTAATTGTCTCTTTTTGTAATTGATTGTTTTCTTGTTCAATTGATTCTGATGAAGACATTTTTTATTTCCTTATTTGTTAATTGGTAGGCTTTTGTTTTTGAATGTAAAATCATTATAGATTTTATAATTTATTGAAATAGAGCTAGATATTTAGAAAAGGATAGACTATATAAACATTTTTTCATTAAGATGGTAATATTACTCTTTGATTATTATTTTGCTAAAAAGCGTATAGTAATGAGCGGGATAGCATTATAAGCCTGAGCCTGAAAATGTGGATGATATAATCGTATGACCTTTAATGTGACAGAAGTACTTTCTGATTTTACCCGACGTTATGTTGAATTATGGCAAGAGAAAACAGGCTTTCCTCCAGCTAGCAGAGAGTTGTATGGTATACCTTCACCATGTATTGAGCGTACGGGAGATGGTGTGGTGCATTGGCTTCCCCGGACGTTTTCTGTTCAAGAAAAACTCAGTAAAGTAGAAGCTGCATTGGAGATCCGTTTGCAGGACTCTATCCATGATTATTACGTGATGCAGTTTGCAGGTGATATGACTGCCAGCTTTGAGGGGCAAAGTTTCAGTCTGATTCAGGTATGGAGTGAAGATGATTTTATTCGGTTGCAGGAAAACCTGATTGGGCACCTTATCACACAGAAGCGCTTAAAACTCTCACCTACTGTATTTATTGGAACCACTGATTCCGATATGGGACTGATTTCCGTGTGCAATTTGACAGGACAAGTGATTTTCGAACAATTTGGCAGCGATAACCGGGAAACTTTATCCCCAGATTTGGCAAGTTTCCTTTCGGCTATCCATCCTGTTATGAGTTAATTGCAGATATTAATTTAATTTCTTGTAAGAAATATCTCACATAACGCGTAAGATATTTCTTTGAATCATGATGTGAATATTATTCAGATGTATTATTTTTATTTTGTATCAATGATATGCGTGATTTTATCTTGGTGTTAATTTTGTCCTATCTCCTGTGATACTGATTCAGTTGCTTGTTTCAACAGGCTAAATCGTGGATCCTTTCACTGTTCCGCAAGGAGCCACAGCAAAATAATTGCCAGGGAATAAATCCATCAGGAAGATGGTTCAAGGATGACTAGGTACAGGCAGGAATGCCGAAAACTATCAGTATAATGATTAAGTAAAGGATGACTAATAGGGATATTTTTGTCAGGGAAAAAAAGCAGGGAGTGCCCCATTATAGCAGGATTGCTATGACAGCCACTCTAAGGGAGGAGATTTTATCTCCTCCCTTATTTATAGCCGTAATTTTCCTACCGCAACTTTTCCGCTGAAATCGTATCAATGATACTCTTACGTCCCAATGACGTGGTGGCAGTTTCTGTCATCTGAGCAACAGACAAGTATCAGACGAAACATCATGAGTATCGACAAACAAATTCTACATAAATTACAGTTAATTGAAGCTGCCATGAAAACAGCGGGTTTATGGCAAAATTATCCACCTAAACCAGAATCCTTTGAAAGTACTGAGCCTTTTTCTATTGATACAATGTCAGCAGAAGAGTGGCTCCAGTGGGTATTAATCCCAAGAATGCGCGCTTTGATAGATCAAAAAGCCAGTTTGCCGACAGCATTCGCCATCGCCCCATATTTTGAAGAAGTTTATAAAGAAGAAGTAGAACGTTATTTACCTTTGCTTGAACACTTATGTGCATTGGATAATTTATTTACGGGCAATTTATTTACGGGCAATGCGTTTACGCAGGATATTTGAGATGTTGGATATTATTTATCAGGATGAACATATTGTTGCAGTCAATAAGCCAGCCGGATGGTTAGTTCACCGTAGTTGGCTGGCTTGCCATGAAACTGTTTTTGTGATGCAAACTCTGCGTGATCAAATTGGGCAGCATGTTTTCCCTGTTCATCGTCTGGACAGGCCAACATCCGGTGTCTTATTGATGGCGCTTTCAAGTGAAGTTGCCAGAACACTTTCACAACAATTTGAATTCCACGATATACAAAAAACATATCATGCAGTTGTAAGGGGCTATATTGAAGGTGATGATATTATCGACTACGCCCTAATGGAGCAGCTGGATAAGATTGCGGATAAATTTGCTGATACAGACAGAGAAGCGCAACCAGCCGTTACTTATTACCGTTCACTGGCACAAGTAGAGTGTCCGATTGAAATAGGGCGTTATCCAACATCACGTTTCAGTCTTTTGGAGTTGACGCCAAAAACTGGTCGTAAGCATCAATTGCGGCGGCATATGGCGCATATTCGACACCCGATTATTGGGGATACCACGCACGGCGATTTGCGACAAAATCGCGGTGTTGCTAAATATTATCAGACTAGCAGGTTAATGCTGCATGCCAGCCATCTTCAACTCAAGCATCCCGTGACGGGAGAGAACCTTATTCTGACTGCGCGATGGGAGTCATCATGGCAGCATTTACTTGAACAATTTGGCTGGCAGGGTATTGTGCCTGAGCTGGAATGTCTGACTATTCATGAATGAATGTAGTATCAATCAACGTAGTATCAAACCAGTTAAAGAGATCAATATTTATGGCAAAGATTGGTGTTTTCGTTGGTACAGTTTATGGCAATGCGTTGGCGGTTGCGGAAGAAGCGCAGCAGATCCTTGAACAGCAGGGGCATGAGATCGAGATTTTTGAAGATGCAACCTTGGCGCAATGGCAAGAGTATTTACAGCAAGTTGTTTTAGTGGTCACTTCAACAACGGGGCAAGGCGATCTGCCTGACAATATCCAGCCGCTCTATACAGAGCTGAATGATAAGCTGGGCTATCAGCCCGATTTGAGCTATGGCGTGATTGCGCTGGGTGACAGTAGTTATGACACTTTCTGTGGTGGTGGTCACACTTTTGATGAGTTGTTACAGGAACAGGGAGCCAAACGAATCGGTGAGATACTGCTGATTGATGCTATTGAAGTGGTTGAGCCTGAAGTTTTTGCCCAAGACTGGATTGAGAAGTGGGGAACTCTATTGTAGAGCATGTTTTAGTAAATGTAGTACAGGGAGTTATTACACCGCTTATTCCTTTAGTTGACTCGAGACCTCGGAAGGATAAGCGGTGTATGACACAGCTGACATATTACTTACGAGTCAGTTTTTCCAAATCTGCTTCGATTTCTGCAATCTTATTCGCAACGACATGTTCGAGATGGCGTAAATCGTCGAGGATCTTATGTTTCAAATCCACTTCGATCTGGTCATGCTTGCAAATCTGATCCAGCTCTTCAATCACATAACGCAGGTTAGTGTTTATCTCTTTGACTTCTTTATAACCTTGGCTTGAGTGATCGTCAGAGATGGTTTTTAACTGGCGTGGATACTTAAATTTAACGCTCTTGGCGAAGAATTCGCCCTTATCCTTGCGAAAATAAATCTTCAGAATGTCGTTATTCGCTTCCTGACGGAGGCTATAGCGATCAATGTCTTCAGGATACGTGATCCCCAAACTTTTCAAGTTATCGTACATAGCGCGCCACCTAGTCACCTAAATGAAATGGAAAGGCAAAAAATAGTGGATTTATTATCCATTTCGTAATCGTTAAAAGTCAATTGGTTAATGGTACTTGAGGGAATACTGCCTGAAACAGGTTAGTTGTCAGTAAGAAATAGAACAATAAAGTAACAGGTTTTCTTATTGAACTTAAGATTCAATCAAACTAGCATCTCTTCAAGAAATGTTTATCAATTTAATAACTGTGTTATCCATTTTAGATAATCAGAGCTGAGAGGAACACATGCCAAAAAGATTGTTAGATCCTGAAAAGGTTAATGAAGTTTTTGCTCATTTGAACGAAAGCTCAGATAATCATGCTCTCTATTCTTCACTGGTGGAGGGGACAGATATCACAAACCAGATAAAAGGATTAGTACTTTCTCCTGGTTATCGCATGGTTCGTGTTGATGGTCGATTGGGTGAGTGGATTAGTCAGTCTCATTTTGAGTTAGCTTTGATTAATGATGTCTCTAAAGAGGTTGCTTATTATAACAGGGTGGTTATACAACCGGATGTTGTATTAAATTGTCGTCCTGTAACGCAAATTCTTGTTTGGCGCATTAGAACACCTCAACATCGGGCTGTTCTACGTGACTTAGCTGGTAAGGTGTTCTTTGATTACTTAATTGAACGGTACAATGTAATTGTATCAGATATGAACCAGACTACTGATGGTATGGCTTTTTGGCAGGATCGGATGTATGACGCGCTAGCATATAATATGCATGTTTACGCTTATGATATGATCTCTTGTGAATTGCGTAAAATTTTGACCCAAGGCGATGTTAGCCGACAGGAAATTTGGTTATGGGGAGATCCTGAACATCATCAGAATAGATTGGCAATTATTTCTAAAAACGAGCTACCTCTTCAATAGGATTATTTCAATAAGTTAGCTTCCACATGCGAAAATAGTTCTTTCTGAATCTACAATTATGCGGCAATACAAATATATAGCCGCATAATAATTTCGTGAACTTATCTATGAAATAGATAATTCATGCTATTAATCAATATTTCTTAGCAGTTCATTAATACCAACTTTGCCACGGGTCTTGGCATCAACCTTTTTCACGATAACAGCGCAATATAGGCTGTAGCTGCCATCTTTGGATGGAAGATTACCGGATACCACGACAGAACCCGCAGGTACACGGCCATAATGGATTTCGCCAGTTTCACGATCATAGATCTTGGTGCTTTGTCCGATGTAAACACCCATTGAGATCACGGAGCCTTCTTCTACGATAATGCCTTCTACTATTTCAGAACGTGCGCCGATAAAGCAGTTATCTTCAATGATGGTGGGGTTGGCCTGCAATGGCTCCAGAACACCACCAATGCCAACACCACCAGATAAGTGAACATTTTTACCGATCTGTGCACAGGAACCGACTGTAGCCCAAGTATCTACCATCGTGCCTTCATCCACGTAAGCACCGAGGTTGACGTAAGATGGCATCAAGACGGTGTTACGGGCGATATATGCCCCTTGGCGGACAGCCGCCGGAGGGACGACACGGAATCCTTCTTTTTCGAAACGTGCCTGATCATAATCAGCAAATTTCATCGGTACTTTATCGAAATAGCGGCTTTCAGCACCTTCCATCACCTGATTGTCATTAATACGGAAGGAGAGCAATACTGCTTTTTTCAACCATTGATGAGTTACCCACTGTCCGTCGATTTTTTCGGCGACACGCAGTTTGCCGCTGTCCAGCATTTGAATAACCTGATTAATGGCATCACGGGTTTCGCTATCAACGGTAGTGGGAGTGATGTTTACACGGTTCTCAAATGCATTTTCGATAGTCGTTTGTAATTGCTGCATAATTATGCGGTTCCTAATTTCTGTTAAGAGAATCTTGCTATAGTTTATCCCGTGTGTTGAGGGCTTCTGTCAACCTTTCTGATAATTCATCCCTTATTTTTTTATGTAATGCGTTTTGATCTTTATCTGCTAATACAAAAAAGTCTTCGACACTCTCACCGATGGTCGTAATGCGGGCTCCATGCAGGGAAATTCCCAATTCAGCAAAAATATTGCCTACCCGAGCCAATAATCCGGGTTGATCCAACGCAATTAATTCCATGTAAGTACGACGAATATTTTTTGTTGGTAAAAAGTTCACTTTGGTTGGGACATTAAAGTGACGCAACTTGGTAGGTAAATTGCGTGCTTTTGGTATCTTAGGATGAGGATCATTCACAACTTGCAGCAAAGTTCGACGGATAGGTTCGTGACGATCAAGAGCCAGTGGATGACCGTTAGGTTCCAAAACAACAAATGTATCCATTGCCATTTCATCACGATTAGTAAAGATTTGGGCATCGTGGACACTTAAATTACGCTTGTCCAATTCTCCAACAACGGCAGCAAAAAGCGAAGGTCGATCTTGGCACCAAATAAAAATTTCTGTGCCGCCATGAGAAAATGCAGTACTGATCAGAACCATCGGTTCCGGAAAGTGGTGGTGGACTAAGTGGCTGGCGTGCCAGGCTAATTGGTCGGGGGTGTGACGCAGGAAATAATCTGCATGGCAACGGCTCCAGATGTTTTGCAAGCGCTGTTCGTCAATATTTTCTTGTCGCAGAAGAGCCAATGCCTGCAAGCGATTATTGCGGATGCGTTCCCGTAAATCAGGAGTATTTTGAATACCCTGACGCAATTGGATTTCAGTGGTGAAATAGAGTTCTCGTATCAGGCTCTGTTTCCAGCTATTCCAGAGTTTGGCGTTGGTGGCGCAAATATCTGCGACGGTTAGGCAGGCTAAGTAGTTAAGACGGTTTTGGTTTTTGACCCGGCTTGCAAATTGCTGAATGATCTCCGGATCTTGAATATCCCGACGCTGTGCAGTCACTGACATTAGTAGATGGTCGCGAACCAGCCATTCGACTAATTCTGCTTCGTGATTTGTCAGACCATGTTGTTGTGCAAATGCGAAGGCATCTTTGGCACCAAGATCAGAATGATCGCCATTGCGTCCCTTGGCAATATCATGGAAAAAAGCCGCCAGCCGCAATAGTTCTGGTTGAGGAAGACGTGGATAAAGCTCAACACACAGAGGATGGATCATCCGGTTGTTTTCATCAGCAAAACTTTCCAATTTTTGCAGTACACGGATAGTATGCTCGTCAACGGTATAAGCATGAAAAAGGTCAAATTGCATCTGGCCGACAATATTGCTCCAAAATGGCATATAAGCCCCTAATACACTATGAAGGTGCATTGGAAGTAATGCTCCAGAAACCGCATGGGGATGGCGCAGAATATCCATGAAAATTTTTCGTGCTTCGGGAAGTTCACATAAAGGGCTGTTCAGGTTTCTGCGGGCATAGCGAAGTTGACGCAATGTTGTGGAATAGATCCCCTTAATTTCACGATGTTCAGCCATGTGATAAAACATTCTCAACATTGAAGTAGGATCACGGCTAAACAGTATTTCATCGTTTAGATCGATGAGATTTCCCCGCAATTGAAACTCGGTATTCAGGAGGCGTGGTTTCTCATTGGGCTGCAATGCCAAAATTGCTTCATCAAATAATTGCAGCAGCATGTTATTCAGTTCTCTGACGCGACGAGTCATGCGATAGAAATCTTTCATCATTTGCTCGATTGGCTGATTTCTTTCCCCTTCATAACCAAGCAGTTGGGCGACACTGAACTGGCGTTCAAACAGTAGTCGATTATCATAACGGGTAACAACCAGATGAAGCGCAAAACGAATGCGCCAAAGAAAACTCTGGCATTCATTCAATTCATTGCGTTCTTCTTGGGTCAGGAAACCAAAATTGACCATTTCATCTAAAGATGTGGCACCAAAATGGCGGTGAGCGACCCAAAGTAACGTGTGAATATCGCGGAGCCCACCCGGACTGCTTTTGATATCGGGTTCCAGATTGTAACTGGTGCTGTGATAACGTTGATGACGTTCTTGTTGTTCAGTGATTTTGGCTGCGAAAAATTGAGCTGATGGCCAGAAATCATCACTGAAAATATATTTCTGCAATCGTAGAAATAGAGGTAAGTCCCCACAAATTAAACGGGATTCAATGAGGTTAGTCGCTATAGTGAGATCGGAAAGCCCTTTTTGCTGACATTCTTCAAATGTCCTGACACTGTGCCCTACTTCAAGGTGGATATCCCAAAGCAGGGCAATAAGCTGCCCGATACGAGTTGATTGCTCCTCAGTCAATGGCGATTCACTCAAAATCAACAGGTCAATGTCAGAAAGAGGATGCAACTCACGGCGACCGTAGCCACCTACTGCAATCAGAGAAAGATAATCTATCAGCTCAAATCCTTGTTCCCGCCATAATTGCTTTAGCAGTTGATCAATATAGTCACTGCGGGTGTAAATCAGTGCATCTGGTGAAATCCCGGCCTTGAATGCCTGCTCAAGCCATAGCTGGAATTCACCAATATGCTGTTTAAGGGCAGGAAATTGCAGGTCATCGTGGGAAAACTCCACAGGAGACAGGGGAGGAACGGGTGCTTGCGCTAGGGAGATATCGACTGGCATATGTAGAGACCTATTATGAGAAAGCCCATGAGGAAACAGACCATGATGACCAGATTACTGAGAAAATCGCGGGATGAACAGGTATTCGTGACAAAGATTAAAGCTCCCCGTGAGTTATCAGGGAGCTTCTTGGTTTACTTCTTGGCTGCTTTTCAGCTGCTTTTTAATTAGAAGGTGATAATAGAAAGTGATAAGCGCTCGCTGGCAATTATGCGTTCACTAATACTGCTGAAATATTCGCTTCTTCTTTGCGCCAAGTCATGATTTCACAACCATTGTCAGTAACGACAATAGTGTGCTCGTACTGTGCAGACCAACCGCGATCTTTGGTTTTTACTGTCCAGCCATCTTTCATGGTGCGGATACGGAAATCACCAGCATTGACCATCGGTTCAATAGTGAATGCCATGCCTTTTTGCAATACAACACCGCCATCATCAGCATCATAATGCAGAACGTGAGGCTCTTCGTGGAAGACTCTACCGATGCCGTGGCCACAGTATTCGCGAACAACAGAGTAGTCGTGACCTTCTACAAATTGCTGAATTGCTTTGCCAATGGTACGCAGGCGGATGCCAGGCTTGACCATTTTCAGGGCAAGATATAGGCTTTCCTGTGTTATACGGCACAGACGCTCACCTTGAATGGTTGGCTTGCCGACAATGAACATTTTAGACGTATCACCGTGGAACTCATCTTTGATGACAGTAACGTCAATATTGACGATATCACCTTCTTTCAGGATTTTGTCATCGCTTGGGATGCCATGGCAAATCACGTCATTGACGGAAATGCATACGGATTTGGGGAAGCCGTGGTAGCCCAGACAAGCTGAGATGGCTTGCTGTTTTTCGGTGATGTGTTCGTGGCAGATACGATCAAGTTCACCGGTTGTGACACCAGCCTTAACGTAAGGCTCAATCATTTCCAGAACTTCTGCTGCCAGACGTCCGGCAACACGCATTTTCTGAATGTCTTCTTCTGTTTTGATAGAAATAGCCATGAAATGGGTCCATTTAAGTCGGAAAATTACCGACTACTTGATATTAACTAAGAAAAGTGTTGTCGGTAATGGTATCAGCCCACCGAATAGATGCCAATATAACCCTCGTTTTTCAAGTCATAGTTTGAGATTAAGATCGGGAATAGCTGTCGGGTTACAGGCTATCAGTTGGATTACAGACTATCAGAAATGGTAGTAAATGTAGCTGTAACGTATGTAATTGTAACATGTATAGCTGTAACAAATGTTGGAGTCTGATGGCGGTTTGTGGTATAAAGCGCGCCGGTATTCTATGTAATTGTTGCTGATATGATGCAATGCACAGAGATACTAAATAAAACTCATTATGTGTAAATAACACACA
Source organism: Xenorhabdus japonica (assembly GCF_900115195.1). GTDB lineage: Bacteria > Pseudomonadota > Gammaproteobacteria > Enterobacterales > Enterobacteriaceae > Xenorhabdus > Xenorhabdus japonica. The sequence goes on from NZ_FOVO01000004.1 coordinate 117,744, forward strand.
CGGATCGGCACATACACCGGGGTGCTCTCATGCGGTTAACCCATTTATATGAGTAAATTATATGAATGGTCAGCAGTCAAAGAGTCGGTGTCATGGGATCTGTGGAGGCATAACCCCAATTAACTTTATAGAGGTTTAAAATGGCAACTGTTTCCATGCGCGATATGCTGCAAGCGGGCGTTCACTTCGGTCACCAGACTCGTTACTGGAACCCAAAAATGAAACCTTTCATCTTTGGCGCTCGTAACAAAGTTCATATCATCAACCTGGAAAAAACTGTTCCAATGTTCAACGGTGCACTGGCCGAGCTGAACAAAATCGCTTCCCGTAAAGGTAAAATTCTGTTTGTTGGCACCAAGCGTGCTGCTAGCGAAGCAATCAAAGAATCAGCACTGAGCTGTGACCAATACTTCGTTAACCATCGTTGGTTAGGTGGTATGCTGACTAACTGGAAAACTGTTCGCCAGTCAATCAAACGCTTGAAAGATCTGGAAGTTCAGTCTCAGGACGGTACTTTTGACAAGCTGACCAAAAAAGAAGCTCTGATGCGTACTCGTGAGCTTGGCAAACTGGAAAACAGCCTGGGCGGTATCAAAGACATGGGCGGCCTGCCTGATGCTCTGTTTGTTATCGATGCTGAACACGAACACATTGCTATCAAAGAAGCAAATAACCTGGGTATCCCAGTATTCGCTATCGTTGATACCAACTCTGATCCAGACGGCGTTGATTTCATCATCCCTGGTAACGACGATGCAATTCGTGCAGTTAAGCTGTACCTGACCGCTGCAGCTACCGCTGTTCGTGAAGGTCGTTCTCAAGATCTGGCTGTTCAGGCTGAAGAAGGTCTTGCAGACGCTGAATAATAAGGCATGCTCATTCTTGAGCCCTTATTGACCAGGTATTGAAATATATTGGTTAGGGGGCCTGTCACGGCCCCCTTTACATATCTGATATAGAACTTTTATCTGATATAGAACTTTCCACGCGGAATATTATCTTCCCGCGAGACACATCGAGGAATAAAACAAATGGCTGACATTACCGCTGCTCTGGTAAAAGAACTGCGTGAGCGTACTGGCGCAGGCATGATGGAATGTAAGAAAGCACTGGTTGAAGCAAATGGTGATATCGAGCTGGCTATCGATAACATGCGTAAATCAGGCCAGGCAAAAGCGGCTAAGAAAGCAGGCCGTGTTGCTGCTGAAGGTGTTATCCTGGTTGAAGTTGCGGCTGATGCTAAATTCGCAGCTATCGTTGAACTGAACTGTGAAACTGACTTCGTTGCTAAAGATGCAGGCTTCCTGGCGTTCGGTAAAGAAGTTATCGCTTCTGTTATGGCAGACAAAAACTCTGACATCGACGCACTGAAAGCTCAGTTCGAAGAACAGCGCACTGCTCTGGTAGCGAAAATTGGTGAAAACATCAACATTCGTCGCGTTGCTATCCTGGAAGGTGAAGCAGTTGGTTCTTATCTGCACGGTGCTCGTATCGGTGTTCTGGTTGCTGCTGAAGGCGCAAGCGAAGAACTGATCAAGCACGTTGCAATGCACGTTGCTGCAAGTAAGCCAGAATATGTGAACCCAACTGACGTTCCTGCTGACGTAGTTGAACGTGAACACCAGATCCAGCTGGACATCGCAATGCAATCTGGAAAGCCTCGCGAAATCGCAGAGAAAATGGTTTCTGGCCGTATGAACAAATTCACCGGCGAAATCTCTCTGACTGGTCAGAACTTCGTGATGGACCCAAGCAAATCTGTTGGCGATCTGCTGAAAGAAAATAATGCTAACGTAATCAACTTTATCCGTTTCGAAGTGGGTGAAGGTATTGAGAAAGTTGAAGCTGATTTCGCGGCAGAAGTTGCTGCAATGAGTAAACAGTCTTAATTTTCTTAAACGGAGCCGCCGATTGGCGGTTCTGTTTTATCTGATGATGAATTTTTACATCTGGGCTGTATAGCGTGGATGTATAGTAGTTGAGTAAGTTGTAATAAATCCCCAATATTCCTTATCTGCTTAGGACTGAACACCATGGCAACCAATGCAAAACCCGTATATCAGAGAATCCTGCTTAAGCTCAGTGGAGAAGCCCTGCAAGGCGCAGAAGGTTTTGGTATCGACGCCAGCGTCTTAGACCGCATGGCTCAGGAAATCAAAGAACTGGTTGAGCTGGGTATTCAGGTCGGTGTCGTTATTGGAGGAGGCAACCTGTTTCGTGGCGCTGGATTGGCAGAAGCAGGAATGAACCGTGTAGTAGGCGATCACATGGGCATGTTGGCGACTGTGATGAATGGTCTGGCAATGCGTGATGCTTTACACCGCGCCTATGTGAACGTTCGTTTGATGTCTGCCATTCCACTGAATGGCGTGTGTGACAATTATAGCTGGGCTGAGGCGATCAGCTTACTGCGTCACGGTCGTGTTGTTATTTTCTCTGCGGGTACTGGTAACCCGTTCTTTACAACAGATTCCGCTGCATGTCTGCGTGGCATTGAAATTGAAGCGGATGTTGTGTTAAAAGCGACTAAGGTTGATGGCGTTTATTCTGCTGATCCTGCAAAAGATCCTGAAGCCGTTCTCTATAATAAGCTCACTTATCAGGAAGTATTGGAGCGTGAATTGAAAGTGATGGATCTGGCGGCTTTTACGCTGGCTCGTGACCATAATCTGCCAATTCGTGTCTTTAATATGAACAAACCAGGTGCACTTCGTCGTGTTGTGATGGGAGAAAATGAAGGTACGCTGATCTCTCACAACTGATTTTTCATAATTCGTGCTCAGAGACATCGGTGAAATTTGACGGTATGATCAGCGTCCTGATGCGCCAAACTTAATGACACAGGGCCATATATTGCTTAGCGTATTTAATTCACCTTATCTGTGATTTACATATGGGTGATTTACGTATGGGCGGCCTAGAAAAATAACCATCTCCCAAGGGTTTGTAACGTGATTAATGAAATCAAAAAAGACGCACAAGACCGCATGGAAAAAAGCGTCGAAGCACTGAAAAACCAAATCAGCAAGGTTCGTACTGGCCGTGCTTCTCCTAGCCTGCTGGATGGCATCAGCGTTGAATATTATGGCGCTGCGACTCCACTGCGTCAGATTGCAAATGTCGTTGCAGAAGATGCCCGCACTTTGGCGATCACAGTATTTGATCGTTCCATGACTGCGGCTATCGAAAAAGCAATTATGGCTTCTGATCTGGGCCTGAACCCATCTTCTGCTGGAACCACTATCCGAGTTCCATTGCCGCCACTGACAGAAGAGCGCCGTAAGGATCTGATTAAAGTTGTTCGTGGCGAAGCGGAGCAGGGTCGTGTATCCATCCGTAATATTCGTCGTGATGCGAATGATAAAGTCAAGACTCTGCTGAAAGACAAAGAAATCAGCGAAGATGAAGAACGTCGTTCACAAGATGACGTTCAGAAACTGACCGACAGCTTCATTAAAAAAATTGATGAAGCGCTGGCAAATAAAGAAACTGAGTTGATGGATTTCTAATTGCCATTTCATGCATACAACGCCGCAATTCTTGCGGCGTTGTTCTTATATTTGATATTACACTTCGTATCACATTTCTTTCTCAAGCGATGGACATAGCACTCTATTCCACTCAAACTATTACGATTTTCTGTTGTGATTTTCCATTGTGATTTTATATCAGTAGCATACTTAGAGTATTAAAATGAAACGGTTAACTATTCTTGGCTCAACGGGTTCGATTGGGAAAAGTACGCTTTCTGTTGTCCGAAATAACCCAGATAAATTCAGTGTCGTCGTACTGGTTGCCGGGAAAAATATTGAAGTCATGGCACAGCAATGTTTAGAATTCCATCCACAATATGCCGCAATGGCAGATGAGCAGTCGGCGAAGGCTCTGCGCCAGTTATTGCAGGAGCAGGGAAGCCAGACTGAAGTTCTGTTCGGTAAAGACGCCATTTGTGATTTAGCTGCATTGGACGAAGTCGATCAGGTCATGTCAGCCATTGTTGGTGTTGCAGGTTTGTTGCCAACTTTGGCTGCTATCCGTAAGGGCAAACAAGTACTGCTGGCTAACAAAGAATCTCTGATTACCAGCGGTCGTCTGTTTATGGATGCGGTTGCTCAATATAAAGCACAACTGTTGCCAATTGATAGTGAACATAATGCTATTTTCCAAAGTCTGCCAGAGGTGGTTCAGCACAACCTTGGCAATATAAATTTAAAAGAACACGGTATCTCCAGCATTATTCTGACGGGATCGGGCGGACCGTTCCGCAAGACGCCTTTAGATAAATTACCTGATGTTACTCCAGATGAAGCGTGTGCCCATCCTATCTGGTCAATGGGACGTAAAATTTCTGTTGATTCTGCCACCATGATGAACAAGGGATTGGAATATATCGAAGCGTGTTACCTGTTCAATGCATCTTCAGATGAAATGGAAGTATTATTGCATCCCCAATCAATCATCCACTCAATGGTTCGCTATCAGGATAGCAGCATCATTGCACAGCTGGGAACGCAGGATATGTGTACCCCAATTGCTTATGCGATGGCCTATCCTAATCGTATTTCATCTGGTGCAAAGGCATTGGATTTTACTGAATTGAGCATGCTCACTTTTGAGTCTCTGGATTATCAGCGTTACCCTTGTTTAAAATTGGCTATTGAGGCTTGCCATCAAGGACAGGCGGCAACAACGGCTTTGAATGCAGCAAACGAAGAAACTGTTGATGTTTTTTTAAACGATGGCATCCGTTTCACCGATATTGCGACAATCAATCGATTGGTAGTGGAAAAAGTAAATTTACCTGAACCTCAAAGCATCGAAGAAGTTCTAGAAATCGATAGCACAGCAAGAGCATTGGCGAGAAAAATCATAAGAACTTTTGCCAAATAGCAAGTTTTGTTAATAAATATATGTTTGCGTTTTGGCAAATGGTATAGTTCGCGAGTGAATTATAGTTGCTATAATAGCCAATTCAATTATCTGGTTCCTGCATTCTAATCATGGATCAGCATGTAAGAACTTACCAGAGTTAAAGGCTTTCATTCAGGTCGTGCCAGAAATAGCCGTGGTATCCGTGGTAATTATTGACACGTAACACGGCTTTTTCATGTTTGGAAGTGATTGGATTTAGCGAAAAGTCAGCTTAGTTATTTAAGGATTATTTTGAGTGATATCTCCTAGTGATAGTGATTCATTGCCAACATTACCCAGACATGTTGCCATCATTATGGATGGTAATGGTCGCTGGGCAAAAAAACGTGGCAAATTAAGAGCTTTTGGCCACCGTGCAGGAATTAAAGCAGTACGTAGTGTCGTGAGTTTTTCAGTTAAACATAACATTGAATCGCTGACGTTATATGCTTTTAGCAGCGAAAACTGGAATCGCCCACAGCAGGAAGTCAGTTCATTGATGGAGTTGTTTGTTTTTGCCCTCAATAATGAAGTAAAAAACCTGCACAAGCACAATGTGAAATTGTCTGTTATTGGTGATATCAGTCGTTTTAGTTCACGATTACAGGAACGTATCCGCCGTTCAGTTGAATTGACAGCGGGCAATACCGGATTGCAGCTTAATATTGCCGCTAACTATGGTGGTCGTTGGGATCTGATTCAGAGTGTTAAACAAATTGCTGAAAAAATTAAAGCAAATGAGTTGGTTCCAGAAGAGATCACCGAAGCTACAGTTGGAGACTTCATTAGTTTAAGTCGGCAGCCCGAAGTTGATCTGGTTATTCGAACCGGAGGCGAACATCGTATCAGTAATTTCCTGTTATGGCAGATCGCTTATGCAGAATTGTATTTTACCGATATACTTTGGCCTGATTTTGATGAAACTTCTTTTGAAGGTGCGATTAATGCCTTTGTTAAACGAGAACGCCGATTTGGCGGAGCAATACCAGACGATGCCGAAGTGGGATCATAGGAGGAGAACTTGCTGAAGTACCGTCTTTTAACTACGTTGATACTGATTCCACTTGTTATTGTAGCGTTGTTTGTCCTCCCTCCATCAGGATTTGGGTTGGTTGTTATCGCTGTATCAGCACTTGCTGCATGGGAATGGGGACAATTTGCAGGTCTCTTCACTCAAGTTAAACGTATCACGCTGGCCGCGTTATTTGCTGTAGGGTTATTAGCCTTACAGTTCTCTTTGTCGGATTTTTCTCATCTTATTGAAAAGCCACAAATTATATATCTATTATGGGCTGGCATGCTTTGGTGGGTGGCCGCTATTTTATTGGTGGTAACTTATCCGGCTTCTGCCTCCATCTGGAAATCATCAGTTATTTTGCGTCTGCTATTTGGGGTTCTGACTATCGTGCCATTTTATTGTGGAATGATGGTGCTGCGTACTCAGGGTTATGAAAATAATAGCTATGACGGTGCCTGGTGGTTGCTGTACGTTATGCTGTTGGTATGGGCTGCCGATTCAGGTGCTTATGTTTTTGGTCGCATAATGGGTAAGCATAAAATGGCTCCCAAAGTATCACCAGGCAAAACACTTGAGGGACTTGTCGGTGGGTTATTAACTGCTGGGCTGATTTCGTGGTTGTTTGGGAAATTTGCCCCTGTCCCCGCGATGCCAGAATATTTGTTGCTGATTTCTGCGGTAGTGGTTATTGCCTCGGTCTTTGGGGATTTGACTGAAAGTATGTTCAAGCGGGAATCAGGGATCAAAGACAGCAGTCAATTGATTCCGGGACACGGTGGTGTCATGGATAGGGTTGATAGTCTAACAGCGGCGGTTCCAGTATTCGCTGGGCTGGTTATGTTGATTTCTTCTGGATTTATTCTCTGAAGGTACATAATGGATATTCTCTGGAATCTGGCTGCATTTATTGTTGCTTTAGGTGTGCTCATCACAATGCATGAGTTTGGTCATTTTTGGGTTGCCAGACGATGTGGTATCTACGTTGAACGCTTTTCCATCGGGTTTGGTAAAGTTCTTTGGCGTCGGACAGATAAACAGGGAACTGAATACGTTATTGCCCTTATCCCCCTTGGTGGGTATATCAAAATGCTTGACGAGCGGGTAGGAGAAGTTTCTCCCGAACGTCGTCATATGGCATTCAATAACAAAACTATTGGTCAGCGTGCGGCCGTTATCAGCGCAGGGCCAATCGCAAACTTCATTCTGGCGGTGTTCGCTTATTGGCTGGTTTTTGTGATTGGCGTGCCATCTGTGCGCTCTGTAGTGTTGGACGTGAAGCCAAATTCTATTGCTGCACAGGCAAATATTTTGCCCGGAATGGAACTAAAAGCCGTTAATGGTATCGAAACTCCTGATTGGAATTCTGTACGCCTTGCCATGATAGGTAAAGTAGGTGCGACATCGGTAGCCGTGGATGTCTTACCCATGAAGTCGCTTGATAGTGTTCAAAAAACTCTGGATTTGCGTGAATGGACTTTCGATCCTTCCAGACAGGATGTTTTGCTGTCTTTGGGGATTATGCCTGTTATTCCACAGATTAGTTCGCAAGTGGAAAAAGTTCATCCTGCTTCTGCTGCTGAAAAAGCGGGTTTACAAAGTGGGGATAGGATCGTTAAAGTCAATGGTCAGGATGTAGATGTGTGGCACACTTTTTCTTCTTTTGTCAGGAAGAATCCTAATATTCCTCTAAAATTGGACGTTGCAAGGGCAGATAGAATGATTTCTCTGTCTCTGACTCCTGAAGTCAGAAAATTGTCCAATGACCGTGAGGAGGGTTTTGCTGGCACCGAACTGAAAATCATTCCATTGGCGGATGAATACAAAGTTATTCAGCAATATGGACTTCTTTCTGCTGTTTATGAGGCAGGAGATAAAACTTGGCAATTGATGAAGCTGACAGTCAAGATGATCGGCAAATTAATTGTGGGCGACTTAAAACTTAATAACCTGAGCGGCCCGATTTCCATTGCTAAAGGTGCTGGAGTATCGGCTGATTCTGGCTTGGTGTATTATTTAATGTTTTTGGCGCTGATTAGCGTCAACCTTGGGATCATTAATTTGTTCCCATTACCCGTACTAGATGGTGGACACTTGCTTTTCCTTGCTATCGAAAAGATCAAGGGGGAGCCAGTCTCCGAGCGTGTACAAGACTTCAGTTATCGCATTGGTGCTATATTACTGGTGTTATTAATGGGGCTTGCACTTTTCAATGATTTCTCCCACTTTTAAGGTGGGGGACCGGTTAGGAAAACGCATAACAACGATGGCGATGAAAAAGTTGCTCATAGCGTCGCTGCTGTTCGGCAGCGCCACTGCATACGGTTCAGACGGATTCGTGGTTCGGGACATTCACTTTGAGGGTCTTCAACGTGTCACCGTTGGTGCAGCATTACTGAACATACCAGTTCGAGCAGGTGATACGGTTAGTGATGAAGATATTAGCCGCACGATTCACTCATTGTTCTCAACTGGAAACTTTGAAGATGTTCGTGTCTTACGTGATGGCAATTCACTTGTTGTTCAAGTAAAAGAACGACCAACTATCGCCAGTATTACTTTCTCCGGTAACAAATCGGTGAAAGATGATATGCTCAAGCAAAATCTTGAGGCTTCGCGTGTTCGTGTTGGTGAAGCCCTTGATCGCACCATGCTGTCCAATATTGAAAAAGGGCTGGAAGATTTCTATTACAGTGTTGGTAAATACAGCGCGACAGTAAAAGCTGTTGTCACGCCACTGCCCCGCAACCGTGTCGATTTGAAGCTCATTTTCTCTGAAGGGGTTTCTGCCAAGATCCAACAAATTAATATTGTTGGCAATAAAGCCTTTTCAACTAATGAGCTGCTTAACCATTTCCAACTTAGAGACGATGTTTCTTGGTGGAACATGGTGGCTGATCAGAAATACCAGAAACAAAAATTAGCAGGTGACCTTGAAACCCTGCGCAGTTTCTATCTTGATCGAGGCTATGCTCGCTTCAATATCAATTCGACTCAAGTTAACCTGACGCCAGACAAGAAAGATATTTATATTACTGTCAATATCACCGAAGGCGCTCAATACAAAATCGCAGGTGTTGATTTGAACGGTAATTTGGCTGGTTACCAGTCTCAAATCGGCGAGTTGACTAAAATTGAGCCGGGTTCACTGTATAACGGTGCAGAAGTGACCAAGATGGAAAAAGCAATTAAAAACCTGCTTGGTCGCCATGGTTATGCTTATCCTCGTGTGATGACACAACCTGAAATCAACGATGCGGATAAAACGGTTAAGTTGCATGTAAATATTGATGCCGGCAATCGTTTCTACGTACGTAAAATCCGCTTTTCAGGCAACGATGTTAGTAAAGATTCGGTACTGCGTCGTGAAATGCGCCAGATGGAAGGCGCGTGGCTGGGGAGTGATCTGGTTGAACAAGGCAAAGAACGCTTAAATCGATTAGGATATTTTGACTCTGTTGAGGTGGAAACTGAACGTTTGCCGAGCAGTCCAGATCAGGTTGACGTCGTTTACAAAGTCAAAGAACGTAATACGGGTTCTATGAACTTTGGTGTTGGTTTCGGTACAGAAAGTGGCATGAGTTTCCAAATTGGTGTCCAGCAGGCTAACTGGCTGGGAACTGGAAATTCTGTAGGTATCAACGCCAGTAAAAATGACTATTCAACATCGGCCGACTTATCTATAACTAACCCTTACTTCACTGTCGATGGTGTAAGTTTGGGCGGACGTGTGTTCTATAATGACTTCCGTGCCAATGATGCGGATCTTTCAAATTATACTAATAAAGCATACGGTACTGAGGGAACGCTCGGTTTCCCATTGAATGAAAATAACGGCTTATCATTGAGACTGGGTTATATACAGAACTCCTTGTCTAACATGCGACCACAGGCTGCGATGTGGCGTTATCTGGACAAGATGGGCAGGAAAACAAATTTTGATGACAAGGCGAAATTTGATTCCAATGACTTCGCGATAACTGTGGGATGGATTTACAACGATCTTAACCGGGGTTTCTTCCCAACATCGGGCCTGAAATCATCTCTGGATGCGAAAGTGACGATCCCTGGCTCAGATAATCAGTTCTATAAAGTCACTTGGAACTCAGCAGGCTATTATCCATTGAATGATGCGCATTCATGGGTGTTGATGGGGCGTACACGTCTAGGGTATGGCGGCGGTTTTGGCGGTAAAGAAATGCCATTCTATGAAAACTTCTATGCCGGCGGTACCAGCAGTGTTCGTGGCTTCCGTTCGAATAATATTGGCCCGAAAGCTGTTTATTTAAAGAAAGATGATAAAGGCAACCCTGTACCTGTAAACAATAGCCCATCCCGTGATGCTGTGGGAGGTAACGCGACGGCGGTTGCCAGTTTCGAATTGATTACCCCTACACCATTCCTGGATGCTAAATATTCCAATTCCCTGCGGACTTCTCTATTTGTGGACGCAGGAACTGTATGGGATACCAATTGGGATACTAATTGGGCGAAGACTCACGCTATGCCAGACTACAGTAAGCCAAATAATATCCGTGTTTCGGCCGGTATTGCTTTGCAATGGATATCACCATTAGGGCCATTGAGCTTCTCGTATGCGAAGCCAATTAAGGAGTACGAAGGTGATAGATCGGAGCAGTTCCAGTTCAATATTGGCGGAGTTTGGTAATTATTAATCATTTTTGGTAAAAATCGCTCTACTATTAGATAAGGCAATATTGTGAGTGAATTCCAAACTGAAAAGGGCAAGCTACATGGCTCAATGGGATAGGCTCTAAGTTTTCCAATTTGTAAAATAGCGTAGGTCAAAGGAGTTTATAGTGAAAAAAATATTATGTGCAGCAAGTTTGGGTATGGCATTAACGTTTTCTGTGGGTGCTCAGGCGGCAGATAAAATTGCTTTGGTGAACGTTGCTGAAATTTTCCAACAATTACCTGCCCGTGAAGCTGTGGCAAAACAGTTGGACAGCGAATTTAAAGGCCGCGCAACCGAATTACAGCGTATGGAATCTGATCTGCAAACTAAAATCCAGAAATTACAGCGTGATGGCTCAACAATGAAAGCCAGTGAACGTGAAAAACTGGAAAAAGAAGTGATGGCGAAACGTGATGAATATCTTCAGAAAGCGCAGAGTTTTGAAAACGATAATCGTCGTCGTCAGATGGAAGAACGCAATAAACTCATGAGCCGTATTCAGGATGCAGTTAAAGTAGTTGCAGGCAAAGAAGGTTACAATCTTGTTCTGGATGCGAGTGCTGCTGTGTATTCTGCATCTGGTAAAAATATCACTGCAGAAGTACTGAAACAGGTTAAATAAGTAGATGGTTTCAATTCGATTGGCTGATCTCGCTCAGCAGTTGAATGCGCAATTGCAGGGTGATGGCGATATCGTCATCACCGGTATTGCGCCAATGTATTCAGCAAATAACGAGCAAATTACATTTTTATCCGACAGTCGTTATACTGACAAGCTTTCTGCATGTCAGGCTGCGGCTGTTGTACTGCGTGAAGCTGATCTTCCTCATTGCAAGGTTGCCGCGTTGATTGTCGATGATCCTTACTTTGCCTATGCACGCATGGCACAAATTATGGATACGACACCAAAACCTGCACAGGATATCCACCCATCAGCGGTTATCTCCTCTGAGGCGATTCTGGGTGAAAATATAGCAATTGGTGCTAATGCGGTTATTGAGTCCGGCGTTGTGCTTGGTGACAATGCCATTGTTGGCGCGGGTTGCTTTATTGGAAAAAACGCGCGGATTGGCGCAGGAACTCGCCTGTGGGCCAATGTATCGGTATACCATGATGTTGAAATTGGTAAATTATGCTTGATCCAATCAGGAACTGTTATAGGTTCTGATGGTTTTGGTTATGCCAATGAACGTGGAAATTGGATTAAAATCCCACAGTTAGGCACAGTAATCATCAGAGATCGCGTTGAAATCGGTGCTTGCACAACAATCGATCGGGGTGCGTTGGATAACACAGTTATCGGTAATGGTGTTATCATAGACAACCAATGCCAAATTGCCCACAACGTGACGATCGGAGACAACACAGCAGTGGCTGGTGGTGTCATTATGGCGGGTAGTTTGAAAATTGGTCGTTACTGTATGATTGGTGGAGCCAGTGTCATTAAAGGGCACATGGAAATCTGTGATAAAGTGACTGTGACTGGTATGGGCATGGTGATACGTCCAATTACAGAGCCTGGCATATATTCGTCGGGTATCCCGTTACAACCGAACAAAGTCTGGCGTAAGACCGCCGCTTTAGTCATGAGCATCAACGAAATGAATAAGCGATTGAAGTCAGTTGAACGCCAACTGAAAGGTGAGAACGAGTAATCATACTAGCATCTTGGATAGACATCTTTGATTAAACGTTTTTAATTAGCATTTTTGGTTGTGTTTTTGATTTTTGCGGCCTGCTTGATAACTCTTAATTTGGAGTTAACGCAGGCCGTGTCGTTAATACTATGATTCTTATATGACAGGAAGAGTATTTAGATGAGTGATAATCATACTCTGCAAATTGAAGAGATTTTAAATTTACTGCCTCACCGCTACCCATTTTTGCTGGTAGATCGTGTTTTAGATTTTGAGGAAGGTAAATTTCTGCGCGCAGTCAAGAATGTATCATTTAATGAACCATTCTTTCAGGGGCATTTCCCTGGTAAACCAATTTTCCCTGGTGTTCTGATCCTTGAGGCAATGGCTCAAGCTACTGGTATTCTGGCATTCAAAAGTGTTGGATCGCTGGAACCAGGTGAATTGTATTACTTTGCAGCGATTGATGGCGCTCGCTTCAAGCGTCCGGTTCTTCCAGGTGATCAAATGATAATGGAAGTAGAATTTATTAAAGAACGTCGCGGTGTTGCGCGTTTCAGGGGCGTAGCGAAAGTCGATGGAGAAGTGGCTTGCGAAGCTGAAATGATGTGTGCTCGCCGTCGAGAGGCTTAACCCATGATTGATCAGACCGCTGTTATCCATCCCTCTTCCATTGTTGAAGAGGGAGCTGTCATTGGCGCTAATGTTCGTATTGGCCCATTTTGTTATATCGGTGCTCAGGTTGAGATTGGTGAAGGGACTGAGTTGAAATCCCATATTGTGATTAATGGGATCACCAAGATAGGTCGTGATAACCAGATTTATCAATTTGCCTCCATTGGTGAGGTGAATCAGGATCTCAAATATCAAGGTGAACCAACTCGCGTTGAAATTGGTGACCGTAATCGCATTCGTGAAAGTGTTTCTATCCACAGAGGCACTGTTCAGGGTGGTGGTGTGACTAAAGTTGGCAGTGACAACTTGTTGATGATTAACGCTCATATCGCTCATGACTGCATCGTTGGTGATCGTTGTATCATTGCGAACAATGGCACATTGGGCGGACATGTTATTTTGGGTGATTACGTCATTATTGGTGGAATGACGGCTGTGCATCAATTTTGTCAGATTGGTTCCCATGTTATGGTCGGCGGTTGCTCTGGCGTTGCTCAGGATATTCCTCCTTACGTCATCGCACAGGGAAACCATGCGACTCCATTCGGATTGAATATTGAAGGTCTGAAGCGCCGTGGGTTTGACAAAGAATCACTGCATGCAATTCGTAATTCCTATAAAACGCTTTATCGTAGTGGAAAAACATTGGAAGAAGCCAGACAAGACATTGGCCTTCAAGCAGAAAACAATCCGCATGTGAAAGTATTCAGTGATTTTCTGGAAAATTCCGCAAAATCCAACCGTGGCATTATTCGTTAAGTAGATGAAGGATACTCCTTTGACTACCTTTTCTTCTATTATTGATAATCAGCGCCCGCTGACAATTGGCTTGGTCGCCGGAGAAATATCCGGTGACATCCTTGGCGCTGGGCTGATTCGTGCATTGAAAGCAAAAATTCCGCACGCTCGCTTTGTAGGTGTTGCTGGCCCCCTTATGCAGGCGGAGGGTTGTGAAGCCTGGTATGAGATGGAAGAGCTGGCAGTAATGGGAATCGTCGAAGTTCTGGGTCGTTTGCCTCGTTTACTAAAAATACGCAAAGACTTAACAGCGCGTTTTACCGCGTTGAAGCCCAATGTGTTTATTGGAATCGATGCTCCTGACTTCAACATTACGTTAGAAGGTCGGCTTAAACAGCAGGGAATTAGAACGATCCATTACGTTAGCCCGTCAGTGTGGGCGTGGCGTCAGAAACGTGTGTTTAAAATTGGTCGGGCGACGGATTTGGTATTAGCATTTTTACCATTTGAAAAAGCTTTCTACGATCGGTTTGACGTTCCCTGCCAGTTTATTGGGCACACGATGGCAGATGCGATGCCTTTGCAAACGGATAAAGCAGCCGCCAGAAAAATTTTGGATATTCCATTGGCTGCTCACTGTCTGGCGATATTGCCCGGAAGTCGTCATGCTGAAGTAGATATGCTGAGTGCTGATTTCTTAAAAACAGCACAATTATTACGGGAAAAATTTCCTGACCTGCAAGTTTTGGTTCCTTTGGTTAATACCAAACGGCGTGAACAGTTTCAGCGCATTAAAGACGAAATAGCACCGGATTTGCAGATCCATTTATTGGATGGCAAGGCTCGTGAAGCTATGATTGCCAGTGATGCTACGTTACTTGCATCCGGTACGGCAGCACTGGAGTGTATGCTGGCCAAATGCCCGATGGTGGTGGGCTATAGAATGAAACCTTTTACATTCTGGCTGGCAAAACGCTTGGTGAAAACACCGTATGTTTCCTTGCCTAACCTGCTGGCAGGCAAAGAATTAGTCAAAGAATTACTACAGGATGAATGCAAACCACAAGCGTTGTCAGAGGCATTGTTGCCTCTTTTGCTCGGTGGCGCTAATGTGGAAGCGTTGAAGCAGACGTTTTTGCATTTGCACGAAAGCATTCGCTGTGATGCCGATGAACAGGCTGCACAAGCCGTTCTGGAATTAGCGAGAAGATAATGGATTTTGTTTATCCTCAGGCGAATTTGATTGCCGGTGTTGATGAAGTTGGGCGCGGCCCATTAGTAGGGGCTGTAGTCACTGCGGCGGTTATTCTTGATCCAGCTAAACCCATAGCGGGTTTAATGGATTCGAAAAAACTCACGGAAAAACGTCGTGAAGCGTTGTATTTGGAAATAAAAGAAAAAGCCTTGTGTTGGAGCCTCGGTCGTGCAGAGCCGGAAGAAATTGATCAGCTCAACATCCTCCACGCTACAATGCTTGCGATGCAAAGAGCAGTCGAGGGTTTGGTACTCACACCTGACTATGTTCTGATTGATGGCAATCGTTGCCCTGAGTTGGCAATGCCAGCACAAGCTGTCGTAAAGGGCGATAATCTGGTTGCAGAAATAAGCGCCGCCTCCATTCTTGCCAAAGTAACGCGTGACAGAGAAATGGCAGAATTGGATAAACAGTTTCCTGACTATGGTCTTGCGAAACATAAAGGTTATCCTACAGCCCTACATCTAGAAAAACTGGCTTCTTTAGGTGCTACGGAGCATCATCGTAAAAGTTTTGCACCAGTTAAACGGGCGTTAGGTCTTGGATAAAAATCTGGGATAAGTATCTGGACAGACTATGACAGAACCACGTTTTGTGCACTTACGTGTTCACAGTGATTATTCAATGATTGATGGCTTGGCTAAGACTGGCTCATTGGTGAAAAAAATCGCCAAATCGGGAATGCCGGCTTTTGCGATTACGGATTTCACTAATTTGTGTGGATTGGTGAAGTTCTATGGCAATGCCCTTGAAGCTGGTATTAAGCCAATTATTGGTGCTGATTTTTATGTGGAAAGTGATTGGTTGGGCGACGAATACGCCCATTTGACGATCCTTGCTCGTAATAATGAAGGTTACCAGAATCTGACCTTGCTGATCTCAGAGGCTTACCAAAAAGGTTATGGTGCGATGGGCCCGACCATCAAACGGGAATGGCTGGCAAAGCACAAAGCTGGGCTGATCTTACTGTCGGGTGGGCGTATGGGAGATGTGGGTAAATTCCTGCTGCGTGGCAACCGTGTGATGGTGGATCAATGCCTTGACTTTTATCAGGAGCATTTCCCTGACAACTATTACCTTGAGTTAATCCGTACCGGACGTCAGGATGAAGAAAACTATCTTCATGCGGCAGTGGCATTGGCAGTAGAAAAAAATCTCCCCGTCGTGGCAACCAATGATGTCTGTTTTCTGGAAAGCGAAGATTTCGATGCCCATGAAATCCGGGTTGCTATCCATGATGGTTATACGCTGGCTGATCCGAAACGTCCTAAAAATTACAGCCCTCAGCAATATCTACGCAGTGAACAGGAGATGTGCGAGCTTTTCTCAGACATCCCTGAAGCGCTACAAAATAGCGTAGAAATTGCTAAACGCTGTAACATCACTATCCGTCTTGGTGAATATTTTCTGCCGCAATTTCCGACGGGAGAAATGAGTACCGAAGATTTTCTGATTGAAAAATCCAAGCAAGGGTTGGAAGAACGTCTGGAATTTCTCTATCCCGATCCGGAGAACAGGGCGCAAAAACGTCCAGAATATGATGAGCGTCTCGATATTGAGCTGAGAGTTATTAACCAGATGGGATTCCCTGGCTACTTCCTGATCGTAATGGAATTTATCCAGTGGTCGAAAGACAATGGTGTTCCCGTCGGGCCAGGACGCGGTTCTGGTGCAGGCTCTCTTGTGGCTTATGCGTTAAAAATCACCGATCTTGACCCGTTGGAATTCGATCTGCTGTTTGAACGTTTCCTTAACCCTGAACGCATTTCCATGCCTGACTTTGACGTCGATTTCTGTATGGAAAAGCGCGATCAGGTTATCGATCACGTTGCAGATATGTACGGACGAGATGCGGTATCGCAGATTATCACTTTTGGTACGATGGCGGCGAAAGCGGTTATCCGCGATGTTGGGCGTGTGCTTGGGCATCCATATGGGTTTGTTGATCGAATATCAAAACTGGTGCCTCCTGATCCCGGCATGACGCTGGAAAAAGCTTTTGCGGCTGAGCCACAGCTACCTGAAATTTACGAAGCGGATGAAGAGGTTAAAGCGCTGATAGACATGGCGCGCAAACTGGAAGGTGTCACCCGTAACGCAGGTAAGCATGCCGGTGGTGTGGTTATTGCACCAACCAAGATTACTGACTTTGCACCGATTTACTGTGATCCAGAAGGGCAAAACCCGGTTACCCAGTTTGACAAAAACGATGTGGAATATGCGGGGCTGGTTAAGTTTGACTTCCTTGGCCTGAGAACCCTGACCATCATCAACTGGGCACTTGAGATGGTGAATGCACGCCGTACCAAGAAAGGGTTGGAGCCGATTGATATCGCGGCTATTCCGCTGGATGATCAGAAAAGTTTCGATATGCTGCAACGCTCTGAAACCACAGCCGTGTTCCAGCTTGAATCCCGCGGGATGAAGGATTTGATCAAACGCCTGCGCCCCGACTGCTTTGAAGACATGATCGCATTGGTGGCATTATTCCGCCCCGGGCCGTTGCAATCAGGCATGGTAGATAACTTTATCGACCGTAAACATGGACGGGAAGAGCTCTCCTACCCTGATGTTGAATGGCAGCACGAATCCTTAAAACCCGTATTGGAACCGACTTACGGTATCATTCTGTATCAGGAACAAGTGATGCAGATTGCTCAGGTTTTGGCGGGTTATACGCTTGGTGGTGCAGATATGCTCCGCCGTGCAATGGGTAAGAAAAAGCCAGAGGAGATGGCTAAACAGCGGTCAGTATTTGAAGAGGGAGCGATAAAACAGGGCGTTAATGGCGAACTTTCCATGAAAATCTTCGATTTGGTGGAAAAATTCGCAGGTTATGGCTTCAACAAATCTCACTCCGCAGCTTATGCATTGGTTTCTTATCAGACTTTATGGCTGAAAGCTCACTATCCAGCAGAATTTATGGCGGCAGTGATGACAGCTGATATGGATAACACCGAAAAAGTCGTTGGGCTGGTGGATGAGTGCTGGCGCATGGGGCTTAAAGTGTTGCCTCCTGATATTAATAGTGGCTTGTATCATTTCCATGTCAATGATGACGGAGAAATTGTTTACGGTATTGGTGCGATTAAAGGTGTAGGTGAAGGGCCGATTGAAGCGATTATCGAAGCCCGGCAGAAAGGAGGGCACTTTAAGGAACTATTTGACCTGTGCGCACGCGTTGATATAAAAAAAATAAATCGCCGTGTGATGGAAAAATTGATTATGTCCGGTGCTTTTGACCGGCTGGGTCCACATCGTGCGGCGCTGATGTCTTCTTTGGAAGGTGCACTGAAAGCAGCGGATCAACATACCAAAGCTGAAGCCACTGGTCAAACAGATATGTTTGGCGTGTTGGCAGAAGAGCCAGAACAGGTTGAGCGTTCATATGCCAGTACGCCGAAATGGCCGGATCAGGTAGTCCTGGATGGTGAACGGGAAACACTGGGTCTGTATTTAACTGGGCACCCGATCACAAGTTATTTGAAAGAAATTGAACGATATACGAATGGGTTGCGTCTAAAAGATGTGAATCCGACACCTCGTGGTCAAGTAACAACTGTAGTAGGTTTAGTATTAGCGTCCAAAGTATTGACAACCAAGCGGGGAAACAGGATTGGTATCAGCACATTGGATGATCGCTCAGGACGGCTGGAGATCATGCTGTTTTCTGATGCGCTGGAAAGGTATCAGCATTTATTGGAACAGGACAAAATTTTAATTGCTACCGGACAAGTCAGCTTTGATGACTTCAACGGTGGGCTTAAAATGACAGTTCGTGAATTAATGGATATCAGTGAGGCTCGTGAAAAATTTGCACGTGGGCTTGCTATCTCGTTGTCAGACAGGCAAATTGATGAACAATTATTAAACCGTCTTCGTGGTGCATTGGAGCCACACCGTTCAGGCACGATACCGGTTCATCTTTACTACCAGCGGGTAGATGCCCGCGCCCGTTTACGATTCGGTGCAACATGGCGGGTAACGCCAACAGACACCCTTTTGACAGATCTGCGAACTCTGCTGGGTAATGAGCAGGTAGAATTAGAATTTGACTAGAATAGGAACGTTATGAGTCTGAATTTTCTGGATTTTGAACAGCCGATTGCCGAGCTGGAAGCGAAAATTGATTCGCTCACCGCAGTTAGCCGTCAAGATGAAAAGCTAGATATCAATCTGGATGAAGAAGTCCAGCGTCTGCGGGAAAAAAGCCTGGAGCTGACCCGCAAGATTTTCGCTGATTTAGGGGCATGGCAAATTTCCCAGCTATCACGTCATCCATTGCGCCCTTATACACTGGATTATATTAAGCACATATTTACTGACTTTGAAGAATTAGCGGGTGATCGTGCCTATGCTGATGACAAGGCAATAGTAGGTGGTTTGGCGCGTATTGATGGTCGTCCGGTTATGGTGATTGGTCACCAGAAAGGGCGTGAAACGAAAGAAAAGATCCGCCGTAATTTTGGTATGCCATCGCCTGAAGGTTACCGTAAGGCGTTGAGATTGATGGAAATGGCAGAGCGCTTCAAATTGCCAATCATTACTTTCATTGATACTCCTGGCGCATATCCTGGGGTGGGTGCAGAAGAGCGCGGTCAGTCAGAAGCCATTGCCCGTAACCTGCGTGAAATGTCTCGTCTTTCCGTACCTGTCATCTGTACAGTTATTGGCGAAGGTGGCTCTGGTGGAGCATTGGCACTAAGCGTTGGTGATAAAGTAAACATGTTGCAATACAGTACATTTTCCACTATTTCTCCTGAAGGCTGTGCTTCCATTTTGTGGAAAAGTGCTGAAAAAGCGCCATTGGCGGCTGAAGCTATGGGGAACACAGCCCCACGTCTGAAAGAATTGAACCTGATCGATACGGTTATTTCAGAACCACTGGGTGGTGCGCACCGTAACTATGAAGTAATAGCAGAAACATTGAAGACTCAATTATTGGCTGATCTTGCTGAGTTGACCGAACTGGACAGTGAAGAATTAGTGAACCGTCGTTATGAGCGCTTGATGCAATACGGTTACTGCTAAGATCTGCAAGTAAGTTCTGGAAGTTATTATTGATAACGGCTTCCATATAATACGGCGTTATTTTTAATATCTCTTTATTTTTAATATCGCTAATAGCAGGTGGAAAGTACTGAGGAGTGATAACTTCCTAGTTTTTTCCGCCTGTTTTGCTGTTTATAACGGCGAAATCATCACGGTATAGATGATCTAGTCTTATTATTCCTGATGACATTGGATAGAAATAGGTGCCTCGCGGGCTGGGCTTTAAAATAATAAGTTGAGTTTTTCTATGGCCAAATACAAATATATTATTTATGCATTTTCTTGTGTGTTTATCTGGAGTTTTATTCCTTCTATATCGCGTTTTGGTCAGAAAGAGATGGATCACTTCCAATATTTATTCTGGTCAAATATTTTGTCTGTTTTGGCGGTATTTGTTGTCGCCCTTATGATGGGGAGAAATTGGAAGAAACTGTTATTCATTCCTTTTCCCGTTATGCTTAAGGTATTGATCTTAGGTGCTTTAGATTGTTTCTTCTATTTGCTGCTTTATTATGGTTATTCCATTGAGAATGGTGTTGCTGTGTTGGTAATTCAATATAGCTGGCCGTTAATTATTATTGGATTATCATTTTTCTTGTTCAAAGAAAAATTGTCGATCAAACAGATGATTGGTATTGCAATGGGTTTTATGGCTGTTGTGATTACTTTTACAAAAGGAAATATTACCGAGATTGCGGTGGAACATCCTCAGGCTTTGTTGCTGGTATTTAGCGGGGCGTTTTGCTTTGCATTAATGTCGGTATTATCAAGGCAATTCGCTATTGATCCCTATATTAGTACGTTCTGGGTATTTATGTGTTCTACATTAGTATCTGCGGTATTTATGTTTGCTTTCAGCAGCATTAATTTACCTGTCGGTGATTCATTAATACCAACACTGCTTAACGGTATCATACTGAATGGGGTTTCTTATATCATTTGGTTCAAGGCGATGAACAGTCCTGATTCCCATAAAATTGCCTCCATCTTATTTTTATCACCAGTCTTGTCGATGATGTGGATTATCCTGTTTTTTGATGATGCGTTTGTCCCTGCTTATGCGATCGGACTAGCGTTGGTTATCATTTCTGGGTTACTTTGCATCAGCGCTAAGAAAAAATCTTCCGAACAAAATAAATTGATGGATGATCTGATTGAGGATTGATCTGGTAAGAATGAAAAAAGGTTTGGTTCCATAATGGCAAGTACTCATGATCTTCTGCTCACGACGTTGGCAGAACAAATTGGTCAGCATAAAAAGATTTTAGTTGGATTTAGCGGTGGATTGGATTCCACCGTATTGTTGCATTTGCTTGTTTGTTTGCGGACTCAATCTCACCAATTGAGTAGTAAGCGAATGGCGTTAAGAGCAATTCATATTCATCATGGTTTAAATTCAAAGGCAGATTTATGGGTCGAACACTGTCGTCAGGTTTGTGCTGACTGGCAGGTCGATTTTCGGATTGAAAAAGTCACACTTAATACTCGCCAAAATGGAATTGAAGCTGCGGCTAGAAATGCCCGTTATCACGCTTTCCAACAGGAGCTACAGCAGGACGAAGTTTTAATAACGGCACAACATCTTGATGATCAGGCAGAAACATTTTTATTAGCATTGAAACGAGGGAGTGGACCGGCTGGGTTATCTTCCATGCCTTCCAGAATGCCATTTGCGGGAACAACACTGATTCGCCCTTTGCTAAATGTAAGTCGTGCAGAATTGGAAGAGTATGCTCAGGCACAAAGGTTGCAATGGGTAGAGGACGATAGCAATCAAGATGATCGTTATGACCGTAATTTCCTGCGTCTGAATATCATGCCGTTACTCAATCAACGTTGGCGCCACTTTCCGCAAGCCGTTTCCCGCAGTGCCAGTCTGTGTGGGGAGCAAGAACAATTACTGGATGAATTGCTAAAAGAATCTTTGAATGCATTGATTACATTGGAAGGTTCGATATCTATTCCTCCTTTGGAAAACAGTTCTGAAGCAAAACGAAATGCGTTGTTGCGACGGTGGCTCAATCAGTGTGGTGTAAAAATGCCAGCCCGCGAGCAGCTGCAAAGAATTTGGTCAGAAGTGGCACTCGCCAGACAAGACGCAGAACCTCGCTTTAGATTAGGGCAGTATGATATTCGCCGTTATCGGCAACAACTTTGGTTGGTACCCCAATATCAGAGCTTGACGGGGACTATTCTTGAATGGGATATACAACAGGAATTGACGTTACCAGATGGGTTGGGAACGCTGAGCCTTTCGCAAGAAAATGATGTTAAAGCAAATGGTGTTAAAGAAAATGGTATTAAAGTGAGAATGCCAAACGGTAATGAGCAAGTGACAATTTGTTTTGGTGTTCAGGGCAATATTAGTATTGTAGGGCGGCAACATTCTCGACACAGTAAAAAATTATGGCAAGAATTAGGAGTTGCACCTTGGCTCAGAGAGAGAACACCTTTGCTCTATTACAATGAAAAACTGATTGCAGCACTGGGTGTTTTCATCACTAAAGAAGGCCAAAGTTTGTCTGATGATGAGAGGATTTCAGTTCAGTGGAAGAAAATTGCTTTTTAAAAAGCCCTTATTTTAAGTAAGGACTTTTAACGGAGAGTTCAATTGTTATTCGCGGTTATGATGAAGAATGCTCAATAACAATCGTTCCAATTTCTGGATTGTTGAAACTGATAATGTAATCCAATCTGAATTCACGGGTTCCTTCATTTGAATCGATGAGAAGATATTCAATTTTTTTTCTTAAAATCAGCTTATTAGCTTTGCCTTCAAATATTTCACCATCTCGTAATTGGAGATGTAAATGTAGCTGGCGTTGGCATGCTAGCTCAAGATTATCGTAATCATCACAGTTAATTGGTTGATATTCTTCATTATTTATAGACATATTTGCTCACCACTATGTTAGTGGCGGTTATCGTGCCGCCCGTGATTGACCAGAATCAAACGAAAAACGCTATTTACGACTAACGCTACTTACGACTATAGCACAGTAAGCTTTCCGTGATTACTGGGTAAATCTGTAAGAATTTTGTTCAAACAATTTTATTGAAACAAGAAGCAAGTTAAATTTGTATCATATCATTACGCAACTCAATTAAGTCATACTATTTGATTTTTCTCTCCGTATATTTTGGAATATGGGGAAGTAACGTTAATTTTGTCACGTAAAGCTCATGTTTTATAAGTAGCAGACGTTATAAAAAATGGGTTATACGTTTTACCTTTCAAGTTGCTTCTTTGTGACTGCAACTTGAAACTAATTGATTATCTTTTGAATTTGTTGGGTTAAATGATGAATAAAAAAATATTACTTGCATTACTGGCTGCTGGTGTTTTCACCGTAGCAGGATGTCAGAACATTCCAACCACACAGAATGACTCCGCACCTCAGGGGCAATCTCGATCAACCGAGAAAGTGTTTAGTGGTATTGTGCCTTGTGCAGATTGTTCAGGTATCGAGACTACCTTAAAGCTTGCTAAAGATGGGACTTATATATTGGGGCAAACCTATTTAGAAGCTAAAAGTGAGGAAAATACTTTCTTTGAAACGGGTCATTGGGTGACAAATGGTAAAAAGATTGTCTTGAATAATCAGGATGGCAAAAAATCTTATTATCTGATCAATGGTGAAAATTTGGACATGCTGGATGTTAATGGTGAGCCAATTCAATCAAGCTTTAATTATGAATTAGATAAAGTAACACCGAAAAAACTGGCTGGAGAATACAGCTATTTTGCTGATTCAGCTCTTTTTACAGAATGTGATACCGGAAGACGTTATGATGCTTCTGAAAATATCGATTTAGAACGTGGTTACAGCGCTATGGGAGTAGAGGGCGGAACACCTGTTTATGTGGAAGTAGAAGGCTACTACACGCTTCGTCCTTCAATGGAAGATGGGTTGTTTGATAATGCAGTGATCCAAACAGGTAAAATTCGTTTTGATAAAACCTCTTCCTGCCATATCAAGAAATAACGAATAACAGCGGAACATAAGCCATAATAATAAGCCATATATGAAAAAACCTGCGCAATTAATACGCAGGTTTTTTCAGTTTAAGCAGATACCTTCAAGCAAAATTAAGCTTGTTGAATATAACCTTTCAGGTAATCAACAATATTGTCTAATTTCAGCATTTGCTTATCACCTGTGCGGCGATATTTGTATTCGATCTCATCATTATCTAAGTTGCGATCGCCGATAACCAGAGTATGTGGTACACCGATCAGTTCCATGTCAGCAAACATGACACCTGGGCGCTCTTTACGATCGTCGAAAATGACATCAATACCGTTGGCTCGTAAGTCTGCATATAATTTTTCAGCGACTTCTTTCACTCGGTAAGATTTGTGCATGTTCATTGGTAGAATTGCCACTTGGAATGGGGCAATCGCATCTGGCAAGATAACTCCACGATCATCGTGATTCTGCTCAATGGCCGCTGCAACGATACGGGTTACACCAATACCGTAACATCCCATGGTAACAACTTGATTGTGCCCATCTTCGTTTTGCACAGTTGCTTTCAGGGCATCAGAGTACTTGGTGCCTAATTGGAAGATATGACCAACTTCAATACCACGCTTGATTAACAGTGTTCCTTTTCCATCAGGGCTGGTATCACCTTCAACGACATTACGGATATCAGCGACGTCTGGTAGTGGTAAGTCACATTCCCAGTTAATGCCAAAGTAGTGTTTATCATCAATATTAGCACCTGCACCGAAATCACTCATGACGGATACGCTGCGGTCAATAATGACAGGCATAGGCAGATTGACCGGACCTAAAGAGCCTGGGCCCGCTTTCACGATGGCACGAATTTCTTCTTCGGTAGCGAAACTCAGGGGGCTGGCGACTAAAGGCAATTTTTCTGCTTTGATTTCATTCAGTTCATGGTCACCACGTACCAGCAAAGCAACTAATTGATGTCCACTTTCTTCTGTGGCATGAACGATCAGAGTTTTGACGGTTTTTTCAATTGGTAGATTGAATTGTTCGACCAGTTCAGCAATGGTTTTAGCGTTTGGTGTATCGACCAGATGCATCTCTTCAGACGGAGCCGCACGTTCCTGAGATGGCATAACAGCTTCAGCTAATTCAATATTGGCTGCGTAGTTGGATTCTGTAGAGAAGACGATATCATCTTCTCCACTGTCTGCCAGAACCTGGAATTCATGGGATGCACTACCTCCGATAGAGCCGGTATCTGCCATAACTGCGCGGAAATCCAGCCCGATACGGGTAAAGATTTTGCTGTAAGCATCGTACATCTTGTCGTAAGTCTCTTGCAGAGACTCTTGATTGGTATGGAAAGAGTAAGCATCTTTCATGATGAATTCACGTGAACGCATGACACCAAAGCGTGGACGTACTTCATCACGGAATTTGGTCTGGATCTGGAACAGGTTTAACGGAAGCTGTTTATAAGAAGTTACTTCGTTACGAATCAAGTCAGTGATGACTTCTTCATGGGTTGGGCCCAAAACAAAAGGACGAGCGCCACGATCTTCAAAACGTAGTAATTCCGCACCATATTGTTCCCAACGGCCACTTTCCTGCCACAAATCTGCTGGCTGAACTACCGGCATGGAAACTTCAATCGCTCCTGCATTATTCATCTCTTCACGAACAATGTTTTCAACTTTTCTCAACACACGAACACCTGTTGGCATCCAGTTGTATAGACCTGAAGCGAGTTTACGGATCATTCCGGCGCGAAGCATCAGTTTATGACTGATTACTTCTGCATCAGCAGGCGTCTCTTTTAAAGTAGAGAGCAGATATTGACTAGTACGCATAGTAAGTTTCCATTGGATAGCAAATTGCTTTTGGGCAGTAAGATATTACCACTCAACCCAGAAAATAAAGACAAACCGTTAGTCTACCAGCGAGCTTGCGATGTCAAAAGGAGTTTTAGCGGCGTTCGATAGAAACCACTTCTGTTATGGCATCAAAAACTAGCCAGCGAACGTTGAAATCTAAGATATGAGCTGCATATATTCGGTTTTCCTGCGCTTTTTTACGGTAGGCGGGACGGGGATCCTGAGCCAATATTTGGCTGATAAATCGTCTCAAATGAGGGTAATTGGCTTGGTGGGATAGAAGCTGGCATTCTGCTTCTGGTGAGAAATTGATGGTCATGTTTGTATCTGGCGCTGCTTGGGCAAAACCCGCTTTAGCTTCGGGGCGTGATTCAGCGAAAGGCAAGTAAGGTTTGATGTCGATAACAGGTGTACCATCCACTAAATCCAAACTACCAAGCTCTAGGATGACACGATTGTTCTCGCATTGAATGCCTTTCAATTCTACCAGTGACATGCCAATTGGATTGGGACGGAAAGTTGAACGGGTGGCAAACACGCCCATTTTTGCGTTTCCGCCCAAACGGGGAGGACGCACCAATGGATTCCAGCCACCATCCATGGTTTGATGAAACACAAAAATGATCCATAGATGACTGAACTGCTCCAGCCCGCGTACTGCATCAACCTGATTGTAGGGAGCAAGTAACTCCAGCTGCCCTGTACCATCTTCGACCAAACCCGGTTGACGGGGAATGGCAAATTTCTCTTTATAAGGAGAATGAATGGTTCCTATTTGCGTAAAATGAAAATCTGCCATGAGCATTTTTTATAATAAAGATTCAGTCATAATTATTTATTGGTTGTCAGTAATGCTGACCCTTCACAAATGGCAGTTTGATAGCACCTTGGCCAGATAAAATGGCACATTGATGAAGTAAGACTGCGTTTGCATTCAGATAAGAGGCTTTTGCTAACATTTTTTGCCGTGCGGTTGCAATACTGGCAGGAGAATCTTGCAGAGTACTGCGGCAGGATTCTCCGGCTACAATACCTAATTCTTTAAATGGTAAACCTGAAAGCTCATCCGGTTTGGTATATAGGCGGACGTAAGAGGCAGCCTTGTTTTTCTTGACTGACTGGTGTTTCAACTTCGAATCAGGCATATCAAGTTTATCGGACTGAGTTGGCAGTGAAGTACACCCAGCGATAAAGAGCGCCATGAAACAGATAGCTAACATACGCATTGAGTTGCATCCTCATTAAAATTAAAAATGGGTGGATATTTTTATATCCACCCATTTTTAATTTTAATCTTGATTGACTGAATAGAAAAGATTACCAGCCTTTTATTGCTCCACCCCTGAAGACCTTATTAGCTTCTTTTTCTACTTCTGGAGATTGATACGCTTTTACAAATTTTTTCACGTTTTCCGCATCCTTATTGTTTTCACGACTGACAATAATATTTACGTAAGGTGAATTTTTCTCTTCAACAAAGAGTCCATCTTGCTCTGGTGTTAACCCAATCTGCCCTGCATAGGTATTATTGATAATTGCAAAAGCAATCTTTTGGTCGTCCAATGAACGTGGCAGTTGTGGCGCTTCCAGCTGTACGATATCTAAGTGTTTAGGATTGCTGGTAATGTCCAAAATAGTTGGCTGCAGATCAACACCCTCTTTAAGAGTGATAAGACCTTGTTTTTGTAATAACAGCAGAGCGCGGCCCAAGTTAGTCGGATCGTTGGGGATGGCAATTTGATAACCATTTTGCAATTCATCCAGTGACTTAATTTTTTTTGAGTAGGCCGCCATTGGGAAAATGAAAGAGTTACCAACAATTGCCAATTTGTAGTTACGTTCTTTCACATGCTGATCTAAAAAAGGTTTATTCTGGAAGACATTCACATCAATATCGCCCTTACTCAATGACTCATTTGGCAGAACGTAATCATTGAATGCAGTCAGCTCAACATCAAGGCCATATTTATCTTTAGCCACTTGTTTGGCAACTTCAGCAACTTTAAGTTCAGGTCCCGCAATAACTCCAACCCTAATATGGTTTGGGTCACGTTGTTCCTGCCCACAACCGGCAAGAATTAATGTACCTAATAATGCACCGATTGCCGCAATGGATTTCAATTTTATTGACATATTTTCACCCCTATTGAATACTGATTTATAACCTGTCTTATCAAGTTACTGCGTACTACTATAATGAGGCTCTTAGGTATAAGCCCTGTAATATAAGGGCCTTACTGAAACCTTGTTGAAATAATCTTATTTACGATTAACAGCTTTCACTAAATGATCACCGCCTAACTGAATCAAGAATACTAAAACAACCAATAATGCTAATACGGTATTCATCACTGTCGCGTCGTAGCCGATATATCCATACTGATAGCCAATCTGCCCCAAACCACCGGCGCCAACAGCCCCGCCCATTGCAGAATAACCAACTAATGTGATTAAGGTTATGGTTGCGGCATTAATCAAACCTGGTAATGCTTCTGGCAATAGGATCTTTTTAACAATCTGAAACGGTGTTGCTCCCATCGCACGTGCTGCTTCAATTAGACCTGTCGGAATTTCTAATAATGCATTTTCCACCATGCGGGCAATAAACGGGGCAGCCCCTACGGTCAGTGGAACAATCGCTGCCTGTAATCCGATTGATGTTCCTACAATCAGACGGGTAAATGGAATCATCCATACCAATAGAATAATGAAAGGTATTGAACGAGTAATATTTACTAATGCAGAAAGTATGCGATAAAGAGTACCATTTCCAATAACTTGCCCAGGACGGGTAACATATAAAAGCACCCCCGCCGGCAATCCAATAACAAAACCAAAGAAACCGGAAACGAAAGTCATTACGAGAGTTTCCCAGACTCCTTTAGTTAATAATAAAATCATTCCTTCAGACATAACCGAGAACCTCTACTTTCACATGATGCTCTTCTAAAAATGCAATTGTTGATTTGATGCTATCGCTTTCCCCATCTAATTCCGCCAGCATAACCCCGAATTTAACACCCCCGGCGTAGTCGATTTGGGAACTTAATATGCCAATATCAATATTAAAACGGCGAACAGCCATCGAAATTAAAGGTGCATCAACTGATTTACCTGTGAATTCCAGTTTCAATAATGGACTGCGATCAGGTGCGGATTCTGGTTGTAACTTCTTTAAGTAATCTTCAGGAATATCCAAATGCAACGTAGATTTGATAAATTCTTGGGCAATCGGCGTCTTGGGATGTGAAAATATTGCGCTCACAATATCTTGTTCAATTAATTGACCACCACTGATGACGGCGACTTGATCACAGATACGTTTAACGACGTCCATTTCATGAGTAATTAGAAGAATAGTTAATCCCAGTCGACGATTAATATCCTTTAATAATTCTAGTATAGAACGAGTTGTTGCTGGATCCAGAGCACTGGTGGCTTCGTCACACAGAAGCACTTTGGGAGAGTTTGCCAGTGCCCGTGCAATAGCAACCCGCTGCTTTTGACCACCAGATAAATTGGCAGGATAAGCATCATGCTTGTCTGTGAGGCCGACTAAATCTAGCAGTTCGTTAACTTTGGCCTTTATATCGGCTTTTGACGTGTTATTAAGTTCCAAAGGTAACGCAACATTGTCAAATACTGTTCTGGATGACAGCAAATTAAAGTGCTGAAAAATCATGCCAATATGACGACGCGCATGAGTGAGTTCGCGTTCTGATAGAAATGTGAGATCTTGCCCAGCCACTAATACCTGACCAGAAGTCGGGCGCTCAAGCATATTTACACAGCGGATTAGGGTGCTTTTGCCTGCACCGGAAGAGCCAATGACACCATATATTTGTCCCTGTGGGACATGCAGGTTGATATCTGAAAGCGCTTTTACAGAACGCGTTCCTTGTTGAAATATCTTATTTATCTGAGTCAGTCTTATCATTTTTTCTTATTAGATGTAGAGATGAACGACTTGAGAACATTTCAACAAGCCATGAATTAAAGTGGATGTTAAGGTGTCTAGACGTCTAAGTCAACTATGAATAAATTAAATGCTGCATTCTCATTCAGTAATAAATCATGCGATACTGTCCACTTGGTACATTCTTGGAGCTATCAGGTGACTCAAGGTATTCCCGCTGTATTTTTAGATCGTGACGGCACGATTAACATCGATCATGGTTATGTACATGAGATAGATAATTTTCAATTTATTGATGGCGCAATTGAAGCCATGCTTGAACTGAAAAAAATGGGCTATGCACTGGTCTTGGTTACAAATCAGTCAGGCATTGCGCGTAAGATTTTCACTGAAGATCAGTTTATGCAGTTAACCGAATGGATGGATTGGTCATTGGCGGATAGAGGTGTTGATCTTGATGGCATCTATTATTGTCCTCATCATCCAGAAGCAGAGAATGAAGAACATAAGAAGAGCTGTAACTGTCGCAAACCACAACCAGGTATGTTGCTGGATGCACAGCAAGAATTATATATCGATATGTCTTCTTCTTATATGGTAGGAGACAAAATAGAAGATATGTTGGCCGCCAATGCAGCGAAAGTTGGTACTAAGATTCTTGTTCGTACAGGAAAACCAGTAACAAAAGAAGCAGAACAAGCTGCAGATTTAGTCGTTAATAGCTTGTCAGACCTACCAAATGTGATAAGAAATAGGCAAAAATAGCGTTTTGGGCTAAATTTTGAGCGTTTAAGTAAAAAATCACAAAAAAGACTTGCCTATATCAGAAGGATCCCTATAATGCGCATCCGTTGTCACGACAAACACACAAACCTGTCGGGATGACAAAGTGAAAGGCCCTGAAAAATAAGGCTTGACACTGAAGGCGAAAAGCGTAAGATACGCAGCCTCGCAACCCGGAAGGCTTCCGGTTGCGCCCGCTCTTTAACAATTGAATCAGACAATCTGTGTGGGCACTCGCAAGACCCTATCCACGCCGAAAGGCGAAAACGATACCAAGTCTTGAAGAGTGACTGAGCAGTTAATTCA
>NZ_FOVO01000053.1 GCF_900115195.1 Xenorhabdus japonica
TGGCAAGATTTAAGTCCTGAACAAACAGTCGGTTATCTCAAAAGGGAAAATATAATATCTTTGCATCATGAAACAGTTTATCGATTGATTTATAATGAGTTATTTAAAGGAATACCCACTCATTTACTTCGTTCATTACGGTGTTGCGCTTAATATGTGAATCCAAGTTTCCAGTTTTATTTTCTCCGTTTTTTAGCCCATTTTATTGTTCTTATCCACGGATTAATTTTATTTCTAATCAGCGTACATCTGTAAATCAGGTATCTCATAATGACGATGTAGCTACTCTTCTTTACAGGTATATTACATACCAGAAGAGAGCTCAACATTATATAGATTCCACTCTCCGCCCTAAAAACATGATAACATTAAAGCTATTAGCATCGTGTAGATGTGAGAGGTGTAATGAATACTATCAACCAAAAAAAGTTACTGGCACAGGCTGAAGCAATCTGTCTGTCAAGAAGGGTTCGCTTAACACCTCAACGCCTTGAAGTTCTTCGCTTAATTACAGAACAACCTGGCGCAATAAGCGCTTATGATTTGCTGGATTTATTGCGTGAAGTCGAACCACAAGCCAAACCTCCAACGGTTTACCGAGGATTGGAGTTTCTGCTGGAACAAGGTTTTATTCACAAAATAGAATCTACAAACAGTTATGTTCTTTGTCATCACTTTGAAGAACCCTGCCATACCTCAGCTATGTTTATCTGTGAAGTTTGTAATTCAGTAACCGAAAAAGATGCAAAAGATATTGAATCCGCTATTCAGCAGTTAGCTCAAGGTACAGGGTTTCATTTGCGAAATAGCGTGATAGAAGTTCATGGTATATGTTCTTCCTGCTATGAGGTTGAATCTTGCATGGAACGCGATACATGCCAGCACAATCATTCGGTTGCAGAGAATAAAAAGAAATAAGAAAAGAACATTTGAGGCCAGATTAGGCAATAAGGCGATCATAACTGATATAACCATATATTTTTCAAGTACCCGCTAAACTCAAGTTTAACGGGTACCGGGAAAGATGACCGCCCCAGAATGGTAAAGTACAATTATCTGTTTTTACAATCAGACCCAGTCCCCGTTACGAATAACGCCTACTGCCAATCCTTCAATAGTGAAACTCTGCTCGCTTAAATCGACAACAATCGGTTGGAATTCCGGATTTTCAGCAATCAGCTCAATTCTGTTTCCTGTTTGCTTGAAGCGTTTTACTGTGACTTCATCTTCAATGCGCGCCACGATGATTTGCCCATTATGAACATCCTGTGTTTTATGCACAGCCAGTAAATCCCCATCCATAATGCCGATGTCTTTCATAGACATCCCACTCACACGCAACAGAAAATCAGCGCTTGGTTTGAATAATTCAGGATCAACCTTGTAGTGGCTTTCGATGTGTTCCTGAGCTAGCAGTGGTTCCCCAGCAGCAACACGACCAATCAGCGGTAATCCCGCACCTTCCTCTTCAAGAAGCAAACGGATACCTCTGGATGCACCAGAGACAATCTCTATCACCCCTTTACGCGCAAGTGCTCTTAAATGCTCTTCTGCTGCGTTAGGTGAACGAAAACCAAGACGGGCTGCAATTTCAGCTCGTGTTGGTGGCATACCCGTTTGCGAAATATGGTCACGCACCAAGTCATAAACTTGCTGCTGCCTGGCAGTTAATGCTTTCATTTCGCCCCCTGTTTGTTTATACAGTCAGCCTGTGAGTATATACAGGTAAATTCGAATTGGGAACCTGTCAGCATGTAAAAGCAACTAAATAACGTGTTTTGATGAAAAAACATGTCATCTCAACGCATGAAATGCGACCAAAAGACCATTCCCCAGGTAAATAGCGCCAGAAGTATGGTGAGCAATACAGCTGCAGATCCCATATCTTTCGCTCTACCCGATAATTCATGATATTCACTACCTATACGATCCACTACCGCTTCTATGGCACTATTGAGGATTTCGACAATGACCACCAGCATAACAGAGCTAATAAGAAGGAGCCTCTCAAATAAGCCAAAATCTAAAGAAAATGCAATGATGATCGCAAGTAT
The DNA here is from genome assembly GCF_900115195.1 of Xenorhabdus japonica. Classification (GTDB taxonomy): domain Bacteria; phylum Pseudomonadota; class Gammaproteobacteria; order Enterobacterales; family Enterobacteriaceae; genus Xenorhabdus; species Xenorhabdus japonica. The sequence continues at coordinate 2,055 of NZ_FOVO01000053.1, forward strand.
GGCAGCAATTGTTTCCAGCCGAAATGCCGCTTCATTCTGCCATGCAGCTTTGATTCCTTTCGCTGAATACTCAGCCGCTTTAATGATGCGGGTCAGACCTGTTGATTGATTTGCCATAAAAACTTTCTTCAGTGAACTTAATCATTGTATGGTTATATAACTTTTAGCTCTTATTATTGTCTTATTTCCACAGATCTCAAAATCTGTTTCTGGTATCCTTGCGACGCGTTGCTAACAAGAGGCTTAAAGCAGTTATGTCAGGTTGGCGTAAAATATATTATAAACTTTTGAATTTACCACTAAAATTATTAGTAAAAAGTAAACTTATCCCTACAGATCCCATTGCGGAGCTGCGTCTTGATACGACTCGGCCTATTTTGTATATACTACCGTATCACTCAAAAACAGACTTATTGACCCTACGTCAACAATGTCTGGCGCAAGATCTACCGGATCCGTTAAATCCTTTGGAAATTGGTGACACACAGCTTCCCAGTTGTGTCTTTATCGATAATGGCCCACGTGTGTTCCGTTGTTATGCACCAAAACATGAATCTGTGAAAATTTTTCATTCTTATCTGGATTTACATCGCAATAATCCTGATTTGAATATCCAGATGGTGCCTGTTTCCGTCATGTTTGGCCGCTCCCCAGGGCGCGAAGGGCAAGAAGGAAATACAGCTCCGCAATTACGTTTGCTAAATGGTGTGCAGAAGTTTTTTGCAATCCTATGGCTTGGGCGGGATAGTTTTGTGCGTTTCTCCACACCCTTGTCTTTACGCCGTATGGCTGACGAGCATGGTACGGATAATATCATTGCCAATAAACTCGCCCGTGTTGCACGGATACACTACTCCCGTCAGCGTCTTGCGGCTGTTGGGCCTCGTTTGCCTGCCAGACAGGATCTGTTCAACAAGTTACTGGCATCAAAGGCAATAGAAAAAGCAATTGCTGATGAAACACGTAGCAAAAAAATCTCTCCCGAAAAGGCAAAACAGAACGCCATCAATATGTTGGAAGAGATTGCAGCGGATTTCTCCTATGAAACAGTACGCTTGACCGACCGAGTTTTGAGCTGGACATGGAACCGTTTGTATCAGGGCATCAATGTTCATAATGCCGAACGTGTTCGTAAGTTGGCACAGGATGGTCATGAACTGGTTTATGTGCCATGCCACCGCAGCCATATGGACTACCTTCTGCTCTCTTATGTGCTCTATCACCAAGGGCTGGTTCCACCGCATATTGCTGCGGGCATTAACCTGAATTTCTGGCCTGCCGGCCCGATATTCCGTCGTCTTGGGGCATTCTTTATCCGCCGCACGTTTAAAGGTAATAAGCTCTATTCAACAATCTTTCGTGAATATCTCGGTGAGCTGTTTGCCCGTGGTTATTCGGTGGAATATTTTGTTGAAGGGGGACGCTCCCGTACGGGTCGTTTGCTTAATCCCAAAACAGGAACTCTCTCCATGACATTGCAAGCGATGCTGCGAGGAGAATCTCGTCCAATCACTATTGTGCCAATCTATATCGGTTATGAATATGTGATGGAAGTAGCGACATATGCCAAAGAACTACGTGGTGCGGCCAAAGAAAAAGAAGGTTTCTTCCAAATGGTACAAGGGCTGCGCAAATTACGTAATCTAGGACAGGGTTATGTGAACTTTGGTGAGCCGATTCCATTGATACAATACCTGAACCAGAATGTTCCAGAGTGGCGTGACTCCATTGATCCAATAGAATCCCAGCGTCCAACCTGGCTGGCTCCGACAGTCAGTAAGCTGGCTGACAATATTATGGTCAATATCAATAATGCCGCCGCAGCCAATGCTACCAATTTATGCACCACGGCATTGTTATCATCACGTCAGCGAGCACTCACTCGCGAACAGCTTATTGAGCAGTTGGATTGCTATCTGCAATTACTGCGTAATGTGCCTTACACTGACGATATCACAGTGCCAAACAAAACAGCAGAAGAGTTGTTAGATCATGCCTTGTTGATGGATAAGTTTGAGGTCGAAAAAGATAGTCTGGGGGATATTATTATCCTGCCACGCGAAAGTGCAGTATTGATGACTTATTATCGCAACAATATCCAACACTTGCTGATACTGCCATCCCTGATTACCAGTATTGTTATGCACCGCCGCCGCATTAGTCGCAGTGAATTGCTCAGACAAGTAGCGCTAATTTACCCGCTGATTAAGCAGGAGCTTTTCATGCGTTACAGTAAAGAAACGCTCTCCGACGTCGTCAATACCCTGATTGATGAACTGGCGCGCCAATGCCTTATCTGTAACAAAGAGCAAGAAATGCTGGTGCTGAATCCTGCACGTATTCGCCCATTGCAATTGCTGGCAGCAGGCATCAGAGAAACGCTGCAACGTTATGCCATCACGCTTTCTTTGTTGAATGCCACACCTGAAATCAGCCGTGGTGTACTGGAAAAAGAGAGCCGGATGTTGGCACAACGTCTGTCTGTTCTACATGGCATCAATGCACCGGAGTTCTTTGATAAAGCGGTTTTTGCCAGCTCGGTCAATACACTGCGCGAAGAAGGTTACATTAAAGACAGTGGCGACATGATTACAACCAGCGCTCAGGAACTCTATCATGTATTGAATGAGCTGATGTCACCTGAAATTCGTTTGACAATTGAAAGTGTCAGCATGCCGCCAGAACAAAATGAACCTGTGCCCATAGCGCAAGATCAGCAATAACAACGCTAAGCTGGTCATGGAAAACAAAAAATCAACGGGCGGATTACCGCCCGTTATATTAAAGGCATATCAGGCTAGACATAGCTGAAAAAGATACCGAGGAATAAAATTAAACCGACATAGTTATTGTTCATAAAAGCCTGAAAGCAGGCCCTTCTTTCCCGATCTGCAATCAATTTCTGCTGATAAACGAATAGTGCTGTTGCCAACAATATCGTCCAATAATATATTCCTTCCAAATTCACCATATTGCCAACCGCAACTAAGATGCCCAGCATGATGAATTGCAGAATACCAATAATCAATTTATCAAAGCGTCCAAAAAACACGGCGGTTGATTTCACCCCGATTTTCAGGTCATCATCACGATCCACCATGGCATACTGTGTATCATAAATCACAGACCATATGACATTAGCCAAAAATAATAGCCAGCATTCTAAAGGTAAGGACTCACTTACTGCGGCAAATGCCATAGGAATTGACCAGCCATAAGCAGCACCTAGTACAACTTGTGGTAGATGGCTGACACGCTTGACGAAAGGGTAAGTCCATGCCAACGCCAAACCAACGACTGACAGTGCAATTGTCATTTTATTCAGCGTCAGTACCATCGCAAAAGAAATGAGTACCAACATGGCAAATAAGATTTTGCTTTCTTTTTCAGTAACGTCACCACTAGGAAGAGGACGAGATTTTGTCCGCTCCACATACCCGTCAAATTTTCGGTCTGCGAAATCATTAATGCAACATCCCGCAGCACGCATGGAAAATACACCGATAATAAAGACTAACAATACGTGTAAATTCGGTATGCCTTGTGCGGCGATCCACAATGCCCAATATGTTGGCCATAGTAATAATAATGCGCCAATGGGTTTATCAATACGCATTAAACGGCAATACGCCCGCCATTTATTTTGCGTCATACTGACCTCCAATCTATTTATCCCTTTTTATTTTGTTTATTTTATATACAGGTGATTCAGACAGAAAAATCTCTGTAAGCAGCAGTGGCTTACCCGATAATCTCAGTAAAGAACGCCGCGCCCAACAATTTTCCTGTCGGCCTATTTGAATATAATCTCGTGTCAGATTATTACCACTAAAAAGATATCGTCCAAGTGGTACTGTCCCCACATCAACCAATTGTCGATCCGGGCCAGTCAATGTTTCTACTGGAATAACAGTGCGCCCCAATAACCAGGGAATGCCATCCCCATATAAAACAATTTCACGCAACCAATATTTTTCACTGAAATGTAAGTGCTTACTTTCACCACCTAACTCTTCAGCAGTGATAAAACACTCCCGAAAAGGAGAAACCGATACTCGCTGACAATATTGTTCAAAGCGGCGCGTCATTGAGCCAACTTCCAGCAGCCAATCTGAAATATTTTCGGGAAGGTTGACTTCATCAGCCGATAACCATTGGATGGGTGCCGAAGCTAATATGTGGGATGCTGAAGTTAATATGTGAGGTGTTGGAGTTAATATAGTGTCATCTGCCATGTCATTTTCCCATTGCGGGGAAGACCAATTTCCCCGACCGCACAACGAATGGAGAGTTAGGATATCATGTTGCAGACTAATAAAATAAAAAGTTGATAACAAATTATGTAAATTACAAAAAAACTCACCTCTATAACAACAATTATTGAGGTGAGTAGAAATTAGATAAGATGGTAATTCAGATTAACGCCATTCTTTGAATCGGTTAATCAGACCATTTGTGGAGCTGTCATGGCTACTAACAGCTTCTGCATCGTGTAGTTCAGGCAAAATACGGTTCGCCAATTGTTTGCCTAATTCTACGCCCCATTGGTCAAACGAGAAGATATTCAGAATTGCACCTTGAGCAAAGATTTTATGCTCATACATGGCTATTAATGCACCCAAACTGAATGGTGTAATTTCGCGCAATAAAATGGAGTTGGTTGGACGATTTCCTTCAAACACTTTGAATGGCACAACCCTCGCCACATCTTGAGCGTTTTTTCCTGCCTGCGCAAATTCGGCTTCCACCTGAGCCTGCGTTTTACCAAATGCCAACGCTTCAGTTTGCGCGAAGAAGTTGGATAGCAATTTGCCATGATGATCGCTAACTGGATTATGGCTAACTGCTGGAGCAATAAAATCACAAGGGATCAATTTAGTTCCCTGATGAATAAGTTGGTAGAACGCATGCTGACCATTGGTGCCCGGTTCACCCCAGATAATCGGCCCTGTCTGGTAATTCACCGGATTGCCATTACGATCGATATACTTACCATTCGATTCCATGTTGCCTTGTTGGAAGTATGCAGCAAAACGGTGCATGTATTGATCATAAGGCAGAATCGCTTCAGTTTCTGCGCCAAAGAAATTGTTGTACCAGATGCCTATCAGTGCCAGCAAAACAGGAATGTTCTGTTCAAAAGCGGTCTGCTCAAAGTGTTTATCCATCGCATGAGCGCCACCCAGCAACTGTTCAAAATTTTCATAACCAATGGAAAGTGCAATGGATAAGCCAATTGCAGACCAGAGTGAATAACGTCCCCCTACCCAATCCCAAAACTCGAACATATTTTGTGGATCGATACCGAACTTGCTGACTTCTTGTTCATTGGTTGATAATGCCGCAAAATGTTTCGCGACATGTGCCTCATCAGCGGCACTTTGCAAAAACCAACGACGCGCAGAATGCGCATTAGTCATCGTTTCTTGCGTGGTAAAAGTCTTGGAAGCAATCAGGAACAAAGTTGTTTCTGGATTCAAAGTTTTTAACGTTTCAGCGATGTGAGTTCCGTCAACATTGGAAACAAAATGCATATTCAGATGATTTTTATATGCTTTCAGTGCTTCTGTCACCATATAAGGACCAAGATCAGAGCCACCAATTCCAATATTCACTACATCTGTAATGGCTTTGCCTGTATAACCTTTCCACTCACCACCAATAATACGTTCACTGAATGATTTCATTTTCGCTAGCACCGCATTAACTTGCGGCATCACATCTTCCCCATCCACCATAATCGGGGTATTGCTACGGTTACGCAGGGCAATGTGTAGTACAGCACGATCTTCAGTACGATTGATTTTCTCACCAGAGAACATGCTGCGGATTGCACTGGCCAAATCAGTTTCTTGCGCCAATACTTGTAACTTTGCCAGTGTTTCTGTGGTAATGCGATTTTTGGAATAATCCACCAGAATCTGCTGATTAAATATCGCAGAAAATGCCGTAAATCGTTCTTTGTCCTGTTCAAACAGTTCCCGCAAATGCACGTTCTTCATTTGCTCAAAATGCTGTTGTAATGCTTTCCAGGCTCCGGTATGGCTAGGATTGATGTTTTTCATGAGTAATGCTCTCTATCAACTGTCAATAAATAAGGCCAATAAACAAATAAGAATACGCAGATTGTAACGAGTTAATTCCGTGATTGTTCTCCCTTTCCTTGTGATTGCTGATATTGGTCAAAATAGTCGGTAATTTCCAGACCTAATTGTTGAGATAGGCAAAAACGATAATTTCATTTCCATCATGAAAATTATTTATGCTTCATGGTCAAACATTGACTCAGTGCGCCTAACCCGATATTTCTAAAAGTCTATTCTCCGAACAAAAGGTTATCATCCATGTATGCTGTTTCATCTCCTAATTCGCAGTATGTTGTAGCAAAATTCGGTGGTACTAGTGTGGCAAACTTTGAGTCCATGAATAACTGCGCCGATATAATTTTGGCAAACGCAAATGTCCGTGTGGTCGTCCTGTCAGCTTCCGCTGGCGTGACCAATTTGCTGGTTGCATTAGCGACTGGCTGCGATAGCGACAAGCGGGAGAACTACCTGAAACAGATTCGTGACATTCAATATGCCATTATTGACCGATTGAACGACGTTGCTGTGGTTCGCGAGGAAATTGATCGTCTGTTGGAAAATATTGAGATGCTGTCAGAAGCGGCATCGCTCGCAACATCAGACGCATTGACTGATGAATTGGTTAGCCACGGTGAAGTAATGTCCACTTTATTGTTTGTAGAGTTGCTGCACCAACGCAACACTGATGCCGAATGGTTTGATATTCGCCGGATCATGCGGACTAATGATAACTTTGGGCAAGCAGAGCCGGATTCTCTTCAGCTCCATACTTTAGCAATGGAGAATCTTCATGCTCGCCTGAATAATACAATCGTTATCACCCAGGGTTTTATTGGCAAAGAAGAAAAAGGCCGCACCACTACACTGGGGCGAGGTGGCAGTGATTATACCGCCGCCTTACTAGGTGAAGCACTTGGTTTACAGCGCGTTGACATTTGGACAGATGTTCCGGGAATCTATACTACCGATCCCCGTGTTGTCCCTGCGGCTAAACGTGTTGAAAAAATTGCTTTTGATGAAGCGGCAGAAATGGCGACATTTGGTGCCAAAATTCTCCATCCCGCCACATTGTTACCTGCGGTTCGCTGTGGTATTCCGGTATTTGTCGGCTCCAGCAAAGATCCAAAAACGGGGGGAACCGTGGTTTGTGATAAAACAAAAAATCCCCCACTGTTTCGCGCCTTGGCATTACGCCGCAAACAAACTTTGTTGACACTGCATAGCCTGAAAATGCTCCATGCCAGAGGCTTTCTGGCGGAAGTCTTTACCCTATTATTGCGTCATAATATTTCAGTGGATTTGATTTCCACGTCAGAAGTAAGTATTGCCCTGACGCTGGATACCACGGGTTCCACCAGTACTAATGGCAGTCTGCTGACCAATGCGTTGCTAACTGAACTTGCTACGTTATGTCGCGTGGAAGTCGAAGAAGATATGGCACTGGTTGCGATTATTGGCAATGAGCTTTCACAGGCCAAGGGATTAGGGAAAAGGGTTTTTGGGGTACTGGAATCATTTAATATTCGTATGATCAGCTGTGGTGCAAGCAGCCATAATATTTGTCTGCTCGTTCCTGGTAAAGATGCGGAGCAGGTTATTCAGACATTGCATCAGAGTTTGTTTGAATCTTAATATTTGTCTTTTTATTTATGCAGTTAATTCCACTTTTAGCGGTGGAATTAACTTCCATCCTGCTGCACCAGCCAAAATATATCATTTATCCCACTTTTCTATTCCTAACACATCGGATGTGTTTTTTCCCTCTTTATCATTCATAATAAGAAAACGAAAGTAAATTCCATTTTGGTTCTATCGCAGCGATCTTTGCTACAAACAGACGATTTTCCAGAGGGCATCTTATGAATACAGCCGTTGCCAGCAAACGCACAAAAAAAACTAAAATAACGACAAATAGTGCCGCTGTAAGCGGTCAGGTTCAATCGTTAAGTCGAGGGTTGACACTTTTGGAATATATTTCTGATTCTCCTGGCGGCGTTGCTTTAACTGATTTGGCTATCCAGACCGGTCTCCCCAATTCCACTACCCATCGTCTTTTGACTACCTTGCAGCAACATGGTTTTGTCCGCCAGATAGGTGATTTGGGATTATGGGTGATTGCCTCCCATGCTTTTGTTGTTGGCAGTAGTTTTCTGCAAAGCCGCAATCTGATGGTATTGGTTCATCCAATATTGCGCCAGTTAATGGAAGATTCCGGTGAAACCGTCAACCTTGCCATTCTTAACCTTGATGAATATGAAGCCGTGATTGTCGATCAAGTGCAATGTAATGCGCTGATGAGAATGTCCGCTCCCATTGGAAGCACACTACCAATGCACGCTTCTGGCGCGGGAAAAGCGCTGCTTTCTACACTCTCTGAGCAAAAACGTCTGCAATTGCTGCATAAGAAAGGAATGCACGCTTATACACAACATACCTGTACCACTGCAGCAGCATTAACAGAAAATCTCGAACAGATCCGTAAGCAAGGATTTTCATTTGATGATGAAGAACATGCGTTAGGATTACGCTGTATTGCTGCCTGTATCTATGATGAGCATCATGAAGCCTTTGCTGCTATTTCTATCTCTGGCCCGATATCACGCATCTCTGATGATCGAGTTACTGCTTTTGCTGCCCTTGTTATGCGAGCAGCAAAAGCAGTTAGCCGGGAATACGGAGGAATTAAGTAATACACGAGAAACTGTTAATGAATAATTGGAAAACAACCGCAGAAAATATCCTGACCGACGGTCCTGTCGTCTCCGTCATTGTTATCAATGAAATTGAACACGCCGTTCCTTTGGCAAAAGCACTGGTTGCCGGTGGCATTCGTGTTTTAGAAGTAACATTAAGAACTGAATGTGCGCTGGAAGCCATTCGCCTTATCGCGAAAGAAGTTCCCGAAGCAATTATCGGTGCAGGTACTGTTATTAATCCTGAACAATTGGCTGCTGTCACTGAAGCAGGTGCTCAATTTACCATTAGTCCAGGATTGACTGATGAACTGTTAAAAGCAGCGACTGCGGGTTCAATTCCTCTTATTCCGGGGATCTCTACTGTTTCCGAATTAATGTTGGGAATAAGTTATGATCTGAAATGCTTTAAATTCTTCCCCGCAGAAGCAAGTGGTGGGCTTAAGACATTAAAAGCCATTGCAGGCCCATTCCCACAAGTCTGTTTCTGCCCGACGGGTGGTATCTCCCCTGAAAACTATCGTGATTATCTGGCATTGAATAACGTTCTATGTATTGGTGGCTCATGGCTTGTACCGAGCGATGCATTGAAAAAAGGCGATTATGCCCAGATTACGGAATTGGCACGTACTGCCATAGCAGGTGCAAAAATGTAAAACATTATTTTTATCTATGATGAGTTCTATATCGAATTTTTTACTTCATTTACTTCATCATTTACTTCATTACGTTGACTGAATCGCTGTCTACGACGATAAGCAAAAACATCTTCAACATGCCCGTTATTAATGCGATTTTGCAATGCTCGCCAGTAATCTGCTTTGAATAAATCACTGTGACTCTCTTCAAAATAGCACCGGATACGCTTGTCAGTACATAAAAAATGCCGAAACTCTTCTGGAAAAACATCGTTAACGGCCACACTGTACCAAGGTTCACTAGCCAACTCATCTTCTGGATAACGGGGCGGAGGAATATCCCGAAAGTTCACTTCAGTCATGTAACAAATTTCATCATAATCGTAGAAAATCACTCTTCCGTGACGTGTAACGCCAAAGTTTTTAAACAACATATCACCAGGGAAAATATTCGCAGCCGCTAATTGCTTAATGGCATTTCCGTATTCTTCGATCACATCTTTCAATTGCGCTTCATTGACTCGTTCCATGTAAATATTCAATGGCATCATTTTACGTTCCATATAAAGATGTTTTATCAGGATTTTATCGCCCAAATCTTCTAATTTTTCTGATATTTCTTTTTGCAATTCTTCCATTAACTCAAGACTAATATGATGTTTATCAATAACAAAGTTTTCAAATTCCTGTGTATCAGCCATTCTTCCAACACGATCATGCTCTTTTACCAGACGATAGCACTCCTGAACACGCTCTTGTGAAACCTCTTTCTGCGGCGCAAATTTATCTTTAATAACTTTAAATACACGATCAAATGAAGGGGAAGTAAAAACCAGCATCACCATGCCTTTCACTCCCGGCGCAATCGTAAACTGTTCCTGAGAGGAATTAATGAAAGTCAGATATTCGCGGTAATATTCTGTCTTACCATGCTTCTGACAGCCTATTGCCATGTATAACTCTGCCGTCGATTTCGTAGGAAGAATTTCACGCAGCCATTCAACTAAAGCCGCAGGTAAAGGGGCATAAACCATAAAATAGGAGCGGGCAAAACCAAAAACAATGCTGGCATCATCGTGGCTGGTCAAACAAGTATCGATAAAAATGCTTCCCGATTCATTGTGATGAATCGGCAACAAAAACGGATAAACAGACTTCCCTATCCTGATTTTCCCTACCAGCCATGCTGCTTTATTTCGGTAAAACAATTCATTAGCAATTTGGAACGTGGACTGTAATAAATCACCTCCTGAAAAGGTATTCTGTAAATATTGCGTGATGGAACCAATATCCCGCCCCAAATTCTCCCATTTAAGACGTAATGGCAAATCATTTAAGATGGTGCGCAGCATTGAAGCGAGATTACCGTCAGGAACAAAATCCCGTGATAATGGACGAGAAATATGGCGAAAGCGGGAAGATGGCTGAGAAGAAAAAATATATAGATTTTCTGGTCTTAAATTACGATGTTGAAAAAAACGACAGTAAACCGAATTAAAAAAACTTTCTGCAATTTCAAAACGCGGATAGTCAGGCAGTAAACGAGTATAAACAGCTTTGACTTCAGCAATGTACTCTTCATCATGTTGTAATGAAGTGTGAATGCGCTTCAACTGCTCCACCACCAATCCGACATGATGATCGTATAGGTTAATCCTCTTTTTCATGGCCAGCTGTACAGCATGCCAGTCAGCCTGTTCAAAACGTTGCTGAGCACCGGAAGTGACTTCCAGAAATCGACCATATTGCGCATCAAATCCCTGCAAAATGGTTTGTGCAATTAAATGTGCGAGATCTATTTCCATTTTTAGCCACCTTTATCAGACAAATAAAGGGGTACTCCTTCTGGAATCCCCCAATCATCCAGTCTCTATCGGTATAATAAACTTAGAATTGTTGTTCTTCTGTCGATCCTGTCAGTGCAGTAACAGAAGAACCCTCTCCCTGAATAATAGTGGTCACTTTATCAAAATATCCTGTTCCTACTTCCTGCTGGTGTGAAGAGAATGTATAACCTCGCTCAAGGGCAGTAAATTCTTGTTCCTGAACTTTTTCAACATAATGTTTCATTCCTTCACCACGTGCGTAATCGTAGGCCAAATCAAACATGTTAAACCACATGCTGTGTATGCCCGCTAATGTGATGAACTGGAATTTATATCCCATCGCAGATAACTGTTCTTGGAAACTGGCGATAGTTTTATCATCCAGATTCTTTTTCCAGTTGAAAGAAGGTGAACAGTTATAAGCCAACAATTTACCCGGATATTCTGCATGAATAGCTTCAGCAAAAAGACGAGCTGCTTCCATATCCGGTGTAGAGGTTTCACACCAGACCACATCAGCATAAGGGGCATAAGCCAACCCACGGCTGATAGCTTGTTCAAGGCCTGCTCTTGTACAATAAAATCCTTCACAGGTTCGTTCGCCAGTAATGAACGCCTTATCATAAGGATCGCAATCAGATGTCAGTAGATCGGCTGCATCTGCGTCAGTGCGTGCAACTAACAGAGTTGGAACACCAGATACATCAGCCGCTAAACGCGCAGCTACCAGCTTCTGAATGGCTTCTTGAGTCGGAACTAATACTTTGCCACCCATGTGTCCACATTTTTTCACCGCTGCCAGTTGATCTTCAAAATGAACTGCGGCAGCACCAGCTTCAATCATCGCTTTCATCAGTTCAAATGCGTTGAGTACACCACCAAATCCAGCTTCTGCATCTGCAACAATCGGCAAGAAATAGTCAATATATTCCTGACTATCTGAATCAATACCATTTGACCATTGAATCTGATCTGCCCGACGGAAACTATTATTGATACGTTTAATCACATTAGGAACAGAATCAACGGGATACAATGATTGATCAGGATACATACTGGATGCGGTATTCGCATCTGCTGCCACTTGCCAGCCGGAAAGGTAAACCGCTTCAATACCCGCTTTAGCCTGCTGAAGTGCCTGACCACCCGTCAGTGCTCCAAGCGCGTTCACATAGCCTTTTTTCGAGTTACCATTCAGTAATTCCCACAGCTTTTTCGCTCCCATTCGCGCCAAAGTGTGTTCAGGATTGATAGAACCGCGTAATTTAATGACATCTTCAGCACTATACGGACGAGTAATGTCTTTCCAACGCGGTTGTTGCCATTCTTGTTCCAGTTGAGCGATTTGTTGTTTCCGAGAAATGGTCATGATGTTCTACTTCCTATTATTAATTAATCGGATATGTTTGCCGCTATTGTTTTTAAACTTTAATGTTTTTAAACTACGTTAATATTTTTAAACTAATCTAATAACTGATAGCCAGGTAACGTTAGGAAATCAATCAAGTCGTCCTGAGTAGTAATTCTTTCCATCAAATCAGACGATTCCATAAATCGCCCTTGATTAAAGCGCAGTTCCCCCACTTCCTGTTTAATAACGTTCAGTTCTTCTTTCAACATTTCCTTGAACAGTTCCTTTGTTATTTTTTTACCATTGGATAGTGATTTTTCATGGCGAATCCATTGCCAAATAGAAGTCCGGGAAATCTCTGCTGTAGCAGCATCTTCCATCAAGCCATAAATTGGTACACACCCATTCCCCGAAATCCAAGCTTCTATGTACTGGACTGCAACACGAATATTTGCGCGCATTCCCTCTTCTGTTCTTTCTCCCGAACAAGGTGCAAGTAATTGTTCAGCCGTAATCGCTTCATCTTCTTCAAGCAAAACTGTCAATTGGTTTTGGTACTCTCCCAATTTTGCGTCAAAAACTGTCATGGCAATATCTGCAAGCCCCGGATGCGCGACCCATGTGCCATCATGACCGTTATTCGCTTCCAATTCTTTATCCGCTCTGACTTTGTCCAAAACTTGCTGATTCTGCACAGGATCTTTGCTAGGAATAAATGCCGACATTCCTCCCATCGCAAACGCACCGCGTTTATGACAGGTTTTAATTAGCAAACGAGAATAGGCATTCAAGAAAGGTTGTGTCATCGTCACGGATTGACGATCTGGTAAAACACGGTCAGCATGATTTTTCAGTGTCTTGATATAGCTGAAAATATAATCCCAACGTCCACAATTTAAACCAACGATGTGATGACGTAAGTGATACAGAATTTCATCCATCTGGAATACGGCTGGCAATGTTTCAATCAAAACCGTTGCTTTAATCGTGCCTTTTGGCAAATTGAAGCGTGATTCAGCAAAACTGAAAATATCACTCCACCACTGTGCTTCATGGTAGCTCTGTATTTTTGGCAGGTAAAAATAAGACCCGCTGCCTTTTTGCAATAATTTTTCATGATTCAAGTAAAAATAGAGCGCAAAATCAAACAGTCCGCCAGAAATCGGTTCCTCCTTATAGAGGACGTGTTTTTCTGACAAGTGCAATCCCCTAACCCGAGCAATCAATACTGCGGGGTCTGCTTTCAACTCATAGCGCTTACCCTGCTCATTGATATATGAGATCGTACCATTGACAGCATCCCGTAAGTTAATTTGTCCAGTGATGACTTTATCCCATTCAGGCGCTAATGAGTCCTCAAAATCCGCCATAAATACTTTCACATTTGCATTCAAGGCATTAATGACCATTTTGCGTTCTACGGGGCCTGTTATTTCAACTCGACGATCTTTGAGATCATCAGGTATTCCCTGAATTCTCCAATCACTATCTCTAATGGAAGATGTTTCCGAAATAAAATTTGGTAATATTCCGCTATCTATTTTTTTCTGCCAATGTATACGATCATCTAATAATTTTGTGCGTCTGTCAGAAAATTCAATGATTAAATCCTCTAAAAAGCTAATACATTCAGGTGATAACACCTGATACTCAGTCTCGCCAAAAGGCTTAATAAAGGTTAATTTGGTGGCTGATACCTGCTGCATAATTTCCCCTCTACTCACTTTTAAACACTCATCTGATTAAGATTAACCAATTAAAAAAATAAATCAAAAACCATTTCCATTATTTAAAATAATAAAAATTAACCAAGAAAAATCAAATGATTAAGATAATTTAAAGACAAGAAATACAGGGAAATAAATTCCAAAAAACTAAACATATCAATGTTAAGTTTTTGTTATGTATGGAAAATAACAGAATGACTGCTGGACAATAGCTACGAAAGGAAAATTAACAAAATGAGAAATGGCTCGCTTCAGCGATCTCTCATTTTTCTATGTAAAACTCAAATTGGATTCAATCTAAGGAGGGGTTCATAAAAGCCAGATCATATGGCGTAATTTGATAGATATAATAATTTAACCAATTTGAAAATAGTAAATGACCATGACTACGCCAAGCCGCAATAGGTTTATTTTCAGGATCATTATTCAGGAAGTAATTGACAGGCAATTCCGGTTCCAAACCTGCAGCACAATCACGCAAGTATTCTGCGGCTAATGTACCTACATCATATTCAGGATGCCCTGTCACAAATACTAATCTTTTATCTTTGCTGGCAAATAAATAAGCTCCTGCTTCTGCTGAACTGGCTAAAATATCTAAATCGGTATGTTCACGAATTAGCGATTCAGGAAAATCAGCGAAACGCGAATGAGGTGCAAAAAATGTTTCGTCAAATCCGCGTGTTAATAATGCCAGAGGATCTAAAGTTGAATGAGGATAAACACCAGATAGTTTAGTTTTTCGGGTATATTTAGGGAGGTGATAAAGAACTTTTAATGCAGCCTGAACCGCCCAGCAAACAAAAAGTGTCGAAGTAACATGTTTTTTTGCCCAAGCTACTATCCTTTCAACCTCATCCCAATAAATCACGTCTTCAAATTCAACAAGCCCCAAAGGGGCACCTGTAACTATCAAGCCATCGAAATTTTGATCTTTTATTGAATCAAAATCACAATAAAAAGTATTTAAATGTTCAGAAGAGGTATTTTTACATTGACGACTATCAATACGTACTAATTGAATATCGATTTGAAGTGGTGTGTTAGATAATAACCGAATAAACTGATTTTCTGTTTCTATCTTCTTTGGCATTAGGTTAAGTAACAATACCTTTAATGGACGAATACCTTGAATATTGGCCCGTGTTGATGTCATGACAAAGATGTTTTCATTGCGAAGAGTGTTTACCGCAGGTAATTCATCTGGTACACGAATTGGCATTGTTCAAAACCTCGATTATTATAATTTGTAAGTTTAGACTTCTAGATAGCTAAATTTAACCAAAAGGAAAGGTGAATGTCGAGTAATTGAACTAAAAATGAAATTATTTCATTTTATTCTATGAAATAGAAGAGAGTAATAAAGAAAATAATCAAGAAGAATAAGCTGGTATAAAAGTCCCAAACGCAAAAAAGCCACCCGTGACCGGATGGCTTTTCTGTCTGATTGACTGTCTGGCAGTGTCCTACTCTCACATGGGGAGGCCCCACACTACCATCGGCGCTACGGTGTTTCACTGCTGAGTTCGGCATGGGGTCAG
>NZ_FOVO01000051.1 GCF_900115195.1 Xenorhabdus japonica
CTTACAGACGGGCTAGGAACCCTAGGCGGCATCAGGCTGCATACACCGCACCAAATCTAATCGTATTTATTTTAACCTACATTTAAGATACAAGGTGGCAAATAATGCAACTCAATATTCAGGACTTCCGCGAAAAATTGAACTAATTCAGCGCGATGGTAACCGGTGCCATCCAGGATAATATGAATTTTTTGCGGAAGCGGATAGGTTTCCCGGATTGAGCCGAAAAAAAGGACGACATTTTTAGCGTTAATCGTCGGATATTCATGAATAATGGTCTCTTCAATCCGTTGCAAATTGAGTGCGCCCATGATGCTGAGGCGGGTACGACTGCCTGTGGTTTCGACTACTTTAACATTCTCCCTTCCGCTCTTCATCCAGCCATAACTTAATTTTGTGGACTGGGTAGGATGCACGGCATCAATAAACAAAATAGGCTCATTTTGGCCACATTCTTCTTTCAGCGCATTGTAGGTCTCAATAAATTGTTGCTGTTTATCCGCATCGAATTTATGAGGAGTCCCCATCGGCTTCTTGTAGCTGAATCCCTGACGGTGAAGCCATTTTGTCATCCCAGCCACCGTGAAAGCAACCTGCCAGCGCGCCCAGACACAGGCGACAATTTGCGCGGTGGTGTGCATCAAATTTGCGGTCAGATACTCAATTAATTCTGTCGTTTGTTTGGCAGACAAACGGCTTTCAGAGCCGCCATTTTCAGGGGCGAGTTTTTCCTCAGAGAAGTAATCCTTCAGATGGCGACTCACCGTACTTTCATGAATACGCAAAGCCTGGGCAATCATCTGGGCCGTCCAGCCTTCTGACGCCAAAAGCACGGCCTTGATATGGTCACGTATTCGCCCATCACGGGTCGTATCATGCATTAATTCGAGGGCTTCTTTTTGGGCATCTGTCAGATTAATTTTCATGGGCGCGATCCTGATCTGATACGAATGAAAAATCAAGCATCTTCAATGACGATGGGTATAGTTAAGGGTGATAAAAGGGTAAGCAGTTTGTCTAATGTTTTCCGGCTGCGATCCCCAAAAACATGCGCCACTATTCGTTTCAGACGGGACTCCCAAGCATACCAGAGCCAGCGTTGATTTTTCTTGTTTCCCCCAAACGACCCTCGCTCATCCATTTCACAGATAAGCTGAATGTTATCCCCGTCAAGAGGAAGCGTTGTCATGACGGTGCTTGTGACCACTTTCAGGACACAGGCGGTGTCGCGGATCCCTCCGTTATTCATTGCCATATCGATAATCTGCTCTTTAACACCGGGTTTGTAGGCTTGATAGGTGTATTCCAACTGAAAGATCTTACGGCAGGCATAACAGAGCGATGGCCACCATTTCCTTTTCCATGTCCTGATGCGTGACAATAACGACAATAAACGTCAACTTTAGCCATGATCCACCACTAAAAAGTTAGGGCATATCACAATAACTCACTATTCAATACATGACCTAGTCAACAATATGCTTATTGTTATAACAATAGAAAATTTATCTTAAGTTTATATAAATTTAATAATATTTTATATCAGAACCACGCTACCGCCCTTGGCTTAACAGCTACCAGTGCACTGTATACATTCCAAAGACGTGGCGAACCCTGCTAACTTGAGCAAAGCTCCCTGAAACTCAAACGCTAATTGTCTTACCAAACGAAGTCAGAAACAAGGAGAAATCCCATAAAACCGTGACTAAAATTTGGGGATTAACCTACTGTTATTACATGTTTTTATAAAAGCAAAAACGGCAACTACATCCTTTTGGCATCAGCATCGCTGTTCAGAATGTTCGCTGCCGTTATCATTTTTATCGCTAACCGCCACTGGCGATAGGCTGAACTTACTCTCTTAGCAACGTCTCAATACCCTTGCGGAACTTCGGTCCTTCCTTCAGGTTGCGCTGCCCAGACTTCACAAACGCCTGTATATAGCCCATCTTTTTGCCACAATCGTAACTGTCACCAGTCATCAGCATCGCGTCAACAGACTTTTTTTTCGCCAGTTCGGCAATAGCATCAGTCAACTGGATACGTCCCCAGGCACCCGATTCGGTTCTTTCCAGTTCAGTCCAAATTTCTGCAGAAAGCACATAGCAACCCACGGCCATCAGGTCGGAGTAGAGAGTTTGCGCCTGAGCCGGTTTTTCGATGAACTCTACAATACGGCTGACTTTGCCTTCATTATCCAGCAGTTTTTTCGTCTGGATAACGGAATACTCTGAAAAGTCACCTTTCATGCGCTTTGCCAGTACCTGACTGCGGCCTGTTTCATTGAAGCGAGCCACCATTATGGCCAGATTATAGCGCAGCGGGTCAGCACTCGCACTATCAATGATGATATCGGGTAATACCACCACAAACGGGTTATCGCCGACGACTGGACGAGCGCAAAGAATGGAGTGATCCAGTCCCAGCGGCTGCGGCTGACGCACGTTCATGATAGTCATGCCCGGAGGACAAATGGACTGCACTTCCGCCAGCAACTGGCGCTTCACGCGCTGCTCGAGAAGTGACTCTAATTCATAGGAGGTGTCGAAGTGGTTCTCTACTGCTTTCTTGGACGCATGAGTGACCAGGACGATTTCTTTGATCCCTGCAGCAACAATCTCGTCAACGATACACTGAATCATAGATTTGTCGACGATCGGCAGCATCTCTTTGGGGATTGCTTTGGTGGCAGGCAACATATGCATCCTCAGATCAACTACCGGAATAATTGCTTTCAAATTAATCATTATTTCATCCATCTGTAAAATGGTTGCTGAATTATAGCTCTTTAGCTTGTTTTAGCCAGCATGAATTACATTGCTACTTTGATACCGATGGTACGCCGCTTATCTGTTGATGTGGCTCAATAATTTTGGTCACCTTCTGAGAAGTGTTATTCTCACTTCAACTATGAAAAAGGTGACACAATGCAACGACGTTTCAGCCCCGAATTTAAACTGGAATGCACCCAGTTGGTGCTTGACCAGAATTACTCCATCAGCGAAGCCGCTAAGGCCATGAATGTCAGTAAATCGGCCATAAGAAGTTGGGTCCGTCGCTCCGGCATGAACGGCATGGAAAATCGCCGAAAGCGGCCCCCATGACGCCTGAGCAAATTGAAATACGTGACCTGAAGAAAAAGATACAACATGTTGAAATCGCAGATATTGGCAAGCGATTTCATTTGGCACCTCCCCTTGTCTGAAGGAAAAGAAGAGGCAGTCATCATGACACAATATAGGCTACGGCTGTAGTACTATAGCTAAATCAATATAATTCGATATGATCTACATACTCCATAAACAGCTCATCAATTGAACATCTTTCTCGTCTTCTTATCGCTTTGGCTTCGGCCCATTTGTGTTCGATGAGATTCAAATCCGGGCTGTAAGCAACTGTCTTCCGTAGTCTGCTATCGTTTTTATCTTGTCATTTCGTTTATGGAATGGGGCATTATCCATGACAATCACTGCACTGCTTGGAAGCTTTGGCAGCAAATCTTGTGTTATCCAGGCATGAATCTATGGTCACCCCCGTTTTTGCAACACTGATTTTGATGTCGGGTTGGCTTGCTTAAATCTATCCGGCATCATTATGGGCAAAAATGCCCGCGCCACGATGAGTTCCGTGCCTGGTGAACCTGAAAATGACTTCGGCTTCGATGAGCCATTCTTACGTTCAGATTCTTCATCAGGCCGATAGGCCGTTCATGTCATCAATAATCAGTCTTCGCAAAACCAGATGAATAACTTGTCTTTAACTGCTTTATAATCCGTCTATTGAATCAGATTGACATCTATCAGACCCAATATTCATTTTGCTGAGTGGTGATTGCCCACGCGATCCGTGCCAGCTTGTTTGCCAGCGCACAGGCAACGACGTTCGAATGTTTCTTACTCAGTTGTTCCCGAACCCACTCAGCCAGTCTGCTCTGTTGATGTTCCAGCCGCATCATGAATATGCGGGCGCACTGAACCAGTAACCTGCGCAGATTTTTGTTGCCTCGCTTGCTGATACCCAGCAGGGTGGTTTTTCCGCCTGTGCTGTATTGTCGGGGCACAAGCCCGGTAGCGGCCACAAAATCCCGGCTGCCTGAAAATTGTTTACCGTCACCGAGCTGAGAGGAGGGCAAGCTGGCCGTGATGGGGCCAATCCCCGGGATTGTCATCAGGCGTTGAGCCGTCTCATCTGCTTCAATCGATTGGTGTAATTCGGCTTCTAACGACGTGATTTGCTCAACAAGATAAAGATAGTGGGTGTGTAATCTCATCAGCAAACGGCTCAAATAATCGGGAATGTCGTGTTCCGCAAGTACCCGTGATAAGCGTTTAATGACCGCCTCGCCTTTTGGCAGACTGATACCGAACTCCAGCAAAAAGGCCTGAATTTGGTTAGTCGTTTTGACCTTATCCCGGATGAGTGAGTCTCTGATACGGTGTAGCGCTCTCATGGCTTGTTGAGTCTCTGTTCTCGGCTGGACAAAACGCATTGATGGCCGTGAGGCGGCTTCACATATCGCCTCTGCATCAACAAAATCATTTTTATTACTTTTGACAAACGGGCGCACAAATTGGGGAGAGATGAGTTTGGCTTCATGGCCTAAACCGCCAATCCGTCGCGCCATAAAATGAGCGCTAGCACAGGCTTCCATCACAACCGTTGAAGAGGGACACGTTGCCAAAAACTGCATGAGCTTGGTACGCGTAAACTTTTTACGCAGAATGGCCTTGCCGGATTTGTCCTGACAATGAATATGGAAAGCATGTTTGCCGAGATCGATACCGATGAGTGTGACGTTTTGCATAGTGGCCTCTCCAGAAAGAAAATACCCTGTTAGAGTATCGCTCACAGGGTGGGGGCGACCATCTTGTATCTTTAATCGGGTTTATGATGGTTAAGTGAGATTGGCAACAATCATACAGTCAGATAACCATCAAGGGATTAAGCCCGTTAATGAGCTTGCGACGCATGATTGTTACTTTTCTTCGAGAAACCCGAACAGTTGCTTGAAATAAAATTCGCATTTGCAAGAATGGGAGCCGAAGAACCATGACTGAAATAATTTGTGTTGGTATTGATGTTGCTAAAGCTTCACTTGAAATTGCACTTGGCGAACAGGGAACTATCATGACATATCCAAATACCCCTGAGGGTCATGATGAACTAGCAGCTACATTGGCTAACTATGAGATTGATTTAGTTGTATTAGAAGCAACAGGTGGTTATGAGATGCCTGTTGCTTGTGTTTTGCAATCCATAGTGGTGGCTGTTGCTATCGTCAATCCCCGACAAGCCCGTGACTTTGCTAAGGCAATGGGTCACTTAAAATAGATGCTCTGGTGCTGGCACAGTTAGCCCTGGTTTTGTCTCAACGAGCAGACCGGGATAAAATAGCCAGGATATTACCCTCTGCTCAACAACGCGTGCTGCAAGCCATGATCGCACGTCGCCGCCAATTGGTCGTCCTTTCCATCTCAGAACGCCAAAGGTTGGGGAGTTGTCATCCCGAAATTCGAGAAAGCATCACCTTAATGAGCAGTTTCATACAAGAACAGCTTAAGGTCACGAAGGTCTTTTGGATAATAGCGCCAATGACATTAATGCGACCTTTGGCATGCCAGTCGTGTGTGCCGAAACAACGCAGCCCTTTCGCCGAATAACCGTGTGTACGTGGCATAGACTGCGCAAAACCGCTTTCATCCAGATAAATAATCGGTTTGCCCACGTGTTCATAGTGGCGGATGCACTCGACAAACGCCTGACGAGCCTGAGCGTCAGCGTTGGGGTGTTTTAGTGTTTTTTTTGAAGGTGATATTCAGCCGGTTCAATGCGTAATGGATAGCTGACTGCGTGACACCCAAGCGTTTTGCTCTTTCCCATTGATAGTCATCGGGGTAATTTTGTACATCGATGATGAGCACCTCATCACTGATTTTAGTGGGCGGTTTATCACGCGTCACACAAGGTTCTATCTTGTGGCACCACCGAAACAGGGTGCGAATAGCGATATCAAAGTGAGCACCCGTTTGTTCGAAAGTCAACGAATACTTGTCTTTGTATGCTAGTACTTTCTTGCGGAAATCTAAACTGTAACCCATCTCACGACTCTGCCTTGTCATTGGAATGCAGATGTTATGCCATATTATTTTGATTCTGCTATAGATAATATATTTAACTGATAAAATAGAAGTTGGTGCTACACACTTAGTAGAAAAAACACACGCAGCAGAAATGGATACTGTTAATTATACTTTAAGAATTTACTTAAAACATGCTAAATATCGTCCTATTCGAACCAGAAATTCCGCCTAATACAGGCAACATTATCCGCCTGTGTGCCAACACAGGCTGCCAACTTCACCTAATCCAACCTTTGGGTTTTACATGGGATGACAAACGCCTGCGCCGCGCAGGATTGGATTACCACGAATTCGCCAATATCAAACAACATCACGACTACAACGCATTCTTGGAAAGTGAAGGGCTTAGTCCAGTCAATTCACAATCTTCGTCTGGTGCGCGTCTGTTTGCCTTAACCACAAAAGGCACTCCGGCGCACAGTAATGTGAGTTATCGTGATGGTGATTACCTGATGTTTGGTCCGGAAACCCGTGGTTTGCCGTCTTATGTGTTAGATAACATGCCACCTGAACTGAAAATCAGAATTCCTATGCTGCCAGATAGCCGTAGCATGAATCTGTCCAATTCTGTTTCGGTGGTCGTGTTTGAAGCATGGCGGCAACTGGGTTATCCAGGTGCGTTATTGAGGGATTAATATATGACATTCAGCGCCTAACCCGCGCTGAATGTTCTATTTATTGACTACAAGAAAAGGAACAGAATTTCAAATCCCAGCTCCATTCTCAAATCCATTATTGATGCCATTAAAATGCTGATTCATATCCAGTGATGGCTTATCACTTTCCGGTTTTCCAACAATCCTGGCTGGTACGCCTGCGACTGTGGTATGAGGTGGGACTGATCTTAATACCACCGATCCCGCACCAATTTTTGCGCCACGACCAATCTCTATATTACCGAGGATTTTGGAACCCGCGCCAATCATCACCCCTTCACGCACTTTCGGATGACGATCCCCGCTAGTTTTACCTGTTCCCCCAAGAGTCACAGATTGCAGAATGGAAACATCATTTTCAACAACCGCGGTTTCACCAATCACAATACCAGTTGCGTGGTCGAGCATGATGCCGCAACCAATTTTCGCGGCAGGATGGATATCAACGCCAAACGCAACCGAGATTTGGTTTTGCGTATAAATTGCCAATGCTTTGCGATCTTGTTTCCATAACCAGTGTGCAATGCGGTAGGCCTGTAGGGCATGGAAGCCTTTAAGGTAGAGTAATGGTGTCGAATATTTATCTACTGCCGGATCACGCAGTCGAACAGCTTTGATATCACGTGCTGCCGATTCAATCATCTTAGGGTCACTGTGATACGCACTTTCAACGACTTCTCTGACTTCAATAGGAGGCATAATCGGTGTTGCCAGCTTATTTGCCAGCATATAACTCAGGGCACTACCAAGATTTTCATGCTTGAGTAGTGTCGCGTGAAAAAAACTGGCTAGCATGGGTTCACAGTCAGCCAGAACCCTCGCCTCGTTTTTTATATTTTTCCAGACTTCGTTCAGTTCTGCTCGCGACATATCAGTGTTCCCGTTTGATTTAAGAGTGAGAGCCCTCTCCCTCATCTCTTGTAGCTCTTCCCAATAATGCTTGAGCGGCTTCAATCACATTTTTATTGCAGTACAGTATCTGGTAGATCTGCTCTGTGATAGGCATTTCGACACCCACTCGCTCCGCCAAAGCTCGAACTTCTTTGGTATTACGATATCCTTCTACAACTTGCCCGATTTTGCGCTGCGCTTCATCAACATCAATACCTTTTCCCAGCATCATGCCAAAGCGACGGTTACGGGATTGGTTATCAGTGCAGGTCAGGACTAAGTCTCCCAACCCTGCCATTCCCATAAATGTCGAAGAGTCAGCTCCCAATGCCACGCCAAGACGGCTCATCTCCGCCAATCCTCGGGTAATCAACGCCGTGCGGGCATTTGCCCCGAATCCCATACCATCAGAGATCCCTGCACCAATTGCAATAACATTTTTTATTGCTCCACCGAGCTGCACTCCGATGAAATCAGGGTTTTTGTATACCCGGAAACTTTTGCCGCAATGGAAAAGCTGTTGAAGCTCTTCACCAAATTCAGGTGTTGTGGCAGAAACAGCTATCGCGGTTGGTAAACCGGCTGCCAGCTCTTTTGCGAATGTCGGGCCAGAAACTACCGCCAAGGGGATTTCATTACCTAATATCTCACGGGCTACATCTTGTAATAAGCGCCCTGTTTCAGCCTCAAGCCCCTTGGTCGCCCAAACAATACGGCTATCATGTTGTAAATGTGGCTTTATCTGTTGCAGGACATCACCGAAAACATGGCTGGGAACCACTATCAGGATATTGCGACTGGCTGAAACGGCACTTTTCAGATCAGCCTCAAGCAGTAAACTATCAGGAAAAGAAACATCCGGTAAAAATGTCTCATTACAACGCGCTTGTTGCAATGCATTAACGTGCTCAGGGTTATGCCCCCAAAGCATAACTTCATGTCCATTACGAGCCAAAGTAATGGCTAAAGCGGTGCCGTATGAGCCGGCACCGATCACTGTCATAGAAGCAGTATTCATTAGGCTTCCTGTTCAACCCCATTAGGCTGTGTGTCAGCCTGCTGTTGCAGATAGTTCATGAACAGTGCATCAAAGTTAACTGGAGCCAAGTTCAGTTGTGGGAAAGTACCACGACCTACCAAGCTGGTGATGCATTCACGGGCATATGGGAACAGAATATTCGGGCAATAGGCACCTAAGCAGTGTGCCAGTTGTGTCCCTTCAATGCCATCAATGGAGAAAATACCTGCCTGCTGAACTTCACACAGGAACGCAGTTTCTTCTCCCAGTGCCGCCGTAACAGTAACGCGCAGAACAACTTCATAAACTCCCTGAACCAATTCACTGGAAGCAGTGTCCAGATCCAATTTGACTTCCGGTTGCCATTCCTGCTGGAAAATCTGCGGTGCTTTTGGTGCTTCGAAAGAAACATCTTTCGTGTAAATACGCTGGATCTGGAAAGCCATTTCTGTGTTGTTTTGTTCTGACATAATAATGTTTACCTTTTTCAGATGTCCTTATTGAACCTTTTAATCGTACAAGCATATTACTTGCATCTAAGCTCGTTATTTCTTGCCATGAGCCAATGGCAAATTTTCACCCGCCCAGCCAGCAATTCCTTCTTTCAGAGAATAAACCTGCTCGAAGCCAAAACGAACCAAATTCTCCGCCGGTATTCTGGATTCCAGCCCATTGGCTGAAACTACGAGGACGGGCTGTTTTTTATGTTTCTCCAACTCACCTAGATTATTGTCTTTAATCTCAGATGGCGTCAGGTTAACGGAACCTATGATATGCCCTCTGCGGAAATCGTCACGGGAACGTAAATCCACAACGATAGCTTCTTCCTTGTTGATTAAATGGATAGCCTGAGCACGGGTGATCTCTTTACTCTTGGAGAACACACCTTTTACCGTCATAACAATGACAGCCACCAGCAATGCAGCCCAGACAAGGCTCAGGATCGTGTTCCGGCTAATAAATTGCATGATTTCTTGCAGCATGGGGGGCAACAACTCCCGTTAGTTAATAACAAATATCTAAGGTAGAAGAGTATACCTGTGTGTTGCGTCAATTACAGCCAATTAGCACCAATCCAATGCAGATTTTGCGGAGAGTTTCGAGAAAAATTAAAAAATACACCGAGAACAACTTGATTGTAATGCATGATTAAAATATTTCATGTAACACTAGGCCAAGGCAGGATCTTCGACAATAAATGAGCTAAATTAACTAAAACTTATATTAATGATAAAAAACAGGCTGTTCTCTGGTCAGAGGCAATTCCTCATGAAATAATCAGGCGCTATATAGCAGCAAGGTACTCAATTAAGATGGCTGAAAATAAGGATCTAAAGAGTCGTAAGAATCGGCAGAAACAATACAAACGGCAAAATAAAATCAGAGCGTTACAGCTATTCTGTGCCTTGTTGTTCACCTTTTTCAGCTTCATTACAAGTACTTTCGCAAATCAGATTTCAGAGAATAAAAATCAGCTCAAAGATATTCAACAGGATATTGCCGAGAAAGAGAAAAATGTAAAACAGCAGCAAAAACAACGTACTGACCTGCTTAATCAATTAAAAGAACAAGAAAGTACTATCTCAGAGGTGGGACGTTCGTTGCACACGACTCAAACTCGTCTGAATCAACTAGAAAATGAGGTTTCATCGCTGAATGTAAATATCAAACGCCTGCAAACGCAACAAAAGGAACAGCGTCAATTACTTGCCAACCAATTAGATGCTGCCTTTCGGCAAGGAAATAACCAAGGATTAGAATTATTGCTTAATGGGCAGGAAAGTCAGCGCAAAGAGCGTATTCTCGCGTATTACAGTTATTTGAATCAGACACGTCAGGAAACTATAGTCAAACTGCAAAAAACAACCGAAGAACTCAACCAGCAAAAAAAGCAGCAACTAGAAAAACAAAGTGAACAGAAAGCGAAACTAACCAGCCAAAAACAGCAAAAACAGAAAATGGAAGTTGTCCGCACCGCGCGACAGAAAACATTAACGACACTGGAATCTTCATTGAAAAAAGAGCAACAGGGCCTCACAGAGCTTCGGCAGAATGAAACCAGATTGAGGGACAAGATTGCCAAAGCTGAACGGGAAGCCAAAGCGCGTGCTGAACGTGAAGCTCGTGAAGCAGCTCGCGTTCGTGCTCAAGTTGCCGCTAAACAGAAACAAGCCCAACAAAAAGGCTCCAGCTACAAACCAACAGAAGAAGAACGTGCTCTCATGGCACGGACTGGCGGTCTTGGACGCCCTGCCGGGCAAGCAATTTGGCCAGTACGCGGTCGTGTCATCCATAGTTTCGGAGAAGCAATACAAGGTGAACTGCGCTGGAAAGGGGTTGTGATCTCCGCGGCAGAAAGTACTGAAGTAAGGGCAATCTCAGATGGACGTGTATTGCTGGCAGACTGGTTGCAGGGCTATGGCCTGGTTGTCGTGGTTGAACATGGTAAAGGCGATATGAGCATTTACGGTTACAACCAGAGTACATTGGTCAGTGTTGGGCAACAGGTTCGAGCAGGCCAACCAATAGCTCTGGTTGGGAGCAGTGGTGGACAACAACAACCCTCACTGTACTTTGAAATTCGCCGTCAGGGTCGGGCTGTTAACCCATTACCGTGGTTAGGAAAATAGGATAGAACGATACAGGATGAATACTAGTATACTGTTATTCTTCACATCATTGCTGTTTACCTTAAACGTTCAAGCAGCACGTTTAGCCATCGTCATTGATGATGTTGGCTATCGTGTTAATGCAGAAAATAAGATATTCCAAATGTCTGTTGCGGTTTCTATCGCAATCCTGCCCAACTCCCCATACGGCAGGAAAATGGCAGAAAAGGCCTATCAGCAGGGACGGGAAATTTTAATCCACCTGCCAATGGCACCATTAAGCAAGCAACCTCTGGAAAAATACACACTCCATCCTGCCATGAACCGGGAAGAAATTGCCCGTATTATTCAAGATGCTATACAGAAAGTTCCCCATGCTGTTGGTATGAATAATCATATGGGCAGTGCAATGACCTCTAATTTCAGTGGCATGGAAAAGGTAATACAAGAGTTATCCCATCGTCGCCTCTATTTTCTGGACAGTGTGACAATCGGTAATACACAAGTTACCAAAGCGGCGATAGGAACTTCTGTTCCAGTGCTCCGCCGCAATATTTTTTTGGATAATACTCAAACCGAAGCAGAAACACGGCATCAACTTAACCGCGCAATCGCCCTCGCCCGCAAACAAGGTTCTGCCATTGCCATTGGACACCCGCACCCAACAACCATGCGTGCCTTACAGCAAACACTTGCTACATTACCCAGTGATATTGAGTTGGTCACACCTAGTATGTTGTTAAGCTCTGCTCCGACAACCAAAAACGATAATCAAATTGTGCGTAATTGCATAAAGCCCCGTGAATCAAAGCCAGCACCAGCAACTTCATCGGATTATCTCAAGATGTTAGGAAAGGCATTATCTAACAATGTAATCGTTAATTCTTTAAATCGACATATGCAAAAACTGTTGGGTCATTATCGGGCACAGGAAACACCAAATGATTCAGGCAAACCAGAAGTAAGGCAAACAACGGAAAACAAAATGGCAGGTAAAACAAAGCCGCAACAAAAAGACGATCAAACAGGCGCCCAAAAAACCAAAGACGCCTGTGCTAATTTTTAATCCCAATTTAAGATTACTTTGCCAGATTGCCCTGATCGCATGATATCAAAGCCTTTCTGGTAATCATCAATCGAGAATTGATGAGTGATCATCGGGGACAAATCTAGGCCGGATTGGATCAAAGCCGCCATCTTGTACCAAGTTTCGAACATCTCACGCCCGTAGATACCCTTGATGAATAATCCCTTAAAGATGACTTGATTCCAATCTATCGCCATATCTGATGGAGGAATCCCCAACAGAGCAATACGTCCACCGTGATTCATGGTATTAAGCAAAGTGCAAAATGCGGGTGGTGCTCCTGACATCTCTAAACCGACATCAAAACCTTCTGTCATTCCTAATTCTGCCATGACGTCGGTCAGGTTTTCTTTGCTGACATTCACCGCACGGGTAACACCCATTTTACTAGCCAGTTCAAGGCGATATTCGTTCACATCTGTAATCACGACATGACGAGCCCCAATATGCTTACACACCGCTGCCGCCATAATCCCGATAGGGCCAGCACCTGATACCAGTACATCTTCCCCCACCAGATCAAAAGACAGAGCAGTGTGTACTGCATTGCCGAATGGGTCAAAAATAGCGGCCAGCTCATCTGGTATATTGTCTGGAATTTTAAAGGCATTAAATGCAGGAATAACCAAATATTCAGCAAAAGCGCCTTCACGGTTTACACCAACACCCGTGGTATTACGGCATAAATGAGTACGCCCGCCACGGCAGTTACGGCAGTGACCACAGGTGATGTGACCTTCACCGGACACGCGATCGCCAATCTTGAACCCTTTTACTTCCTGACCGATAGCAACGATTTCACCAACATATTCGTGCCCCACCACCATTGGAACAGGGATAGTTTTTTGAGACCAATCATCCCAGTTATAGATGTGAACATCCGTCCCACAAATGGCAGTTTTACGGATTTTAATCATCACATCATTGTGCCCAAGTTCTGGCATGGGCACATCCGTCATCCAGATACCTTCTTCTGGCTTTAATTTAGATAATGCTTTCATAATGATACCTTAGGCAATGACGTTCAATTGCCTGCCAATGCGTGTAAATGCAGCCACCACATGTTCAATTTGTTCTTCAGTATGGGCGGCTGAGATCTGGGTTCGGATACGCGCCTGACCTTTAGGAACAACCGGATAGAAGAACCCAATTACATAAATGCCTTCTTTCAGTAATTCTGCCGCAAATTCCTGTGCCAGTTTCGCATCCCCCAACATGACAGGGATGATGGCATGATCAGCGCCTGCCAGTGTGAAACCTGCCGCAGTCATTTTTTCACGGAACAAGTTCGCATTTTTCCAGAGACGCTCACGCAGATCGTCTCCATTTTCCAGCATGTCCAACACCTTGATCGATGCAGCAACAATGGCTGGAGCCAGTGAGTTGGAGAATAGATATGGGCGTGAACGCTGGCGCAACCATTCAACAACTTCTTTACGCGCGGCGGTATAACCACCGGATGCACCGCCCAAAGCTTTCCCGAGCGTGCCGGTGATGATGTCAACACGCCCCATGACATCACAATGTTCATGCGTGCCACGTCCCTGTTTGCCAACAAAGCCAACCGCATGTGAATCATCAACCATGACCAGCGCACCAAATTCATCCGCCAAATCACAGATGGATTTCAGGTCAGCAATGACACCATCCATTGAAAATACCCCATCAGTTGCGATCAGGATATTTTGCGCACCTTCGGCTTTTGCCTTTTCCAGCTGTGCTTTTAATTCTTGCATGTCATTATTGGCATAGCGGTAACGTTTCGCTTTGCATAAACGGACGCCATCAATGATGGAAGCATGGTTCAAGGCATCAGAAATAATGGCATCTTCTGGCCCAAATAATGTTTCAAACAGACCGCCGTTTGCATCAAAGCAAGAAGAATACAGAATGGCATCTTCCATACCCAAGAACTCAGCAATCTTATTTTCTAATTCTTTATGGGAGTCTTGTGTACCACAAATAAAACGAACGGATGCCATACCGAAACCGTGGCTATCCATTCCTGCTTTTGCGGCTGCGATCAGGTCAGGGTGATTGGCCAAACCTAAGTAGTTATTGGCACAAAAATTAATGACTTGGTTACCTTCGGCAACAGCAATATTGGCATTCTGGGCAGAAGTAATAATACGTTCACTTTTGAATAACCCTTCCGAGCGGGTTTGCTCCAACTGCTCATTAATTTTCTGGTAAAAAGACGCTGACATTTTTCTCTCCTAGGTACCTAATTAAGTGAAAAGCGTGGTGTATTTTACTGATAGATCCTGCCAGTGACGACACAACGAGAAAGATAATATCAACTTTGTAAAGCTGATCACGGCTCAGAGTCTGGCATGCAGCAAAATTTCAGGATATTCGCCTGTTTAAGCTGCTGTCGTCAGTAGGGTTAAGTGCTATTATACGCAGCAAAGATCTACCCAATAGATATCAAGTTACAGTAAGAAGGCTGCAATTTGGAAGAATCTGGGTGTAATAATGAACAAACTATTTAGAGGTGAGCCAAATGATTATTGTCACTGGTGGCGCAGGGTTTATCGGCAGCAATATTGTCAAGGCACTGAATGACGAAGGCTACAAGGATATTCTGGTTGTTGATAACCTGAAAGACGGCACAAAGTTCGTCAATTTAGTTGATTTGGATATCACCGATTATATAGATAAGGAAGACTTCATTGCTAGCATCGTTGCGGGTGATGATTTAGGTGACATTGATGCCATTTTCCATGAAGGTGCTTGCTCATCCACAACAGAGTGGGATGGTAAGTATATGATGGATAATAATTATCAATATTCTAAAGATGTGTTGCATTATTGCCTTGATCGTCAAATCCCTTTCCTGTACGCCTCCTCTGCTGCGACTTATGGTGGCCGTAGTGACAATTTCATTGAAGAGCGTCAGTATGAAAAACCTCTCAATGTTTATGGCTACTCCAAATTCCTGTTTGACCAGTATGTTCGTGATATTTTGCCCCACGCAGATTCTCAAATTTGTGGCTTCCGTTATTTCAATGTATACGGGCCGCGCGAAGGGCATAAAGGCAGTATGGCAAGTGTCGCCTATCATTTAAATAATCAGATTCATCAAGGACAGAATCCGAAGTTATTTTCCGGCAGTGAGCATTTCCGCCGTGATTTCATTTATGTCGGTGATGTTGCTGCGGTCAATCTGTGGTTCTGGAAAAATAGTATTTCCGGCATCTTTAACTGTGGAACAGGCCGCGCTGAATCTTTTCAGGCGGTTGCCGACGCTGTAACTGAATTCCATAAAGAACAATCCCCGGTCGTGGAATACATCAATTTCCCAGAAAAATTAAAAGGTCGTTATCAGAGCTTTACTCAAGCAGATCTGACAAAACTTCGCGCTGCCGGCTATGAAAAACCGTTCAAGACGGTTGCCGAAGGTGTCGCTGAATATATGCAATGGCTAAATCAGGATAATTAATCGACTTCTATGAAGATACTGGTGATCGGCCCATCATGGGTAGGTGACATGATGATGTCACAAAGCCTCTACCGTACTTTGAAAGCTTTGTACCCCAATGCAGAAATTGATGTGATGGCACCGGCATGGTGCCGTCCATTACTGGCAAAAATGCCAGAAGTGAATCAGGCATTGGCTATGCCGCTTGGTCATGGTGCTCTTGCCTTGGGGGAGCGCCGACGCCTCGGACTCACATTGCGTGAAAATAAATACGATCGTGCCTATGTATTGCCCAATTCATTCAAATCTGCATTGGTACCTTTCTTCGCCAATATCCCGTTGCGTACAGGCTGGCGCGGTGAAATGCGTTATGGACTGTTGAATGATATCCGAGTCCTGAATAAGAGTGCGTTTCCGCTTATGGTTCAACGCTATGTGGCTCTCGCATATGAAGGGAAAAACATGAACAGCGCTGATGACCTTCCACAAGCGCTGTTATGGCCGCGATTAAGTGTCAATGATGAAGACATTGCAGAATCAACCTCAGCCTTCAATATTGCTGATCACCGTCCGATTATTGGCTTCTGCCCCGGTGCTGAATTCGGCCCAGCCAAACGCTGGCCACATTATCACTATGCAGCCCTGGCTGAACAATTAATCACCGAAAAAGGCTATCAGATATTACTATTTGGTTCCGACAAAGATCATCAAGCAGGTGAAGATATTCGCGCACTTTTAAGCGAGGGTGCCCGTGAAGATTGTCTTAATTTGGCAGGAAAAACCTCACTGGAGCAGGCAGTAAATATCATCGCAGCCTGTGATGCCATCGTCACAAACGATTCTGGTTTGATGCATGTAGCAGCCGCTTTAAACCGTCCTCTGGTGGCCTTATATGGGCCAAGTAGCCCGGATTTCACTCCACCGCTATCACATAAGGCCGAAGTGATCCGTCTGATTACGGGCTACCATAAAATCAGAAAAGGCGACAGCGACGGCGGCTATCACCAAAGTCTTATCGATATTCAGCCTGCAATGGTTTTATCTTCATTAGAGAAGCTGCTACAGGCGGAGAGTCAAAATTAATGCGTGTTTTACTGGTAAAAACATCCTCAATGGGGGATGTGTTACATACTCTGCCGGCATTAACTGATGCAAGAAAGCAATTTCCTAACATTCAATTTGATTGGGTGGTAGAAGAAGGATTTGCCCAGATTCCAACCTGGCACAGTGCTGTCGAAAATGTGATTCCCGTGGCTATTCGACGCTGGCGAAAAAATTGGTTCAGAAAAGATATTCGTGAAGAAAGAGCGCGATTTAGGCAACAACTGCAACAATGCCAATATGACGCAATCATTGATGCGCAAGGTCTGTTAAAAAGCGCTTTTTTGGTAACTCGGTTGGCACAAGGCCCAAAACATGGTTACGACAGAAAAAGCATCCGCGAACCTATCGCCAGTTTTTTCTATGATTATTGTCATGCCATCAACAAGCAACAGCATGCGGTTGAACGTATTCGGGATTTATTTGCTGATAGTTTGGGCTATAAAAAACCTTCAGAGCAAGGTGATTACACCATCGCCCGTCATTTTTTGAACCAGCAAACCGACAGCCAAAGTAACTATCTGGTTTTTCTCCACGCAACAACACGTAATGAAAAACATTGGCCTGAACATCATTGGCGGCAGCTTATTGCAAATATCCAAGAAACTGGCATACGCATTAAATTACCTTGGGGCGCAGAGCATGAACATCAGCGAGCATTAAGGCTGGCAGCAGGGTTTTCTCATGTTGATGTTCTACCAAAACTGGCACTCGCTGAAGTCGCACACGTTCTCGCAGGAGCAAAAGCGGTGGTTTCAGTTGATACGGGATTGAGTCATCTTACGGCGGCACTTGATCGACCCAATATCACGCTATTTGGGCCGACTGATCCGGGATTGATCGGTGGATATGGGAAAGAACAACATCCTCTGAAATCGGTGGATAATATGATGCAAAGTATTACACCTTCAGAGGTTATGTTGCTTTTAAGAAACATATTAAAAAAGCACTTTTCCTAGCGGCAATGTTTCACACCAACGATTTTTGTATTCAAACGTAGGGTTACCCAAGGAGTAACGCATAGTTTTATCTCCCTGCTGACACAATGCTTTTGCTTCTTGGATATTCACCCACATCAAGACACTGCCAACGCTGAGATGAGCATATTCAGGATCATAACCACCATTAATGGCATCAAAGGAAATCCATTTGGGGCTATCCGCCCACAGAACAAAATCGTAAGCACAAGGTTTGCCGTTAATCAGTAGCACATTACCAAATATATGCTCACGTAGTTCAGTATATATTTCAAGGAGATGTTTTTTTTGCTCTTCAGAATGACTTTGGTTCCAACGCTTTTGATATAGATCGATATAAATATCTACTAACTCTTCTGCACGAAACTCACTTGAAGGACGGATTTCTCCTCCGGCACGCTTGAATTTATTGATCTCATTGCTGCGATTACGACGGGTTTTGTAAGAGAAACTGTCTTTTATTAGGCAGATTTGGCGTTTACTAAAAAGAGACCTATAGCTAGCATTAATAAAATTAATTTCATGAATAGGTGATAATCTCTTTGATTTTACTGGTAAAAACAACTTAGTATCGGTTGCAATAGGGAAAATAATTTCATCATAGGATAGTGGATATTTAGTTTGTATCTCTTCAATTAATTTTTTGTTTTGGTAAGAAAAACAAGCACCTTTAATTCCAAATTCTGTTTTTTTTATATAAAAGTAAAATTGCCCATCAAGATGTTTCTCCAAAAAAGATACAATATTGGGATGTGTTGATACACCCCCACCGAAAAGGACGTAAGCTTCTTTATATTGTTCGAAATCGCAATTTTTCCATCCTGAAAAAAGTGCTTTTATTTTCATCATACTCAATCCCATAAAATTAACTCTTCTTAACATTAAGATAATTAACTTAATAAACAATCATTATAGGAATATATTATAAGATCGAGTTAAATTCAATTTTCTTAAATGAATTTATTGCACTAAACATTGATAAATTATAAATCATGACTCCATGTTTTTTAGCCAGTTCTTCTGATAAATCAAAACAAGGGATTATTATATTTTTTAAATTTTCATCTAGTTCAGTATCAAGGATATCATCTGGGTTCTCATAAGACCTTGGTTTATCAAAGTCATTCATATCTAATCCAGCAAAATATACTTCTTTAATAATTTAAGAAAATGCTATTTGCAAAGCGGCATAGGCTACTGTTCTGCCATCATAAAATCCTTTATTTAAATTAAGTGAAAAAGCAACATTTTTATTTACAACCAATTCATCGCTTATTATATTAAATAAATCTCTTTCCTTTTCATAAACTGGCTGGTCAATATGCTCGATAAGCACAATCTTACATTTAATTACAACTAAATGATCTTTAAGTAATATTTCATTTAAACAATCCATTGTTGTTAGCAATGTTAATGAATAATTATTTAAAATATTCAATACAAGGTTAAATCTATTTATAATAAATATTCTATCTATAATAACATGATATTTGAAATTCACATTTTTTGATAATTCATACGCTCCATTAGCTCCTAATATATCGAATTTTTCACTATCAAAAAAATCAATATCGATATCTAGAACAGATGGTCCTGACGCTATAATTATTAATGGTTTTCTTGATGAAAAATCAAAGCTAGAAACATCAACACTCCTTTTATTAAAAAGGACATAATCTATCTTTCCATTTATATCTCTTGATATACTTATATGCGGCCAGAAATTCATGTTATTTTTCATTTTACTACCACATATGTTTCTATATATAGTTTTAGTTATTTTATATTTAAAATTATTTATAAATTTATATAACATTCTATTTATTAAAACCATTATACAATCCACCATAGAAAAAATTGGTTATTTTATTTTTATAGTACATATAATTAATTATAAGACTTGGATTCGCATGATAGGTGCAATTTCTGAAAAAGGTGGTCAGTTGCTATAGTAGGCATCTTTCTCGCCAAAGGAAAATGCGCTATGGCCTATA
>NZ_FOVO01000006.1 GCF_900115195.1 Xenorhabdus japonica
CCTGTTATTCGTACAAGTAACAGGCACTAAAAAAGGGGATATGGGCTCAACTTGACACGTTGAAAAAATGACCTCCCCCCTTTTGCGACACCCTCAAAAATAGCGCGGCTCAGGTTTACAATGCCAATACCGTAACCCACATCGGAGATTTTCCAACCGGATAACGTGCCAGTTGAGTCAATTTTCCGGAATATTTATCAATATGTGACACTGAAATATGATCCGATTTCTGCCCTGACGCAATCAGGAAATGACCACTGTGATCAATGGCAAAACCACGAGGCTGGGTTTCTGTCGGATAATGTCCCGCTAATGTCAGATGATAGCCATCTTCTGAAATACGGAAATGGCTGATAAGGCTCTCTGAACGTTCACTGGTATAAAGATGTCGACCATCAGGTGTAATGTGAATATCTGCCGACCAACGAACGTTGGAAAAATCTGTTGGCAACGAATCGATTGATTGCACAATACGGTATTTTTCCCATTTACGCAGAACGTCAACCGCTGAATCCAATTCATTAAGGCAGTAGGTCGCTTGCTTTTTCGGATGAAATGCCATATGGCGTGGGCCTGCATCCGCTGCTGTGGTAATTTTATCTGCTCGGTTTTCTGTCAGATAACCCTGTTCGTCCAAATTGAAAATACGAATATGATCTTCTTTCAGGCATGGAACCAGTAATTGTCGATTTTCACGATCAATATTGGCAGAGTGTGGCGCTTGCAGGCCTTCTACAATTTGGCACGCTGCTTTGACGATTCCAGTTTCATCAATAGGATGGACACTTAAGTTATTGAAGCTGTAAGAAGCAGAAAATAAAAAACGTCCTGTTCTGTCAGTGGATATATGGGTCGGACTACCCGGCAATGGTGCAATGGCCTGCTGTCTAAGGCGTCCATCTTCCTCAATCGCATAAGTCACGATACTGAATTGAGGACGAATTCCTACATATAAATGTTTGCCATCAGGATTAACGACCATTGGCTGTACTTCACCTGGCACGTTCACGGTCTGGAGAAGCGAAAGTTCTCCTGCCACATTAAGCGACCATACGTGAATTTGTCGGCTGCTTGGGCTGGCTGTATAAACCACCTGTTTCATGTTCTCTCCTTAATGCTTCATTGCCATTTCATTGATCTATAAAGATTCTTGAAAAGTTTTGTCTGCTAAACTGCTCATATGACAGTTTAATTATGTTCAACTACTGTATATTATTTTGTTTATATCATAGACAACCCAGAGGCCAACTCATGTCATATCGCGTTATCGCGCTGGATCTAGATGGAACACTACTCGATCCACAAAAACGTATTTTGCCAGAATCACTGGCTGCCCTAAATGAAGCCCGCCAATCAGGTATCAAAGTTCTGATTGTGACTGGACGCCATCATGTCGCCATCCATCCTTTCTATCAAGCGCTGCAACTTGATACTCCTGCCATTTGTTGCAATGGAACTTATTCATATGATTATCATGAAAAGAAAGTCTTGGCCTCTAATCCACTCTCTATCCAAGAAGCCTCTCAAGCACTTTCCTACCTGCAAGATACGGAAATTCAGCATCTGATGTATGTTGATGATGCCATTTTATATCAATTTCCTCACACTGTAGCCCGAACCCTTGCATGGTCGGATTCTCTGCCGGAGCACCAACGCCCTAATATCCAGCAAGCAGAAAACTTTCAAGATGCAATCCACAATGTGAATTTCATTTGGAAATTCGCTACCAGCTCACCCAATTTAGTAAAACTACGTGAGATTAGTGAACAAATTGAGAAAAATATTGGCCTTGAGTGTGAATGGTCATGGTTTGATCAGATAGATATAGCTAAAAAAGGTAATAGCAAAGGTATGCGGTTACAGCAATGGGTGGAGTCGCAAGGTATGAGCATGAAAGATGTGATTGCTTTTGGTGATAATTATAACGATCTCAGCATGCTGGGAAGCGCTGGACTGGGAGTCGCTATGGGAAATGGCGTCGATGCTGTCAAAGACCGGGCAGATATTGTCACACGGGATAATACCCAGCCCGGCATTGCTGAAGTCCTTCGAAAATACGTTCTGTAATTACCTTTGGCATTATTGGGAGTGGGTATAAAATGGGAGTGAATCAGTCATGAGATGGTCACTGCTGCACTCCCTACATACATAACTCTATATACATCATTTCCTACGTATATACTTTCCTATGAATACAGTTTCCTGCGTACTCATAAGTGACGATTTAAGGAAATACT
This sequence comes from Xenorhabdus japonica, assembly GCF_900115195.1. Classification (GTDB taxonomy): domain Bacteria; phylum Pseudomonadota; class Gammaproteobacteria; order Enterobacterales; family Enterobacteriaceae; genus Xenorhabdus; species Xenorhabdus japonica. The sequence continues at coordinate 2,238 of NZ_FOVO01000006.1, forward strand.
CTTTATCTGCGCATACAGCCATTGTCCTACCCGCAGATTAAGCTCTTCCCGCGCCCAAGGTGTAATTCTCGCCCATAGGCTATGTTCACTCAGTGCCAATTTAACATCAACCTGACCATTTTCTTCAAAAAATTCAATGATTTTTACTTGTAAAGTATTACGGATGCTGCTGTTTTTTGGAGGCTCCAAAACTAAGGAAACGTCTGATGCATCAATGCGGATACGCAAATCAGTTCCCGGAGAGGCATTAGTTTGTGGTAGCCAAAGAATTTTGTCAGCCACCGCAACTGCGGTCATTTGATAACGCTGATAGTGTTCCATGACCGATACTTTCAGTATGCTGCCAAGACTCTCTTTTTGCAGCCACGGACGCAGTGCACTGCTTGACCAAACGTCTTCCAAAGTCCCTGTCGCCCTGATTTTTCCATCGTCCATGACAATGACATTATCTGCCAAGCGTAAAATTTCATCCAAACTATGGCTCACATACAGGATCGGAATTTTGACATCTTCGGACAATTTTTCGAGATAGGGTAATAACTCGCGCTTACGTGGTAAATCTAATGATGCCAATGGCTCATCCATCAGCAAGATTTCAGGTGCAGTCAGTAATGCACGACCAATCGCTACCCGCTGTTTTTCTCCGCCAGATAATGTGATGGGAAAACGTGACAGTAAATGCTCAATCCCCAATAAGCCAATGATGCTGTCAAACTGCGGTTTCATCTCTGGTGCCATACCGTATTGTAAGTTTCCCTTCACACGATAATGCGGGAAAAGGCGTGCATCCTGAAATACATAACCAATCCGGCGCTTTTCTGGCGGCAGAAAGATATTTTGTTCGGTATCCACTAAAGTGGAGCCATTTAAAACAATGCGACCTTTTTGTGGACGGCTCAATCCCGCAATGGCGTTGATTAATGAGGTCTTTCCTGCTCCCGAAAGCCCAAATATGGCGGTAATGCTTTCTGTTGGCAACGTAGTATCAACCTGCATATGCAGCTCACCCAAATGCTGCTCAAAATCCACTTCTAACATGCTGCCCCCAAACGTTTTCTCCCCCAACGTGTCAGCCATTCGGAAAGCATCAATGAAATCAGCGCTAATGCAATTGCAATTACGCACAGACGGGCTGCGGCTGTTTCCGCACCAGGCGTTTCTATCAAGGTATACATGGCAAGGGGAATAGTGCGGGTTTCCCCCGGAATATTCGACACAAAGGTAATGGTTGCCCCAAATTCCCCCAACGATCGGGCGAACGCCAATACCGCACCAACAATGATGCCGGGTAATGACAGCGGCAGGGTAATGGTGAAAAAGACTTTAAGCGAATTCGCCCCCAAAGTACGAGCGGCCTGTTCCAAACGCCGATCTATGCTCTCCAGCGACAACCGAATGGCTCTGACCATCAGCGGAAAAGCCACTACAGCCGAAGCTAACGCAGCGCCTATCCAATTAAATACAAAACTGACACCAAGCCAGTCATAAAGGAATTCACCAATTACTCCACGACGCCCCATGCTGATGAGCAACAGATATCCCACTACCACCGGTGGTAATACCAGTGGCAAATGGATAATGCTGTCAAGCAGGGATTTCCCAAAAAACTGGCAACGAGCCAGCATCCATGCCATTAATATCCCGAATGGCAAACTGAATAACACAGCAATCCCTGAGATTTTTAAGCTCAGTAAAATTGCCTGCCATTCATATTCACTTAACATCTCCAAAAGATCAGTTCCTACAGAGGACTAAAACCGTAGCGTTTAAAAATTGCAGCGGCTTCAGGGGTTTTAAGATAATCATAAAAATCATGAACAGCCTGTTTTTCATGGCCTTTGATTATTGCAACCGGATATTCCACCGGTTTATGGCTTTCCGGTGGGAAAACACCCACAACTTTCACCTTATTGCTGGCAACGGCATCAGAGCCATAAACAATGCCCAGCGGGGCTTCAGCTCGTTCCACCAGCGCCATACCACTACGCACATTGTTAGTGCGTGCCATTAGTGGGTTGACCGTATCCCATGCATTCAAATATTGCAGCGATTCCTTGGCATAAATACCAACTGGCACATGATCAGGATCGCCAACAGCTAAGCGCTCTCCCGTTAGTAAAGATTTCCATTTTGTTTCTCGGTTGATGTCAATTTTGTCTAATTTGCTCCCTTTGGGAGCTATCAGTACAAGCTGATTACCCAATAAGGTATGACGGGTATTCTCAGCAATTAATTGTTTATCAGTAGCATAATTCATCCACTGCTGATCGGCAGAAATAAAAATATCCGCAGGTGCTCCCTGCTCTATCTGACGAGCTAGGGTCGAAGATGAAGCGTAAGAAGCAACAATATCTCCCTGTTTTTCTTTTTTGTACTGTGCCGCAATATCATCAAGTGTGTTAGTTAATGAAGCAGCCGCAAAAACCGTCACTTTATCTGTTGCCCAGACGTTTCCAACAAGCGCAAAAGAGACCACAGCCCCTGTCAGCAACTGATAAACTTTCTTTTTCATTTGACACTCACCTAAGATAACCAATATGGTGCGTTGCATATAACAAAATACAACGTTAAATGAAAATGCTATTCCAAGATTAATCGGCAAGTTGTGAGCCAGTTTTAGCTTTTTATATTAATTAAATGAAAAAACAAACCCTGTTGTTTCAAACGGGGTTTGTCAGCGGGCTGAATCCAGGATATACAGGCCTATGAAGAAGAAACCAGATAGAGATAGAAATAGAGATAAAATTAGACCAAAACTACCGTTCAATACCTTTTGTTTCTCTTTTGGAAATAATATTAAACAATCCTCCAAGCCCGTAAATCAACGCCAAAATAGCAGCCATTACGACGGGAACCATAATCAGTGAAAATCCCATACTTTTAAGCAATTCAAACATGCTAACCTCATTCCTGAATGACTAACAAATTAACTGTGTCATAACTGATTCTGATATACACAGACGCTAATCTAGCTATTCTAGACAATAAAAAAGTAACAGTAACCGACGAAACGTGCGATTCTTAGGGTTCTGTTGTGAAAACTCTCAAATATTTGCCTGAAATGAATCACTATGCAAGCCCAAATATTATTAACACTGAAATTGCAACAACGCCTGTTGCAACTTTATGATCTGCTGTAAAAAATTCAACAAAAAGCGTTTGATGCCCTGAAAGAAGATTCTCTACCCTTGGACAGCTTACTCGCCGCTATATCTCGCTTTTCGTTACAAACCAGTGCCCGAAATCAATTCTTCGGTACGATCATTAAACGTAACCACGAGAATATTCAACAATATGGTATCCCGCTAAAACTATGCTCAATCGATTTCAAAAATTATTAACCCTCAATGAATAACAGACAGCTACGCATTGACATTGAACATTATTCCGCTTATTTCTGATGATCCTTTAGTTGATGTTGCTTAAAAAGGAAGAAGAATGTCTGAATTGCAAATAACGCAAGGTAGTTTCCGTTTAAGTGACACCCGTACCCTACGGCTACCGTCACTAAAAATTATTTCTGAGGAAAATTGGGCTTTTGTTGGCGCAAATGGTAGTGGAAAATCTTCGTTAGCCCGTGCTCTGTCCGATGAGTTAATTCAACTGGTAGGTGAACGTCATTGTTCGTTTCATACACCAATACGTCTATCATTCGAACAATTGCAAAAACTGATTGATGAAGAATGGCAACGCAACAATACAGATTTACTCAGTGAAGGAGAAGAGGATACCGGACGCACGGCTGCGGATATCATTCAACTTCATCATAAAGACAATGAATTGTGCCTTGAATTAAGCGAGTATTTTGGTATTAAGGATTTGCTCTCGCGACGATTCAAGTACCTCTCAACGGGGGAAGTTCGTAAGGTTCTGCTGTGTCAGGCATTGATGGTAAATCCTGACCTGCTTATTCTTGATGAACCTTTTGATGGACTGGATGCTTATGCACGAGATCAACTTGCCCAGTTATTGAATTCTCTGGCTACAAAAGGCATTACTTTAGTTTTGGTGTTGACCCGATTCCATGAAATTCCTGATTTTGTCGAACAAATTGGTGTACTGGCGGATTGCCACCTGACGTTGAGCGGGAAAAAAGAGCGTATTTTGGCAGAATCTCTCGTGGCACAGTTAGCACACAGTGAGGAACTGAAAAATATTCACCTTCCCGAAACAGATGAATTACAGGCTGATGAACAACGCCCGACTAATCAGCCATTGGTGTCAATGCATAATGTTATTGTTCAATACAATGACAAACCCATTTTGCATGGCTTAAGCTGGCAAGTGAATCCCAGTGAACACTGGCAGGTCATCGGTGAAAATGGTGCTGGAAAATCGACACTTCTTAGTCTGATTACAGGCGATCATCCCCAAGGTTACAGCAATGAATTAATATTATTTGGCCGTCAACGAGGAAGCGGGGAAACGATTTGGGACATTAAACGCCACATTGGTTATGTCAGTAACAATGTTCATCTTGAGTATCGTGCCAGTACCAGCGTTCGAAATGTCATTCTTTCAGGTTTCTTCGATTCAATAGGACTTTATCAGGCTGTTTCAGATCGTCAGCAACAGTTAGCTGATAATTGGCTGGACTTATTGGGATTATCTGCTTCAACAGCAATTAGCCCTTTTCATAGTTTGTCATGGGGACAACAGCGGCTTGTTTTAATTGCCCGCGCTCTAGTGAAACATCCCGCATTATTGATTCTGGATGAACCTTTGCAGGGGCTTGATCCCTTAAACCGCCAGTTAGTTCTGCGCTTTATTGATATCATGATTTCCAGCGGTGATACGCAGCTCCTGTTTGTTTCCCATCATCAGGAAGATGCGCCAAAGTGTATTACTCATCGTCTGCGATTTATACCTGATGGTGATATTTATCGATATAAAACCGAGAGTGTTTCCCTAGAATCGCTGTAATCTTCTTTTCTACTTCTGCACGTTACTGTGGTTCCTCTCTTGATAGAGGGGAATCCAGTGTTATCGCTCTTTCCAATCATTCTTTCTAAAATCAAGTAATATTTTTTTGATATTTTTTGTTATTATTTTTGAATTTTTTAACCATTACTATAAAATCACCGCCTATTTTTAGACTATTTCATTGGTTTTTTCAAAGATAACAGGGAATTATATGGCTTGGGCATTACTTGCCGCTTCATTGGCTCTTTTAGATCGTTGCCAGAAAATTGCTTTTTTCATCGCACTCTTCGCTATCATTGCGGGGATCAGCACTAACGTACTTACCTATCCCGCTATCATCACGCTGACAGTGATGACTCTATTAGGTGTGGCACACATTTATTGTAAAAAAAATAGCGGCTGTAAAAAAAACAGCAAAAAATATTTTGCCATCAGAATTATTATCGAGTTGTTATTGCTTACTGGCGGTATTTTGCTATTTATGCATTACATTCCAGGATTTCATAATCTCAAATATCTGGACAAAGTACAGACTGGCTCGCTCAGCGCACCTTTTTCAATGTATTTCAACTTTGATAAGGCATTACTGCCATTTGTCCTAATATTCTGTATGCCTACTCTGTTCACCCGAAAACCTTTGGTTGAGGCACCTCCTCATGGATGGGCACTGTTGATCGTAGCCATCCCGGCATTATTAGGGCTTGCAACAGCATTAGACGGATTATCGGTTGAACTTCATTTACCTAGTTGGTTCCCTGCTTTTGTCATCGCTAATATTTTCTTTGTCTCTTTGGCTGAAGAAGCGCTGTTTCGTGGCTATATTCAGCAAAAGTTAAGTCAATGGATGAACCCTTACTTAGCTCTTGTCATTACCTCTCTGATTTTTGGCGGAGCCCATTTTGCTGGTGGTGGTTTACTGATGATTTTCGCCACTCTGGCAGGGTTAATTTATGGTGTGACATGGATGTGGAGCGGTCGTTTATGGGTGGCTGTTGCTTTCCATTTTTCCCTCAATCTGATACACCTGCTGTTTTTCACCTACCCAATAAAATCAGTAGTCATACATTAAACTGAATTCTATTTGATCTGAATTGTCACACTCTATTACCGGGATACAGTTCAGATCAAACACCGCCTTTCATTCCTTTCTCCTCATCAAATATGTGATCGCCGTAATTATCAGCAAACATGATTTAAAACAGAAGATACGAGACTATTGTTTGCCGTTTTGGTCTATCGCGCCATATAATGCCCGCAGCGATCTTTTCATTTCGTATTAAAAAGTACTGATAGGAGTTTAAGCTATGGCTGTAACTAAACTGGTTCTTGTAAGGCACGGAGAAAGTGAGTGGAACAAAGAGAACCGTTTTACTGGCTGGACTGATGTTGAATTGTCAGACAAAGGCCGCTCTGAAGCACAACAAGCTGGTCAACTGCTGAAAGAAGAAGGCTTCACTTTTGATTTCGCCTACACTTCCGTTTTAAAACGTGCCATTCACACTTTGTGGAATATTCTGGACCAGGTCGATCAGCAATGGCTGTCTGTTGAAAAAAGCTGGAAATTGAATGAACGTCACTACGGTGCATTGCAAGGTCTGGACAAAGCAGAAACCGCAGCTAAGTACGGTGATGATCAAGTTAAATTGTGGCGCCGTGGCTTCGCGATTACTCCTCCTGATTTGACCCAAGATGATGAACGTTACCCAGGCCACGATCCTCGTTACGCAAATCTTAAACCTGAAGAACTCCCAGTAACTGAAAGCCTTGCAACCACTATTGAGCGTGTTGTCCCTTATTGGGAAGAAGTTATCAAGCCACGCGTAGAAAAAGGTGAAAAAGTTATCATCGCTGCTCATGGTAACTCCCTGCGTGCACTGGTGAAGTATCTGGATAATATGAGCGAAGAAGCAATTCTTGAGCTGAATATTCCAACTGCTGTACCACTGGTTTACGAGTTTGATGAGAACATGAAACCTATCAAACACTATTATTTGGGCAACGCTGATGAAATCGCAGCAAAAGCGGCAGCAGTTGCAAATCAGGGTAAAGCGAAGTAATTCTCAAGGATCACGCAAAAGAAATGTTAAAAGCCGGATTGATTTCCGGCTTTTTTATGATGTTATTACAATAAATTAGCTTCTGCGGCTCTTGATAGCCTGAGATAATTGACGCAGTAAGGTTTCTGTATCTTCCCAACCAATACAAGCATCTGTCACACTCTGACCATAAACCAAAGGCTTATTACTCTCCAGATTTTGATTTCCTTCAACTAAGTGGCTTTCAACCATAACACCAATGATCGCATTTTCGCCGCCTGCAATCTGACCACAGACATCCACACCTACATCCATTTGTCGTTTAAACTGCTTTGCACTATTTGCATGGCTAAAGTCAATCATCACGCGAGGAGCTAAACCAGCTTTCTCTAACCCTTCTTTAACCTCACTGACATGCTTGGCGCTGTAATTAGGCTCTTTGCCACCACGCAGAATAATATGGCAATCGTGGTTACCTGTCGTATTAACAATCGCAGAGTGACCCCATTTCGTGACAGACAAGAAACAATGTGATGAGCTGGCTGAATTGATAGCATCAATGGCGACTTTAATTGTTCCATCCGTGCCATTTTTGAATCCAACCGGACAAGACAGCCCAGATGCCAATTCGCGATGAACCTGAGATTCTGTTGTACGTGCTCCTATCGCACCCCAGCTCATGAGATCTGCTAAATATTGGGGGCTAATCATATCAAGGAACTCGCCAGCCGCAGGCAACCCCATATTATTAATATCAAGCAATAGATTACGGGCAGTACATAATCCATCGTTGATATCAAAACTGCAATCCATGTTTGGATCGTTGATCAGTCCTTTCCAGCCTATAGTTGTGCGGGGCTTTTCAAAGTAAACCCGCATAATGATTTCCAAATCATCTTTCAGTTCTTCACGTAATTGATTCAAGCGCCTTGCATATTCTAATGCCGCTTGTGGATCATGAATTGAACATGGACCAATCACTACTAATAGACGATCATCTTCACCAATTAAAATATTATGAATAGATTCACGTGCCTTGCGAACTGTAATAGCACTATCTTCTGTCGCAGGAAATTTTTCGAGTAGCGCTACTGGTGGTAGTAATTCCGTTATTTTTCTTATTCTTATATCGTCATTCTGGTAATTCATTATCCTTTCACCCAATGTATTTACAGTTATTTGAAATAATTTTGTGATTTCAATCTAACTGTTAGGCGTTGTGCTGTAAATAATCTTTGTGAGTAAAAATAGGGTACTTTTTTGATATAAAAAATCATCGAACGTAAAAATGATGTTAATTCAAATAAATAGACTGATAAGAAGAAAATACTTTGCAGCAAAGATGCCAAATAACAGGCCATAGATTAATCCTATGGCCGATGATCAGTGTTAATTTATATTTTATTTTGCTTGTTATCCGTTATGTTTAGCTGCCTTGATCCACAGGTGAGCACCATTTAGTGCGATACCTGTCAAAATAATATATTGCAGCGACATCGCCAGAACACCTTGATAATAATAAATCACTACACTGATAACATTGATGATGACCCAAATCAGCCAGTTTTCTACATGCTTACGAGTCATCAGAATCATAGCTACTATGGATAATACCGTCATTACTGAATCCCAGAATGGGAAAGCATCTGGCTGTAGCTCAGGCATAGTGATATTAGACCCCATTCCCTGTAGAGCAAGCACCACTATTTTTGCCATATAACCAAATACTTGATCGATATTGAATGTCATGATCAATATGGCAAAAATTGAAATCGCGGCAACAGTAGCCATCTGTTTAGGATTAAGCCAACGAATTTTAAGCTCTACTTGTTTTTGCTCATTCACTCGGCTCCATGCATACCAACCATAGATATTGGCCGCGAAGAAAAAGACTTGCAAAATGAGGCTGGCGTAGAGTTGAATTTGGAAGAAGATGACGGCAAACAGTGAAACATTAATTAGCCCAAATAGGTAATTAATGATTTTCTCCTGACTGGCGAGCCAAATACATAATAACCCTGCTATCGTACTAATCGCTTCAATATATGAAAGGTCATAACCGTCTGTTCCTAATGGTATATGTACTAATATGTTATTGATATTGAAAAAATCCATGCTTTCTTATCCTTACCATAAATAATGTTTAGTATATCTATATAACAAACGTGAAATTACGAGACAAATAGGTTATTTTGCTCTTTTTGGTTTTACATACTAAACACGATAGCGAATTTAAATAAAAAAGTCTTTAAGTATTTTAAAGGTCTTAGGCCGATGCTGGCGCATCGTTGTCTCGCTTCGCTCGACTCGAACCTGCGACCTATTGATTAAAATTCAACTACTCTACCGACTGAGCTAACGACCCATCTAAGGAGTGCATGAATTGAGAATTTAAATGGTGGGTCGTGCAGGATTCGAACCTGCGACCAATTGATTAAAAGTCAACTGCTCTACCGACTGAGCTAACGACCCATCTAAGGAGTGCATGAATTGAGGATTTAAATGGTGGGTCGTGCAGGATTCGAACCTGCGACCAATTGATTAAAAGTCAACTGCTCTACCGACTGAGCTAACGACCCATCTAAATCTGTTTGGCAGTTATCCTTGCCAACGGCGGCATATATTACTGATTTCTCAGTAGGGCGCAACATTTATTTTAGAAAAATTGTTTGAATGTCTATTAATCAGACAATTACCCCAAAAAGACCGATATTTGATCTTTTGGGGATAATTATTACATCCCAGAAAGCTTTTTCTCAGCCATTTTTGCTGCATTAGTACCAGGATATTGCTTAACCACCTGCTGATAAACAGCTTTCGCTTTAGCCTTTTGTCCCTTTTCCTGCATGATTACACCAACTTTATACAGGGAGTCACTGCTTTTTTGCGACTTAGGATAATCTTTCACAACAGTGGCAAAATAATAAGCCGCATCGTCTTTTTTGCCTTTGTTGTAATTCAATTGTCCTAACCAATAATTAGTATTCGATAAGTACTTAGACTTAGGATAGATTTTGACAAAATTTTGAAATGCCACAATCGCTTTATCATATTCTTTGGTATTAATAGCCAAAGAAACGGCAGCATCGTAATCACCCTTTTCACTTCCCGTACTCACAGGTGCGGCGGATTGCCTATTATCACCTTGTGCCGAAGGCGCTGCATTACGATTTTCTGAGTCTGAACTTTCCGCACTTGATGGATTGGTTATTTTATCTAACTGTAAATAAAGATTTTTTTGACGTTCAATGACCTGATTTAATTGATACTGACTCTCCTGAATTTGACCACGGAGCATATCAATATCACGTTGGGAATCAGAAAGCTGTTGCTGGAGTTGAGTTAATAATTGACTGTGAGCGTCAGAAATACGCTCTAATTGGGAGAGGCGTTCATCGGTGGAGCCTGAGCCGACATTATTGATTGGCGCTCGGGCAGTAGCGACCCAAGGAGCCGCTACGCCAACCAATAACGACAGACCCAACATATAACGTCTGAAGTTACTGTTCATGCATTACTCTTAGTATACGATTACAGCGCGACGGTTTTTAGAGTACGCTGCTTCGTCATGGCCAAGTACAGCCGGTTTTTCTTTACCGTAAGAAACGATAGCGAGCTGATCAGCAGAAACGCCTTTGCCTTGCAGATACATTTTCACTGCGTTTGCACGGCGCTCACCCAGAGCGATATTGTACTCTGGAGTACCACGCTCATCTGCGTGACCTTCGATAGTAACTTTAACAGATGGGTTAGTGCGCAGGAATGCAGCGTGGGCATCCAGCATCTGAGCAAATTCGCTGTTGATATCATACTTATCGAAACCGAAGTATACGATGCTTTTGTTCTGCAGCTCTTGCATCTGCTGACGTGCTAATTCTTCAGCAGACAGACCTGTTGATTTAGAAGAATTATCAACAGTGCCTACACTAGACTGATCATTGTTGCCATTTTTGTTAGTAGTACACGCTGCTACGGCCATGATTGGTAAAGCTAACATCAGCCCTTTTAGCACTTTGTTCAGTTGCATCTCTTTGATCCTTTTATAGTTTGCCATACATATTATTATGCATCACAGATACGGCGACCAGGCAGGAGATTTTACCTGTCCATTGGTAGCCGGAAGACGCGCTTTGAAACGCCCATCAGTCGAAACTAGCTGCAATATAGTTCCCCACCCTTGAGTAGAGCTATAAATCACCATAGTGCCATTAGGTGCGATACTCGGCGTTTCATCCAGAAACGTATCTGTCAAAATTTGGACAGATCCCGTTGCCAGATCTTGTTTAGCGATATGCTGACTGCCACTTGCCGAGCTAACCATCACGACAAAACTACCGTCAGGGCTAACATCTGCATCTTGGTTCTGTGATCCTTCCCAAGTTAGGCGTTGTGGAGCACCGCCATTAATATCAATTTTGTACAACTGCGGACGACCGCCCTGATCTGAGGTATAGACCAATGTCTGGTTATCCGGCATCCAGCTTGGCTCAGTATTATTACTGCGGCCATCAGTGACCTGACGGATTTGGCCAGAAGCTAAATCCATCACATAAAGATTTAAACTACCTGTTTTAGATAATGCAAAGGCAAGTTTAGTCCCATCCGGGGAAAATGCAGGTGCTCCGTTATGACGAGGGAATGAAGCTACCTGACGTACAGCACTTGTTGCCAAAGTTTGAATAATCAACGCAGAGCGACCACCTTCAAACGTAACATAGGCAAGTTTGGAAGCATCTGGAGACCATGCTGGTGACATCAGTGGTTCCGGTGAACGGTGTATCCGAGTTTGGTTATAGCCATCATAATCAGAAACATACAGCTCATATGGAAATTTACCCTCATTGCTGTTTTTGACGACATAAGCTAGACGGGTACGAAATGCACCTTTAATACCTGTCAGTTTTTCAAATACCTGATCACTGACTGTGTGTGCTGCAAAGCGTAACCATTTTTTATCGATTGTGAACTGATTTTGTTCCAACACAGTTCCCGGTGCACCAGCAACATCAACAAGCTGATAAGAAACAAGAAATTTACCATCCGCACTTGGCTGAATATGTCCGACAACCACTGAGTCGATTCCAAGAGCAGACCAAGCAGCAGGCGTTACTTCTGAGGCAATCGCCGGTTGTTGCGGCATACGATTTGGATCAATCGGATTAAATTTCCCACTGTTTCTTAAATCCGCAGCAATAATTGAACTAATATTTTCAGGGGCGTCTCCTGCACCAGACCATTTAAATGGGACAATCCCAATAGGACGAGCAGAATCAACACCTTGTGTAATTTCAATACGGACTTCTGCATGAGCAAACACAGCCCACATCATCAGAAAGCTCAATATTATTCTAAACTTCTGTTTAAACATTTGTTCAAAAGTTTGCTTCATCATTTCTCCCTTATCGCGATCTTTTATATGCCCGCAATAATCCGCCGGATTCTAACAAACGCCAACAAACAAAACTAGATACCTAAATAAAATCTAATAATTTTGTTTGTACATATAAATAATTCGAAGATTTACCTAACAAATAACACGTTCACACTAAATATTTACTTTACTGTGGCTTAAAGTCTAGAGTGAAACTCTTGAAATGTTCATAAATCTCGTTACTTGGTGGACGTGGCATTTTCTTTGCCTGATTAGCCGCTGCAAGCGCTGCTCTACACAAAGCTGGATCACCAGCCCCTGCTTTGATATCAATCAGCAATCCATCTGGTGCCAGTTTTATATTTAAATCACAAGTACGTCCGATATACAGAGCTGGATCACGAAAATTATGTTGGATCGCAGCCTGAATTTGTCCCTTGTAATTACTAATATCGGAATCAGAAGGACCGCTTTTCTTAGCCCCACCTTTTCCTGCCGCAGCTGCGCCGCCCAGCTTAGGTGTATTGGAGGTCAATCCACCTAATAAATCATCAACTGCTTGAGCCTGTTTCGCTGCTTCTGCTTTCGCCTTAGCTTCTGCTTTCGCCTTAGCCTCTTCTTCTGCTTTCGCTTTAGCTTCCGCCTCAGCCTTTGCTTTAGCTTCTGCTTTAGCTTTTGCCTCAGCCGCTGCTTTACGTTTTGCAGCCTCTTCCGCTTCTTTCTTTGCCTGAGCTTCTGCTTTCTGTCGAGCTTCCGCCTGTTCTTTTAAGATCCTGTCTTTTTCTGCCAGTGCTTTTGCTGCCGCTTCTTCCGCCTGTTTTTGCTCTTCACGGGCTTTAGCAGCAGCGGCATCAGCCTGCTTTTGCTCTTCAAACGCTTTAGCAGCGGCTGCCTCGGACTGTTTTTTCTGCGCTTCAGCCGACTGCTGTGCTTTAATTCGCTCTTCTTCAGCTATTTTCAAACGTTCCTGTTCTTCCGCCTGCTTTGCACGCAATTCAGCAGCCTGCTGTTCAGCCTTTTTCTTCCGCTGTTGTTCCGCTAACTTTGCATTGGCCTGTTGCTGTTGCTGCTGATTATATTGTTGAACTACAGCATTCGGATCAACCATCACAGCATCAATGACAGTACCGTCTTTTCCACCACCACCCATTTCCATTTTTTGCACCAAAGAACCCCAAATCAGAAAACCGATCAGGATAATGTGCAATATTACAGAAATGATAATGGCGCGATTCAGCCTATTGTTTTGTTCGCTTGTCTTTCCCACGCTCGACATCCAGAAACTTTAAGTGACAGCCGCTATCAGGCTCCGATAGGTTGAGTCATTAAACCCACCGATTTTACACCCGCCTGGCGAAGCATATTCAACGCTTTGATAATTTCATCATAAGGAACTTCCTTAGAACCACCAATCAGGAAAATTGTTTTCGGATTAGCTTTAATCAAAGTTTGAGCTTCTGCAACAATTTGCTGTTCAGGTAACAATTCCAAACGCTCCTGGTTAACAACCATGTTGTATTGCCCTACCCCAGAAACTTCCACAATGACCGATGGATTCTCAGTGCTGGAAACTGTTTTTGAATCCACCGCTTCAGGTAAATCGACTTCTACGCTTTGCGTGATAATCGGTGCTGTTGCCATGAAAATAAGCAGCAATACCAGCAACACGTCCAGCAAGGGGACGATATTGATCTCGGATTTTAGCTCACGTCTGCGACTACGAGTGCGCGCCATTCGCTGATTTCCCCTTACGATTTATTACGACTTATTGGTATTGGAAGCAAAAGCCTGACGGTGCAGAATAGCCAAGAATTCTTCCATAAAATTATCGTACATTTGTTCTAGTTTGTTAACACGTTGGTTCAGGCGGTTATAAGCCATCACCGCAGGAATTGCTGCAAACAGACCGATAGCTGTTGCAATCAGGGCTTCAGCAATACCTGGGGCAACCATTTGCAGAGTCGCCTGTTTAACGGCTCCCAAAGCAATAAAGGCATGCATGATCCCCCACACCGTACCAAACAAACCAATATAAGGACTGATAGAACCCACTGTCCCCAAAAACGGGATATGATTTTCCAATGTTTCCAGTTCACGATTGAGTGAAATACGCATCGCACGGGAAGCACCTGTGATAACAGCTTCTGGTGCATGGTTATTTGCCTGGTGTAAACGAGCAAATTCTTTAAACCCGGAATGGAATATCTGCTCAGTACCACTTAACGAATCACGGCGCGACTGACTTTCTTTATAAAGACGAGATAATTCAATACCAGACCAAAACTTATCTTCAAATGCTTCTGCCTCACGGCTCGCAGCATTAAGGAGCTTTGTTCGTTGGATAATGATTGCCCAAGAAACGACAGAGAAGCCAATCAAAATCAACATGATCAGCTGCACTAAGAAACCTGCCTTAAGGAATAAATCAAGGATGTTCATGTCAGTCACTGCTTAAACTCCGCGACAATAGACTTTGGAAGCGCAATAGGCTTCATTTGAGATGAATTCACACAGACAACCAAGCATTCTGCGCTGCTGATAGTTACGCCATTGCAATCAACTATTCGTTGAATAAATGTCAGAGAAGCGCCCCGGATATTTGTAACTTCGCTTTCAACAACCAGCTGATCGTCCAACTTTGCTGGTTTCCGATAGTCAATCGTCATACGACTAACAACAAAACCAACTTGTTCATCTAACATATACTGCTGGTGAAAGCCTTTTTCACGCAACATCTCTGTACGAGCTCTTTCGTAAAAGAACAAATATCGAGCGTGATAAACCACACCACTAGCATCTGTGTCTTCATAGTAAACACGGATAGGCCAACGGAATAACATATTACTCATATAATCCTAATTAGGCGAATTGACGTTGTCACTATACTTAAGACAATAGCGCTTTGGAATGACTTGTTAGTAAAAAAATTTTATCGGCTGTCAGCCGATAAAATCGTAATTAGTTTACTTAAAGAAATGATATAAACCAAAAAGAAGAATGAAAAATGCAGGTAATGGATGAAAAAACAAACGCCAGATAATACGTTTAGGATGAAAACCGACACCAAAAGTGACACCAGAACAAACTGCCCAAATCAATAAGATACCCTGCCATATTTGTAGGGAACTGGTATTCGCAGCAAAACGCGCAGGGTCCCAAAACATACATGCAGCAAGCGTTAAAGCCATGATGAGGATAAGAGCCCTCAATAGGCTCTTATCCATAAGCTGGTAGCATTTATCAACCAACATTATTTTTTGTCACTCTCAGACGCTTTTCGTGATTCATTATGCTCAAGTGCCAAAGCAGCAATGACAGCGAAGCTACAAGCCAAGAGCGTTCCGAGAATCCAAGCAAAATACCACATGCCTATGCTCCTTAGTACAGTGAGTGTTTGTTGTTTTCAATATAGTTCTTATCCAAACGCCCGAATGTTTTGTAATAACACCAAATGGTGTAAGACAACACAATAGGAATGAAGATAAGTGCAACAACGAACATAATTTGCAACGTCCACTGGCTGGATGTTGCATCCCACATGGTCAGACTGACATTCGGATCAAGACTTGATGGCATCACAAACGGGAACATAGCAATACCTGAAGTCAGAATAATGCAAGTTACTGTCAATGATGAGAACAGAAATGCCCAACCACCTTTATCCATCCAAGTAGCCAGCATAGTCAGCAGAGGGAGAAGTACTCCCAGCACAGGTATAGACCACAGAATCGGATAATTATTGAAGTTGGTCAACCATGCACCTGCCTGCTGAACCACTTCCTTATGCAACGGATTAGATGCTGCATTAACATCCAACCCTCCCGTTACAACATAGCCATCAATGCCATAAATCAGCCATATACCTGCCAACAGAAATGCAACTGCCGTTATCGCTGCACAAACATGAGTCGCGGTACGGGAGCGAAGGTGCAATTCACCGATTGTACGCATCTGCAAGTAAGTTGCACCTTGCGTCACAATCATCATCAAACTAATCACACCAGCCAGTAATCCATAAGGATTCAGCAGCCCAAAGAACGAACCTTCATAGGAGACGCGCATGTCAGAATTCACAGCCAGCGGTACGCCTTGCAGTAAATTACCGAATGCAACCCCGATAACCAATGCAGGTACAAAGCTACCGATAACCAGTCCCCAATCCCACATATTTCGCCATTTACTGCTTTCTAGTTTTGAACGGTAATCAAAACCAACCGGACGGAAAAATAATGCAGCCAAGACTAGAATCATTGCCACATAAAAGCCAGAGAAAGCAGCAGCATATACCATTGGCCATGCTGCAAACAAAGCACCACCAGCGGTAATTAACCAAACTTGGTTACCATCCCAGTGCGGGGCAATTGAGTTAATCATGATGCGGCGTTCGGTATCATTTTTACCAATGATTTTCAGCAGGATACCTACTCCCATATCGAAACCATCAGTCACTGTGAAACCGATAAATAACACACCGATCAGCAGCCACCATATAAATCGTAATACATCATAATCAAGCATAAGTGGACTCCTGCTTACCCAATATTATTCGCTGAAGAAGTTGTTTTCTGTTCAAAATGGTAACGTCCGGTCTTGAGGCTACTTGGGCCAAGACGGGCAAATTTGAACATCAAGAACATCTCTACGATCAAGAATAAAGTGTACAGACCACAAATCAGCACCATTGAGAAAATCAGATCGCCTACACTACGTGTTGAAGCCGCAACAGCAGTTGGCAACACCTCACCAATCGCCCACGGCTGACGACCATATTCCGCGACAAACCAACCTGCCTCAACGGCAATCCACGGCAATGGAATACTGAACAATGCAGCACGCAGAAGCCATTTATGCTGACCGATACGGTTTCGGAGCACGCTCAGGAACGACAACCCGATAATCAACAGCATAATAAAGCCTGCTGCCACCATGATACGGAATGCAAAATAGAGCGGAGCTACGCGTGGAATAGAATCTTTCGCTGCGGCTTTAATTTGCTCTTCTGTTGCATCAGTTACACTTTGGGTATAACGCTGCACAAGCATGCCATAGCCAAGATCTTTCTTACTTTCGTTGAATGCACTACGAACATTTGGGTCAATATTGCCCGAACGCAGTTCTTCCAGTAATTCATAAGCCTTGATACCGTTACGGATACGTTGTTCATGCTGGCTCATCAAGTCACGCAGACCAACGACAGGCGTATCTGTGGAGCGGGTAGCAATCAGACCTAAAATATAAGGAATTTGGATGGAATATTTATTTTCCATTTTGTCCTGATCAGGAATACCAATCAGCGTGAATGAGGCTGGAGGCGGCTGAGTTTCCCACTCTGCTTCAATTGCTGCTAATTTAGTTTTTTGCACGTCCCCCATTTCATATCCAGATTCATCACCCAGAACAATGACAGACAATATCGCAGCCATACCAAAACTCGCTGCAACAGCAAAAGAACGTTTGGCAAATGCTAAATCGCGCCCTTTAAGCAGATAGTAAGAACTGATGCCCAATACAAAAATGGCACCTGTCACATAACCGGCAGCGACGGTGTGAACAAATTTGACCTGAGCAACGGGGTTAAGTACCAGTTCGCTGAAGCTCACCATTTCCATTCGCATGGTTTCAAAGTTAAAATCAGACGCAATCGGGTTTTGCATCCAACCATTCGCAATCAGAATCCACAATGCAGAGAAGTTAGAGCCTAATGCAACCAGCCAAGTTGCCGCCAAGTGTTGTTTCTTACTCAGTCGATCCCAGCCAAAGAAAAACAGACCAACAAATGTGGACTCGAGGAAGAATGCCATCAGACCTTCGATGGCCAGAGGCGCACCGAAAATATCACCAACATAATGTGAGAAATATGACCAGTTGGTTCCGAATTGGAACTCCATAGTCAAGCCCGTTGCGACACCCAGAGCAAAGTTAATACCAAATAACTTACCCCAGAATTTTGTCATATCTTTATAGATTTGTTTGCCAGAAAGGACATATACCGTTTCCATGATCGCAAGCAAAAACGCCATACCTAGCGTTAATGGTACAAACAAAAAATGGTACATGGCAGTTAAGGCAAACTGTAATCGTGACAGTTCGACAATATCAAACATCTTGACTCCTTGCTCCCAGCAGGAAGACACCGATTTGCGGCAACCCGACTTCGTAAAACGAAAGTCTCATAACTACCAGCAATAAATGCCTCAAACATAATTAATAAATTATTAACAAAATGGAAAATTCATAGCTACCACAATAATATTACGCCTATATTCACATACAATAAATAGATTTTACGTGACTCAGCTTAGAATTCCTGAATATAAGTCAACAAAGCCATAAACTCTCAGGCTAATATCTATATATACTGGCTCAATTCAATCAAGTTTAGCGAATAAAATCTAGAGTAATAAATTGATTTTAGTCACTTTTTCCTTGTTTTGTTAAGCTTTACATCTATTATTTCATTATGGTTTACCGAGTGTTAATAAATTGTTATTTTCAATAGATCTTAATTTATTTTTTGCTGTAAAAAGCATTAAAAAAATTAACCTTTCATTTTCATTCTTTAAAAAATATATTTTTTTCAATATCTCAGATTTAATTAATCAGATAAATAGATTTTTCTAGAATCCAGTTAAATTAAATTGAAAAGTAACGCATCATTATAAATGAACTAACCTACTGTTAATATTATAAATAAAAAATAAAAGGCCACCCTAAGGCAGCCTTTTTCTATAAAAATAGTTTATTTTTGTGCTTCTTATGCCAATAACGCTTTTACAGCATAGCCAATGTCGGCAAGACTACGAACAGTCTTCACACCCGCAGCTTCCAGTGCAGCAAATTTTTCATCTGCTGTACCTTTACCACCCGCAATAATCGCTCCAGCATGACCCATACGCTTACCTTTAGGTGCAGTCACACCTGCAATATAAGCAACAACAGGTTTAGTCACATGTTCTTTGATATAAGCAGCAGCTTCTTCTTCGGCTGTACCACCAATTTCACCAATCATGACAATTGCTTCTGTCTGTGGATCTTCTTGGAACAGTTTCAGAATATCGATGAAGTTTGAGCCTGGAATCGGGTCGCCACCGATACCAACACAGGTAGATTGCCCTAATCCAGCATCAGTGGTCTGTTTAACGGCTTCATAAGTCAATGTACCTGAACGAGAGACAATGCCCACTTTACCCGATTTGTGAATATGACCAGGCATGATACCAATCTTACATTCATCAGGTGTAATGACTCCCGGACAGTTAGGACCAATCATACGGACACCCGCTTGATCCAGTTTTACCTTAACTGTCAGCATATCGAGTGTCGGGATACCTTCTGTTATAGTGATGATCAGTTTAATGCCTGCCTCAATCGCTTCCAAAATGGAATCTTTACAGAATGGTGCCGGAACATAGATAACAGAAGCAGTTGCGCCAGTTGCTTCAACCGCTTCACGTACGGTATTGAATACAGGTAGCCCCAAATGTTCAGTACCACCTTTACCCGGTGTTACGCCACCAACCATTTGAGTACCGTAAGCAATTGCCTGTTCGGAGTGAAAAGTACCTTGGCTGCCAGTAAAACCCTGACAAATCACTTTGGTGTTTTTATCGATTAAAATAGACATTATTTATTCCCCACTGCTGCTACTGCCTGTTTAGCTGCGTCTGTCAAACTGGTAGCTGCAATGATGTTCAAACCACTGTCTGCCAGTTTTTTAGCGCCCAGTTCAGCATTGTTGCCTTCCAGACGAACGACTACTGGTACGTTAACTCCAACTTCTTCCACCGCACCAATAATGCCGTCAGCAATCAAGTCACAGCGGACGATACCACCAAAGATATTGACCAAAACAGCTTTGACATTTTCATCTGACAAGATGATTTTAAATGCTTCAGTAACACGCTCTTTTGTTGCACCACCACCAACATCAAGGAAGTTTGCCGGTGCACCACCGTGCAGTTTAACAATGTCCATAGTTCCCATTGCCAGACCTGCACCATTCACCATACAACCAATATTGCCATCCAGTGCAACATAGTTCAGTTCCCATTGTGCAGCCTGAGCTTCACGTGGATCTTCCTGTGAAGGATCGTGCATTTCACGCATTTCGGCCTGACGGAACATCGCATTACCATCAGCGCCCAATTTTCCATCCAAACAAACCAGATCACCTTGAGTTGTGATCACCAGAGGGTTGATTTCGACCATTGCCAAATCACGCTCTAAGAACAATTTTGCCAATCCTAAGAAAATCTTGGTGAATTGACCAACTTGCTTACCAGTCAAACCGAGTTTGAACGCCAATTCACGGCCTTGATACGGCATAGGGCCAGACAGTGGGTCGATAATTGCTTTATGAATCAGCTCGGGCGTTTCTTCCGCCACTTTTTCTATTTCGACGCCACCTTCAGTAGAGGCCATGAACACTACACGACGTGTACCGCGGTCAACAACAGCACCGAGATACAGCTCCTTGGCAATATCGGTTGCTCCTTCTACCAAAATCTGATGAACAGGTTGCCCCTGTGCATCTGTCTGGTAAGTGACCAGTCGTTTACCCAGCCATTGTTCAGCAAAAGCACGGATATCTTCCTTGCTGTTGACGACTTTCACGCCACCAGCCTTACCGCGACCACCTGCATGAACCTGACATTTAACGACCCAAGGGCCTGAACCAATCTTGGATGCTGCTTCTTCTGCTTCGCGCGGAGTGGTACAAGCATAGCCAGCTGGTGCTGGTAAACCATACCGTGCAAAAAGTTGTTTTGCCTGATACTCGTGTAAATTCATGATGTTCTATCCATAATTTGATCTAAGAAAGGTAAATTACCTTCTATTTTGTTGCTCTGGATATGACCAGCCCAAAGGGCTGGCCTGCATATACATTTTTACATCAACATCGTACTACTTCAGACTTGGCGGAGTTAACACCCTCCGCCGATAGTGATGCTATACATCCAGCAACAAACGTGTTGGATCTTCCAGCATTTCTTTGATGGTCACCAGAAAGCCGACTGACTCACGGCCGTCAATCAGACGGTGGTCATAGGACAACGCCAGATACATCATAGGAAGGATCTCAACCTGACCATTGACTGCCATTGGACGATCTTTAATGGCATGCATACCAAGGATCGCGCTTTGTGGTGGGTTAATGATCGGGGTGGACATCAGGGAACCGAAAACACCGCCGTTAGTAATCGTGAAATTACCGCCAGTAAGTTCTTCAACGGTCAGTTTACCGTCGCGGCCTTTAATCGCCAGCTCTTTGATATTTTTCTCAATGTCAGCCATGCTCAATGCATCTGCATCACGCAATACAGGTGTAACCAGACCACGTGGTGTAGATACAGCAATACTGATATCAAAATAGTTGTGGTAAACCACATCAGTGCCGTCAATAGAAGCGTTCACTTCTGGGTAGCGTTTCAATGCCTCAACAACTGCTTTCACATAGAAAGACATGAAGCCCAGACGCATACCATGACGTTTCTCAAATACATCGCCATACTGCTTGCGCAATTCCTGAATTGGCTTCATGTTGACTTCATTGAAAGTCGTCAACATCGCAGTATTATTTTTCGCTTCAAGCAAACGTTCTGCAACCCGTTTGCGCAGACGGGTCATTGGGACGCGTTTTTCACTACGATGTGGCAATAAGGATGACTGTTCAGCAGACGCAACAGGTTTACCACTCTCTTTTTTATTCGCAGCGATATATTTTTCTACATCTTCACGAACAATGCGGCCACCAACACCACTGCCTTTAATTGCAGCAGGATCTAAATCATGTTCTGCAATCAGACGACGAACGGCTGGGCTTAATGCATCGTTGCTTTCTTCTTCCAAAGACGCAGTCTGACGTTGTGCTGGCGTTGCTTCTGTTTTTTCTTTTACGTCAGCAGGAATGCCAGTGCTGTTACCCAGACGAATACGGCCCAGCAGTTGCCTGGACAGTACAGTTGCGCCCTCTTCTTCCAAAATAGCTTCCAAGACGCCCGCTTCACTTGCTGGCACTTCCAGAACAACTTTATCGGTTTCAATTTCAACCAGCACTTCATCACGCTCTATGGTGTCACCTGGTTTTTTATGCCATGTGGCAACAGTGGCATCTGCAACAGATTCAGGAAGGTCTGGAACCAGAATTTCTACGCTACTCATTTTCTATCCTTATTTATTCAACGTTCAGTGCGTCATTAACCAGTGCTTGCTGTTGCTGCTGGTGAACAGACGTATATCCCACAGCCGGGGAAGCAGATGCTGGACGACCTGCATAACGTAAAGAAGCCCCAAATGGGATCGCTTCACGGAAATTATGTTGACTACAATACCAAGCCCCTTGGTTCAATGGCTCTTCCTGACACCAGACAAAGTCATGAACATGCGCATACTGCTCAACCTGAGCTTGCAAATGCTGACGTGGGAATGGATACAGCTGTTCAATACGCACGATAGCGACATCGGTTTGTCCATTCTTACGACGCTGTTCCAGCAGATCGTAATAAACTTTACCGGAACACAGTACAACGCGCTTAACACCTTTTGGATCCAAAGCGTCAATCTCACCAATCACTGGCTCGAATTTTCCGTTCGCCAATTCATCCAGATTAGATACTGCCAATGGATGACGCAGCAATGACTTAGGAGACATAACGATGAGTGGACGGCGCATACCACGCAGAGCCTGACGACGCAGCATGTGATAAACCTGAGCCGGAGTCGATGGCACGCAAACCTGCATGTTTTGTTCAGCACACAGTTGTAGATAACGCTCCAGACGTGCCGATGAGTGCTCAGGGCCTTGCCCTTCATAACCATGTGGCAACAGCATAACCAGGCCACACATACGGCCCCATTTCTGTTCGCCAGAGCTGATGAATTGGTCAATTACCACCTGAGCCACGTTGGCGAAGTCACCAAATTGCGCTTCCCAAATCGTCAGGGCACGAGGTTCAGTTGTTGCATAACCGTATTCAAATGCCAGTACAGCTTCTTCTGAAAGTACAGAATCCCATACATTGAATACGCCTTGACTATTGTGAATATTTGCCAAAGGTACGTAAACAGAAGCGTTGGTTTGGTTATGAATAACCGCATGACGATGGAAGAAAGTACCACGACCTGCATCTTCACCAGAAAGGCGCACAGGAATGCCTTCGTCAACCAGAGTCGCGTAAGCCAGTGTTTCCGCACCACCCCAGTCAAGCAATTTATTGCCATTAGCCATTTCTGCACGGTCGCCATAGATTTTCGCAACACGTGAGTGCATTTCTACTTCGGCAGGAATAGTACTGATGCGTTTGCCCAGATCTTGCAGACGTTTCATATCCACTTGATGCGGATACTCTTCATCCCATTCGTGATTCAGGTAAGGTTCCCATGTGAATGAATGCAACCCCATTGGACGCCATTCATCAACAACACACTCACCGTGATCCAATGCGTCACGATACAGATTTACCATCTCAGTAACATCATTGGCAGCTAGCAAGCTTTCTGCTATCAGTTTATCTGCATAGATTTTACGTGCAGTTGGTTGTTTCTTGATTTGCTGGTACATCAGAGGCTGGGTTGCACTTGGTTCATCAGCTTCGTTATGACCATGGCGACGGTAACAAACCAGATCAATCATTACATCACGTTTAAAGGTATTACGGAAGTCAAGCGCCAGCCGAGTAACAAATGCGACAGCTTCCGGATCATCCGCGTTAACGTGGAAAATCGGTGCCTGAACCATTTTCACAATATCAGTACAATATTGTGTTGAACGAGAATCTTTCGGGTTAGATGTGGTGAAACCAATCTGGTTGTTAACTACGATACGAACAGTACCACCGACTTCATAACCGCGAGCCTGAGACATATTCAGCGTTTCCTGAACAATCCCTTGCCCTGTTACTGCAGCATCACCGTGGATGGTGACAGGCAGAACCATGTTACTGCGACCTTCATCAAGGCGATCACGGCGAGCACGTACAGAACCGATAACAACAGGGCTGACAATCTCAAGGTGAGACGGGTTAAAGGCCAATGCCAAATGCACCAAACCACCTTCGGTCTCAAAATCAGAAGAAAAACCTTGATGGTATTTTACGTCACCCGTCCCCAGATGCTCTTTATGTTTACCTGCAAATTCGTCAAACAGATCAACAGGTTTTTTACCCAAGAGATTGACCAGAACGTTGAGGCGGCCACGGTGAGCCATACCCAACACAACTTCGCGGGTATCTTGTTTACCTGCGTGACGGATCAATTCTTTTAACATAAGGATAAGTGCGTCGCCACCTTCGAGGGAGAAACGTTTCGCCCCCGGGAACTTAGCACCTAAATAGCGTTCCAAGCCTTCTGCGGATGTTAATTCTTTCAGGAAACGACGCTTTTCTTCTGCATTAAATTGTGAACCAACTGTCACAGACTCCAGACGTTGCTGAATCCAACGTTTTTCTTCTGTATTGGTGATATGCATATATTCCGCACCAATTGAACCGCAATAAATGCTTTTCAGTGCGTCATATAGATCCGCCAATTTCATTGTCTCTTTACCAACGGCAAAAGAGCCCACATTAAACGTTTCTTCAAAATCCGCTTTTGTTAAATTATGGAAAGCAGGATCGAGATCGGGTACAGGTTCCTGTTTCCATAATCCCAATGGATCAAGGTTTGCATCTTGGTGTCCGCGGAAGCGGAATGCATTGATGAGCTGCAAAACTTTGACTTGTTTTGCATCCATTGCTGGATCGCTGACTGAAGTGTGGTAACGCGTAGTATCTTTTGCCAGACGACGGAAGTAATCGCGTGTCTGTGAGTGAAGTTGTTCCCCGCTAAGTCCTGCTTCCGGTAATTGTTGGAAAATTTCTCTCCAACTTGCATCAACGGAATTAGGATCAGTTATATAGTCTTCATAGATTTGCTCTATGTAAGACTGGTTTGCACCAGCCAGAAAGCTTGAGTCCAGCCAGTCCTTCATTGCGCCGTTCTGCATTGTGATCCCTTAAGCTTTAAAAGCTTTAGTTTTCGCCGTGGTTAACAAATACCGCTTAATTAGCGGTGTTGATAAAAGGTTCATTTGGACGTGCTTAATGCATGTTCTTTTTTGGGTTTTCCTACCCTTCAAGGAACCTTTAAAAACTGCATATTAGTTTTTAAAGGTTCCTTTATTTGGAAACATGTCGTGTCTTTAGCAGTAGGAAATTTATCATTTTTCATTCTTTATGCCCTCCACCGATTTGATATTTATTTCAAAATTGTGGAGGGGCAACATTATATGCATTATTTACACACTATTTATGTGTTATTTATGCACGAAATCTCACTTTATTATGCGCTATGTTTCAACAACATAGACTTAATATGACCAATCGCTTTTGTCGGATTCAGCCCTTTAGGACATACATTGACGCAATTCATGATCCCATGACAACGGAAAACACTGAATGCATCATTAAGATTATCCAATCGTGAAGTTATTTCAGTATCACGGCTGTCAATCAGGAAACGGTATGCTGCCAGAAGACCGGCTGGACCAATAAACTTATCCGGATTCCACCAGAATGATGGGCAGGACGTTGAACAACAGGCACATAAGATACATTCATACAATCCATCCAGTTTTTCTCGCTGTTCCGGTGATTGCAGGTGCTCACGCGCGGGTGGGTTTTTATTGTCATTAATCAGATAAGGACGAATTTTCTCATATTGCGCGTAAAACTGCCCCATATCGACAACCAGATCACGAATCACTGGCAGCCCAGGCAATGGACGAATAACAATTTTCTTATTGCCACGACGCAACGCAGAAACTGGCATAACGCATGCTAATCCGTTTTTACCATTCATATTCACGCCATCAGAGCCACAAACCCCCTCACGACAAGAACGGCGGAATGCCAGAGTTGGATCTTGCTCTTTTAGCTGGATAAGAGCATCCAACAACATCATGTCGCGCCCTTCCTGTGCTTCCAGTGTGTAGTCCTGCATACGGGGTGCGTCATCTACATCTGGATTATAACGATAAATTGAAAATTCAAGTTTCATAATCTATTTCTCCGCAACTGGAATATCAGCAACTCAATTAGTAAGAACGCACTTTCGGCGGGAAAGCTTCACGCAGCGTTGGCTGCATATTCACTTCACGGCGAGTCATACTCTCAGTTTGCGGTAAATACAGGCTATGGCACAGCCAATTAGCATCATCACGTTCTGGATAATCAAAGCGGCTGTGAGCGCCACGACTTTCTGTACGGAAATTCGCAGAAACTGCTGTCGAATAGGCCGTTTCCATCAGATTATCCAACTCCAGGCATTCGATGCGCTGGGTATTGAATTCTGATGAAGTATCATCCAGACGAGCATTTTTCAGACGTTCGCGGATCACTTTCAGCTCTTCCAATCCTTTTGCCATCGCATCACCTTCACGGAATACCGAGAAATTATGCTGCATACAAGATTGCAGGGCTTTGCGGATTTCAACCGGATCTTCACCTGAACGGGTACTATTCCAACGGTTCAGACGTTGAAGTGCTGCATCGATATCAGATTCGCTGGCATCACGGCTAGTACCCTGTTCCATCAAGCACTCTTTCAAATGCAGGCCTGCGGAACGACCAAATACCACCAGATCAAGCAGTGAGTTACCACCCAGACGGTTTGCGCCGTGAACAGATACACAAGCAATTTCACCCACAGCAAACAGACCAGGAATCACTACATCTTCACCTTTTTCATTTAATGTCAATGCCTGACCGGTGATCTTAGTTGGAATTCCCCCCATCATATAGTGACAGGTCGGGATAACAGGAATCGGCTCTTTCACAGGATCTGCGTGAGCGAAAGTACGGGATAATTCAAGAATACCCGGGAGACGAGATTCCAATACATCTTTGCCCAGATGATCCAGTTTCAATTTGACGTGAGGACCCCACGGGCCTTCACAGCCACGACCTTCACGGATCTCAATCATCATAGAACGTGCGACCACATCACGGCCAGCAAGGTCTTTGGCATTTGGAGCATAACGCTCCATAAAGCGCTCACCATCTTTATTCAACAAGTAACCACCTTCACCACGGCAACCTTCTGTGACCAAAACACCTGCTCCGGCAATCCCGGTTGGGTGGAATTGCCACATTTCCATATCCTGAACAGGAACACCTGCACGCAATGCCATGCCCACACCATCACCAGTATTGATATGCGCATTAGTTGTGGATTGGAAGATTCGGCCAGCACCACCGGTTGCCAGAATAGTTGCTTTAGCTTTGAAATAAACGACTTCACCAGTTTCAATGCAAATAGCGGTACAACCAACAATCGCGCCATCCTGATTCTTAACCAGATCTAACGAATACCACTCAGAGAAGATAGTCGTGTGGTTTTTCAAATTCTGTTGATACAGAGTATGCAATAGAGCGTGACCAGTTCGGTCAGCAGCGGCAGCAGTACGAGCGGCCTGCTCACCACCAAAATTTTTGGACTGCCCACCAAATGGACGTTGATAAATGCGGCCATTATCCAGACGAGAGAATGGCAAACCCATGTGCTCCAATTCTAAAATTGCTTCTGGGCCAGTCTTACACATATATTCGATGGCATCTTGGTCACCGATATAATCGGAGCCTTTCACCGTATCATACATGTGCCATTCCCAGTTATCTTCATGGGTATTACCCAGCGCAACAGTGATTCCACCCTGCGCTGAAACAGTATGGGAACGAGTCGGGAACACCTTGGAAATCAAGGCACAGGATAAACCCATTTGTGAAATTTGCAGTGCAGCACGCATACCTGCGCCACCAGCACCAATAACAACAGCGTCAAACTCTCTTACTGGCAGTTTCATTTATGCACCCCACACAACACATGTTCCGTAAATCAAATAAGTTAACAACGCTACAATAATCACCAGTTGCAGAACCAAACGCAGTGCAAGCGGTTTGACATAATCTGTCAATACCTGCCACATGCCAATCCATGCATGAACCAGGATGGAAAGCAGAGTCAACACAGTGAATACTTTAGTGAGGGATGAAGAGAAGAAACCACGCCAGACTTCATAGGTAATATCCGACGTTGTTGCGACGAAACCAACGAGGTAAAGGACATACAAGACAATAATAATTGCGGATGCACGCAGTAGCAGCCAGTCCTGAATACCCGTACGACCCAATGCGGATGCGTTGCTTACCATAATAATACCCCAGCCAGAATAGACAGAATAACCGCGATTACTATTGCTACTTTGGCAGATGCACTACCGGTAGCGAGGTTTTCTTCCAAGAAACCAAAATCCATCAACACATGGCGTATGCCCCCACAGATATGGTAAGCCAGCGCCGTCAATATCCCCCACAGGATAAATTTGGCGAAAAAGCCAGTCATGATTTCAGATGCTTGTAGAAAGCCCTCCTGCGAAGACAGTGACATACCCAATAACCACAGCAAAATACCGACTGCGATAAAGGTGATGACGCCTGAGATACGGTGCAAGATCGATGCTATTGCGGAGACGGGTTGGTTAATCGTCCGCAGATCAAGGTTGACAGGTCTTTGTTTTTTCACAATTTTGCCCACAAAGCTTTTTTTTATTTTCCATCCTCCGGTCCTGGGCGGGAATCAGACAGCGCTAAGAGGATACAAAGACACAACATAATTAACTCAATAATCCTTACTGTTCATCAAAAGTTGTGATTTGGTTACGCTGGGTGCTCCTACATCAGGGTAATCCGGAGACCTCACGGAAGTATAAGTACTTCACATTGTTATTACAATTCCCACACAATATGATTGTTAACATTTAGCTTGAACAGTGAGAAAGATCACGCTTCAAACATTTATCATAAAAACTATTATGTTGTTTGACAAAGATTAAACATTTATCTTACATATATGTCGTTATATATTATTTGGCGTCATCGTATGACGAAGAATTAATCTTCACGAAAAATAAAAGTTATGTGGGAGTATCATACAAGCACAAAATGTTAACATTTTATGTAAATAATACTTCAAACATAATTCCCAAAAACTTTTTAACAACCTGAAAACCATTGTCATCCGTAATGAGATTTCAGCGTTAAATGTGATACCTGCCTGATTTTAAATTCTCTCCGGTAGCACAATGCTTTCGGCACAGTATAAATTGCGCCTATCTGGTTGTTAGGGGTTATAAAAATAAGCGCTAAGGAGATGTAAATGGCTGATAAAAAGGCTACGTTGAACATAAATGGTTCAGCTGCTATCGAACTAGACGTACTAACGCCGACTCTAGGTTATGAAGTGATTGACGTTCGTACCCTCGGCTCAAAAGGCTTCTATACCTACGATCCTGGCTTTACTTCCACTTCTTCCTGTGAGTCAAAAATCACCTATATTGATGGCAATGAAGGCATTTTGCTACACCGTGGTTTTCCCATCGATCAGCTTGCAACGGAATCAACCTATCTGGAAGTCTGTTACATTCTGCTATACAGCGAACCACCAACACCCGAAGAATACGAAAAATTCAAAACAACGGTGACTCGCCACACTATGATCCATGAACAGATCACTCGTCTGTTCCACGGTTTCCGCCGTGATTCTCATCCAATGGCTGTACTTTGTGGTGTTACGGGCGCATTGGCTGCCTTCTATCATGATGCTCTGGATGTCCATAACCCCCGCCACCGTGAAATCACTGCTTATCGCCTGCTGTCCAAAATGCCGACTGTTGCGGCAATGTGTTACAAATATTCTCTTGGTCAGCCTTTTGTTTATCCACGCAACGATCTGTCTTATGCAGCCAACTTCCTGCACATGATGTTCTCAACACCGTGTGAAGAATACAAGGTTAATCCAGTATTAGAACGCGCCATGGATCGCATTTTTATTCTGCATGCGGATCATGAACAAAATGCTTCAACATCAACGGTACGCACTGCGGGCTCTTCTGGTGCCAATCCATTCGCCTGTATTGCTGCGGGTATTGCATCTCTGTGGGGGCCAGCACATGGTGGAGCAAATGAAGCCTGTCTGCGAATGCTGGAAGAGATCCAAACTGTTGACCACATACCTGAATTCATCGCTCGCGCCAAAGACAAAAATGATTCTTTCCGCCTGATGGGCTTTGGTCACCGCGTTTACAAAAACTACGATCCGCGCGCAACAGTGATGCGTGAAACCTGCCATGAAGTTCTGAATGAACTTGGCCTGAATGACAGTCTGCTGGAAGTGGCGATGGAATTAGAACGCATTGCCCTGAACGACCCATACTTCATTGAGAAAAAACTGTATCCAAACGTCGATTTCTATTCTGGTATTATCCTGAAAGCCATGGGTATTCCATCGTCCATGTTCACCGTGATTTTCGCCATTGCCCGTACTATTGGCTGGATTGCGCACTGGAATGAAATGCACGATGAAGGCTTGAAGATCGCACGTCCGCGTCAGCTTTACACTGGCCACAATAAACGTGACTTTAAGAGCCAGTTAAAAAAATAATTTAGTCACTCCAATCACACTATTCATATTTTGAATATGTGTATTTCTACACCTCTCATATCAGTTTTACCCTGATATCAGGGGTGTAGTTTTTTTTATAGCTCGATATCAACTATTTGTTTAAAAACAGTTTTAATAACGAAAAGAATATACGAGTAGTAGGAATTCAAGCGATAGCGGTGTATTTACCTTGATGGAGTACGCACAAATGCCTTTATCTCTCTGAACCCATCATATATTCCCTCGGTGGCCTCCCCATAGCTTTGCGGAAAAACGTCACAAACGCACTATCATTGGCAAAACCGAGTTCCTGTGCAACATAGGACAAGGTTTTGTCCTGTGCCAGTAACTCTATTGCCTTTACCAATCGCCATTGCTGCCGCCATTGTTGGTAATTCATTCCTGTTTCACGTTGAAATATCCGAGTAATCGTTTTCTCGCTGGCACCAATATAAGTCGCTAGTACGTTCAACGATGGTGGAATTGCTCAAATGACAAACGCGCTAAACGCCGATCAGATGGCAACCGTAATAAAGTCGGTTCCCTACGCGCCTCACGGATTTCATCAAAAAAGACTGCCAACAAATTTTTTCCTTTTCCCTGATACCAATCAGAGTCGAAAGAAGATATAGCTACCTACCGAACTACGCATTTCTGCCCGATGCTGTGTTTTCGGAGGTATCCATGCCACTCTGGTTGGCGGCAGAATAGAAATCTGATTAGCCAATGTGATCTTGATACAGCCCCGTTGGGTAAATAGCAATTGCCCCATATTATGCTGATGAAAGCCTGAGTCGTGTTGTCCCGTCTCTGCTGCGATCCCTACCACCGGCACATTCAAACTATCATTCAAACGATCAGGATCAAAATGATCACTTTGTTGCAGCCACGCCATGTGCCCCCCTAATTCAATGTCCGATTAAATAAATAATCTGTCTTTATTATCATAAAAAGACAGCAATCAGAATGCTAACCTTTCGAGCCATTACTCACTTATCATCAGAAGAAAAAATCATGCAAACTAAACCATCACTTTGGCTCGCCATTGCCTTGATGATGTTTCCGCAGATCGTAGAAACTATCTATAGTCCTGCATTAACCAATATTGCTAATGGATTTTTGGTTAGTTCAGAGCAAGCCGCTCAAACATTATCACTCTACTTCTTTGCTTTTGCCCTCGGTGTTGTCGTCTGGGGGCGCATGTGTGATGTGATTGGCAGACACCCGACTATCATTGCTGGCCTGTCACTCTATGGCTTAGTTTCCCTGCTGGTATTGTTAACACAACAATTCTGGTTACTACTCGGCCAGAATGTTGTCTGCTTTCGGCGCAGCAGTTGGCTCTGTCGGTACACAAACTATGATGCATGATACTTATCGTGGAGAAGAATTGGCGCGCGTCTTTTCCATCATGGGTATTGCCTTAGCTGCCAGCCCTGCCATTGGTATGCTTAGCGGCTCAACACTGAACTATTTTGCTGGCTATAAAGCAGTTTTTTCTGGGCTAACCATTTTGGCAATTATCCTGACTGGTTGGTCTATCGCTCGGCTACCAGAAACCCAGCCAATTAACGTGACAAAAGTACCTTTATTCAGCACTGCAATCATGATGCTCAAAGATATCTCAATTTGGCGAAATGTATTCTTGATCGCATTTTTCAATATTTGTTTGTTCAGTTACTACCAATTAGCACCATTCCGTTTTGAACAACTGGGAGTATCACAAGAAACATTTGGTTATACTGGCTTATTAATGACTTTCGGGGCTGGGCTAGGTTCTTTATTAAACAAATACCTATTAAGACAACAATGGATATCTGCCAAATTAGTCACACTCGCTTCATTGATTAGCCTACTGAGTGGGAGCGGTGTATACCTACTCGAAAATAGCTGGCTCTTTATTTTTCCAATGTTGGGGATCGTCATCGCTTATGGACTGGCTATTCCAAATATTCTGGCTTCTGCATTAACCAACTATTCAGAGCAATTAGGCACTGCGGGTGCTTTACTAGGATTGTTTTACTATTTGCTACTGAGCCTTGGTCTAGCATTGGCAGGCTGGAGTCAAGCATTGGGTTGTGTACTGATTTTTTGTGGGATCGGCATGATTGTTTTGTCCCTTGTTCAAACGTCCCTTTTTAAACAAAGATAAAAAGCCCCCAGCTCCCAAAATGGAAATAAAATCTGGGGGCTATATAGATTAAGCCGGATTAGGAATATCGATGAAAGTCACATCCAACCCATAATTATTCGCCAGCCACTCGCCGAGCGCTCTGATACCAAAGCGCTCAGTTGCATGATGCCCCGCAGCAAAAAAATGCAGTCCCATTTCACGGGCAACATGGATAGTCTTTTCTGATACTTCTCCCGTCACAAAGGCATCAACACCAAATTCAGCCGCCTGTTCAATAAAACTTTGGCCGCCACCTGTACACCATGCCAGTGTGCGGATTTCTTCTGGCGCATTATCGCCGCAATACAGAACTTTTCTCTCCAGATTTTTTTCAAGGCGTTCAGTCAATTCTGCGGGCGTAATAGGTTGATCAAAAGCACCATGAGGAAGAAGAGTATCAATCTCACCTATAACCTTCACACCCATCTGACGTGCCAATTGGGCATTGTTACCCAAAGCAGGATGGGTATCTAACGGGAGATGATAGCCATACAGGTTGATATCATTGCAGAGTAGTGTTTGCAAACGACGGCGTTTCATGCCGCGGATAACAGGAGATTCATTCTTCCAAAAATATCCATGATGAACGATGACAGCATCTGCTTCAAGGCGAACAGCTTCATCTAATAATGCCTGACAAGCTGTCACGCCAGTAATCACCCGCTGAACATGGGAACGACCCTCTACCTGTAATCCATTCGGGGCATAGTCTTGAAATTCACGGACTCTCAATTCCGTATTGAGCACATGCTCCAATTCAACATTGTTCATCACATTCCCCTTGTTACTTAGCCTTTTATTCACCATAAAATACATACCTGCCATGAATTAAGTCAATTCACTCGCCAAATTGCCTATACCCGTCATCTTCCAAGCTAGGCTCGAAATAGATTGGATATAAAGATCTTGGGTTATAAATGTACGCCTTAATTACATACAAAACAAAACACCTCGCCAACATAAATCGGCAAGGTGTCAAAACGATATTCAAGGTGCTGTATTCAAGATGCTATATTCAAAGCGCTATATTCAAAATACTCGCTCAAGCAGAAAAAACCAAGAATGGAAACCTGAGAGACGGGAAAGGTTATTAGGCTACGTCATAATGCTGTTCTAGCGATTTCGAGTACCTGAAGCTATTTCTAAACATTCCAGCCACACTGGCTTATCACTGGTTTTTATCCATACTTTATGCAGATAGCTATAAAAACGGGCCCGATCTCGACGAAACAGCATGACAGGAAGCGCAATGACGCCCAATGATACAGCGCCAATACGCCGTAAGAGAATCTGGTGCAAAGAGTATTCACGATATATAGACATTGATATCCTCCTCATGGGCATAACCTGTAAGATGCACAAAATTTTATCTGATAAAGTGAAAATTTACCACTCATCCGACCACTTTTTTAGTGGTATAAATCACCTTTTTTTTTAGTTGCGTAATTTAATTACAAAATAATTCTTAAACAGAAACAAAACCAACAATTTTAAAACAAAAAATTAACTATGAATTGTTTGCTACACTTGCCTTAATGATACTTTATCGATGAATTCCGCAGGTTATTTATACTTTTTTACACTTTTAGGAACTCTTTTAACAGCTTCTTTGTATGGTCATTCCTATGCTGTAACCGACTATTTCTTAAAGAAATAAGCAAGGAGATAAACCATGAATATATACCTAATCCTTGGCATTTTTCTGGTGACGCTATTACTGGGCTATCTAATTTATGCGTTGATGAATGCGGAGGATTTCTAAATGGCAGCATCAGCTTTTTTACTGATTACCAGCTTCTTACTCATACTGGTTCTATTGAGCAAGCCTCTTGGCAATCTGATCGCCAGACTCGTCGAAGGAGAATTGCCTCGCTGGCTGACAAAAACAGAAATCATTCTATGGCGTTGTTGTGGCCTGCAAAAACCCGGCCACGATGTCAAAGAAATGAACTGGTGGCAGTATGCACTTACGATCTTCATATTCAATATAGCGGGGCTATTGCTCCTGTTTACCCTGCTGATCAGCCAAAGTCACTTGCCATTGAATCCACAACATTTTGCTGGTATGAAATGGGATCTGGCACTGAATACCGCAATCAGTTTTATTACTAATACTAATTGGCAGGCTTATAGCGGAGAAAATACCCTCAGTTACCTGAGCCAAATGGCCGGATTGACTGTTCAGAATTTTCTGTCTGCGGCAACTGGCATTTCTGTGGCTTTTGCCTTGATGCGGGCGTTTTATCGCCAAAGCACGAAAACCGTGGGAAATGCGTGGATTGACATCACACGTATTACTTTATATCTTTTACTTCCGCTTGCGATCATCCTTGCCTTGTTCTTTGTCAGTCAAGGTGTTATCCAAAATTTCTCTTCCTATGTACTCACCCACTCGCTTGAAGGACAACAGCAATTAATTCCTATGGGGCCAGTTGCTTCTCAAGAGGCCATAAAACTTCTGGGCACCAATGGCGGAGGATTTTTTGGGGCAAACTCAGCCCACCCATTTGAAAATCCAACTTCACTCAGTAACTTTGTCCAAGTCCTGGCTATTTTCTTGATCCCCTGTGCATTATGTTTCGCATTCGGCCTGGTTGTTGGAGACAATCGCCAGGGATATGCTCTGCTCTGGGCAATGAGCATTGTTTTCATTATTGCCGCCAGTATAGTGATGTATGCCGAAACCGCAGATAACCCTCATCTCATCCAGTCCAATATCAGTAACCACTTTTTTAATATGGAAGGAAAAGAATCCCGCTTTGGTATCCTTGCCTCTTCCCTTTATGGCGTTGTTACGACAGCCGCTTCCTGTGGTGCCGTAAATGCAATGCATGATTCTTTTACTCCGCTAGGCGGCATGATACCGCTCTGGTTGATGCAAATTGGTGAAGTCATATTCGGTGGGGCTGGTTCTGGTCTTTATGGCATATTGTTGTTCGTCCTGCTTGCCGTATTTATTGCAGGTTTGATGATTGGCCGGGCACCAGAATACTTAGGTAAAAAAATTGATATCCATGATATGAAAATGGTCGCACTGGCGATTTTAGTTACCCCTTCGCTTGTTTTATTGGGAACTTCTCTGGCTATTTCAATCGACGCAGGTCGCAACGCTATTGCAAATCCCGGCGCCCACGGCTTCACTGAAGTACTTTATGCTTTCTCATCCGCAGCCAATAACAACGGGAGTGCCTTTGCCGGACTAGATGCCAACAGTGTCTTTTATAACCTGCTGTTGGGGGTAACCATGTTTCTTGGGCGTTTTGGCATCATTCTGCCTGTTCTGGCCATCGCTGGTTCCATGGTTAACAAAAAACGCCAGCCTATTAGCAATGGCAGCTTACCGACCCACGGTTCCCTCTTTATTGGATTATTAATTCTGGTCATTTTACTGATCGGTGCTCTCACGTTTATTCCTGCCCTAGCTCTTGGCCCTATCGCAGAACACCTACAACTTTGGCCATGAGAGTTGAGGTAAAAAGAGTGCGAGGTAAGATATGAAAAATAAACCACAAGTATTATTTGAACCGACTTTGATTCTCCAGGCACTTATCGACTCGTTAAAAAAATGCCATCCGGCTCAACAATGGCGAAATCCGGTCATGTTCGTTGTTTATGTCGGAAGTTGCCTGACCACCGCATTATGGATTGGCATATTAATAGGGCAATTAACGGGCAATATGCTATTTACCGGAGCCATTGTGCTCTGGTTATGGATTACCGTACTGTTTGCCAACTTCGCAGAAGCACTGGCGGAAGGACGTAGTAAAGCCCAAGCATCCAGCCTGAAAAATATAAAAAAAACCAGTTGGGCGATCAAACTAGCATCATCCAGCCGTGAAGCCGTAAAAGAAAAAGTCACTTCTGACACTTTGCGTAAAGGGGACATCGTGCTGGTGGAGGCAGGAGAAACCATTCCTTGTGATGGTGAAATCCTTGAAGGAGGGGCTTCCGTTGATGAAAGCGCCATTACAGGAGAGTCTGCACCAGTTATCCGCGAATCAGGGGGTGATTTTTCCTCTGTCACTGGAGGTACGCGAGTTTTATCAGATTGGCTAATCGTCGAATGTACAGTCAATCCGGGCGAAACCTTTTTAGACAGAATGATTTCAATGGTTGAAGGGGCTAAGCGACGTAAAACACCAAATGAAATAGCCCTCACCATTTTACTTACTGCACTAACCATTATTTTCTTGCTGGTCTGTGTAAGCCTTCTGCCTTTTTCCTTGTTCAGCGTCCAAGCCAATCAATCTGGCGCGCCCATTACACTCACTGTATTGATTGCCTTATTGGTTTGCCTGATCCCCACCACCATTGGCGGATTATTGTCAGCCATTGGTGTTGCCGGTATGAGCCGCATGTTGGGAGCCAATATCATCGTCACCAGCGGACGCGCTATTGAAGCCGCTGGAGATGTGGATGTCCTGCTACTCGATAAAACTGGCACTATCACACTCGGAAACCGTCAGGCATCTCAATTTTTACCTGCTCCGGGCGTAACAGAGCGACAGTTAGCTGATGCTGCCCAACTCTCTTCTTTTGCAGATGAAACACCGGAAGGGCGCAGCATCGTAATCTTGGCAAAACAACGTTTCAATATGCGTGAGCGAGATCTTCGAGAATTAAAAGCCACATTCGTTCCTTTCTCTGCCATGACACGCATGAGCGGAGTCAATATTGATAATCGCATGATCCGCAAAGGCGCTGTCGATGCTATTCGTCGCTATATTGAAGCCAACCACAGTCATTTCCCTGATGAGATTGATCATTTGGTACAGCAAGTCGCATATAAAGGAGGAACACCATTGGTTGTTGCTGAAAATCAGCAGGTCTTGGGGGTCGTCGCCTTAAAAGATATTGTGAAAGGCGGGATTAAAGAACGCTTCACTGAAATGCGCAAAATGGGAATCAAGACCGTCATGATTACAGGTGATAATCACCTTACTGCTGCAGCCATTGCAGCCGAAGCGGGCGTTGATGATTTTC
Organism: Xenorhabdus japonica; assembly: GCF_900115195.1. GTDB lineage: Bacteria > Pseudomonadota > Gammaproteobacteria > Enterobacterales > Enterobacteriaceae > Xenorhabdus > Xenorhabdus japonica. The sequence goes on from NZ_FOVO01000006.1 coordinate 40,198, forward strand.
TGGCAGAAGCCACTCCCGAAGCGAAACTCGCCCTGATCCGCCAATATCAGTCTGAAGGGCGTCTGGTTGCCATGACTGGCGATGGTACAAACGATGCACCAGCGCTGGCACAAGCAGATGTTGCCGTTGCTATGAATTCAGGTACACAGGCAGCAAAAGAAGCAGGCAATATGGTTGACTTGGATTCCAACCCTACCAAGTTGATTGAAGTTGTACATATTGGCAAACAGATGCTAATGACCCGCGGTGCTTTGACAACATTCAGTATTGCCAATGATATTGCTAAATATTTCGCCATCATTCCCGCCGCTTTTTCGGTTACGTATCCACAACTTAATGCATTGAACATCATGCACCTTCATTCTTCGGAATCTGCGGTACTGTCTGCTGTTATTTTCAATGCGATAATCATAATCTTTCTACTGCCATTGGCACTGAAAGGCGTCAGCTACCGCCCAATGAACGCATTGTCACTCTTGCGCCGAAACCTATGGATATATGGTCTTGGCGGTTTGCTTATACCTTTTATCGGCATTAAGCTCATTGATATATTGCTCACTGCCTTAATTTTTAACTGACGATCTTTAATTAATCTGCATTTAAATAATCAGGCCTTCAAATAAGGTGATGAAAAATGATCTGGTTACGTTCTTCCATTATTCTGCTGACATTTCTTAGCGTAATCACTGGCATAGCCTATCCATTATTGGTGACAGGAATATCAGGATTTTTATTTCCTCATCAAGCTAAAGGATCGCTAATAGAGCAGAATGGCAAACTCGTTGGCTCTGAATTAATTGGTCAAAATTTTACTAAACCCATCTATTTTCATGGCCGCCCTTCCATGACGACCGAGAAACCGTATAACACTCTGTCATCAGGGGGTAGTAATCTCGCTATGACCAATCCTGAACTGAAAAACAAAATAGACCAAAACATTATCCGGGTAAGTTTATTCAATCATCCGCAAAAATATCCGATCCCCGTTGATTTAATCATGGCATCCGGTAGCGGACTCGATCCCCATATATCCCCAGAAGCCGCTGAATTTCAGGCATCACGTGTAGCGGTAGCCCGTAACATATCACCCGAAGTCATTCATAAACTCATTGAGCAGCATATTCAACATCCCCTGCTGGAATATATGGGAAGGCCTATAGTCAATGTACTGGAGCTGAACCTAGCATTGGATAACCTAGACCCACAAGGCAAATAATATATGGTGCAAAACGAGCCAAAACGCCCCGATCCTGATGACTTACTGATACTGGCAAACGAAAAACCACGTGGCAAACTAAAAATATTTTTCGGTGCTTGTGCGGGTGTCGGTAAAACTTACGCCATGCTGCAAGAAGCTCAACGGTTGCTGGCACAAGGGTTAGATGTCATTGTCGGCATTGTTGAAACCCATGATCGACAAGAAACCGCAGCCCTACTTAAAGGGTTGCCCCAATTACCACCAAAATATTTCCACTACCATCAGCGCAGGATAGCAGCATTTGATATTGATGCAGCCCTTGCCCGCCATCCGGCCATTATTTTGATGGACGAACTGGCATTCAGTAACCCTAAAGACTGCCGCCATCCGAAACGCTGGCAAGATATAGAAGAATTATTGGAAGCCGGCATTGATGTACTGACTACCATCAATGTGCAGCATTTGGAAAGTTTGAATGATGTTGTCGGTGGTATTACCGGTATTCGTGTTCAGGAAACCATTCCCGACCATATATTTGATCAGGCCGATGATGTTGTTCTGGTTGATCTGCCTCCTGATGATCTGCGTCAGCGGCTCAATGATGGCAAGGTTTATATTTCAAGTCAGGCTGAGCGTGCCATTGAACATTTTTTTCGCAAAGGAAATCTGATTGCCCTGCGTGAATTGGCACTACGTTGCACGGCAGATCGCGTAGATGAGCAAATGCGCGCTTTTCGTGATACCAGAGGAAAAGAATCCGTATGGCATACGCGAGAAAATTTGTTGCTATGTATTGGCTATAGCGCAGGTAATGAAAAACTGATTCGGAAAGCCGCTCGCTTGGCAGCAAAACTCAATTGCATCTGGCATGCTGTTTATGTTGAAACTCCCAAATTACACCAACTGCCAGAAAGCAAACGACGTACTATCTTACAAGCCTTGAAACTGGCCCAAGATTTGGGAGCTGAAACCGCAACACTCTCCGATTCCCATGAAGAAAACGCAATCCTGCACTACGCCAGAGAGCATAATCTGGGGAAAATCCTTATTGGCCGCTATTACGATTCCCATTCAACTCTCTTTGGCTTTAAATGGCGCAGTGACTTTTCAGAACGACTGGGAAAACTCGGCCCTGATTTAGATCTGATTATTGTTGCGTTGGAAGATAAAAAACGCGGGGACAAAGAACCAAAAGATAACCGAACATTCTATGACAAATGGCGAGTCCCGACTCAGGGCTTTTTGATGGCAATTGTACTCTGTGCCCTCATTACTCTTTTTTCCCGGACGTTCTTGTTGACTCTTGATAAAGCCAACTTAGTGACACTCTACATGCTCGGCGTTGTCATCATCGCCCTGTTTTATGGTCGTTGGCCATCCGTCTTTGCCGCTTTCATCAATGTCATCAGTTTCGACATTTTCTTTGTCCAGCCACACTGGTCATTGGCAGTCAAGGATATGCAATATTTGCTCACACTGACTGTAATGCTGATTGTCGGGGCTGTTGTCGGAAACCTCACCGCAGGCATACGCTATCAGGCCAGAATAGCCCGTTATCGCGAACAGCGAACACGACATCTATATGAAATAACTCGCGAATTGAGCAAGGCCCTGAACGAAGAAGACATAGCCCGTATCAGCTATCATTTTCTATCCAATAGTTTTCAGGCAAAAACGGGGTTACTGCTGCCAGATAGCGGCCATCATTTATATCAAGTGAAATCCAGCAATGGTGGTCAAATGCAAATTGACGAAGCGATTGCCAAATGGTGTTTTGATAAAAAACAACCGGCTGGGGCAGGCACTGACACATTACCGGGAGTATCTTACCAACTATTGCCGATCGCCACACCTTCGCAGGTCTTTGCCGTTCTTGCCATTGAATCCCCTAACCTGCGCCAATTATTGATACCGGAACAACAAAGGTTATTACAAATTTTCACAGGACTCATCGCCAACGCACTGGAGCGATTACACCTTGCACGCAGCACAGAATCCGCCAAACTGGAAACTGAGCGGGAGCAATTGCGTAATTCATTGTTGGCAGCGTTATCCCACGATTTACGTACTCCGTTAACCGTACTATTCAGGCAATCAGAAATACTGATGTTGGATCTATCCGCCGAAAATTCGCCGCATATACAAAAAGTTAACCAAATTCGCCAGCAAATCCTCAGCACTTCACGACTGGTCAATAACCTGCTTGATATGGCACGGCTCCAATCAGGTGGCATTCAGCTCAATCTTGAATGGTATTCACTGGACGAAATTGTCGGCAATGCCTTGCGTTCTCTGGAATATACCCTCAATCGTTGCACAGTAGAGCTTTCCTTGCCCAACAATTTATTACTACACTGTGATGCCGTTTTACTGGAACGTGTTTTTTTCAATCTGCTGGAAAACGCTATTAAATACACCAATGAACAGACTCCCTTGGGCATACAAGCCACAATAGAGAAGAAAACCCATCAAAAACAGGTGCATATTGAAGTCTGGGATGCGGGAACAGGAATTCCATCAGGGCAAGAAAAACTTATTTTTAATAAATTCTCCCGCGTCAACAAAGAATCAGCTATATCTGGTGTCGGGCTAGAATTGGCGATCTGCCGATCTATTATTGAAATCCACGGCGGAAAGATATGGGCGGCTAACAATAAAAAAGGTGGAGCTAGTTTTCATTTTATTCTTCCGTTGGAAGATCCACCCAAAATTGAAAATGCTTTCAAGGATATGTGAGTACCACTAATGTGAGTACCACTAACGTGAATACAGTTAATATCAATACGATCAAAAACCAGAAACCGACCCCGCTTGTCCTAAGCATTTACTGACAGAAACAGGAATCGGTTATCGATTTATGTCTGACGAGTGAATAACGTATTCAGGCTCAAGAGGATCAAACAATTTGCCTGATTACGTTATTTCCTGCGAACAGGCAAACCTGTTCCACGAATCCCTTCTTGTGGCAAAACCAATACGGCTGCCGACCATGCAGGCATTATTACCTCGCCATTTTCTGTTATTCTCACCCCCGCAGCCAAAGATGCCTTATCCAATTCACGTTGAATATCATTTAATTTCAACCCGTTGATATTAAGATCTTTGACAGTCACAGACCAAGGTGCGGCATTAATAGCAACTACCAAGCCATCAAACCGCCAATCACGATCACTCTGGGTCATATTGCCATCATCAATCGTCATTATCAGTAAACCCATTTGCTGGTGGGGGCCAACATTAACAAAATCGACACGTTGCCTGATAGCAGCACCATCACCAAGAGTCATCAATGGTGAAAATTGACGTAACCGCAATAGCTCCTGATAAAACGCCATCATCTGTAATAATTCATTTTGACTTGGTTTTTTCACCTGATTCTTCACACGATAAATCAATGGATAATTCTTGCCATCATTACTGTATTCGGGTAGCCCTACATCATAATTATTGTCTTTATAGCTATAACTAACACGATTAAACCAATCACCAGCGTCATAGGAATCGCGGGTAAAGGATTTTGAACGCAATAATTCTGAACCCTGTTGATCGAAAGCCAAACCTTGTCCAAGAAATACCGTAGCAAGAGAGATCGCCTGCATACGAACCCTCGTCATCAGACTCGCTTCATAGGCAGCTTTATAGTTGATAATGTCCCACAATGTTTGATTATCGTGCTTGGATACATAATTCAGCACTTCAATCGGATCTAACGCATAACCCGCAGCAGTCCCCTTGTAATCAATTTCGCTGCCTGTTTTCACTGCCCCATCTTTATCGATCATGACAAAATCAGCCAAATTGCCAACCATGCCAATACGTACCAAATCCCATAAATGACGAACGTTATCCGCATCTAATCTGGAAATTTCATTAGGCAATATTTCAGCACCATTGCCTACTCCCTGATTACTGCGAATACTATCGGCTACATCAAATGGCCCGCCGCCACGTACCGCATCCCGTAGCCTGTCAGAGAACGTACCAATGCCTGTCCCCTTAAGATTGAGCTGAGAAGCGGTTTCGAATCGATCATCCTGCCCAGAATTCCACCCCTCTCCGAAAAAGTAGATCGATGGATTAATAGCTCGCACTTTTTCTAGTGCCGATAGAATTTGTACTTTGGGGTGGTAAGCCATTAAATCAAATCGAAACGCATCTATCTTATAATCTTTAACCCACGTCACCAGCGAATCTTCGATCAATTTGGCAAACATGCGACGTTCCGGCGCAGTGTCAGAACAACAAGTATTATTTTCAACCTTGCCTGTTATTTCATCCAAACGGTGGTAATACCAAGGCACTATCTTATCCAACACCGACGTTCTGGCTGTCGGGCCTGCCGTATTAGTATGGTTATAGGCAACATCCATGATCACATTCATGCCCAAGTGTTGCTTGATAGCCTGTACCATGGCACGAAATTCTTTTATGCGGCCGGAACCTTCCGGATTAGTGGCGTAAGAACCTTCCGGCACTGAATAGTGAAATGGATCGTAACCCCAGTTATAGGAATCAGTTTTTGCCACTAGCGTATTTAGTTCTTGCACCTGCGGATTATTGATATTGTCATCACGCAGCAATTCCTGCAAAACCTCCCGCACGGTCAATGAACTATGACAATAATCGGCAAAACGACTGTTTTTAACCATTGGATTGATTTGACACAGACGACTAAAAGGGTGTTCAAGGTCAGCCACCTGCTGGCTAAATTCATTAACAGAAGCAATATCAAATACAGGCAGCAACTCCATATGAGTCATTCCAGCCTGACTCAACGCCTTAAGATGCTTGAACATATCACTGTTATTATCAGTCAGTGCCAGATACTTACCACGCCAGGCTTCTGGTATCGTACTGTCTGCAACGGAAAGATCACGGATATGCGCTTCATAGATAGTCATACGTGCAATATCCGTCGGTGTATTTTGTGAGTGCGGCACCAACAGATTATTCCAGTTTAGTGGCTTCAGGGATTCATCATCCAGATTGACGACCTGACTGTATTCCGAATTAGTAGACAGGCTGTAAGAATAAGGATCAGTAGCCTCATAGTGTTCCACATTGCGAGATTGCGGGTGGTAAACCTGTAAATCATAGCGGTAATAAGTGCCAATCAACTCCTTACCACCTTGCCATGACCAAGAACCACTCGCTGCGTCACGTTGCATTGTGTGATTGGCGATAGCCTGTTTATTTTGATCATAAATAACCAAACCGACATTTTGTGCCGTGGGTGCCCACAACCTGAAAATCACGCCCTTATTATTTATCCGCGCCCCATATTCCAATTTATCGGCAGCATCAGAGAAACGATCATCCAGCACACCAGCCGTTTGTACTTGGGTTGCCGATAGAAATATGCCTTGCTCGTTGGCCGACAAAACTACCAAATCCCCGGTCAGCAGTCGATCAATATCCACATTCTCAGGTAAACGAAAAGCCGCCCACTTCGCCAGATGAGGGAATTTTTTTGCTGTTTCCTGACTTAAAATCGTCGGTGTGAGCGTCAAATAGCTATCAGTAAAATAACCTTGGTCATTGACCTCCACCTTATTATTTTGGTTGTAATATAGGCGAACAATAAATTTACCTTCATCACCTGACCACGTTTTATTGTCTGACAATAATAACGTCTGTCTATCAACCCAGTGAGCAGAAGCTTGAGAAATTACGGATTCAAAATCAGCAATTCCTGTACGGTGGAGATAGATGTGTTGACTATCTGATAACTGATCCAAGCTATGTACCATCACTTTCTCCTGATTTTTCAACAAGTCAGTTTTATTTGGAATGCAATGTGCCAGTAATGAAATCAATAACCCGCAACCTAAAATAAGGTAAATCTTTCTCCAAAAGTCAGATTTCATAGTCAAACCCTTTTAATGAAAGATAACAGTAATCCTTTAACTTTTAATAAAAATAAAAACAGTGATTAAATAGGGGAATAAGCACTCTTACCTCATCCTTTTATTAATAAAAATGGGGATGAGAATAAAGGATGAATTATTTTTTGATGTATATCCAATAGATTTGCGGCGGCAACAAAAAAGCCGTAGCAATTGCTACGACTTTTTTTCCATTCAGAAACAGGGGGTTCAATCAACCAGCAGCAAATACCTGATTAACGATTTCCTGTGCTTCTTGCTCAATTTTTTCCCGATGTTCCGCACCGAGGAAACTTTCGCAATAGATTTTATAGGCCTCTTCCGTGCCAGAAGGGCGGGCAGCAAACCAGCCATTATCACTCATTACTTTCAGGCCACCAATGGAAGCGCCATTACCCGATGCGGTTGTCAGGCGAGCGGTAATCGGATCGCCTGCCAATACATCGGCCTTGACCATTTCTGGTGACAGCTTAGACAACAATGCTTTTTGCTGATGAGTAGCCGGAGCCTGAATGCGACTATAGCTTGGTGTACCAAATCTGGCAGCCAGTTTGTCGTAACGTTGCTGTGGATTCTCACCGGTAATTGCGGTCATTTCAGCAGCTAACAAACAAAGGATGATGCCATCTTTATCGGTTGACCACGGAGTGCCATCAAAACGCAGGAAAGATGCACCAGCACTTTCTTCTCCACCAAAGCCCAACTCGCCTTTATATAATCCATCCACAAACCATTTAAAACCGACGGGAACTTCTACTAATTCACGTCCCAAATCAGCGACAACCCGATCAATCATGGCGCTGGAAACCAGTGTTTTACCCACGGCGATATTTTCAGGCCATTGAGGACGGTGGCGGAATAAGTAATCCACAGCCGTTGCCAAATAATGGTTAGGATTCATCAAACCCGTTGGTGTAATAATCCCGTGACGGTCATAATCGGGATCATTGGCAAAGGCCAAATCAAATTTACCACGCAGCTCCAACAATCCTGCCATTGCCCAACGAGATGAACAATCCATGCGGATCACACCGTCATGATCCAGTGTCATAAAACGGAATGTCTGATCGATCTTATCATTAACCAGTGTCAGATCGAGATCGTAATATTCCCCAATCCGTTGCCAGTAAGCAATCCCGGAACCACCCAGCGGATCGATACCAATTTTCAAACCGGCTTTCTGGATCGCTGCCATATCCACCACTTCACCCAGCGCAGTAACATAAGGATCAATCAAATCTTGAGGATGCAGGCATTCACTTTTTAATGCCAATTCATAAGGCTGTCGCTTGATCCCGTTGAGATCGTTCGCCAGTAATTCATTGGCGCGCTGTTCAATAATTGCAGTCAGATCGGTATCGGCAGGCCCGCCGTTGGGGGGATTATATTTAATGCCGCCATCTTCTGGTGGATTGTGGGAGGGCGTGATCACTATCCCATCTGCTAGATTTTTCCCCTGACGGTTGTAGCATAAGATGGCATGAGAAATAGCAGGAGTCGGTGTGAATCCATTATTTTCCTGCACAATCACATCCATGCCGTTCGCCGTTAATACCTCCAATACAGAGATAAATGCTGCTTCTGAAAGCGCATGGGTATCTTTACCCACATAGCATGGCCCAGTAATCCCATGTTGCGAACGAACTTCGACAATAGCCTGAGAAATAGCCAAAATATGCGATTCGTTGAAACTATTGCGTCCAGAACTGCCACGATGACCAGAAGTGCCGAATTTGACTTTATGTGCTGGATTTTCAGGATGTGGTTGTAAGGTGTAATACTGTGAAGTGAGTTGGGCAACATTAATTAAATCATGCTGCTGGGCGAGTTGCCCTGCTCTTGAATGAATTACCACTTTAGTATTTCTCCTGGGAGACTGCACTGGTGATAAGCCAGTACAGTATAAATAAGTCAAACGATTAGATTAGTAGGGTAACTCGCTGAATTTCGCTAACTTAAGAAGTTCACTAAATTAAGAATCTCATTAAATTAGATAGTGCCACACACTTTCTCAACCAAATTTGCCGGAAACTTCATATCCTGCATAACATGTTCAATCATGCTGCGTTTACGGTCAGTATTAGTATTGGTGATTACCCAAAAAGGCGTACCGGGGATATGACGAGGCTTAGTTTGCTTGCCGCTGGCTAATAAAGTGTGCTCATCACCCGCGAAATAGGTGCGGGTACGCCCGTGCATCGCTTCCGTTGTTTTGGAAAAACTCTCACTGTTCAGGCTATACAGTGTAGACAGGATCAGCATAAAGCGCTCAACAGATTTTTTCTTTTCAGCGTACTCATCAGAAAGCAATAATTCACGAATAACGCGGACAGCATCACGGGAACGGGCAACCGGGACTTTAACAACAGGTGCAGGATCGTTGGCAGACTCTGTAATTTGTACTGGCTGCCCGACGTCCAATTTCAATATGCGCCGTAAAATATCAGATGCACTTTCACCGATATGCAGAGTTTGGCTTGCAATAAAGCGGTAAAGGTCTTCATCAACTTCTATCGTTTTCATTTCTATCCAGTACTGTTCTTAATGAAAAATTATCTTGGGATTATAAGATATAATACCAAAAAACAAAACAATTAAACTTTCAATAACTTAAAGTGATTCTTTTTAAAATTGATAATCATTAGAAAAGCGACTTCCCTTTAAAATAAATCAATCAGTTACAACTATTTTATCTCATTTCCGTCCCATTGAGTTTGTCACTGTTCACGTGTCATGATATTAAACATCTCAATATTAAACATTATATAAATGGTATTAAATTCAGGCAAATCATGAAATCAAATAGTCAATTAAATTATCATTTTCACACGCCGGAAAATCCACAATCTTCAACACCTATTGTCCTGATTCATGGGCTTTTTGGAGATTTAAACAATCTGGGAGTATTGGGACGTGATTTACAACAACATTATCCGGTGATTCAAATTGATGTACGTAACCACGGTATTTCACCACCTATGGAAAACATGGATTACCGTGATATGGCGCAGGATGTCCTGACGCTCCTTGATGAGCTAAATGTACCCAACGCCACTATTATCGGGCATTCCATGGGAGGCAAAATCGCCATGACCATGACAGCCATTGCGCCAGAACGCATCGAAAAAATCGTGGTGATTGATATGGCTCCCGTTGCTTATCCCGTTCGCCGCCATGACAGCATTTTTGCAGCATTGAATAAGGTTACAGCAGCCGGTGTACAAACCCGACAAGCTGCGACAGATGTTATGTACCAAGATATTTCGGAAGAAGGTGTTATTCAATTTTTACTGAAATCGTTCCGTCAAGGGGAATGGAAATTCAACCTACCCGTTTTGCAAAGTGAATACGAAAAAATTATCGGTTGGGAAACTATTCCTGCATGGTATAAACCTGCCCTGTTTATTCGTGGAGGAAATTCAGATTATATTACTGAAGAATACCGAGAAGACATTATCCGCCAATTCCCACAAGCAACAGCCTGGGTTGTAGCAGGTTGCGGACATTGGGTTCACGCAGAAAAACCTGAAGCTGTACTCAGGGCAATTCGTCGCTTTTTAGAAAAAGAATAATTCTGTTATCAACCCACATTTAGTGGGTTGATAAAAACAGGACATACTCAATATTATTATCAAGAAATTAATTCTTCTTAAAAATAATCCCGTCTTTATTTCTTATACTTAACCAAAAAGCAGGATCAATATAAAAATAATTATATCTAATTCATTAATTACATCCTAATATATGTAAAGAAAATATAATCAGAAAACATTACACCAATACTAAATAATATATCCCATCGACAAATAAAATGTTTTAACTTTAATTAAGGACAAAAAATAATGAACGATAATATTTTATATAATCCTATTGCACACCTTTATGAGAGCTTTTCAGACTCAGCTCCTCATATCGAAGTGGAAATTAGAACAATCCTCAATCTAGCCGGTGATATACAAGGAAAATCAGTGTTAGATTTGGCATGTGGATATGGTCTTTTTAGTCGGAAATTCAAAAATCTTGGTGCTTCAAAAGTTGTTGGTGTCGATATATCAGACAAAATGATAGAAATTGCCAGAAATAAATCACAGCAATACAACGATGATATAGAGTTTCATATAAGAAATGTCTGTGAAATGGAATCATTTGGGAAATTTGATCTAATAGTCGCGGCCTGGTTATTTTGCCATGCGGAATCACTTGAAGATCTTACGACAATGTTTCGTGTAGTTGCAGATCACCTTAAACCTTCCGGTAAACTCGTAGCTTATACCTTTGAACCTGATTATCGATTAGCAAAAGGGAACTATGAAAATTATAAAATAAAGGTTCTGAGTGAAGAACCAGTAAAAGATACAACCCTCTTAAAGGCTGAATTTATTACTACTCCTCCCACTCCTTTTACGATGTATCGTTGGAGCCGTGAACAATATGCAGATGCAATCAATAAAGCAGGTTTACAATTTGAATGGCATAAACCAATGTTGTTAGAGAGTGATATTAAAAGCCATCCTCCAGGTTTTTGGGATGATTATCAACGCAACTGTCTTGATACAGCTCTTGTTTGTCACTTCTAACAAAAATAATCCCCCATAATTCAGGGGGATTATTTCATTAAATATTTTATTCTCCGATTAATCCTACACTGTCTATATAAATTGTACCTTCATGTACATGTATTACTAACTTCACTTGTTTGTTATTTACCAATGCTAATTCTAAGGCCGTCAACATCTGGTTACCAGGACTTGAATTTATCCCATAGGTTAACAGTGCATTCTCAAGTCGTTTATTACCATAATCATCACTTATTTCAACAGTTACATTACTGGAAACAGGAGATGCTATATGAAGATTAGAAACATATCCAGCGACTGTAGATTGGTTTTGTTGTATTTCAGTATCATTATTAGAATTCGGTTTATTTTCTTGCATAATTAATCTCACTTAATATCATGTTTTATTAATAATATTAAAATCATTTAAATCACATAAAATAAAGCTGTGAAAACAATAAAATATTGTTCTATTATTACTTATATATAGCTACAGATTTTATAGCCTTGTCTTCCCCAAACACCCTCACTTTTTTCTTATAGATAACGGCTAATTCTAAAACCGTTAGTAGTTGCTCACCAAGACTTTCAGTTAGATTATAATACAAATGAGCATCATGAATTGCTGACCTATCACCTATTACAGTAACAGATATATTATTTACACCATATGGGATATCTAAAAAACTAACATAACCCTCTACTGTAAATGAATCATATTGTGTCCCAACATCATTAGAACTCTCTGTGTTTTTATGCATACTAAACCTCGCTCAACATCACATATATTAACGGAATAAAACGGGATTTATCATTAATAAAATGATAGCAGCATTAATATATAGAAAAACCATTCGGACAACATGAAATTACCGCCTCAATATTCATTATATAATAATATAAATTACCGCCCTTCATTTGTTCTTATATTTATATTTTACATACACTTTAATTATGTTATTTGAATATTAAATATCATTAACTTTAAACGAAATTAATAACATATTATTAATATATTTTGGTAATATAAATTATTCTGATTTTTTAATTAGTTACTGATGTAATGTATCATTCAAAACTAGCTCATATATCCTTGTAGTTAACATTAAAACTTACTGAGATCATTTTATGTTTCAACAGATATCGGTATCTAATCGAGATTAGCTGCTATCTCCGCCATCTTATTGATAACAAAAGTGATAGTTGCCACTAGTTATCTTACTATCAAAAATAGTTTGTACTAAACTTCTAGTAACTAATAAAGGCTTCCCAATTCAAAAGCAATATCAATAATAGGAGACTAAATATGACTATGTCATCACTACAAAGTCAAAATCACAAATTAAATAACACTGAAAATGAGGTATTGAAGATATGTAAAGAAGTTTTACTCGTAGAATCGATGGATACTAAAGATGACTTCTTTAGTCTTGGTGCTGATTCTATTTCCTTAGTTGAAATACAAATTTTTATTGAGCAAAACTTAGGAAAGAAAATAGATTGGAGTGACGTACTCAGATTCAGAAATGTTGAATCTCTTGCGGCTTTTATTGACTCAACTCACCGCCTTCCACCTCAAGACAAGAGAAAGATTGAATGGCGCGGAGTAAAATATGCTTTCCGTGTCATTGGTGATATTAATACTGATACTACAGCCCTGGGAGCAAAAACCGCAGTACCAAAGCTGATTATAGCTGGCGGTTTTCAAGATATGTATTCTTTACCACATCTTGAATATCTCCTTAAAGATGATGGTCCTCTAATCATGGTTGACTTACCCGGAACTGGGTCTGCGGACAATATACCAGACAATGAGAGTTTTGAATTTCTTGCCGAATGTGCCAGACATGTTCTAGATGTACTTTCTTTACAAACGATAAATCTTATTGGTATTTCTTACGGTGGCTCCACTGCTTTGGAATTTGCTTATCGATGGCCTGAAAGAATCAATAAAGCGGTGTTAATTGGCGTTGCATTAACTCAGCCACCTCATATTCAAGACAGATTAAATACTGCGTTACAATTACTCAGTGAAGGAAAATATGATGAATCCATTGAGAAAATTATTTCAAGCATTCTTTGCCTTGAACCTGGTACTGACATATTAGGAAAAGATACTACATATAGACTGCTAAAAACGACACTACAGGAATCAACCCAACAACAAGGAGAACGATATGAGAGTCTCCAAACGCGCCTTTTGAACCAAAAGAAATACGAGAGAGCTGACAACTTCAACAAACCCATGTTATTTACAACGGGTGAATACGATATCATTACACCACCTGAAAATGTCAAATATTGCGCTTCTATTTTTCCAAACTCAACATTCACCACCATCAAAAAATCGGATCATCTCGTTATGGTAGAGCGCCCAGATGTGCTGGCTGATCTGCTTATTCGTTTTTTCAATGGGAAGGATTTTACTAATACTAATTACTTGAATGAAATTGAATTAGTTAACTAACACTTCAGTAAAAATCCATCTATAAACAATAAATTAGTTTAATACACTCTGTTACATTAAAATTAATCGGGTGATATGTTGAATTTTTCCATATGTTACCCGGTATTCGGCTAGACAAACAACAACACCTTGAATGCATCAACTAAATCCCTTACCCTTTAATAGAGTAGTTCATTATCTCCACCACATTATCAAGTAGTTTTGGCGTACATGCTGATATCAGACTGCCACCAAACATCACTTTTTCCCGATCGCCATATATAATGGTTAAAAAAATGGCCCACCATAGTGAGCCATTTTTCATTAATAAAAAGATCTAATTAAAAACCCTTCCAGCTATCAACCCAGTTTGGATTTCCCATTCGTTGTATCCGACCAGGCGGTTACAATGGCTGATTTCTTTTGGCTATCAAGCGAATCAATAAAGCCACTGTCTCCCATATTAGGCGCGAATCCACTCATGGCCTGTACCAAAGAGTCTACTGCATTGGCAGAGAGTGCCGTATACTCACGCTCGCCTTGCGTATCTTTATCTCCCCTTTGGGTGATGATATCCGCACGATTACCATTGAAGTAATTATTGAAGGTTACTGTTCCCATAGCTTCAAACTGCCCCTGTGCAGAGCTGTCTTTGACATTGCGGTGAGTCAACAGCACCAAATCGTAACCGCTGCGTTGGAACCACAGGTTTTTCCAGTTGATGTCGTTGAAAATAATTTTGTCACCTTGCTTGATATCTTCAACCACGTTGTCGATGACATCACCGCTGACCACAAAGCTATTCACACCCGTGCCGCCCTTGAAGCTGTTTTGATATCCACCCAGTACCAGCAGATCATCACCATCACCGCCGTTAATCTGGCTGAATTTCGATACCACATCAGCAATCAGATGGTCGTCACCTGTGCCACCATTGATTACAGCGTGATAACCCATCAGTTTGATGGAATTGTTGCCCGCATTGCCATCGATCCGGTTATAGTTGCCGAATACTGTAGCAAAATCGTTGCCTTTTCCTAAATCAACCTGATTGTTATTGCCGATGGTCACAACGTAATCCTGATCTTCTCCGGCATCAATGCGATTGAAGTTACCGGAAGCCACGATATAGTCACGTCCCTTACCGCCGTCGATCACCCCGCCTTCACTAAAGGCAAAGACCTGATCATCACCGTCTCCCATGTAAGCGTAGTTAATGCGTCCGGCCAATACACCAACATCGTTGCCTGCACCGCCAAACATCATGTTTTCACGTCCCATCATAACGCCTACATCCTTACCTTCACCGCCTGTGAAGATATTCGAGGTTCCTACAGAGTAGAAGACGTCATCACCACGGCCACCCCAGAAGTTGTTGTTATCTCCCAGATAAGCGCCGAGATCTTTACCATCACCACCCCAGTTAAAGTTGTAGTTACCGAGGGAGATATTGATATCACCATCACCTTGCAGATGACCGCTGTTACGCAGGAAATCGAAGGTTTTATCCTGCATGTTCAACAAATCAGCCGTCAGGTTCTTTTTCAGATTAGTGACCAGCGATTTCATCTCGGCCTGCTTATCCTGATTGAACAGCGTTGCAAACAGGTTTGGCAGGTTCAGGGAAGTCAACCCAACGGGACGATCTGCCTGTGCATCTGCTGCTTCCGGTGCTGGCTTACCTTCTTGTGCGGGTTCACCCTCTTTAGTAATGGTTACATGCTCTTCTTGTTCTTGCTTTTCATCAGGTGCTTTTGCTTTCAGACCATGACTTTCAGCAAAAGATTTCACACCATCTTTCCCCATATTCAAGCCGGCTTTCAAACCATCGAGCAATTTCTCCGGATCAGCGAAAGCTTTCAGTTGATCACCACTGAATTCACCAATGATTTCCAGCATGTCACGCAGAATGGCAACGCCATCAACAGATTGACCTGAGCGGGAAACAATACCGCCTTGCGGGGTATAATCCACGCCAAAGATATCCGCCAGAGTAGTATCTGCACCAACATCGGCAAGGTTACCCAACAGTTTATTTTTGATCTGACGTGGCAGATCCGTCGGACTAAAGGTAAACGTGGTTTTTGCCATGCCCGTTGAGGTATATTCCTGCGTCATCAAACCAAACAACGAGCCCAAATTGGTATCCAGAATCGACTGGATATTGTCACCGAACATAACGTTCCAGTTACCTGCCGTTACCTGAATATCAGCACCCTGCCCACCAACGGCAAAGTTGAAGGCCAGTTTTTCATTCTCTTGACGGAATTTATCTGCCCGACTGATTTTACCCATTTCAGGAGTATTGCCATTTCCACCCAACCACTGGTTATATCGCTTGTTCAGTGTAGTTTCGAGATCACTTTTCAGGCCACGGCTGCTACGTTCATTTTGAGAATCGAGATCAGTCAGGGTCTTATAGTCCACACTACTGGTCAAATCGAGACCGGACAGATCACTGACATATTTCTTCGCACTTTCCAATGTCCACTGCTGGTCTTGTGTCGTCAGCCAATCTGGTGAGTTAAACGATCCTGCAATGTTTTGCAATACGCCAGAAATACGGGCTGCGCCATCAAATGGGTTAACCAGAGGTGGGGTTGGAATGGATTTATCCAACATGACGAGCAGATCGTTACTACGTCCCATGTTAAAACTGATGTTACGGTTGCCTACAAACAGTTGCGCCCCTTCCAACGCCTGATAACCCGCAATATCAACACTGTGTTTGCTGTTACCATCGCCAATGTGAACCATCACATTGTTATCACCAAAGGCCATGGACTTAAAGCCGCCTGTACCGACCTTGATACCTACATTGGTCGTTCCCCAGTTAATGACCGTAAACTCACCATTACCAGCTTGTACCTGAATATTGCCGGAATAACTCAATTGGTTATTTGATGACTCCGCTGGAATTGCAGGTTTATTGTCATCTTTTGCATGGTCAGGTTTTTCATGATTAGCTTTTGGTGCATGGAATGTTTCTGTATTGTCCGCAATAGCGCCTTGCGCTTTTGCATCAACACCAGTCTGACCTACGCGGGACAAGCTGATGTCATTTTCAGAAATACCGCGACGGATTCGATCCGTGTGGCTTTCTACTTCACCTTTATCATTCCACCCTAATACGATCTTGTTATCCGTGAGCTTGTGAACCCACTGTTCCCGCGCATCTTTCGTATATTTGCGGCCAATGCTGTCTACCGCAACTTCACTACTGCGCGCCGATACTGTGGTATGGATACCCTGCTTATCCAGTGCCGAAATAAAGCTGTGGGCAAAACCATTTCGGTTGTCATCGCCTATCAAAGAACAACCCACGAGGCTGATATGGTCTGGTGTGCCGGCCTGTTGGAAATCAGTACGGAACTGTTTCAGTTTCAGGGCCAGTTCATCTGCACTGTAACCGCTCATGCGCGTATGATTCTGCGCGGACTCTTCACGTCCATGCCCAACAATCTGCCAGCGTAATTTGCCGGACTGCGATTTATCAGACTGTAATTTATCGGACAATATAGCCGGATCGCCATATACCACGCGATATTGACCGTTGGCATCAAGCTGAACAATCACGCTGGAATCAGGGTGCTTGCTCGCCAGATTTGCGGCGGCTTTAGCAACAACCGGGTCATTTTCCGTCTGGATAATGATCTGACCGCTAAAGCGGCTGTCGCTATTTTCAGGCTGTGGTTTGACATCAACATTGACCCAAGAGTCAACATCCTGGTTATTCACGTGAATACGGCTTTCCGGCGAGTTATCACCTAATGGTTTTTTCTCACCATTAGGTGCCTCAATCTCAGTCGGTTTCTTGATTGGGGTATCATCAAATACCGGCAATTCTAACATGTCTCGCATGGTGATTTTATCAGCCGCTCTTGGACGATAAGTTGCCAAAACCTCACCATCAATGACTGCTACACGCTCGAAAACGCTCTCCCCTGCTGCATTCTTCGGCAACCTGTAGCTTTGTGCCATATTTAGATCGGATTCACCGAAGAAACGGGTCACGTAAGCACCAAACTTCTCCGCTGACGAGAATTCAACAATTCCCACATTTGGATCATAGAAACCATAAGCGCGACTCTCACCACTGCCTTTCGCCCACGCCGCCATTGCATGGTCTGGTCCATCCAGTTCAAGCAACACGGGTTTACCTTCTGTATTGCCAGCGGCAATTCTCTGGATAACGCCATCTACTGTCAGTGCATTCGCATCTTCCAGTTTCTCTTTCCACACTTTGATAAATGTGTCTGCCATCGGGTTCTTGGCATGGAGTGCAGCTAAAGAGCCCAACAGCTTATCTGCGTTGGCGCGCTCAGTTGCAGAATACAGATCTGGATTGCTGAATACGGCTGCCGCGGAATACATTTTTTCCAGCAATTGACGGGCAATACCATCCTGACCATCATTTTCAAGTTGTTTTGCTACCAGAACCAGTTTCGACAATGGATCACAACGTCCACCAAAACCATCATTTGACAGATTCAACAATAACAACTGTGGTGCCAGTTGTTCGCTTGCCTTAGTATCAGCAATGCCCGTTGAAGCAATATCTCGGAACAAGCGATTGTATTTCTCAGCTTTTGGCTGGAAGATGACTTTTAAGGCGCGGCTTTCAATTTCCCAGGCCAAAGCCCCTTTTTGTTCTGGACTCCAGTTACCTTTAACCAGCAAATCTACCAATTGCTTGATATTCATGTTTGGACGGAAGCCATCCACCACCTGCCCTGCATGACCCTGCTTGTAGCCCGCCAAAAAATCCTCCGTTGTGCGAATATCTTTCGGTTTCTTACCTGGGCTGGATGGCTGTGGTTTCAGTGCTTCGTCGTAGCGTTTCAGGTCGCTCTTGATGCCTTTGAGTACTTCTGATTCATCAGACTGAGGTTTCATATCAAACGAATCAGTCGCACTCTGCCCTGCATTTGGTTGTTTGGTAATATTCTCCGCTGACGCTTTGAGTGTGAATTTACCATTTTCCGAATTAGCAACGACTTTATCGATATTCGACTGCACAAGGTTAGCCGCCTGCCTGAAATTGTTACTTTCAACCTCAACCAGAACTTTCTCACCTTTCTTCGTTGTCACTTCTAACGTCACGGCATCGTTACCATAATCAACCACTCGTCCCGTGACATTTGAACCCAGCTTAAAGGCCTTACCCTGCTCTTTCAGTGCACGCAATACGTACTGTTGTTCACCTGCACGCGCCTTTTGCCAGACTCCGTCATAACGAGTAATGGCACTGTCTTCAAACGTATTGTAGTTAACATAGAAACTTTGATTTGCCTCCATGCTGGCTTCATATTTATAGCCAAGCTTGGATTGATAACCCGTTATCATTCCCTTATGGAAAGAGTCCATAAAGTGTTCGAAGTCTTTATAGTTATCAAATGACTTGATACCAAAGTTAGGATCATAGAATGACCAAACAGTTTGATTTTCCTCTTTATGCACAACAACAGCCATTGCATGATCTTCAGACATAAAGGACATATATGTCGTCTTATCCACATTACGCAGCTGCTCCATAACAGACTCATAGCCAGCAATATCATTGCTCAAAGAACGATCGATTCTATCTCCCGTCAGACCATTGGCTTTCAGCTTGCCACCATAAGCTTTATTGGCTTTATCGCGGTCTGAATAGGACATATTTTGAGTTCGGCTATACTGCATTGATAGCAGATCTTGAATTGCCGGGCCGATATGTTGGCGGTGATACTGATTAAGCAAAGAAGATTCAATTGAATTGATATCACTCTTTTTATTCAAGCTGTTGTCATTGTAGGCTTTAACCGCATCCGTCAACCACGACAGATACTCTTTACCCCCACCCAGCCCATGTACCCGCTCTTCCATCAAATAACGGGCGGACAAGGCGAAACAAACACCTTCCAGAAACTCTTTTGACTCCACGTGATTTCCATTAGTCAGGAGTACATTGCCAATTTCCGGTACCAATTTCTTAAGATTATTTAGCAGAGACTCTCCCTGAGTGAAATGGAATGAGTATTTATCCAACTCTTTTCCACCTGATTTCACATCAAACAGGGTATAAACTATTTTTTCCAACAAGCCTGCCTTCACGCTACCATTTTCACGCTTAGGTTCGGAAAGTGTTGAGACAATCAGATCGGCGTATTGGCTTATCAACCCACTGTCTTCATGGCCATAGAAGGTCTGTTCACCCGATACCTGATAACCTGCCACAACCAGCTTGGCACGCAGTTTTTCCCCTTCTTTGCCCAATCCTTCATTATCGGTCAATAGCATGATTGGCGTCTGTTTCGAGATGCCTTGCAGATTTTTCTCCAACGAGAACTGACCATTAACAAATTTAGCCAGCCCCGCCGTGATCCCCGCAGGGTTTGGTACTTCATGGGCGGTAATCGCTTTGGTCATGCTTGGCATTGGCCTGTCAAGCAACAAACCCGAAACTGGCTGTCCGTTGCGCTCTGCATAACGGGCAAGATCCGCCGCTACGGCCCCACCCATGGAATAGCCATGGATAATAATATTCTCAGGCTTGATGCCACGGTCATTAACCAAATAGCTGAACATGGTACGGGCATCCTGATAAAGCCCTTTTTCGCTAGGATTACCATCACTGGAGCCGTAACCCCGCATGTTCACCGCCAACATATCCACACCCTGTTTTTGGTAATGATTTTGGATAATGCTGGTTTGCTCTTCCGCAGATGAACCGGAACCGTGAATGAAAAGTACAACTTTTTTCGCTGGACTATGTTCACCCTGATCTTTTTGAGCACCACTATGGTAATAACCCGTTAGACGCCCGGCTTCACCCTGTAGTGTGATCTTATTCGCTGCACCTTTGGCGACAGCCGCATCCAATATTATTTGGGTGTGATTATCAATGTTACGGCGATCTTCTCTGGAGCCATAAAGCTCATCGTTCAGGAAACGAGTCACTGGATTGAACGGTTCTCTGTCACGTGGTGGCGTACCATCATTATTAATGGCAACTTTTTCACCACTTCTCACCGTAAATTCCGTCAGTACCAGTGATTCTTCCAGACGGACACTCACTTGTGATAACAAATTTTGTAGCGCAGGAACTCGTTTTGAATCTGGATGCCCTTTCAAATAACTTTCAACCTGATGAAACAGATCGGTTAATTTTTCCACTGTTTCAAAATCATAATCCTTGCTGTTTTGCAAAGTATTTTGGTAGTTACTGAGGGCATCTAACACATTCCGATAGCTGTCACCAAGGATCTTACCTTTAACGTAAGCGGCTTCCCGTAGCTCCCCTACAGACATCAAATCGGTTTTCGGTTTATAGCTCCAGCTACCGTCGATTTTTTCCGCAATAATACGAGTACGCCCATGATCGTGGGAAACAATACGATCTTTCACCAGATGCAACTCATCAGGCAGTTGGTCGTAATTGTGATAGTTGGCGAGAATAAAACGCTCAATAGATTTAATTTGAGCTGAATCTTCTGGGTTTTCCATAATAATAGTTTTGAAACTATCACTGTTACTACCCGGCCACGGACGAACTTCAAAGCCTTTAGTATCAGATGCACGTACCAGCAAATTGCGTTCTGTACGCAAGCCATAGAATGGCAATGCTTGACTCAGTAGGTTGTCAATGGCACTGGTTTTAATATCCAGATCAATCAATGTATCCGGCCTATATTTATCGGGATTCAATGCCAGCAATCTTTCCTGCTCTGCAAGACCGAGTGAATCAAAACGTGCTTTTACAGAAACACCCGCTTCCGTCAATCTGCGTCCAATGGATTCAGGTGACACACCTTGATACTCTTTGGCCGCTTTATCCAGCAGGCGAATTTCCCCTACCAAGCCTTCACGCTGCAATTGACGCAATACAGGTAATTCAACATTCCAGAAGTAGTTTCCAAGACGCAGACCCCCTTCCGCAATGACATACACATCATCACGTGATCCGGTTGCATAGAGGGAACTCCAGAATCCGGTATTGCTGCGTGCAGAAGCGATAATGGCCGATTGCTGGACTTCCTGTTCCATAATACGAGAATCGAGGGTTTCATAACTCCACTGCATCAGCACTCTGTTCAGAGCAATAGCAAAATCGTTACCTTTTACATCAATATCGTAAACTACCTTCTTGCCATCAGTCTGTATTGCATCAAGAATGTTACGGGATCGCTCAAGGCCTTTAGGACCTTTGCCAGACCAAAATGAAACAATACTCTTATCACCATGCACAGGTTCGAAGCTATAACCATAGCTTTCCAGTCTTGAGACGAATTCAGCGCGCTTATCCCAGTCGTAATCAATTGTGGCATCAACAAAGAGTCTTACCAGTGCAGTGAACTGCTCTTTCGGTATACTCGTATCCCTTACCTTTTGAAATAGTTTTTCCAGTGAAGCAAGCTGGTTTTTCGATAGACTAGTATCCTCTAACTTTGGATCAATGATAAAAGCTACCATTTCCTGTCTGAGGTTATCCGGAATATCTGCATCTACACGCTCAAATTTTGGCACAGGAATATATTTTTCAGTGGCAAGATCATTATCACTATCCAACCAGCGATAAATATCAGCTACTTTCTGTGCTCTGATGGCAGCGGAAGATTCGGTTTCAGAAGTATTTACCGATGCTTGTTGAATATGTTCTTCACCCAGTGCTTTCAGTCCACTAAGATCCAGTCCCGAAATTTTCGGGGTGTTCCTGACCCATTCCGTTACGACATTAGCGGGCTGACTAACAGGTTGATTGACTGGCGTTTCGGTATGTACAGATGTCGGCGTAGAACTGCCAGACACGTTCTTATTTCTAGTGCGTATCCCCGCATTGATCTGCAAACGATTCAATGCCTTTTTGGCATCGCTCAGTTCATCCAGATCTTCATCCAGAGATTGTAATTCTTTACTGAATTTACCATCAGCCTGAACAGTCGATTCAGGATTGATGTGACTCTTGGATTTTTCTGCTTGTTCAATGTCTTCAGAGTCGTTGGATTTATAAACGTTACCTGACAGACGACCACTACCCGTTACTCCTGTGCGAGTCGGCTTATAATTGCCATCAAGTTTTGAGTCTTTAGCATTCTTTTGCACTTGCTCGGTCTTATTGTCTGCCGCGGATACTTCATTCTGACCGTGCTGTTCCGCCTTCTGCGAGGCTGATTTGCCATCGTGTTCTGCCTGTCTAGCCCTTAGCTCACGGTCAAGGGCTTCTTTATCCCTGTTTTTGTATTGAATAAACGCTTCTTCAACATCCTGCTCGGCATGTTGATGATTTTGCTCAGCCTTCAATACACCTACTTCTGATTTGGCAACAGCATCTTTGATATCACCCAAACGTCCAGCCGCTGCTTTTTGTGAATTATTTAGCTGGTTTTGCGCAATTTCGCTAGCGTTGTTCAATTCGGTCTGAACACTTCCCAATAATCCATCAGCAAACTGATCACGCCATTGCTGACCGGATTCCCCATGATATGTAGCATGGCTGTCCAGTGCTTCCAGACCCTTGGCTTTCGCCATCAGATCATCTGTCACCTCTTGGGCTTCATCCTTGATCGCATCGCGTTGTTTCTCTCCATTGGCGTTCAGGGCATCCAAATCCGTGGTTTCCAACTGTTTCTGTGTGCCAGAAACGGCTGCCAGTTGTTTATCTCTTTCCTGCTCTAAACGCTGACGATCAGCTTCCGCTTTTTCCTTATCCTGCAAGGCGTTATGGGCGGCTTTGTCCTTCTGCACATGTTCAGTAATGGCGTTATCTGACATATGAGATGATGAAGTTGCAGAAACGTTATCCAGAATATAACCCAAGCCATCATTCGAGCCGATTCCAGAAAATTGCAGTCGGTTTTTGCCCGCTTTGGCGGTTAAAGTCAATGTTTTGTTTTGCCACTCACTTTTGCCATTGGCGTCCACATAAAAAACCTTATCATTCCACCACACTTCCAGCCCTTTATCGGCCGAGCGGCCAGCACGCCTTGCAAAATCGAATTTGACGGTAATTTCTTCGCCCGCTGTCAAATTCTGGATATTCTGCCAGATAAGCGTTTTTCCGTTAACATCAAACCCACTGACACGATCGCCATGCCCTTCAACACTGAAGCCATATGCCTTAGCTGAATGCTCGACTTCAATGTCATTGATGTATTCCCATCCCTTGGCACCTTGTTCAAAATCACCATTGACGATCAAGTTGCGTAACTGATTTGGATCCAGGCGTTTTTCATTGCCGAGTGTATTCTCGATATTACTAGTATCCGGGGTATCAACGCCTGTTACAGAACCTTTCAGGCTGTCCTTCAAGTCAGAAGTGACTTCATCCATTTCTGTCAGCTTAAAGCCATTCAGAGAGGAAACTTCCGGCAGATCAATGGATCCGCGTCCTTTATGGGTTCCCGATGTATTGGCCTCATCACCATTCACCAGATAATTGATGCCCTGACTACCCGCACTGCCAAGCACTGTCTGCTTGATATTATCGAACAACGCATTCAGTTTATTACTCTGGGTATTGCTTTCCGCCACTGCAAGGCTATAGAAATCACCGTTACCCACCTGAATTGCCACGTTGTTGCGAGCATAAGAGGCGTTGATATTCAAGCCATCACCCACACGGATATTGGCATTGCCCTTGCCTTTCATGACTGAAACATTCAGGCCGTCACCCACACGGGTATTAACGTTGAATTTGCCCCAAGCCACATTGACGGAAACACCATCACCCACTTTGGTGTTGATATTCTGGTCACCATGAGCAGCCGTCACGCTAAGACCATTACCCACAGTGGTCGTGATATTGCCCTTGCCTTTAGCGGCTGTGACCTGCATGCCATCACCCACTTTGGTGACAACATTGCCCTGACTCCATAAGGCATTGAAGCTATCCCCATCACCGATTTGAGTCACAAGATTGGCTTCGCCCTTGGCGAGTACGACATTGCGACCTTTGCCCACTTTGGTAATTACGTTGGCTTTACCCCAAGCACCTGTGTAGTCATCACCATCTCCGACATGGGTCACGATGTTGGCTTGCCCTTGAACGACGGTAACTTCCTGACCATCGCCAACTTTGGTAATGATATTCGCATCACCTTTAGCAAAGTTATAACGTTCACCTTTACCAACATGGGTCATAATATTGGCTGTGCCCCAAGCCACATTGATGCCCAATCCACCACCGACTTTGGTGATGATATTAGCTTTACCTTTCGCAAGCCCGACCGTAGTACCGTTACCAACATGAGTCATGATATTGCCGATTTTGGAAATCAGCAGACCGACTGTGGTTCCATCACCTACTTTGGTCAGAATATTGCCTTCGCCAGCCAACAAGGCCGCTGTAGTACCATTGCCGACATGGGTCACCACATTGGCTTTAGAAGCCGCCACAACTCCCATGAAATCATTACCGACTTTCGTCACGATATTGGCTTTGCCTAATGCCAGTACACCCGTCAGGCCATCACCAACATGGGTCATAATATTGGCTTCGCCAAACATGGCAGACAATGTTGTGCCATCACCCACTTTCGTCATGATGTTGGCTTTACCTACAAACAAACCAATGCTGGTACCGTTTCCGACATGGGTATAAATGTTGGCTTCACCCACCATCAGTGCCGCTGTCAGATCATCACCCACTTTGGTCAACACGTTTGCACCGCCAATCATGGCCGCAAAAGTGGAACCATCACCAATCTGGGTAAAGACGTTGCCTTTGCCAATCATGGCAGACAGTGCATCACCATTACCAACTTTGGTCGCAATATTGCCTTTGGCGATCATCAAGGCAACACTCTTGCCATCACCAATGTGTGTGTATACGTTGCCGAGCGCCAGCATCAATGCCAATGCATCGCCATTGCCGACTTTGGTAAAGACATTACCAGCTCCACCCATCAGCGCCCAGGCATTTCCTTCACCAACATGAGTGAAAATATTGCCCACACCGATCATGGCCGCAATCGTTGTGCCATCACCAACTTTGGTGAAGATATTACCTGCCGCAGCCATTACTCCCAGTGTTTGCCCATTGCCTACATGGGTCAAAATGTTGCCGAGGCCCAACATGATGCCGGTGGTATCGCCATTGCCGACTTTGGTCAGAATATTCGTACCACCCAGCATAACGCCGGTGGTTTTGCCATTGCCGACATGGGTCAGGACGTTGGATCCACCGCCCATGACAGACAGAAGGTCGCCTTTGCCCTTTTTCGTCAGGACATTTGTACCACCCAGTGCGATTACCGACGTATTTGAAGAACGAGTATTTGAAGAGTCGACATTGGAAGCATCAGTATTATTGCTGATATGGCTAATGATATTGGCACCGCCAAACATAGCTGATTCCAGATCACCTTCACCGATTTTGGTCAGAACGTTTGCGCCACCTACAAGAATGGAGGAAACGTCACCATTCCCTACTTGAGTCAGGACATTGGCTCCACCAACACCAGACCACAATGCGTCACCGTTGCCAATCTGGGTATGGGTATTGAAACCACCGCCCATAGCGATTCGGCTATCACCATTGCCTTTATGAATAGAGATATTACCTACGGCCAAAAGATGGGCAAGATAGCGGCCATCGCCAACGCGAACCAGTACGTTTGCCGCTCCGCCAGCATTGACCTCCATATCACCACGTAGCCCCTGATGAAGCAGTACGTTGGCAATACCGGCACCATTGAACTTAAGATTGCCTTCTTTGCCTTTTTTGATGATGACGTTCGCACCACCAGCACCGTCGAATTCGGTGCTACCAAACTCAGAGCTATGTTCAATCACATTTGCAATGCCGGCACCTTTAAAACTGACATTACCACGGGTGACATTGGATTTGATGATATTGCCACCACCTGCACCTGCATAATGAATATCACCGGAACTGTCACCGCTGACAGCTGCCGATTTGAACAGATCAAGCTCACTGTATTCATGCATATCAGGCACACGACTGGCAGTTGTGCGCACAGTATTAACGCTGTAATGAATATCACTCAGCGAGTAGCCCCCGGTTTCCATAGCGTGATAACCGTTAGCAACAGAGATATTTTCATTTTCCAGATTTTTTGTATGGTTACCTGTTTTATACCAAGGACGGGCGATATATTGCAGCACTCCTGTTTCTGGATCGTTCCTTAGCTCAACCACCACGACCTTGGTATATCCGTCATGTTGCCTACCATAAACATAGGTGTTTGACATCCGGTTGTATTTCACAGCCTTTACATCAATGGTGGTTCCATCGCGGTAAATGGCATGACCGCCCATTTTGGCATCAGACAAGGTGATATCTGCCGCGTCAATCTGGATATCACCGCCATAATTCACCCATTTGTTTTCTGTCAGTTTTTCCTCAACTGCATAAACCATTACCTGTTTCCGTTGTTCAACAGACAGGTTTGACAATGTGTAAGCGCCATCCTCATCAATAGGATTAAAGTCACCGTTAGTAGAAATATCTTGCTTTTCCAGCCCCTTGAGATGCTTCCCTATTTTAAACCAAGCTGTCGAGTAGTATCTCAGTTTGCCAGTTGCAGGATCATTGCTGAGTTGAACTTTGTTGATTTTAGTGTGGGTACCATCCTCAAATGCAAACAGGTAAGTATTCGGCTCCCGTGTGTATTTAATCCCCATGACCTGATGGGAAGCGCCAATCCACGTACCGCTCATAGTTGCATTTGTCAGCACAACCTCTTCGGCCTTGGCATATTCCATTCCTTCGCTGCCGAAGTCATTGGCTGCGCCCTTGCGGGTAATCTCGTTATAGCTACCCATGCCAGAGAACTGGATATTACCACGTGCCACATCAGAATAAAGTTTGTTATAACCGCCAGCGCCTTCGAACTTAATATCGCCATGAGTTTCGGAATAAACATCATCCATCTGACGAATACGTTCAATAAGGTTAAAAGCACCAGCCCCCTGCAAGGAGACATTACCAATTTTTCCCTGACGGACAATATGGTTAGCGAGCCCCGCCCCTTTAAAGTCAATATTGCCACTCTCAATCCGTGAGCTGATAATATTTGCCGCACCAACACCGTCAAAGGTTACGTTGCCGCGGGAGCCTTGATAACGGTTGAACCATGTACGGTCAATATTGTTTCCGCCACCGGCCCCTTTATAAGAGAAATTGCCCTGATTGGTTTCATGCCAGATTTCATTATACGCTCCGGCACCATCAAAGCTAACATCACCCTGCAAGCCTTTGCGGGTGATACTGTTATATCCAGCAGCCCCAGAATAAATGATGCCACTTTCTTCACCGGTATGATTAATTTTCACTCCACCGGCGACCCCTTCAAATTTTATCTGCCCACTCTGTGTCTTATTGATTGAAGTGTAACCACTTCCCCCTTTTACCGTCAAATCGCCGCATGTATCATTGACTTTCAGATACCCGGTAGCACCTACAACAGTGTCGTTACCCCAGGTTGTATTGACGATCGCACTAATAGAGCCGACGACGATATAGTCATTTCCGCCATAAGCGTTGATGACTCCACCAACACCGATAGCATGTATTGTGTTTCCTTCGTCGTCATCTTCATATTTACCGGTAAATAAATATGCTGTACTCCGGTTGGATGATTTTCCCATAAAATAATCCTGGTATTGATTAAAAATTAAACAACAAACCACTGTACCCGACGGATACAGCGGTCATTTTGAACATCCAGAGTTCCCCTGACAGTACAGGCTTTTTGTCCTTTCCATGCGGCAAAGACACGTCGACGGAGATCGCAGGCAATGTCACGGGCATGTCCGAAAGGCGCAATCATTTCCGGAAAAAAGATGTACTGGCCGGAACGCCAATCTTCCCGCGAAATTTCCCGTTCACCAGCAAGAATCGCTTGCCGACTGCTGTCAGACAAAAAAGCCCAATTACAAAAAGCAGCTGGGCGTTGGTGTTCATCTTGGTAATAGCAAAACTGATTGAGCTGGAATGAAGGCAAGATACGCTGTTGCCATTCAGCAACCAAATAACGCCGATGCAAAGGGGAGTGTTGACAAAGCAACATCACCCCACCAATCATTGCCTGTATTTCAGTTGTACTCAGTGCTGCCGATTCATGTTTGATCTTCATGGACTAGCAACTACCTGATAAAATTTTGTTGATATTATTTTGATGTATCAGAATGACGTTTTGAGCGCTTTTTTGATTCAGCCGTTTCCGGAGCAATTGCTTCTGGATTAATAACTTCCGGATCAATTACTTCTGGAACAGGTAAAAAACCAGCGGCGATCAGTTTATTGAGTTCAGCTTCCATTCTTGGATCTTCAAGCATACTTTTGACCATGGAAACCATATACATAAAACCAGAAGCTGGCATATGAATAACTTGTTTTAATTGTAACTCCTGGTCATTTTCTGCCAGCGCACCATTAGCCATTCGATTAGGCTCTTGCCCCACAAAATAAAGAGAGAATACGCCTTTGTTATAATTAACACTTGAGATGGTTTGAACAAATTTTTCAGACATAATATTATCCATTAAATTAAATATTAATTTAACATTAAATCAATGTTTTTTTAATGTTAAATTTGCATTAAATTAAGTAAATCATAAATGAAGCCATATTCATCATGGTCTCATTTATGATTAAACTTTATTGCTATAACTACCTGAGTCAGCTAAAGTAATCCACTTTATATTTCAAGATGCTGCTTTCAAGCTCTATCCAAAATGGCAAGTACAGTATGAACCAATTGAATATGGAGTGATAAATCAAATGATTCACTGACTGCGGTTTACTAGTTATGTTAGGTTATCGGTTACCTTGGACAGAAATATAACCATTTATATGATAAAATCAATATATAAATAATAAAATGTCTATTTAGACTCTACATTTTGTCCCAATTACCAACAACCATATATTCTTTAATAACAGATAATATCCTTTGATAAATTTATTAAAATCACTTAATAAATAAATAGCCCATTCGTTTTTAGGTTATTTTCTTAAGCAGAAATTTTATTTAAAGTAGATTTAATTTAATGAATGAAATAGAAAAAACAACAATATCATTAATTAATTTAATAATTATGATATCTAATGAAAAGCATAAAGACACATCAAATAAAAACTTAAGAGATGGTGATGATTATATTTCCGCCTTAAACAAAATACAAAAAGAATGCAATATTAAAATAAAAAATAAATACTCTATAAATAAGAAGTTAACTGACATTTCCTTACCTGCCATTTTGTTCAGCAATGATGGGCAACCTTTCATTTTGGCAAAATATGATGAACAACGGGTATTAATCCAGAAACAAAACCAAGACAATCCAGAGATATTAAATAAAGAAGAATTTATCAATATATGGAGTGGGAAGTGGCTAAAAATAAAACAAAAAAACAGTCAATTTAATATTCGCTGGTTCATTCCTGAATTTGTCAGGCAAAAGAAAAACCTTACGGAGATACTGCTGTTTTCCTTCGTTCTACAGATTCTGGCGCTTATCTCTCCTCTGGTCGTGCAAGTTGTCATGGATAAGGTGCTCGTTCACCAAGCATTTTCTACATTGGATGTACTGATTTTTGGGCTGGTAGCTGCCGGATTGATCGAAGTTATTCTGCGGGGATTGCGTGAGTATCAGTATGCCCACACTGCCAACCGGATTGATATAAAACTCGGTTTGAAGCTGGTTAAGCACTTGTTTGGCCTACCATTGCTGTTTTTTAAAACCCGTCAAGTGGGCGCGATTGTGACACGAGTGCGGGAACTGGAAACGGTTCGGGAATTTTTAACTAGCTCTATGTTCACACTGTGTATCGACGTTTTGTTCATGTTTGTATTTATTTATGTCATGAGCCTGTTGTCCGGTATGCTGACGATGGTCTTCCTGCTTACTATTCCCTGCTATGCCCTGCTTGCTTGGTGGGTAACACCAAAAATTGAAAAAGCGGTGGAAAAACAATTCACTCATGCAGCAATCAATACTTCTTTCCTGACTGAAACCGTTGCAGGTGCCGAGACACTGAAAAGTCTCGCTGCTGAACCCCGTTTTATTCGCCGCTGGGATAGCCAGACCGAAAAAATGGTCAGCACCAGTTATGATGTACAGCAATGGGATAATCGTTCCGGTCATCTGGTGATGATGCTGCAAAAAGTCACTAGTGCTGTCATTATCTGGCTGGGCGCCTCGGAAGTGCTTTCCCTGCATATGACCATTGGTCAATTGATTGCTTTCAATATGATGGTCAGCCATACCCAACAACCTTTGGCGAAGTTGGTACAACTCTGGGGGCAATTTATCCGATCGCGCATTGCCATCGATAAGCTGGGAGATATGCTGAACCTGCCAACAGAGCAACAATCAGGCAACGAACAGGTTGCATTACAAGGAGCTATCTCATTCTCCGATGTTGTCTTTCGCTATCAACCCGATCTCCCGCCAACCATCAACCGTTTCGCGCTGGATATTCGGGCTGGGGAAACCGTGGGCGTAGTCGGAACCTCAGGTTCTGGAAAAAGTACTCTGGCACGTTTGCTGCTACGCCTTTATACCCCAGAAAGTGGCTCTATCACTCTGGACGGCATTCCCTTGCAAAATTTCAATATCGAATCCATCAGGCAGCAGATCGGTATCGTTCTGCAAGAAAACTTTTTATTTAATAAGACCGTATATGAGAATTTGTCTCAATCATGCCCTGATACTCCGTTATCTGCGGTGATTGAGGCGGCAAAGCTGGCAGGGGCACATGATTTTATTCTCAAATTGCCGATGGGATATGACACGGTGATCGCCGAAGGAGGACAATCTTTATCAGGCGGTCAACGACAACGGTTAGCCATTGCCAGAACTCTGCTGTCAGATCCCAAGGTTCTGATCCTTGATGAAGCCACCAGCGCACTGGATGATGAATCACAAGCCATCATTCAATCCAACATGGCCGATATTGCTCAAGGAAGAACCGTTATCACCATTGCCCATCGGCTCTCCACGGTACGTCAATGTGACCGGATCATTGTGTTGCATCAAGGGCAAATCATTGAACAAGGTAGCCATGAACAGCTTCTGCAACAAGGCAAACACTATCGGAAACTCTGGCAGCTACAGCAAGAGTTAAAACAAGAAGAGCTAAAACCAGAAACAAAACAGGAGGAGCCTACACGTGCTTAAGGCTATCTTACGCAAAGGGATCAAACGGTTACGTACTGCTCCCCACCATTATGATTTTTTACCGACACACTTAGCGTTATCACAACGACCACCTTCCCCATTTGCCCGTTATACGGCAATAACGCTGAGTATTGGCATTCTGATTGCCTTGCTATGGGCCTATATGGGGAAATTGGATGTGCAGGCAACCGCCACCGGACGTTTGATCGCTTCTGGTCGTTCGCAAATCATTCAGGCTTATGAACAGAGCCGCCTGATTGCTATTCATATCACAAATGGTCAACACATTGAGAAAGGTACACCACTGCTTACGCTCAATACGCTTGGCGTCAATCAGGATATTGCCCGTTTGATCGAGCAACGCGAATATCTGATGGAAGAGGAAATCCGTTATCAGGCACTGCTTAGAAAGCAAGAGCCGCAATCTCTGCCGCTTTTCCAGCAGCAATCCGCAGATAAACAGGAAAAAATTCTGGCGCATTACTCACATGAAAAGCAAGAGTTCGATACAGTTGTCACCAATATCCACGCGGAAATGGACGTGAACCTGACGTCTCAAAAGGCACGGAACAGCGATATACGGTCATTGACTAATCTGCGCGAAAATATTAATCAGCGTTTGCAGGCTCGCAAGACATTGAGCCAAAAGCAGGTCATCAGCAAGGTGGAATATCTGGAACAAGAAAAGGAATTTCTGGAAACAGAAAGGATGATCGCTCAGCAAAAATCAGAACTCGGTATTCTGATGACTCAATACAAGAGTCTGGAGGAACGCTTAAAAAGCCTCAAAGTACAAAAAAAGCGGGAATGGTTTGAGAAAAGAAAACAGGCAGAGATGCAATTGGCGGTAATAAAGCAGGAAATTTCTAAAATGCAAGAGCGGGAAGAACTTGAAGTTGTACGTTCACCCGTGACAGGTACAGTTCAACAATTAAGTGTCCATACTCTCGGCGCAGTTCTGCAACCCGCCCAGAATTTGATGGTGATTGTTCCTGATGAACATGTACAACTTGCCGAAATCCAGATCCTGAACAAAGATGTCGGTTTTGTACATCCTGGTCAGCACGTTACCGTCAAAGTCGATGCTTTTCCTTATACCCGCTATGGCACGATTGAAGGGGAATTACTCAGCGTTTCACGGGATTCCACCAACGATGAGCGGCTGGGTCTGGTTTTTCCCGCACAAATCAGCCTCAAACAGAACAATATTATGATTGATGGGAAACCTGTCGAAATCACAGCGGGTATGTCCATTGTTGCGGAAATCAAGACAGACCAGCGAAGAGTGATTGATTATCTGCTCAGCCCGATTCAGGAATATCAATCTGAAGCATTGAGGGAAAAATAATCATGGCTGATATTTTCTCCTTCACCAGTAATACAAGCGAAAAACACGACAACGAAATAAGTAATTATGCTTTGGATTGTATCGCCCATTTAGGGAAACAGTTTCATAAAGTGGCTTCTGTTGCGCAATTACACCATGCTCTGGGGCTGGATTCTCTTGCGCTGACAGATCCACAGCTTCGTGAAGCAGCGGACGCCATTGGGCTGCACAGTAAGTTTGAACACCTGACAGCCGATACGGCTGCCACACTACCTTTACCAGCGTTGATTAAATTAGATAAGCGCTGGTGGGTATTATCAGAAATCCGTCCTGACGCATTTACGGTGTTTGATCCTGTCACCGGAAAATACGAAATACATGCATTAATTCCTTCTAAATATGATGAATCTAAACATGATGAACCTAAACATGATGAGCAAACAAATCCTGACGAATATAATTTTCATGGATATAACGTACTGCTGGTGGCTGACAAATCCCTGACCAAGCAGGAAGTTAAATTTGGCCTGAGCTGGTTTTATCCCTCCATTTTCAGACAAAAAAACCAGTTACGGGATATTTTTCTGTTTGCTATTGTGCTTCAACTTTTTGCGCTGGCATCCCCTTTGCTATTTGAAAATGTCATCGACAAGGTGCTGGTTGGGCGGAGTATTTCCAGCCTGCATATTCTGGGGATGGCGATGCTGGCTCTGGCCTTGGCGGAACCCCTGTATGGATTCCTGCGCAATACTGTGTTCGGGCATATGGCGAGTCAAATAAATGCCGAACTTTCCGGCAGGTTGTATCGGCATCTGGTGGGTTTGCCCCTGCCCTATTTCAAGCAACGGCAAACAGGGCAAATTATCGCCAGAGTCCGGGAAATGGCACAGATCCGCCAATTTCTGACCGGCTCTACTCTGATGCTGTTGCTTGACCTGATTTTCATCATTTTGTTTCTGGGGGTGATGTTCCATTATTCCTCCCTGCTGACATGGATCGTAATCAGCTCGCTGGTTCTCTATTTTTTGCTCTGGATTGCTGTCGGGCCAATCATTCGAAGCAAAGTAGAAAAAGAATATGAAGCCGATGCCAATGCCACCACTTTTCTGACAGAATCTGTTACGGGTATTGAAACCATCAAAACCACCGCAACAGAAAAACGTTTTTTGCAGCAATGGCAAAAAGTATTGAGCCAACAGTTAATTCGACGTTTTACTGCCCAGAAAAGTGGGCTGGCAGCGGGACAAGGGATCGAGCTGATCCAAAAAGTGGTTGCCGCTCTGCTGCTTTGGTGGGGAGTCCGTAATGTTCTTAATGGCGATTTATCTCCCGGTGAATTAATTGCTTTTAATATGCTGGCAGGGCACGTTACCCAACCCATCCTGCGATTGGCACAAGTCTGGCAAGACTTTCAGCATACCCTGATCGCTCTGCGTCGGGTGGGAGATATTCTTGATGAACCGATGGAAAACAGTAAACAGGGGCTGGCATCGGCACCTGAGCTGGCGGGTCAGATTGAGTTCAAAAATATACGTTTCCGCTATCATGCCGATACGCCGGAAGTGCTGGCAAATCTGTCACTGGATATTAAGGCCGGGGAATTTATTGGCATTACGGGGCCATCAGGTTCCGGCAAAAGCACACTGACACGATTGTTGCAGCGCCTATATGTGCCACAACACGGACAAGTATTGGTGGATGGCATGGATTTAGCCATTGCTGATCCTGTATCACTGCGCCGTAATATGAGCGTCGTCTTGCAGGAAAGTATTCTGTTTTCCGGCAGCATTGCGGACAATATCCGCCTATGCAAACCCAATGCCAGTGATGAGGAAGTCTATAAGGCCGCGACCTTGGCCGGTGCCATTGACTTCATCAATGCGTTTCCACATAAATTTGCCCATCCGGTTGGTGAAAAAGGATGCAGCCTTTCCGGCGGACAACGACAGCGCATCGCATTGGCAAGGGCATTGCTGAATGATCCCAAAATTTTGATCCTTGATGAAGCCACTTCCGCACTGGATTATGAATCTGAAGCAGCCATCATGAGCAATATGGACGAAATATGCCAGAACCGAACCGTGATCAGCATCGCTCATCGACTGAATACTATCCGTCATGCTGATAAGATTTTTGTTTTAGATCTGGGGAAAATCGCTGAATCAGGTTCACACTATGCTCTGGTACAGCAAGAGGGTTTATATGCACAACTTTGGCATCAACAAACTAAATAATGTATTTGATTTATTATTACATTGATTATTATCTCAATTGCTACAAAAAAAGAAATTCATTGAAGACATGAGGCTTGTTTCACCTTAAAATTAATTTCATAACGAAATTAACACAGTATGAAAAAATGCTCTTAAGGAAGAGATTATGACTATGAAACAAGTCTCTATTACAGCATTGGTTTTTTCTCACACATCTGTAACGTCGGTTGCCATGCCGATTGAAATTCTCACCATCGCCGCCAACGCCATTGGCGGCCCGATTCCTCATGTCAACATTATCTCTCCGACCAATCAGGGAATGACCAGTCAAAAAATCAATAATACAGATAGCCTGTTTATGGATTCAGATCCCATCACCCACGGTTCTCTTTATACTTCTCTCGATTACGAGCAGCAACCCGATATTATTCTGGTCGGCTCACTGGGTTTTCCTAAATGGGAACCACGGCATTGTACACCTGCAATCATTGAATGGCTTAGAGCGATGGATGAAAAGCACATCCCTATCGTTTCAATATGCTCAGGCACATTTATGCTTGCCAAAGCAGGGTTACTAAACACCGGCGCTATAATCCACCCTTACTTTTCCCCTGAATTCAAAAAAATTTTTCCTCATATCCCTCTCTATACCGACAAAAAAATCATCAGCAATAACCACCGTTTCTGTATCTCCAGTGCCTATGGCTGTGGGAGCAGTATGTTGAATATCGTTGAGTTGATATACGGACAATATGCCAGAGAACAATGTGCAAAATTTCTGTTAGACGAAAATGATAATCAAACCTTGTTCGATTCCGCCTGTTTTGCCCCTTATCGCCAGCACTCCGATTCTCTGATCCACAAACTGCAAGATTGGATGCACGCTTTCCCTTCTGAAATTTTATCTGTTGCCGATTTAGCCAATAAAATTCATCTGTGTGAACGCCAAATGAAACGTCGCTTCAAGGTCGCCACAGGAAAAACACCGATCCAATATATCCAACAGCTCCGTTTGTCACAGGCAAAACATTGGTTAGAAAAATCCCAGAAATCCATTGAAGAAATCAGTCATGAGGTGGGTTATGAAGATACTCGTTATTTCAGAGAATTATTCAAACGTTGCAATGGACTGACGCCAAAAGAGTACCGACAAAAATATCATCACTGACGGAGCTTTTCTGTACACAAATTTTGCACTCTGTAAATAATCAGCAACACTAATAGGTGATACGTTTTATTACCCTCAAAAGCCTATCCTTGTAGGTTTCCATTTATGGGACAGGCTCTTCATCGCTTTCTGGAGATGAATATCATGTTAAAACGCAAGTACCTAACCCAACCTGAGATAGAAATATTGCTCAGGGAGCTGGGTAAAAATGCACATGCAGAGCGCAATATCTGCATGATGTTTATGGGATTTATTCACGGTTTCAGGGTATCCGAACTGTTGAACCTGAAACTGTCTGATGTGGATTTGGACGGCCGCAGCTTGCGTGTTCAGCGCCTGAAAAATGGCTTTTCCACCATTCATCCGATAGTGCCGCGCGAAGTCCAGCTTATCCGTCATTGGCTGGTGGAACGGCAAAATTATTTACCCAAAACACGACAATACGAACAACTCGCAGATGAATCCGTCGACTGGCTATTTCTCTCCCGCAACGGGCAACGCATATCACGCCAGCAGGTTTATAAAATCATTCGCCAGACCAGTCAAAAGGCCAGATTGTCGATTTGCGCGAATCCGCACATGCTGAGGCATGCCTGTGGTTATGCACTGGCAGACAACGGTGTCGATACCCGGCTGATTCAGGACTATTTAGGGCACCGGAATATTCGTCATACCGTACGCTACACCGCGAGTAATGCGGGTCGGTTTGAGACGATTTGGCATGAAAAAGGAAAACGCAAAAAATTGACAATTAGTACCAAACTGTCAACTTAGGATGATTCATCTAAAAAAAACTATGTGTTGGACAAAATGACCATCATAGATGGACTAATTCAGATAATTTCTCTTTCGAAATGGAATGTTGAAAAGTGGTTATGAAATTTACAGAAAAATCAATAGGAAATAATTGGTGGGATGTTATCAGGAAAATTAAATGTAAATTAAATTTTATGTTTAACAATCAATAAACTAGAGTGATTTTTGTAAGGGAAGAAGGCAATAAACTAGGTTTAAGAAGAGTTGTTTTATATGACTTGACAGTTTGGTACTAAATGTCAACTCATGTTGTAAATAACAAATTGTAAATAACAACATGTGGATAGCAACACTGCTCTGGGATGAGTCAATGGCATCAGGGACATTGCAAGGTGAAGGCAAAGATCCACAAATCGATGAAGTGAAAGAGGTGTCAGACGTGGTTGCGGATAAGGGCAAGGTGAAGTACACCATTGAGCGTAGTGATATTGGTAATATACAGAGAGAAGTCCCCTCACCAGGGAGATATCGGGATATTATATGGTTGGCCTATTAAATGGAGTTATTCTTCATCTGGCTATGACCTGAAAATTGGAGAACAATAGTAAACCTCAGTACAGGTACACAAAAGG
Source organism: Xenorhabdus japonica (assembly GCF_900115195.1). Lineage (GTDB taxonomy): Bacteria > Pseudomonadota > Gammaproteobacteria > Enterobacterales > Enterobacteriaceae > Xenorhabdus > Xenorhabdus japonica. The sequence continues at coordinate 78,505 of NZ_FOVO01000006.1, forward strand.
ATGCTAATAGTAATCAGCCAATTATTTGTGTTAATTAAAAACCAATTATCTGATTATTAATAAAACCACACAGCCGCTTAGTTAACCCTACCGGTAACTAATCGGCTGTTTTTGTATGACAACATAACCAAATATCCAAGAGAAAATACGTGGCTTAACTACAACTATACAAGCACTCTTATTGGTTACCGCAAATGAAACGTAATTAAACGATTTTAAGCCGCAGGGTTAAATTGGGGCAATTATGTGTATTAGCTCAGACTTGACCCACCAGCACCAACACGCCCACTATCAAGTAAAACGGTAAAATAATCTTCCTTTGCCTTACCTCATTAACAATCCCCCGGAAAAACCAGACTAGCCAGTGGCGGCACGCGTCCAGCTAAGGTATTATTGCCCGCTATATTGTTGGTACACGCCCATTATCAATTGAATTTATGGCAAAAGAACAAACTGATCGCACCACACTGGATTTGTTCGCAGATGAACGCAGGCCAGGGCGACCGAAAACAAATCCTCTGTCCAGGGATGAACAGCTCAGGATCAATAAACGCAACCAGCTGCGACGAGATAAAGTCAAAGGACTGCGTCGAGTGGAACTCAAGCTCAATGAAGATGCCGTCGATGCACTGAATCATCTGGCAAAACAGCGCAACATCAGCCGCAGTGAACTGATTGAACAAATTCTGTTAGCCCAACTGGCAGAAGAAAATCACTCTGCCGATTAACGGCTTTTATTCAACTGCAATGAAGCGGCATCACCACACAAATCTGACAGATTTGTCATTGATGTTTGGTCAAAATAACGCTTTTCATTTTACTGAAAACAACATTTTTCTAGCTGATTTCAGCGTGATGTGTATGGATTTAATACACTGATAAAACAAGAGGTGAACCCATTTTATGGCAATAATAGGTATATTCTTCGGCAGCGATACAGGCAACACAGAAAATATCGCCAAAATGATCCAAGAAAAATTGGGCGGTGCTGATGTTGCTGAAGTCCACGATATTGCCAAAAGCAGTAAAGAAGATATTGAAGCCTTCGATATTCTGCTGCTAGGCATCCCAACTTGGTATTACGGCGAAGCTCAATGTGATTGGGATGATTTCTTCCCAACATTGGAAGAAATTAATTTCGAAGGGAAACTGGTTGCTTTGTTCGGCTGTGGTGATCAGGAAGATTATGCAGAGTACTTCTGTGATGCTATGGGAACTATCCGCGATATTATTGAGCCTCATGGCGCGATTATCGTAGGACACTGGCCAACTGAAGGATATCACTTTGAAGCCTCCAAAGGCATGGCCGACGATAACCACTTTATTGGTCTGGCCATTGATGAAGATCGTCAACCAGAATTGACGGATGAGCGCGTTACAGCCTGGGTACAACAAATTAAGGCTGAAATGAGTCTGTCAGAGATTCTGGGTGCGTAAGGGGAATTAAGCGCTTTCATGCAGGATTATTCTTGCGTAATGTGTCATGATGTCGGGATAGGTGTGGTTTTCATTTTGAATATCCATGCCTATAATCAGCAACGTGAAACAGAATCATGATTCCCTCACGATACCCCCAAGTATCATAAGTTCACTTAACCCAAGTTACAGGACTGAATCCGCATGACCGACAACAATAAAGCATTGAAAAATGCTGGACTTAAAGTAACACTTCCACGCTTAAAAATTCTGGAAGTGCTACAGGACCCAGAATGCCATCATGTCAGTGCGGAGGATCTCTACAAAAAACTGATTGATATCGGTGAAGAGATTGGCCTCGCCACTGTCTATCGCGTGTTGAACCAGTTCGATGATGCCGGCATTGTCACACGCCACAATTTTGAAGGCGGTAAATCGGTTTTTGAGCTCACTCAGCAACATCACCATGACCATCTGATTTGTCTTGACTGCGGTAAAGTCATTGAATTTAGTGATGAGTTTATTGAGGAGCGTCAGAAAAATATCGCTGACCGTTATGGAATTAAGCTCTCAAACCACAGTCTTTATTTATATGGTCACTGTACTGTTGGTGATTGTCGCAAAGATAGCGCATTTCATGATAAAAAGCATGATAAACAAGCGTAATGAAGTGATTAAAGTAATTAGTCCACTTCTGGTATTTGAATTAGTCTGAATAAGCTTCTGCCGATTAGTTTGAACTAATCGGCAGATTGCTTTAAACGTTAAAATTTCACTTCATCCATACGGCTAAAACGTTTTCCATCAGTACTGATTGAACGAATTTTCACATTACTGCTGACATGGGGCCGCAATCTGTCATTGTAAACTTGCCATGTTTTTCCATTATCCAATGAGTATTGGATAACAACTCTCGGTAATGCGATATTTGCTTCAAGTGTTCCAGAAACAATTCTGCCACCCGGCACCGGCAGACGATATGAGATTTTAGCTTTATCTAACTTAGCCAACTCACGCTGCCCAATCAGATTGGCAAAGCGCTCCCAATCATGTTGAAGGAGAGCTGTGTCAACATAGTGTGTTACTCCTCCTTTATATTCCCTGCCCTGCTGATATTTCTGCTCCCAGCCCGCTTTGTGCCATGCTCGTTCCGCCAACGGTAATAAGCGTGGATAAATCATATATTCCATCTGCTCATCGGTACGCACGGTTTCACTCCATGATTGCCCGGACATCCCATAAGCCCCCGGCCAATGTTTATTACTATGGGTGTTAAAACGGTTGCCATCACGATCTACCGAGGTCTCAGCATTTTGTGGCATGTTATTCGGAGCAAAGCTGAAAATTTTCTCTTCATCATTAAAGCGGGTTGCCCAATAGTAGCCCCGCTCTTTCGGATTAACTTCATATGGCATATCCAGATAGACATAATCAGGGCTGGAAACAACGACTCGATATCCCTTATTCGCCCAATCATTGGCGGAATCATAGCCTCCCCAATAAAGGGTATCCCAGAAATTCACCGCAACATGTTTAGTAGCGAAATCTTTTGCCGATTTAGCATGTTTCAAACCATCCTGCCATGCCTGCATAGTACTGATACCGTGGGCATTGACGATTTTGCTGACTTCCATGGCAAAATAACTGGCGAGTTCATCAACATCTTTAATGACACCTTGCGTTATCATTTTCTGACAAACCTGAGATTTGGCCCACGGCTTGTCTTCGATTTTTTGGTTGATAATTCCTTTACCCGGCACAATCGGCCCATCTTTGTCCTGATATCCTGCACCCAAACGGATATTTTTCGCCTCATCACCACCAAAATGCCATGTATTCAACGGCAGTCCGGCTTCTTTATGCATGGCAACGACTTCACTAATAACTTTATCAATAAACCGTTTTGAGGAATCCATGCACGGGTTAAGATAACTATGGCGATCATAGAACTGGACAGATGTTGTATTCGAGGTATCTGCCGGATCAAGCAAACGATATTCATTAGCTTCTTGCTCTTTGCCCTGCGCCATAAGCTTCTTATAACGTGCTTCCATCGACACAACTGCGGCACGAGCATGAGCAGGTATATCAATTTCTGGGATAACTTCTATTTGACGGGCTTTGGCATAGTTCAGAATATCAATGTAATCCTGACGGCTAAAATAGCCACTTCCCATATTATTGCTATCCGGCCCTGATCCTAATTGTGGCAATAAACATTGAGTTTCACTTAAGTCATGACAACGTTGACTGCCGATTTCTGTCAATTCCGGTAAACCAGGTATCTCCAAACGCCAGCCTTCATCGTCGCTCAAATGGAAATGGAATTTGTTCAGCTTATAGTTGGACATTTGATCCAGCAGGCGCAAAACAGCTTCTTTGCTATGAAAATTTCGCCCAACATCAAGGAACACACCACGATATTCAAACCTTGGTGCATCTTTTACCGTCAGTGTAGCAATATTTGGAATGCCATTAGCGGGAAGTAAGGAAAACAGTGATTGCAGACCATAGAATACGCCAGATTGATCAAACGCGACGATTTGTGCTCCCTTGGTAGTAATCTCCAACGAATACGCCCCCTTGACTCGCCAAGATCCAGTAAATAGGTTTGCGTTTATTTGCGTTGCTATGTGATAACCGCTATCTGTTAAATTAATGTCATGGGCTTTGAAACGTTCCCTGATCACTTTAATAGATTCGCTGCTTAATCCTCCCAACTCTAATTTCACTCCACGGGATAAATTCACATCCTGAGAATGAATGGAAAGTTCTTTCGGTGTCGGAATAATCTGTCCACGTAGTTTATCCTCACGGATTGTTGCCAGCTGTTGATTTTTGACAAAACGGTTTTCAGGTGTCATCAGGATATTGTTATCCGTTGTAGTGCGTTTCCACTGCTCACCTTCCAGATCAGATAAAAATTCACTGATGTTTTCAGTATCGGTATTCACCAATACTTTGGGTATAGCATCACCGGAAGTCGCATACCAACGTGGCATAAAATCGGTACTGAAAATCTGCCAATATTCACCAATAATCGGCAGCACGACCTTTTCATTAGCCTTGATGCCTTTGAATTTCTCCGTCGGTTCCAGCTTATGTAAATCTCCCGTGATATGGGTGATTTTGTAATGATCATTGTCCAGTTTCAGGATTTGGCGAATACTGTGAAAATAGAGTGCCCAATCAGAAGAATTGATCACCTGATTGCCATTGCTCAAGATAATGTTGACCCGATTACAGGCAGCCGAATCCGCACCAAGAATGGCGCAATCTGTACCATGTGAACCAGCCTGATTATCAATGACTTTGAAATTGACCTTTAATTGACTCAATAAATCCACAATCTGCTGTGATGGCATTGATTGCTGCAATGGCACTAATGATGCCGTTTCTGCATGGATACTGCCTATAAATCCAACTGTCGTGATAAGTGCTGCCAAGGTACGTAATTTAATGATTTTCATAAATTACCTCGTCCAAATTTATTATTTTTTCGATGGGCAAACTTTGGGTAAATAATGTACAGATTTGGCCAGCCAATAACCCTACACAATATAGGACTATAAGGCAATTTCTAATCTTAGCTATAAGAGTTAATTTTCATTACGATTCTATTAAGCATAAAAAAAGCGTGAAAATAATCACGCTTTTTAATGTATGAATTAATAGTATATGGGTTAAATAACCGGAGTCACATTATCTTTGTGAACTCGTTATTCTTGTGAGATTTTTGCCCAAGTATCACGCAGACCAACTGTTCGGTTAAAGACCAAACTTTCAGCACTTGAGAAACGGCTGTCAGCACAGAAATAACCTTCACGCTCAAACTGATAGGTTTTTTCTGACAAGGCATTTACCAACCCTGGTTCTACAAATCCTTTACGAATCACCAGCGACTCAGGATTGATAGTCGACAAAAAGTCATCTTCTGCCCCCGGGTTTGCCACACTGAACAGACGGTCATACAGATAAAATTCTGCTGGTACGCCGTGTGAAGCACTTACCCAGTGAATGACCCCCTTAACTTTGCGGCCATCAGCTGGATCTTTGTTCAGGGTTTGCTCGTCATACTGGCAATAAATTGTAGTAATATTGCCTTCCGCGTCTTTTTCAACACGATCAGCTTTAATCACATAGGCATTGCGCAGACGTACTTCTTTGCCCAAAACCAGACGCTTATATTGACGGTTTGCTTCTTCACGGAAATCAGCACGGTCAATATACAGTTCACGACTGAATGGCACTTCACGGCTGCCCATTTCTGGTTTATTCGGATGATTAGGCATTATCAGAATAACTTCACCTTCCGGTATGTTCTCAATTACCAGTTTCACTGGATCAAGAACCGCCATAGCGCGCGGGGCATTTTCATTCAAGTCATCACGGATACAGGATTCCAACGCCGCTATTTCAACGTTGTTATCCTGTTTAGTCACCCCAATGCGACGACAGAATTCGCGGATAGAAGCCGCGGTATAACCACGACGACGTAACCCCGAAATAGTCGGCATACGTGGATCATCCCAACCATCAACGATGTTTTCTACCACCAGCTGGTTAAGTTTACGCTTTGACATCACCGCATATTCCAGGTTCAGGCGAGAAAACTCGTACTGACGCGGATGGCAATCAATTGTAATGTTATCCAATACCCAATCGTACAAACGACGGTTATCTTGAAACTCCAGCGTACAGATGGAATGTGTGATCCCTTCCAGCGCATCGGAAATGCAGTGCGTAAAATCGTACATCGGATAGATGCACCATTTATTGCCTGACTGGTGATGCTCAGCAAATTTGATGCGGTAGATTACCGGATCGCGCATAACAATGAACGGGGAAGTCATATCAATTTTGGCACGCAGACATGCCTTACCTTCAGCAAGTTCACCGGCACGCATTTTTTCAAACAGAGCCAGGTTTTCTTCTACGCTGCGATCACGATACGGGCTGTTTTTACCTGGTTCTTTTAAGGTACCGCGATATACACGGATCTCTTCAGGACACAGTTCATCTACATACGCCAGACCTTTATTGATTAATTCAATGGCGTATTGATACAGGGTATCGAAATAATCAGAAGAGTAGCGAATATTTCCACTCCACTGGAAGCCCAACCACTGTACATCAGTTTTAATCGACTCAACGTACTCAATATCTTCCTTAACCGGGTTTGTGTCGTCAAAACGTAGGTTGCATTGTCCCTGATAGTCTTGAGCGATGCCGAAATTCAAGCAGATCGACTTAGCATGGCCGATATGCAGATAACCGTTAGGTTCAGGTGGGAAACGGGTATGTACGGATGTATGTTTACCAGTTGCCAGATCTTCGTCAATAATCTGACGAATAAAGTTTGTCGGGCGGGCATCTGCCTCACTCATCGTTTTTTTCCTCAATGCAAAAAGCGCTTTAACATAACCTTCTATAATCCAATAAGCTGAACCGAGAAACAATACTTTGTTCGTGGGAAATAGTGGAATGGGTAAAGTTAGTGCGGAAAAGCGGGAAACAGCTTTAATCTTATCCAGTTGGAGAAATCAAATAAAAACATGCCCCATATCAGCTCCCGGAGATTCTCTCCCTTGCCGCCACAACATATCTTGAAATCCATTAGATATATAAAAGATAACATACACTTTATATATAATATTATTTAATCTCATTGATTGCGCGAGTATATATTAAAAACATCAGCTTCCCAAACACACAATGAATAGTGTAGGGAGTTGATTAAAGAGAAAAGATCATTACCTGGTTTAATTTCATTCAGAAAATGAAGAACAGCTACTTGATTTTTATTCCATTCAGCATATCCACACAACTGGAAATTTTGCCTTTTCTATTATTACCACATCAACATTAGAATATATTTTATATATCAATAGAGAATGAACATGAAGAATCTATCATCAGGCAATAAAAAGATGATTATGGCAATAGTCATTAATGAAAAATACATATCAAATCACTATACAGATGGATTTAAGGTAGGCGCAACATCATTCACATTAAAAATGGCTAACTACTTTATTAAACAACAGATTTTTGCTGGATTTATCTTATATAAAAGAGATGAATCACTATTAGCGCCCAAAATCGAACAATTAGAAATAAATGAAATAAAATATATAAAAATTTTCTTTAATTTTTCAATGAATTCAGAAGATATCAGAGAAGCCTTAGCTAAAGGTTTATCATTTCTTTCTATAAATAACAATCAAAAATACAATATTTTCGCCTATTATCAAACAGATACACTATTATCCTATCATCCATCAAACATCCCATGTGGCGTAACACATCATGGACCTTTTGTTGAAGATTTTCAGAGAAATTATTCACAAGAAGGGGCTTATCAAGCATTTGAAAATAAAGATAAAGCGATTCATCTTTATAAGCAACAATCCATAGGTATTAATACTTTGATTGATAAAGGATATTTTGTTATACAACACTCTAAACTACAGGGTGATTATCTAGTAAGCAAAGGCGTTCATCGAGAAAAAATAAAACAAGTTAATCCCCCTATGTTTTCTTGTGAAAATCACCAATGCAGTTCATTAAATCCTAATGTAATTCATTTTATAAACACGAATAAAGATGATATCTTGTTATTCACTGCTGTTGCCAGATTAGATTATTTTAAAAATATCGAATTGTTAATTAATTCCTCAATTAGTTTATTAGAGAAAGGTATTCCAACAAAAACATTAATTTTAGGTGATGAAGAAAAACATGATCACAGAAGAGATATACTAAATTTCATGATCCCTGTGGAATATAGAAAATACTTTTTAATCTCGCATAAACTATCGCACACTGAACTATTTAAAATTTTTAATGAAATAAAGAAAAAAGCTATTTTTGTATGTACATCACGTTATGAAACATTGGGAATTACGCCTTTAGAGGCAGCACTAAATGGGATCTATACAATTGTTCCAAATTTAAGCTCAGTAGAAGCTTCAACTTATTTTTCTTCGGAAGATAAGTTTAATTATGACATAGTTTCACTGACGAAAAAAATAATTTCCATATATGAGAAAAATTTATTTATATCCGATACACAACAACAAAAACTCAGAGCGTTACTGTCAAAAGATATCTTCGAAGAAAGTGTCAATAAAATTTATAATGAAATTTCAGAAAGTTACATGATTCCACTTCTATCCGCTATCTAAATAGCGTTTACAATAACATGTATAAATAATTTCAAGTAAATGAGTACAGTAATGTGCTCAATCTTAATTTGATCAAAATCGTTACAATGATCACAATTATTTATTTAACTGTGGCTTTTTCTTATTTTTCAATTAAAAATAAGTTATATCAATCGTGAAAAGTCTCCAATAATATTTACTACAATAGGTGAGCACCATGGGTATATTTAATTACTTACAGCGTTTGGGAAAAGCACTCATGCTTCCGATCGCTTCACTTCCAGTCGCCGCGTTACTACTGCGGCTCGGTCAACCAGATGTATTCAATATCGCTTTTATTGCCAGCGCAGGTGGAGGAATTTTTGAAAATTTGCCTTTATTATTTGCACTGGGAATCTCTATCGGCTTGGCGAAAGATAATGGCGGAGCCGCGGCACTCGCTGGTGTCGTTGGTTTTTTCATTCTGACAAAAGCAACCGCTGTTATTGATCCTAAAATCAATATGTCATTTTTTGCAGGTATTATTTCGGGGATCGTTGCCGGCCACTGCTATAATCGCTTTTCTGAAACCCAATTACCCGAATTTTTAGCATTTTTCGCTGGTAAACGTTTAGTACCCATTATAACCGGAATTATTTGCCTTTTTCTTGCATGGGTTTGTGGGCATATCTGGCCATATATACAGCATGGCATTGATAATTTCAGCCTATTGGTATCAAAAAGTGGTATGGCTGGATGGTTTACTTATGGTGTTCTTAATCGTGCCCTGATTCCGTTCGGCTTACACTATATCCTGCATTCCGTTTTCTGGTTCAGCTTAGGTGATTGTATAAAAATTACTTACGATCTGGCAGGATCAATACATAATATCTGTTTGGCTCCTGATGTAGCACGCTCTCTCACTATGGGAGTAGCTATACCCGGAATAGAAGGTTCAAACATTACTCAAATAGCGAGTGACCTCTCTCGTGGTGATTTAAATCGCTTCTTTGCTGGTGATCCCAACGCAGGGGTCTATATGGCATGGGCCTATCCAATATTTATGGGTGGTCTACCTGGCGCGGCTTTAGCCATGTATTTGGCTGCACCAAAATCACGTCGTCCTCAAATTGGTGGGATGTTATTTTCTGTCGCCTTAACTTCATTCCTGACGGGTATTACTGAACCGATAGAGTTTTCATTCTTGTTTTTAGCACCTGCATTATATGTTTTACATGCAATTCTTGCGGGCGTTAGCATGGTGATTACAAACTCTTTAGGTGTCTTACACGGGTTTGGCTTCTCTGCTGGTCTTATCGATTTAGGATTAAGCTGGGGATTGGCAACAAAACCATGGATATTGATCCCACTTATTATCCTATTCTTTGTTATCTATTTCGTTGTCTTTACCTTAATGATTCGCATTTTCAATCTAAATACGATCGGCAGAGAAGAAGAAAATTCTGACAAAGCAACTTCTGCATCTCAAGATAAAGAAGCTATTACACATTATATCAGTGCCCTCGGCGGGCCTAACAATATTCGTACAGTTGATGCTTGCATCACTCGGCTCCGTTTGACTGTAGAAGACAATACCCAATTAAATGAGGCTCAATTGAAGAAATTAGGCGCTAAAGGAGTCTTAAAAATAGGTAAACAGAGTATTCAAGTTATTCTCGGCCCACAAGCTGAAAACATCGCTGAACAAATAAAAGCTCAGTTGAAATTAAGTTACGCAGATAAAACTGAATAATTTATACCGATCAAGATAAAAAGGAACGTGATTACGTTCCTTTTTATTACAAAAAAACCATACTAATCTATTTTTAAACAGAAAAAATGCAAAAAACTTATTTAATAACAGAAAAAAACATCTTGAAAAAACCTTGATTTTAGTCATTAAAACTACTGATACAGCTAAAAAACTAGCCATTACACCAATCTTATTTTAATATTAAAAATATCTTCCTGTATTAAATGGGACGAAGCCCCATACAGGACAAGTATAATGCATAATTTTACCCTACTGCTTTCGCGTATCACATTGAGATATCAGGCATAGCATATACGTGACGTGAATAGCCTTACATAATTAAATTATTGAATTATTTTTAAGAGGTAATCATGAGGCTGATCCCCCTAACTACCGCAAGTGATGTCGGTCAATGGTCTGCTCACTATATTGTCAGCAAAATCAATAAGTTCAATCCAACTACTGATCGCCCTTTCCTGCTGGGACTTCCTACCGGTAGCACACCACTGGCAACCTATAAGGAACTTATTTCTCTATACCAAGCTGGAAAAGTCAGCTTCAAGTATGTGGTGACATTTAATATGGATGAATATGTCGGTCTGCCGGAAGATCATCCTCAAAGCTATCATTCATTTATGTACCAAAATTTCTTTAATCACATTGATATTCTAAAAGAAAATATCAACTTATTAAACGGAAATGCAGAAGATATTGATGTTGAATGCCAACGTTATGAAAATAAGATTAAAGCATATGGCAAGATCCATTTATTTATGGGAGGCGTCGGTAATGACGGACATATTGCCTTTAATGAGCCGGCATCTTCTCTTTCTTCACGCACACGAATCAAGACACTGACCATTGAAACACGGACAGCTAATTCCCGTTTTTTCAATAATGATGTAGAACAAGTTCCCAAATATGCGTTAACCGTTGGTGTAGGTACTTTAATGGATGCTGAAGCAGTAATGATTCTGGCAACCGGTATGAATAAAGCACAAGCTCTGCAAGCAGCGGTAGAAGGGAATATCAACCATATGTGGACAATAAGCTGCCTCCAGATGCATCCAAAAGCACTCATCGTTTGTGATGAGCCTGCCACCATGGAATTGAAAGTGAAAACAGTGAAGTATTTCCGCCAGTTAGAGGCCGGCATCATCAATGAATTTGCCAGCTAAACTGATTTAGGAGTTAAGATCTCAATGTACGCATTAACCAATGGAATTATTTATACAGGATATGACAGGCTCGATAACCATGCCGTCATCATTGCAGATGGTTTGATTAAACAAGTTTGTCCGATAAGCGAGTTGCCGGAAGAAATTGAAAAACACGATCTACACGGCACAAACCTCGCACCAGGATTTATTGACCTACAAGTCAATGGTTGCGGAGGAGTCCAATTTAATGAACGATTGGAAGATATTTCAGAAGAGACTCTGCATACCATGCAGAAAACCAATCAGCTTTATGGTTGTACCAGTTTTCTGCCTACCCTCATCACCAGCCCCGATGAATTAATGATAAAAGCCATTGAAGTGATGCGCACCTACCTGAAAAAAAATCCCAATCAGGCATTAGGATTGCATCTGGAAGGGCCTTATATCAATCCAATAAAAAAAGGGACTCACAATACAGCTTATATCCGTAAACCTACTCCCGAAATGGTTAATTATCTGTGTCTGAATGCTGATGTCATAACCAAGATCACCCTCGCCCCTGAAATGGTAGAAAGCAAATATATTCAACAGTTGGCCGAAGCAGGTATTACTGTTTCTGCTGGTCATTCCAATGCCACTTATGAAGAAGCTCGCCATAGCTTCCGAAATGGCATTACATTCTCTACCCACTTATATAATGCCATGCCTCCGATTTCTGGCCGCCAGCCCGGACTGGTCAGTGCCATTTATGATTCTTCAGAAGTCTATGCCGGCATTATTTGTGATGGGATGCATGTGTCATGGCCAAATGTCCGTAACTCCAAGAGATTAAAAAATGAAAAACTTATCTTGGTAACGGATGCCATTGTTCCTGCCGGGCTTTCCCCCGATGCCATAGAGCAATTTACCTTTGCTAATAAAACAATATATTATCGAAACGGTTTATGTGTTGATGAAAATGGAACACTGAGCGGCTCATCAAGCACAATGATTGATTGTGTCAAAAATAGTGTAGAGCATGTTGGTATTGCTTTGGATGAAACGTTGCGAATGGTGACGCTTTACCCAGCCCGAGCAATCGGTGTTGATAAACACCTCGGCACGATTGAATCCGGCAAGGTAGCGAATCTGACCGCATTTACTCACGATTTCAAAATCTGCAAAACCATTGTTAACGGGAATAAAGTTAAACTATCGTGAGTATACAAACAGATGAGTAATGAGAACACACAGAAGCAAATTGGTAATATTGATCTAGTCAAACAGCTAAATAGTGCTGTGGTCTATCGGTTAATTGATCAGCATGGGCCAATATCACGTATCCAGATTGCAGAAGAGAGCCAGCTTGCACCTGCTAGTGTAACCAAAATTACTCGTCAGCTGTTGGAACGTGGCCTGATAAAAGAGGTTGAACATCAGGCTTCCACCGGAGGAAGGCGCGCAATCTCCATCATTACCGAAACACGCCATTTCCATACGATTGGCATCCGGCTCGGGCGTCATGATGCAACTGTGGCGCTGTTCGATATGAGCGGCAAAACGTTAGTGGAATCGTACTATCCCGTGCCGGAAAATACTCAGCAGGAAGTCGAGAAACGGATTATTGACGCCATTGAAAGTTTCATCGCCAAAAACCAGCGTCGAATCCGTGAATTGATCGCAATTTCAGTCATTCTTCCCGGTCTGGTTGATCCTGACCAAGGCGTCATCCGCTATATGCCACACATTAAGGTAGATAACTGGCCTCTGGTTAAGAATCTCAAAGAACATTTCAATACCTTCTGTTTTATTGGGCATGATATTCGCAGCCTTGCATTAGCTGAAAATTATTTCGGGGCGACTCGCGATTGTGAAGATTCTATTCTGGTACGTATCCATCGCGGCACAGGGGCTGGTGTCATCGTTAGCAACAATATCCTGCTCAATAAACGGGGCAATCTGGGTGAAATAGGTCACATCCAAATCGATCCTCTGGGTGAACGCTGCCATTGCGGTAATTTTGGTTGTCTGGAGACCATTTCTTCCAATTCAGCCATAGAAGCCAGAGTACAACATCAGCTACGTCAAGGTTTCCCAAGCCAACTTGCCTTGAACAATTGCAATATCCATGCAATTTGCCTTGCAGCCAATGCGGGCGATCCGCTGGCAACAGAAGTCATCAAGCAAGTAGGACACTATCTTGGTAAAGCTATTTCAATAGCAATTAACTTGTTTAATCCTCAGAAAATAGTTATTGCAGGGGAAATTACAGAAGCAGAACAGGTATTGCTGCCTACCATTAAGAGCAGCATCAATACCCAAGTACTACCGGCATTCCGCGAAGACCTTCCCGTTGTAGTTTCTGAATTAAATCACTGCTCAGCGATTGGCGCATTCGCACTAACGAAACGGGCAATGCTTAATGGTGTACTGTTGCAACATCTTCTTGGAGGATAATTTCAACTATTTTTGCCGGGTTTGTCGACAAAATGATTACGAGACGAACAAACAAACGATTTTGTGCATAATTATTTAAAAAAGCAGTTGACGCATCTGTCTGATATACGCATAATGCGCCCCGCACCGCCGATGAAGGCAAAGCGAAAAAAAGATGGCTACGTAGCTCAGCTGGTTAGAGCACAGCACTCATAATGCTGGGGTCACAGGTTCGATTCCCGTCGTAGCCACCATCTTTGCGGGAGTGGCGAAATTGGTAGACGCACCAGATTTAGGTTCTGGCGCCGCAAGGTGTGCGAGTTCAAGTCTCGCCTCCCGCACCATTTCTTTATCGGGTTGTACTTAGAATATGTTTTAGTGACAATTTCAAGTTTTAGTGTGTTGTTTCAGGTGGGGTATCGCCAAGCGGTAAGGCACCAGGTTTTGATCCTGGCATGCCCTGGTTCGAATCCAGGTACCCCAGCCATTTAACTGGAACAAATAAGTTAAAACGACATAAATTTAACTAAGCATTCTCAGGATAACAAAGGTCGCGGTGATAACACTCAGTTGGGGTATCGCCAAGCGGTAAGGCACCAGGTTTTGATCCTGGCATACCCTGGTTCGAATCCAGGTACCCCAGCCATATCACTGAAAGTTATCACACTTCTTATTACGATTATCGTAAATGGCTACGTAGCTCAGCTGGTTAGAGCACAGCACTCATAATGCTGGGGTCACAGGTTCGATTCCCGTCGTAGCCACCATTTAAAAATCCAGTTGGGGTATCGCCAAGCGGTAAGGCACCGGATTCTGATTCCGGCATTCCCAGGTTCGAATCCTGGTACCCCAGCCATATTTGTCAATTAAATACCACCAGAAGAGGTGGTTTTTTGTTTTCGAAATATCCAAAATATCTCCATAAAAACCACGCCAACGATGACCAAGCAAGCATTCGGTTACCTACATTTCCAATTAAACAACATTAGTTGGATGAAAATAATACCCTTACTTGTATAAATCCCAAATCGGGACACCTGAATTTGATTACATGGAACAATCAGGGTTGACCATGCAATCAAACTACACAAATAACAGGGCATTGATCCTACCCAATAGGAAGAAATATCAATCACAATCCCAATGCATATTTCAAAGCAAGATTTTTCATCACTCCTGAACGTTGCGCCGCCATCAATGCCAGATTTCGTACCATCTGCAATCCCGGCAAATCATTACTGAATGCAGTATGGAAAAGATCCATTCCCGCTTGCATCACCAAATTATCCGGCATCCTGCGACGCTGATAACGCATCAGAACTGTCAAAGAATCCCATTCTTCCAATAACTCTTTAGCATTGGTCAATACCTTGAGTAAAACATCAACATCCCGATAGCCTAAATTCACCCCCTGCCCTGCCAGTGGATTGATGGTATGAGCCGCATCCCCTAACAGAACCAATCCTTCTTGCACATAACGGCTGGCATGATGACGAGCCAGTGAGAACGAACCTGCGGCAATCGGAGTAACTTTACCCAAACGATTGGGGAATGCCTGAAAAATTTCTCGTTCAAGCTGCGTCATTGTCATCGATTGCAATTGGCGAATGCGAGCAGGAGAATCGTACCAAACCAATGAAGCCCATTGATCAAACAACGGCAGGAAAGCTCTGGGGCCAGAAGGAAAAAATTGTTGCCATGTTGTATCTTGTTGAGACTGGTTAGTCTTAACTGTTATCAGCATACACGACTGCCGATATTGCCACCCTTTGCTGCCAATACCTACCAATTGGCGAACTTGAGAACGGGCACCATCTGCACCAATAATCAGCCGGGTATCAATTTCCGTGCCATCAGCCAATACCACCAGCCACTTTTTATTCTCATGCTGGCAATGCATAGATTTCAATGCTGTAGGACAAAACAAGGTCAGGTTTGAATAACGCCCAAACTCCTGCCACAATGCCAGTTGCAAGACACGATTTTCTATCATGTACCCTAACTCTGGCACTCCCAAGCTTTCAGCGTCGAAAATGACGTTAGAATCATTTTGCTCCCATGTTTCTAATTTCCGGTAAGGGGCACAACGCATCCGTAGTACGTTTTCCCATGCCCCCAATTGTTTTAATAAATCTACCGAAGCGCAGCTGATAGCAGAAATGCGAACATCGGGTTCACTATTCGCATCGTAAGGTGTAGGAAGTTGATGCTCCAATAATGCAACTTGCCAACCTTCCTGCGCTAATCCCAATGCTGTCGCAGCGCCAATCATACCCGCTCCAACGACAACGATATCGAATTTTTGTTGTGAATTATTCATATTCATTACGTTATTAACTTATTGATTAAAATAGTGTACCGGAATTTTCCCTTTCCGGCTGTGAATATCCGATGTTACAGTCTGGTCACTGGTGCCTCAAATGACTACAATAGCTAACAATATTATGCTAAATACACTATGTGCAATAAATTGCGCTTTTCAGTGTTGAAGCATCATTCCACTGGAAACACCGGATACACAAAAAATGTCGACGATAAAAAAACTGTATATCAAAACCTGGGGCTGTCAGATGAACGAATACGATTCATCCAAGATGGCCGACTTGCTGGAAACCACTCACGGTTATCAGTTAACCGATGTCGCCGAAGAAGCAGATATCTTACTCCTGAATACTTGTTCAATCCGTGAAAAGGCTCAGGAAAAAGTCTTTCATCAACTTGGTCGCTGGAAAGGTCTGAAAGATAAAAACCCTGAAATCATAATTGGTGTAGGTGGTTGTGTTGCTTCTCAGGAAGGGGATTATATTCGCCAGCGCGCACCTACTGTCGATATTATTTTCGGGCCACAAACTCTGCACCGCCTGCCAGAAATGATTAATCATGTAAAAGGCACCCACAGCCCAGTCGTTGACATCAGTTTCCCTGAAATTGAAAAATTCGACCGTCTGCCATCCCCTCGTGCAGAAGGCCCAACAGCCTTCGTTTCCATCATGGAAGGCTGCAATAAGTACTGCACATTCTGCGTTGTACCTTACACCCGCGGAGAAGAAGTCAGCCGCCCTTGTGACGATATTTTATTCGAAATTGCTCAACTTGCTGCACAAGGTGTACGTGAAGTTAATCTGCTCGGTCAAAACGTTAATGCCTATCGTGGTGCAACGTTTGATGGAGATATTTGTACATTTGCAGAACTATTGCGTTTGATTGCGGCTATCGACGGCATTGACCGGGTCCGCTTCACCACCAGCCATCCAATTGAGTTTACTGACGATATTATTGCAGTCTACGAAGATACACCTGAATTAGTCAGCTTCCTGCATCTGCCAGTCCAGAGTGGTTCTGATCGTATTCTTACCCTGATGAAACGTGCCCATACTGCGCTGGAATACAAAGGCATTATTCGCCGTTTACGCAAAGCCCGCCCAGACATTCTGATCAGCTCTGACTTCATCGTGGGCTTCCCGGGTGAAACACAAGATGATTTTGAAAAAACCATGAAACTGATTGCCGATGTTAACTTCGACATGAGTTTTAGCTTCATCTATTCAGCGCGCCCAGGAACACCAGCAGCCGATTTGCCAGATGACGTCAGTGAAGAAGAAAAAAAACAGCGTTTGTATCTGCTCCAACAGCGTATTAACCAACAAGCCATGAGCTTTAGTCGTGCAATGCTTGGCAGCACACAACGTATTTTGGTTGAAGGTCCATCACGTAAAAATATCATGGAACTCTCTGGCCGTACTGAAAATAACCGCGTGGTTAACTTTGAGGGAACGCCTGACATGATTGGCAAATTTGTTGATGTCGAAATTGTTGACGTATACGCCAACTCCCTGCGTGGAAAAGTCATCCGTACTGAAGATGATATGGATCTGCGTATTCATGAATCACCTGAATCAGTCATTGCCCGTACTCGCAAGGAAGATGAAATCGGCGTTGGCTTTTATCAGCCTTAACAGGCCCTAACATAGAGATAACCAGTGACACAAATAAACCAACAAGTAGCAACACAAGAGATCTTTCTGGAACCCGCAGATAATCAACGTCTGATGATCCTGTGTGGATCACTTGATGACAATCTGAAACAACTTGAGCGTCGTTTGGGTATTGAGATCAACCGCCGCGATAACCGTTTCAAACTGGTAGGTAAACCACTGTGTGTTAATGCGGCAGCAGGAATTTTACGTCACCTTTATGTCGATACTACACCTGTACGCGGAGTGATACCCGATCTTGAGCCTGAACAGATTCATCTCGCCATCACCGAAAGCCGGATACTGGAACAAACAGCAGAAAGTATCCCTGAATATGGTAAGGTAGTGAATATCAAAACCAAGCGGGGTGTTGTAAAGCCCCGTACTCCCAATCAGGCACAATATATTGCCAATATCCTCGGTCACGATATCACGTTCGGGGTTGGGCCTGCAGGTACAGGAAAAACTTATTTGGCCGTTGCTGCTGCGGTTGATGCACTAGAGCGCCAAGAGATCCGCCGGATCCTGCTGACCCGCCCTGCGGTCGAAGCCGGCGAAAAACTGGGCTTCCTGCCCGGTGACCTAAGCCAGAAAGTCGACCCTTACCTGCGCCCGCTTTATGATGCCCTGTTTGAGATGATGGGTTTTGAAAAAGTTGAGAAGCTGATCGAAAGAAACGTTATTGAAGTGGCTCCACTGGCTTATATGCGTGGACGTACTCTCAATGACTCCTTTATTATTCTCGACGAAAGCCAGAATACCACCATCGAACAGATGAAAATGTTCCTGACCCGCATTGGTTTTAATTCCAAAGCGGTCATTACGGGTGACGTGACTCAGATTGACCTGCCAAGAGGCCAAAAATCTGGTCTGAGTCATGCGGTAGAAGTTTTATCTGATGTTGATGAGCTAAGTTTTAACTTCCTATATAGTGAAGACGTTGTTCGTCATCCGGTAGTTGCAAAAGTCGTTATCGCCTATGAAGCATGGGAAGCCGCAGAGCAAGAACGTAAAAAAATGCTCAATGAGAAACGCAGACAGGAAGTAAAATGAGTTCAGTTATATTAGATTTGCAAATTGCATGTGAAAACCCCGAAGGGCTTCCCGAGGAAGCCTTTTTCCAACGCTGTCTGGAAGGTGTTTTGCCACAATTTCAGGCAGAAAGTGAAGTCACCATTCGCGTGGTCGATGAAGCAGAAAGCCATGATTTAAACCTCACTTATCGTGGGAAGGATAAACCAACTAATGTGTTATCCTTTCCATTTGAAGCTCCGCCTGAAGTTGAATTACCCTTACTCGGTGATTTAATTATCTGTCGTCAAGTTGTTGAAAAAGAAGCAGAGGAACAACAAAAAATTGTCGCGGAACACTGGGCACACATGGTGGTTCACGGCAGCCTCCATCTTCTGGGATATGATCATATCGAAGACGATGAAGCGGAAGAAATGGAGTCTTTGGAAACAGAGATTCTGAAAAAAATGGGTTATCCTGATCCCTACCTAATGGAAAAAGAATAACCGTTGCCAACATTTTTATGTTAAACATAACAATCTACGATTTTATTAATGGGGAATTTTCATTAAAACGCCATGAGCGACGACCATCCTTCAAGTAGCGATAGCCTTGGCCCTAAGAAAGGCTTTTTTGCGCTTCTTAATCAGCTTTTTCACGGTGAACCGAAAAACCGTGATGATTTGGTTGAACTGATCCGTGATTCTGAGCAGAACGACCTAATCGATCCCGATACCCGAGAGATGCTCGAAGGTGTCATGGATATAGCTGATCAACGAGTGCGTGACATTATGATTCCACGCTCACAGATCGTTACCTTAAAACGCAACCAATCTCTGGACGAATGTCTGGATGTTATTATTGAATCGGCCCATTCACGCTTTCCTGTGATCAGCGAAGACAAAGATCACATTGAAGGCATATTAATGGCGAAAGATCTGCTACCTTTTATGAGTACAAATGCAGAGCCTTTCAGCATTGATAAAGTACTTCGTCAGGCTGTTGTAGTGCCGGAAAGTAAACGTGTTGACCGTCTGCTGAAAGAGTTCCGTTCCCAACGCTACCATATGGCGATTGTGATCGACGAATTTGGCGGTGTTTCAGGGTTGGTCACCATTGAGGATATTCTTGAACTGATTGTGGGTGAAATCGAGGACGAATACGATGACGATGACGATAACGATGTTCGTGCTTTAAGCCGCCACTCCTATTCAGTGCGGGCATTGACTCAAATTGAGGATTTCAATGACATTTTTGGCACCAACTTCAGCGATGAAGAGGTTGATACCATTGGTGGGCTAGTCATGCAGGCATTTGGACACCTGCCTTCCCGTGGGGAATCCATCACTATTGATGGTTACCTTTTCAAAGTGGCAATGTCTGATAGCCGTAAAATTATTCAGGTGCATGTAAAAATACCTGATAATGCTGACGTTCCTAGCCTTGATAAACCATAATAGGATCTAGATGAACAAAGCCTCATTCATGAGTTGCCAGCGGCTGCGTGCTGTGCTGGCACTTTTCTTCGGAGCCAGTGGAACGCTGGCTTTTTCACCTTTTGATTTCTGGCCAGCAGCACTTGTTTCTCTTTTCGGCCTGCAAATACTTTCCTTGCACAGAACAACCCGTCAGGCTTGCTTTATTGGTTTCTGCTGGGGTCTTGGCTTGTTTGGCAGTGGCGCAAACTGGGTTTATGTCAGTATCGCCGACTTTGGAGGCATGCCTACCACCATTAACATCTTGTTGGTGATCTTGTTCTCTGCCTATCTTGCTCTTTATCCTGCGCTATTTGCTGGTTTATTAAACCGCTTTTTCCCAAGTACTAACAGCATCAGACTGGTTATTGTCAGCCCGGCACTATGGCAAGTCACCGAATTCTTGCGTGGTTGGATACTAACAGGATTTCCTTGGTTACAATTTGGCTACAGCCAGATTGATGGTCCGATGAAAGCCATTGCGCCCATTCTGGGTGTAGAAGGCATTACCTTCCTGCTTATGATGATTAGCGGGCTGCTGGTGATTACCACTGTTCACAAAAAGCTATCAGCTCACAAAAAACTGTCAGCGGCCATTATTGCCATTCTTCTGCTGTTGTCGCCGTGGCCAATGAGACACTACCAGTGGTACACTTTACAGCCGGAAAAAACGACCGATATCGCACTGGTTCAAGGCAATATTCCCCAGTCCATGAAATGGGATCCCGCCGTTCTTGATAAGACACTGGATATCTATTTAGATAGCAGCCATCCTTTCATTGGTAAAGCGCCAATCATCATCTGGCCGGAATCTGCCATTCCTGATAACGAATATAATCAAAGTTATTTCCTGACCAAATTGGACACCCTGCTGAGGGAGCACAATACTAGCTTGATCACTGGTATTGTAGATGCCCGACCAACGTTGGAAGGTTATAAATTCTATAACAGCATTATCGTCTTGGGAGATAAAACGCCTTACCAATATCCTGCACACACCCGTTATGACAAACACCATCTTGTACCTTTTGGTGAATTTGTTCCGCTGGAATCAATATTGCGCCCATTGGCACCTTTCTTCAATTTGCCAATGTCTTCCTTCAGTCGTGGTGTTTATATCCAGCCACAACTTTCTGTTGCAGGGCACAATATTACCGCTGCTATCTGCTACGAAATTATTTTGGGTGAACAAGTACGTGATAATTTCAAGCCTGATACAGAGTTTCTGCTAACCGTTTCTAATGATGCTTGGTTCGGGCGTTCCATTGGCCCGTGGCAGCATTTCCAAATGGCTCGAATGCGCTCCCTTGAACTGGGTCGTCCTCTACTAAGAGGAACAAATAATGGTATTACAGCGGTAATCAACCCAGACGGTTCTATTCAGGCTAAAATTCCCCAATTTACTCGGCAGGTATTAGAAGCCAAAGTAATACCAGCCACAGGTGTAACACCTTATTTTCACTTCGGAAACTGGCCAATATGGGGAACCAGCGCTCTGTTTTTCATCTTTGCTTTTATGAAAAAGCGCCAAAAAACTTAATTACCTACAATTGATGAAACGTTGATAAGAGTCAGGGTATATTACTAATTGCCCTGACTTTATATATCTTTTAGCTAATCCCATAAACAAGTTCAATAATTCCCCTTAATCATCGCCCTCACCACCGAAATAACGCAAATTTACAATATATACAGCCAAAAATAGAGCAAAATAATAGATAATTACTTCAAATCGTTCAAAATGCGAACAACATTCAATATTATTTGCTTTTTAATCACATATAAATGGAATTGTTTATTTATAGTGCGATGCAAGTCCCGAAAATGAAACATTGTAGTTTCAAAAAAGTAACATTATGAATTATTTTTTTACCGTATATAAACAAAGCAACTCAGAAAATCGTTTCTACAGACAATTTTTTTTCATCCAAGTAGAAACATAATTCTCTGTAAAAAATCTAATTTCACAAATAACAACCAGATACAGGAGCTATATATGCGTAAGTTGATGTTAACCATGATATTGCTTAGCGCAGTTGGAGCTGCCCATGCTGAGGAACTGACTGGAACACTGAAAAAAATTAAAGATAATGGCATTATCATAGTTGGACATAGAGAATCTTCTGTCCCATTCTCTTACTATGATAATCAGCAAAACGTCGTGGGTTATTCTCAAGATTATTCCAACCTGATCGTTGATGCTGTCAAGAAAAAACTGGATATGCCTAACCTACAGGTCAAGCTGATTCCCATTACCTCTCAGAACCGCATTCCCCTGCTACAAAACGGTACATTCGATTTTGAATGTGGATCTACAACCAACAATCATGAACGGCAAAAACAGGCAGCATTCTCCAATACCATTTTTTCTGTCAGTACTCGCCTGCTGACTAAAGAAGATTCAGGCATCAAAGGATTTGATGATCTGGCAGGAAAAAACGTCGTAGTGACTTCTGGCACAACCTCTGAAATTTTGTTGAATAAACTTAACGATGAGAAGCAAATGAAAATGCGTATCATCAGTGCCAAAGATCATGGCGATTCATTCCGTACTCTGGAGTCAGGCCGTGCTGTCGCCTTTATGATGGACGATGCCCTGCTTGCCGGAGAACGTGCAAAAGCGAAAAAACCCAATCAATGGATCATTGTTGGTAAACCACAATCAGAAGAAGCGTATGGTTGCATGCTGCGCAAAGATGATTCCCAATTCAAGACATTGATTGATAACACCATTGTCAAAATACAGACCTCCGGTGAAGCAGAAAAAATGTTTGATCACTGGTTCAAAGAACCAATTCCACCTAAGAACCTGAATTTGAACTTTGCCATGTCAGATAAGATGAGAGCCTTGTTTAAATCGCCGAACGATAATGCATTGAATTAAGAAAGGAACTAAAAAATCCCGGTTTTATTGGCATGACGGGTATGAGGTAGTCGTTCCCTACCTCATTTTTTTCAGATCATTTTGGGTTCAATAAATTACAATAAATGAATCATTTTAAGCATTACCGCCACCCCCCCCCTTTCAGGGAGCACATTTATGTCTGTTGATTGGAATTGGGGCATCTTTTTACAAGCTGCTCCTTTTGGTAATACCACCTATCTGGGATGGATTATTTCTGGTTTTCAAGTAACGGTTGCACTTTCCGTCTGTGCGTGGATCATTGCACTCGTTGTCGGCTCATTGTTCGGTATTCTCCGTACCGTCCCGAATAAATTCCTCTCTGGGCTTGGAACCTGTTATGTTGAGTTATTTCGTAATGTTCCTCTCATTGTCCAATTTTTTACATGGTATCTGGTGGTTCCCGAATTCCTGCCTAAGAACCTGAGCGATTGGTTCAAAATGGAGCTGGATCCCAATATCCAATTTTTTATTTCCTCCGTCATTTGCTTAGGGCTATTTACTGCTGCCCGTGTATGCGAACAGGTTCGTGCAGCAATCCAGTCACTCCCAAGAGGGCAAAAAACCGCAGGGCTGGCAATGGGCTTAACCTTGCCACAAACCTACCGCTACATTCTGCTGCCAAATGCCTACCGAGTGATAATTCCTCCAATGACATCGGAAATGCTCAATTTGGTAAAAAATTCTGCCATTGCTTCCACAATCGGGCTGGTTGATATGGCTGCCCAAGCAGGTAAATTATTAGATTATTCCGCACACGCCTATGAATCATTCACAGCGATCACGCTGGCTTATGTGGGTATTAACCTCGTGATCATGCTTGCCATGAGCATACTGGAGAAAAAAGTACGTTTACCGGGCAATATGGGAGGGCGATAAAAAAATGTATCAGTTTGACTGGAGTTCTATTATACCAAATTTGCCCTTTCTTCTGAGTGGGTTGATGATAACGGCAAAAATTACCGTGATAGCCATTATCATCGGTATTGTCTGGGGAACCATTCTGGCGATTATGCGCCTCTCATCCATCAAGGTACTGAGTTGGTTCGCTGCCCTGTATGTTAACCTTTTTCGCTCAGTTCCATTGGTGATGGTATTACTGTGGTTTTATCTGATTGTGCCTAATTTATTACAAAATGTTCTAGGTATATCACCAAAAACCGATATCCGTTTGATTTCTGCAATGGTAGCGTTCTCGCTCTTTGAAGCAGCTTACTATTCCGAAATAATTCGAGCAGGTATCCAGAGCATTTCCCGTGGGCAATCCTCTGCTGCGATGGCATTGGGTATGACTCATATGCAAAGCATGCGTCTGGTCATACTGCCACAAGCATTCCGAGCAATGATCCCATTGCTGCTGACACAAGGCATTGTATTATTTCAAGATACTTCTCTGGTATATGTACTCAGTCTGACGGATTTTTTCCGTACAGCGACGAATATTGGTGAGCGCGACGGAACTCAGGTTGAAATGGTTCTGTTTGCCGGCTTTGTTTATTTTGTGATTAGTTTTTCCGCTTCTATGCTGGTTAACTATTTGAAGAAAAGGACTGTTTGATGATTTCCCTGAAAAATGTATCCAAGTGGTATGGCCAATTTCAGGTTCTTACTGACTGCTCGACTGAAGTCAAAAAAGGCGAAGTAGTCGTGGTATGTGGGCCTTCTGGTTCCGGTAAATCCACTCTGATAAAAACGGTCAATGGCCTTGAATCTATCCAGCAAGGTGAAATTCGAGTAAACAACACAAAAGTCAATGACAAGAGCACCAATCTGGCACAATTGCGTTCCAAGGTGGGAATGGTATTCCAGCACTTTGAGCTTTTTCCTCATTTATCCGTCATTGAGAACCTGACGCTGGCTCAGGTTAAGGTATTAAAGCGTGATAAGAAAGAAGCTACCGAAAAAGGCTTGAAACTCCTGGAGCGGGTTGGTTTATCCAGCCATGCGGATAAACTCCCCTCACAACTTTCTGGTGGCCAGCAACAACGTGTCGCCATCGCCCGCGCACTCTGTATGGACCCTATCGCCATGCTGTTTGATGAACCTACTTCCGCACTTGATCCCGAAATGATTAATGAAGTGCTGGATGTTATGGTTAAACTGGCGGACGAAGGGATGACCATGATGGTTGTAACCCATGAGATGGGATTTGCCAAAAAAGTGGCACACCGGGTTATTTTCATGGATGAAGGAAAAATTGTCGAAGACAGTAAGAAAGAAGATTTCTTTGCTAACCCAAAATCAGAGCGTGCACGTGACTTCCTAGCTAAAATTCTGCACTAATTTTTCTTCGTCGGCGGATGGCAAAACTACCGCCGACCTTAAATTTTCCATCAAAATAAGTAATTTTCCGCATTCCTCCTTTAACAAGAGTTGTTGCCTCTATCCCTTATCAGCTATGCTATGGAATCTTTGATTTCATAAACAAACTATGCACACTAAAGGCGTAGCTTTATTACTCACCATAGGATTATCGGTGCCATGCAAGAACAATATCGTCCAGAAGACATAGAACAACAAGTCCAGCTTCACTGGCAAGAGAAGCAAACGTTCAAAGTGATAGAAGACAGCAGCAAAGAAAAATACTACTGCCTGTCCATGCTACCTTATCCTTCTGGTCGACTACACATGGGCCATGTCCGTAACTACACCATTGGTGATGTGATTTCCCGTTATCAGCGCATGCTAGGCAAAAACGTACTCCAACCTATTGGTTGGGATGCATTTGGCCTGCCGGCAGAAGGTGCTGCTGTCAAAAATAATACCGCTCCTGCCCCATGGACTTACTCCAATATCGAGTACATGAAAAACCAGTTAAAAACACTGGGTTTTGGCTATGACTGGGATCGTGAAGTCACTACTTGTACGCCAGAATATTATCGCTGGGAACAGTGGTTCTTCACTAAACTGTACGAAAAAGGTCTGGTATACAAAAAAACCTCCGCAGTTAACTGGTGTCCGCATGACCTGACTGTTCTGGCTAATGAGCAAGTGATTGATGGCTGCTGCTGGCGTTGTGATACCCAAGTTGAACGTAAAGAGATCCCTCAGTGGTTTATTAAGATCACAGATTACGCAGAAGAACTGCTGAACGATCTGGATAAACTGGACGATTGGCCTGAGCAGGTCAAAATCATGCAGCGTAACTGGATTGGCCGTTCTGAAGGTGTTGAAATCACGTTCAATGTTGCTGACAGTCAAGAAAAACTCACCGTTTATACCACTCGCCCAGATACATTTATGGGAGCAACCTATGTCGCTGTAGCGGCAGGTCACCCTCTGGCACAACAAGCCTCGGAAAATAATCCGGAACTGGCAGAATTTATCAACGAATGCCGCAATACCAAAGTTGCCGAAGCTGAAATGGCAACTATGGAGAAAAAAGGCATGCCAACAGGCATGTTTGTTATTCATCCATTAACTAACGAAAAGATCGCTATCTGGGTTGCTAACTTTGTCCTGATGGAATACGGCACAGGTGCGGTTATGGCTGTTCCTGCACACGATCAACGCGATTGGGAATTTGCCACTAAGTACAATTTGCCAATAAAAGCCGTTATTCTCGACAACGATGGCAATGTACCAAGCGTTCAGGAAGCGGCTGTCACCGATAAAAATGCACTGGTTAACTCTGGTGAATTCAGCGGACTGAGCCATGAAGAAGGTTTCAATGCTATCGCTGACAAGCTGGTTGCAATGGGTGTTGGCCAACGTAAAGTCAATTACCGCCTGCGTGACTGGGGAGTTTCCCGTCAACGTTATTGGGGCGCCCCAATTCCAATGGCAACACTGGAAGACGGTACTGTAGTTCCTGTTCCAGAAGATCAATTGCCGGTTATTTTGCCAGAAGATGTCGTGATGGATGGTATCACCAGTCCAATCAAAGCTGATCCTGAATGGGCAAAAACAACTATCAACGGTCAGCCTGCACTGCTTGAAACGGATACCTTTGATACCTTTATGGAATCTTCATGGTATTACTCACGCTATACCTGCCCGGATTACGATAAAGGCATGCTGGACCCGGCTGCGGCCAACTATTGGTTACCTGTGGATCAATACATCGGTGGTATTGAGCACGCTATCATGCACCTGATGTATTTCCGTTTCTTCCACAAATTGATGCGCGATGCGGGCATGGTCAACTCTGATGAACCCGCCAAACGCCTTCTGTGCCAAGGCATGGTTCTGGCTGACGCCTTCTATTACACTGGCAATAGTGGCGAGAAAGTCTGGGTATCTCCAGCTGATGCTATTGTTGAGCATGACGAGAAAGGCCGCATTGTGAAAGCAACGGATCAAGACGGTCATGTACTGGTTTATACCGGCATGAGCAAAATGTCGAAATCCAAGAATAACGGTATTGACCCACAAGTTATGGTCGATAAATATGGTGCCGATACTGTTCGTTTATTCATGATGTTCGCCGCACCACCTGAACTGACACTGGAATGGCAAGAATCTGGTGTGGAAGGTGCAAACCGCTTCCTGAAGCGTATTTGGCGTCTGGTTTACGAGCACAGCAACAAAGGTGCAACCCAGCCACTGGATGCCAGCAGCCTGACCACTGAACAAAAAGATCTGCGCCGTGACTTGCACAAAACCATAGCGAAAGTCACTGATGATATTGGCCGCCGCCAAGCGTTTAATACCGCCGTTGCAGCAATCATGGAACTGATGAATAAACTGACTCGCGCTCCACAAGAATCTGAGCAGGATCGTGCCCTGATGCAAGAAGCAGTAACTGCGGTTGTACGTATGCTGTCACCTATCACACCACACGCTTGCTTTATCATGTGGAAAGCACTTGGTAATGAGAACGACATTGATACTTCGGCATGGCCACAAGCTGATGAGCAGGCAATGGTAGACGATACTAAACTGGTAATTATCCAGGTTAACGGTAAGGTTCGTGGTCGTATTACCGTACCGGCAGATGCAACAAAAGAGTATGTCCAAGAAATGGCTACACAAGAGTACAGCGTGACGAAATATCTTGAAGGCGTCAGTATCCGCAAGGTCATCTACGTTCCGGGTAAGTTACTGAATCTGGTTGTAGGCTAATAACAGTAGGCTGATAACAGGAGACCATGTTTGTGGTAAAACGTGTAACAAGAAGTGTGGTAGGAAATAATCTACGGCATCGTATTTTCACGTTGTTGCTCGGGTTAGCGGTGCTAGTCACCGCTGGCTGCGGCTTTCATCTTCGGGGCACAACACAAGTACCAAAAGAGCTGCAAACATTGCAGTTAAGTTCTGGTGACCCATATGGGCCTCTGGCACGGGCAGTACGTCAACAACTTCGTCTGAATGATGTCAAAATTGCTGAACATGGCGATGCTTCAATCCCTATCCTGAAACTTGTTGGTTCTAATGAGAACAAAGAGACGGTTTCTGTTTTCCAGGATGGCAAATCAGCTGAACGTCTGTTAGTACTGAACGTGGATGCTCAAATTCTGATGCCAGATGGCAGCATTTATCCATTGCGGGCAAAGGTTGATCGTTCTTTCTTCGACAACCCATTGGAAGCATTGGCAAAAGATGCAGAAAATGAACTTGTTCAACAGGAAATGCGCGAGCAGGCTGCCCGTCAGCTTATGCGCCAATTGCTGACCGTTCATAGTGCAGAACTCCAGAAAGCTGAAGAAAAACAAAAATCTGCGGCTATACAGAAGCAATGATCCGACTTTATCCTGAACAACTTCCCTCGCAGCTTAATGACGGGCTGCGAGGCAGCTACCTGTTATGGGGCAATGAACCATTACTATTGCAGGAAAGTCAGGACAGCATCCGCAAGGTGGCTGAACAACATGAATTTCTGGAGCATTTCACCTTCACATTGGATAACCATACCGATTGGGATGAAATCTTTAGTCTGTGTCAGTCACTTAGCCTGTTTGCCAGCCGTCAGTCTCTTATCCTGCTGCTTCCGGAAAATGGCCCAAATGCCGCAATGTCAGAACGGCTGACCAAGCTGTCAGGATTGCTGCATTCAGATATCTTGCTGATATTGCGTGGACATAAACTCACCAAAGCACAGGAGAATAGCCCGTGGTTCAAAGCGATTGGGCAAAATGGAGTCTACGTCAGTTGTTTGACACCTGAGCAAAATCGTCTGCCGCAATGGGTAGCGCAACGAGCCAAAAATATGGGCCTATCACTGGAAGATGAAGCCAATCAATTACTGTGCTATTGCTATGAGGGAAACTTATTGGCACTGGTTCAGACTCTGGAGCGTCTTTCCCTTCTCCATCCAGATAACCGATTGACACTTCTTCGCGTAGAAGAAGCCGTTAACGATGCGGCTCATTTCTCTCCCTATCATTGGGTTGATGCTTTGCTGGCAGGAAAAATAAAACGGGCATGGCATATACTGAAACAGCTTCGGCAAGAAGATATCGAGACCGTGATTTTGCTTCGTACCATACAGAGGGAATTAATGCTACTTCTGGCACTTAAGCGCCAATATACAACTGTCCCTTTGAAGACCTTGTTTGATCAACACAAGGTTTGGCAGAACCGCAGACCATTGCTGTCAACCGCACTACAGCGTCTGTCACAGCGAGAACTGCAATCTGCCATACATTTGTTAGCCCAGATGGAACTGCGTGTCAAACAGGATTATAGCCAATCCATTTGGGCTGACCTGGAAACGCTTTCCATGCTGTTATGCGGAAAATCATTACCAGAGAGCTTCTTAAATGCTTGATTCTATTGTTCCAGCCAATATTGATCTCCAAAACATTACCCTAGAAAATACGGTGCCAATAAATACCGTTGATTCTGCAACCAATGTGGACTCTCCGGTTATTCAGGCTCTATTTGGTGGCACATTCGATCCCATCCATTATGGTCATTTGCGTCCTGTAGAAGCATTGGCTCAATTGGTGGGACTCAAGCAAGTTATCTTATTACCTAATCACGTTCCCCCGCATCGCCCTCAACCAGAGGCAAGCGCTCCGCAACGGCTGGAGATGGTTCGCCTGGCTGTACAGGATAACCCTCTGTTCACCGTAGATACCCGCGAGCTGGAACGGCAAACTCCATCTTACACAGTAGAAACACTGAAATCCTTTCGTCAGGAAATCGGTGAGCAATATTCGTTAGCATTCATCATTGGACAAGATTCATTACAAGCCATTCATACATGGTATAAATGGGAAGAATTGCTCGATATTTGTCACTTGTTGGTCTGCTCCCGTCCGGGTTACCAAAGTCAGCTTTCCGCCCCAGAAATGCAACAATGGCTTGAAAAACACCAAATTGTTTCTCCACTCCCATTGAGCCAAAAACCACACGGTTATATTTATTTGGCTGCGACTCCGTTATTAAACATTTCGGCAACCGATATTCGTCAACGCCACCAGCAAGGGATAAGCTGTGATGATTTACTTCCTCCAACGATAAAAAAATATATCGATTCACATAGGCTATATAAGAAATAGCAAAATCATGTGGTTATTTGCAGCTAACTCGCTTACTTTTATAGAGATTGGCATGCTATTATTCTGAGTTACTTAATCAATTTTATGAAATAAAGGTGATCCTTTTGCAAGGCACAGAACTACAACAATTTGTTATTGATAAACTTGAAGACTCCAAAGCACAGGATATTGTTTCTATTGATGTTCGCGGAAAATCCAGCATTACTGACTGCATGGTTATCTGTACCGGAACATCAAACCGTCACTTGATGTCTGTGGCAGATAACCTAGTAGATGACTGCCGCCAAGCAGGCATCATGCCTCTAGGCGTTGAAGGACAGGGTATTTCAGACTGGATAGTCGTGGATCTTGGCGAAATCATGGTCCATGTTATGCAAGAAGACAGCCGCCGTATGTACGAACTGGAAAAACTCTGGAGCTGAGTTTGAAGTTACAACTGGTCGCTGTAGGAACAAAAATGCCGGACTGGGTACAGACCGGCTTCATGGATTATCTGAACCGTTTTCCCAAGGATATGCCTTTTGAGCTCATTGAAATTCCAGCGGGAAAACGAGGTAAAAATACTGACATCAAGCGAATTCTGGAAAAAGAAGGTGAACAGATGCTAGCCGCGGTTGGTAAAGGCAACCGTATTGTGACATTAGATATTCCAGGCTCTCGCTGGGATACTCCGCAGTTGGCACAACAGCTTGAACGCTGGAAGCTGGATGGCAGAAATGTCAGTCTATTAATTGGTGGCCCTGAAGGTTTGGCCCCAGCCTGCAAAGCCGCAGCGGAACAAAGCTGGTCACTCTCTCCTTTAACCATGCCACATCCTCTTGTCCGGGTTCTGGTTGCGGAGAGCCTTTATCGAGCATGGAGCATCACTACTAACCACCCTTATCATCGGGAATAAATAGGGTAATCCGACACCGTGAATTCTGGTAATGGGATGAAGAATAAACGAACGCCTTTTCGTGATCACTCGGCTGAATCGGCTCTATTCATACGCCGCGCACTTGTGGCGTTTATAGGCATTATTATTTTAACAGGCATCTTAATTGCCAATCTCTATAATCTCCAGATAACACGCCACGAAGATTACCAGACTCGCTCGAATGGAAACCGCATTAAGATCGTTTCCATAGCCCCAAGCCGGGGCATCATTTATGACCGCAATGGCACACCACTAGCAACTAACCGAACTATTTATCAGTTAGAAATTGTGCCACAAAAAGTTGCTGACCTTGATAAGACATTAAATGAACTGCGCTCTATCGTTGGACTTACTGATGAAGACATTGAAACTTTCAAAAAAGAACGTCAACGTGCGCGTCGTTTTGCTTCTGTTCCTCTTAAAACTTCACTGAACCCAGTTCAGGTTGCTCGGTTTTCAGTCAATCAATATCGCTTTACAGGGCTGGAAATCAAAGGTTACCAACGTCGCTATTATCCTTATGGTTCCGCTCTCACCCATGTGATCGGCTACGTTGCCAAAATCAATGACAAGGATGTAGAACGACTAGAAAAAGAAGGAATTCTTTCAAACTACAAAGCTACCCATGATATCGGGAAACTGGGCATTGAACGTTATTATGAATCTATCCTACACGGCAAACCGGGTTATGAAGAGGTCGAAGTCAACAACCGAGGTAAAGTGATCCGCCAACTGCAAGAACAATCACCACAGGCCGGAAAAGATATTTACCTGTCAATCGATTTAGAACTGCAAACCTATATTGAAAAGATACTGACAACCAGCCGTGCAGGTGTTGTTGTTACCGATCCCCGTACCGGGGAAGTTTTGGCAATGGTATCCAACCCAAGTTACGATCCGAATCTATTTGTCGATGGTATTTCGAGTAAGGACTATAAGTTCCTGCTCAACGACCCAAATCGCCCCTTAATTAACCGGGCTACGCAAGGTGCTTATCCACCTGCATCAACAGTGAAGCCTTTTATTGCCGTTGCAGCTCTCAGCAGTGATGTCATTACAAAGAACACCACGACAAATGATCCTGGTTGGTGGCAGCTACCAAACTCAGAGAAACGTTACCGTGACTGGAAACGCTGGGGACATGGCAAGCTGAATGTACATAAAGCGATTGTCGAATCAGCGGATACTTTTTTCTATCAAGTCGCCTATGAGATGGGCATCGATAAAATGTCCGAATGGATGACAAAATTTGGTTATGGTCAATTTACAGGCATTGATTTAAAAGAAGAAAATCCGGGCAATATGCCCACCCGTGAATGGAAGTCAAAACGCTATAAAAAACCATGGTATCAAGGTGATACGATCTCCATTGGTATCGGTCAAGGATACTGGACTGCAACTCCGATGCAGATGGCAAAAGCCCTAATGATCCTGATCAATGATGGCGAGGTGAAAACACCCCATTTCTTGCTGAATACTCGCGTAAATGGCGAAATGCAACCTTACCATCCCCCAGTAATTGAACCTATCGGAGATATTCACTCTGGGTATTGGGAAATTGCTAAAGATGGCATGTATGGGGTTGCCAATGCCCCAAATGGTACAGCTCGCAGATCCTTTGCCGGTACACCTTATAAAGCAGCCGCTAAATCCGGTACTGCTCAGGTTTTCAGTTATGAAACCTATAATGCAAGCAAACTTGCTGAGCACTTACGTGACCATAAGCTGATGATTGCCTTTGCACCTTATGACAACCCGACAGTTGCCATTTCCATTATTCTTGAAAATGGTGGTTCTGGGCCGCCTGTCGGTACTATCGTTCGTCAAATTTTGGATCATATTTTACTCAGGGATAACAAAAAAATCTCTCCTGCTGCAACAGGAGTAAACACGATCAGGACACCAGCTAATTGAATAAAGCCATGACAGACTCACAAAATAAGGTTCCTTTCTGGGCCAGACTACATATAGATATTCCATTACTACTGTGCGTTCTGGCATTACTGGCTTACAGTCTTTTCATTATGTGGAGTGCCAGTGGCCAAGATATTGATATGATGGAACGTAAAATCGGACAGGTCATCATAGGCCTCATAGTGATGTTAGTTTTGGCTCAAATTCCTCCACGCATATACGAAAACTGGGCACCTTATCTCTATATTGGCTGTGTCATCCTGCTAATCCTCGTTGATGTTTTTGGGCAGATTAGTAAAGGCGCGCAACGCTGGCTGGATCTGGGTATTGTTCGCTTCCAGCCATCAGAAATTGCCAAAATCGCCGTTCCCTTAATGGTGGCTCGTTTTATGAATCGAGACCTCTGCCCACCTTCACTGAAAAATACGGGTATTGCGCTGGTTTTGATCTTTGTCCCTACTCTATTGGTAGCAGCACAACCCGATTTAGGAACATCTATTCTGGTTGCTGCTTCTGGGTTATTCATCCTGTTTTTGGCAGGAATGAATTGGAAGTTAATTGGCATTGCCGTTTTACTGCTTGCCTGTTTCATTCCTATATTGTGGTTCTTCCTGATGCATGACTACCAACGCGCCCGCGTTATGATGCTATTAGATCCAGAAAGTGATCCATTGGGTAAAGGCTACCATATCATTCAATCCAAAATTGCTATTGGCTCAGGTGGGATATCTGGAAAAGGCTGGCTACAAGGCACTCAGTCACAGTTGGAATTCCTGCCGGAGCGACATACTGACTTTATTTTTGCTGTTCTGTCTGAAGAGTTAGGGATGATAGGTGTTCTAGTATTGCTAGGACTCTACTTACTGATCATTATGCGTGGTTTGTTTATTGCAGCCAAAGCGCAAAATACCTTTGGCCGAGTAATAGTCGGAGGGCTGATACTGATTTTGTTTGTTTATGTCTTTGTCAATATCGGCATGGTAAGCGGTATCCTACCAGTAGTCGGCGTTCCCCTGCCGTTGATTAGTTATGGGGGCTCAGCACTAATTGTCTTAATGGCGGGGTTCGGCATTATTATGTCGATACATACGCATCGTAAATTATTGTCCAAAAGTTTATGAGGAAGAAGTTTCATGCGTCAACAGTGGCTTATACTTAGTATCGTAGCAGTACTGATTTCAGGCTGTACCACAACAGGCAATAATCAGACATCTTCTCTTCCCCCAATTCCAACTCGTGATGTTTTGGGTGCAGAACCTCAATATGAACCTTATCATCCAAGCGCCAATCAAAATTATCAACGGGATGGGCAAACATATCACATCGTACAAGACCCTGCTCACTTTACTCAAACAGGTTATGCCAGTTGGTTCAGTGAAGAGTCCAATGGAAAACTGACTGCAATTGGTGAACAAGCCAGTCCATATGCTTTAACCGCCGCACACCCGACGTTACCTATTCCAAGTTATGTTCGTGTCACCAATTTAAGCAACGGACGTATGATGGTTGTCAGAATCAACGATCGAGGTCCTTACAATGAGCCAGGGAAAATCATTGAATTATCTCGTGCAACAGCAGAACGACTCAATTTGATGCCACAAAGCAAAGTGAAATTGGATGGTATTCTGATTTCATCTGATGGTTCATTATCTGGTTTAGGAACGGTTGGCTCAACGATCGTTAAACAGAGCTTTGCTTTACCTGACAGACCCGATATTGGTTCACAATCATCACTCCTTCCTTCCACGGCTGAACAAAACCTTTCTGGAAATACAACAGGCCAATCTGTTACGTTACCTCCTGCGACTACATCACCTGCTCCTGAATCGACAAATGGTTATATGGTACAAGTAGGAGCCGTCAGCGTTGAACAAAAAGCCAAAGAGTGGCAACAGTCATTGAGCCAGCGTTTTAACGTACAAGGGCGTATTATCCAATTTGGTAACGTCTATCGCGTCCAATTAGGGCCATTCGATAGCCGCCAGCAAGCTACGGAACTCCAAAAAAAACTAACGGATCAGATGCACCAATCTTTTATTGTTGCCCCTGATTCATGAAACTCCATCATGATAAATAGCACCATTGCCTGCTGATATTGACATATTTCATGACTGTCAGCAGGCAAATAGAATTTGTTGCGAACATTTGCTGTGAACAGAAACCGGGTAAAAAAGTGTAAACCTTCACCCCATTCAATTTTGTTTAATGTCAGCTTTTTTTGCATTTGTTATTATGTCATTTATTATCAATCCCTCTCTCACGGATGTTATCTAATCAATCATGAAATACATAGTTACTAAATACGTAGTTACTAAATACGTAGTTACTAAATACGTAGTTACTAAATACGTAGTTACTAAATACATAGTTACTTCCCGTTTTATTAAAAGTGCCACTTTAGGCCTTGCTCTGACCGCCAGCGTTTCCACATTCGCCAACGCTGGTGATAATTTCAAAACCATGATCCCTGGTGTACCAGAACTGGATTCAGAAGCCTATATTCTGATTGATTACAACTCAGGAAAAATATTGGCTGAAAAGAATGCAGATATCCGCCGCGATCCCGCAAGTCTAACCAAAATGATGACCAGCTACGTCATTGGTCAAGCCATTAAATCCGGGAAAATCGGCCAGAATGACATTGTTACTGTAGGTAAAGATGCTTGGGCTACGGGTAATCCGGTGTTTAAAGGTTCATCGTTAATGTTTTTAAAACCCGGTGACCAAGTTTCTGTTTCCATGCTCTCTCGTGGTATCAACTTGCAATCTGGCAACGATGCCTGTGTCGCCATGGCAGACTATGTGGCAGGTAGCCAGGATGCATTCGTCAGCTTGATGAATAAATATGTGCAAAGCTTGGGGCTGCAAAATACACATTTTCAAACTGTTCATGGCCTTGATGCCCACGGCCAATACAGCTCTGCCCATGATATGGCATTGATTGGTCAGGCGCTAATCCGCGATGTGCCGGATGAATATTCTATCTACAAAGAAAAAGATTTTACTTACAACAATATTCGCCAGCCTAATCGTAATGGCTTGCTATGGGATAAGAGCCTGAATGTTGACGGTATTAAAACAGGCCACACTAGCGGCGCGGGATACAACCTTGTTGCTTCAGCTACCGAAGGCAATATGCGCCTGGTTTCTGCTGTCATGGGCAGCTCAACTTTCAAGGGTCGTGAAACCGACAGCAAAAAATTACTGACGTGGGGCTTCCGTTTCTTCGAAACTGTCTCACCATTGCAAGTCGGCAAAGAATTTGCATCAGAACCGATTTGGTTTGGTGATACCGATAAAGTTCAGCTGGGCGTTGACAAAGATGTTTACCTAACGATTCCCCGTGGTCGTCTGAAAGATCTGAAAGCCAGCTATGTATTGAACAATACCGAATTGCATGCTCCACTCACTAAAAACCAAGTTGTTGGAACTATCAACTTCCAGCTTGATGGTAAAACCATTGAACAACGTCCATTGGTCGTCATGAACGAAGTAAAAGAAGGTGGCTTCTTCAGCCGCATGATCGATTATATCCGACTGATGTTCCATCACTGGTTCGGTTGAACCCTTGGAAGCTAAGTTCTCTTGAAAACCAGGTATTGAGCCTTATATTAATTTAAATATTGTTAGAAAATTATCACGCCACGGCAAATCAATCATATGCTGTAGCAATTATATTTTAGGAGCGCCCATGAAAACCAAATTAAATGAACTGCTTGAGTTCCCTTGCTCATTCACCTACAAAGTGATGGGGTTAGCTCAACCTGAACTAGTGGATCAAGTTATTGAAGTAGTTCAACACCATGCCCCGGGCGATTACTCTCCTGCCGTTAAACCAAGCAGCAAAGGCAATTACCACTCTGTTTCCATTACCATCAATGCGACGCATATTGAACAAGTTGAAACTTTGTATGAGGAATTGGGAGCACTGGAATTGGTACGCGTTGTACTATAATGCGTTAACCGTTATCGATAGCTCCAGAGTTATGCAACTGGGCTGATGTATTGCTGTCGGTTAAACAGACAACAATACATATACTCAATGGATTTCAAGATGCGTCGCGGCGGCAAGGGAGTGAATCCCCAGAGCATAGAAACTCTATTTTCATAATTCTTAAGGTAATTACTGTGCCACTCTTTCCCCTCTTTTATCTGTAGTGAAGGATTATTTTTCTGGGGATAATAGCTTTATACGTTGCTCCGGTGTGTATCACACTCTATACCAAAAGGCTTTGTGAGGGTGCTCAAAAGCGCCAAAATGCTTTTGAGCACAAAATAAGTATTGGGTAAATTTCCAATCGTCCCATTAACATGGCAGCACACATCATCCATTTTGCTATAGGCTTAAGATCACCAAAACCTTGTGCTGTATCACCGTATCCTATCCCCATGTTATTAATACAAGCCGCAACAGTGGCAAATGAAGTCACCAAATTATATCCCAGCAGGTTCAGTGCCCAGATGAAGAAACAGCTGAAAAAGACATAGAGGAAGAAGAACCCCCAGACAGAACGCAACACTCTTTCCTGAACTACAGATTTACCAATTTTAATCGTTGAAATAACATTTGGATGGATGAGCTGGTTAATTTCACTAGCGCTTTGTTTTGCCAATATCATGAAACGAAGAGCTTTAATACCTCCACAAGTTGATCCCACGCACCCCCCAAAAAAGCTCACTGCCAACAACAGCAACATTGTATGGTGAGGCCATTGTTCATAATCAGCAACCGCCAGACCATTATCAGTCATCATGGAACTGCTCATGAAAAAACTATGAACAAACGCATCTTTTATGCCATACATGCCCGAACGGTATAATTCTAACCAAATAATGCCAATTACCACCGCCAGTACCAGTAAGAAAAATCGCAGTTCAGCATTTTTGAGTAATGGTTTTAAGCTCCAACGCGTTAGTGCAACAAAATAGAGTGTAAAGTTGATTGCCGATAATATCGAAAAAATTCCGCCCACCATTTCAATAGCAGAGCTATTGTAGTAACCAAGACTTTCATTGTGGGTAGAAAATCCCCCTAAAGCAACTGTTGAGATCCCATGACAAATAGCATCAAACCACGACATTCCCGCGATCCAGAAACTGATTGAACACAGAGCTCCCAACAACAAATAGATTACCCACAGGCTTTTCGCGCTGTCCGCAAGACGTGGAGTCAATCGTTCTTCTTTGAAGGGACCGGGCATTTCAGATTGATAAAGTTTAGCTCCACCAACTCCCAGTAAAGGCAAGATAGCAACTGCAAGGACGACTACACCCAATCCGCCAATAAAATTGAGCTGAGCACGATAATAGAGCACGGATTTAGGCAAGTCTGCAACATTATTCAGTGCTGTGGCACCTGTGGTAGTGATACCTGAAACCCCTTCAAACATCGCATCTACCAAATTGATGTTTAAATTTTTATCAAGTATAAAAGGCAAGGCACTAAGTAACGAGAACAACAGCCAGAATAATACAATGATCAGAAATCCATCCTGCGTACTGGGCTGGGCTTTAGATTTACGAGTAAGGTACCAACCAATGCCTCCTGTAACCAATCCGATGATAAATGTATCAAAAAAAGCAAAAACATTTTTTTCTTTATAAAACAAAGCCACAAAAATGGGCAACAACATTGAGAGACTGTACAGGAGCACCAGAAAACTACAAAGATGCCCAACAATCAGGAATTGGTTTTTTTTGACCATCTGTTAGCTCAAACAGAGATTAAAGGAAATATTATCGAAATATATAACTATGATAACATAAAATAAAAATATATTCGTCTAATGAACAATATTATTATATTAAGGCATTCTCAAACTGGTGGGAATCATCTTACAGCGTTATACTGGCGGGCACTTTTTGTTAACAAATGATGAAATTCCATTGCAACATAACACCGTTATTTTACGCCAGTTAGGTATTCAGCCTTACAAACCGGTTTCTGATGCCATGCACCAGTTTACCGAACAGCGTACTGCGGAAACACCTGATGAAATCTGGCTTGTTCAACATAAAAAAGTGTTTACGCAAGGTCAGGCCGGTAAAGCCGAGCATGTACTTGCGACCGGTGATATTCCTGTCGTTCAGTCAGATAGGGGAGGGCAAGTCACCTATCATGGCCCCGGACAACAGATCATGTATGTTTTGATTGACTTGAAACGGTCAAAAATTGGGGTTCGTCAATTAGTAACTGCAATCGAAAATACCGTGATCGAAACTCTGGCACATTTTGGCGTGGAAGCGTATGCCCGTCCAGATGCCCCCGGAGTTTATGTCACAGGTAACAAAATATGTTCCCTTGGACTGCGTATCCGAAAAGGATGCTCTTTCCATGGTCTGGCACTGAACATTGCAATGGACTTACGGCCATTTTTGCGCATAAACCCTTGTGGTTATGCAGGAATGCAAATGATCCAACTCAGTGACCTCGTCACCGGAGTGACCATTGAAGCTGTACAACCCGTTCTGGTGGAGAAATTCTGTCAGATCTTGGGATTCCAACTACTCAATGAAAGATGATATAATTTTTTAACATTTTTCAAAAAAATTTGAATTGATTTATTTGCCTTGATATTTTTCTTATAACCATCAGGCAGTAAGTCAAAATCTGAATAATATAACTGGAACCAGCACGATTATGAGTAAACCAATTCAGATGGAACGTGGTGTCAAATACCGTGACGCAGATAAGATAGCTTTGATCCCTGTGAAGACAGTCGCCACAGAACGTGAAGCACTCTTGCGTAAACCTGAGTGGATGAAAATCAAACTTCCTGCGGATTCCAGCCGCATTCAGGGTATCAAGGCTGCAATGCGCAAAAATGGATTGCATTCTGTCTGTGAAGAAGCCTCCTGCCCTAACCTTGCTGAATGTTTTAACCACGGAACAGCCACTTTTATGATCCTTGGCGCCATTTGTACCCGTCGCTGCCCATTCTGTGACGTAGCTCATGGCCGCCCGAATGCACCTGATGCGAATGAGCCTACCAAGCTCGCGCAAACTATCCAGGATATGGGGCTGCGTTATGTCGTTATTACATCTGTTGACCGTGACGACTTGCGTGATGGAGGTGCCCAGCATTTTGCTGACTGTATCACCGCTATTCGTGAAAAAAATCCATCAATTAGGATCGAAACTTTGGTGCCGGATTTCCGCGGTCGCATGGATCATGCACTGGAAATTCTAACCGCCGCTCCTCCCGATGTGTTCAATCACAATTTGGAAAACGTGCCACGAATTTATCGCCAAGTTCGTCCGGGAGCAAACTACAATTGGTCATTGAAACTACTGGAAAAATTCAAAGAAGCGCATCCAGATATCCCGACTAAATCGGGCTTAATGGTAGGATTGGGCGAAACTAACGAAGAAATTATAGAGGTCATGCGAGATTTGCGTAGTCATGGTGTCACTATGCTGACTTTGGGGCAATATTTACAACCAAGCCGCCATCATCTGCCAGTTCAGCGTTATGTCAGCCCTGCTGAATTTGAAGAAATGAAAGAAGCCGCATTAGAAATGGGCTTTACTCATGCTGCATGTGGCCCGTTTGTTCGCTCTTCTTACCATGCTGACTTGCAGGCTAAGGGCATGGAAGTCAAATAATCCGTTGCCACCATCATGATAAATATTGTGTTTGCTGTATTTATCGGTGGTGGCTTGGGTAGCGTGTTACGCTGGCTCATCAGCCTCCGCCTGAACACCCCCTCCTCCTCAATTGCCGTTGGTACGCTGACGGCTAATTGTATTGGTGCGTTTATCATTGGATTGGGTTTGGCCTATTTTAACAAAGCCACACATCTCGATCCGGTTTGGAAACTGATGCTAACTACAGGTTTTTGTGGTGGGCTAACAACCTTTTCCACCTTTTCTGCTGAAGTAGTTTATCTATTGCAGGCAGGAAAAATGGGTTGGGCACTGTTGAGTATTTTGATGAATATAATTGGTTCATTGTTGATGACAACATTTGCTTTTGCGGTGATGAACAAACTTTGATAATGCAGAGCAAGACAAATCTACTGTGGTCAAAATATTACTTGTCTAAAAACTGAAATTTCTAAAATCTAATAAAATAAAAAAACCCGTTATCAAAACGGGTTTTCAGAATATGGGATTCGAAATTAGATTGCGACAACGTTCGCAGCAGATGGGCCTTTCTCGCCCTCAGCAATATCAAACTCTACTTGTTGGCCTTCGGCCAGAGTTTTGAATCCGTTAGACTGAATGGCGGAAAAGTGCACAAAAACATCTTTGCTACCATCCTGTGGAGTGATAAAACCGAATCCTTTAGATTCATTAAACCACTTAACGTTACCTTTAACTTTTGACATCAAAACTTACCTTCAATAAAAAAGACACAAACTTAGCGTCACGTACAGTACACCAAATAATATAGTCCACTGTCTGTAACATAGATCACGAAATATATAACAGAATGTAAAAAAACGTACTTTTCGTTTAGTTACATGGATTGATTTTATACGCTAATGGTGATTTCACAAATAAATTAGCGTTTTATTTCAACTCTGTTTACTTTTCGATTTTCTGCTCTTTTCATGCTCTAGTAGCCATCCTTTGATATCTAGTCCACCGGTATAGCCAACCAATTTACCATCATGCCCAATCACTCGATGACAAGGCACAATTAATGAAATAGGATTGCGTGAATTCGCCATACCGACTGCACGACAATAATTTACCGATCCCAACGTTAGTGCCAATTGTTTATAGCTCCATATTTCGCCATAAGGGATGTTACAAAGCTGCTGCCAGACGCGCTTTTGGAATTCAGTTCCCTGCATACTTAAAGGAACTGTAAAAGTTAGCCGCTTTCCTTTGAAATATTCCTGTAATTCTTTTACACACTGCTTAGTAATAACACTTTTAGATTCTAATTTTTCCTTTTCGTTGACGAAATAGATGCTGGTTACTCCTTCATCGTCCGCACTGATATGTACATAAGGCTTGGGAAATCCTTCTGGAGTATTCAGGTAATGATGATACATAAACTACCTCCATTTAATTTATTATTGAAAATCTCTGTACTAGCCTAAATCTCTCATTCATCAATTTGCAATGATGAATTCGGTTACACATCTGACAATTTGATAAAGAAACCATCGCGCCCTCTGACAATTAAAATTATGGCTTTGCCAATAAGTTATGACACTTTATTTTTAATGTCACCTATTTAAAAAAGATAAAAACACCATATATAGATAAAATTAACACCCCCATCACCATATATAGTATTTATTTCAAAAATGAATTATCTCAATATAATATACGTATGTTAGTTTTTATTACTGATAATAATATATAACACCAAGAAATTTTACTAGAAGTGTTATCATTTATGGCAAACACTGTGGTTTCTACTCAGTAGATTTCAAGTTACAGAACAATAATCAGGGGGAAAATCTCCCGAAAGAGATACACTACACTGGAACTCATTAACCTAATGGAGCAAAAAAGCCAGTTATAGCTAATCATTAAAAGCGTTCACTACAAACTGTGATT
Source organism: Xenorhabdus japonica (assembly GCF_900115195.1). Lineage (GTDB taxonomy): Bacteria > Pseudomonadota > Gammaproteobacteria > Enterobacterales > Enterobacteriaceae > Xenorhabdus > Xenorhabdus japonica. Next base: position 121,551 of record NZ_FOVO01000006.1, read on the forward strand.
AAAATCATATCTCAATTATGGCTCTGGCTTTTCGACAAGGCACATACAACATAGAAATGCCCCTATGTTCCGTTTCTGAAAAGGAAACATTTTTTATCTCTTAAACTGTGAAATGACGAATCAGATCTAAAAAATTTCAACTTGAAGAGCAGTAGCAAAAGTGAAAAACCCTACCAGCAAAATAGAAAATTTGAAGATGAAAGACAAAAGACGAAGGGTGCATTCTCATTTATACAATCATTTAATTATGTAATTATGGATAACTTCTGTAACTTTTGATGGTTGCTGCAATTTTCAGCCTATTTTACATACAGTGAAATACTGCAAAAAAAATAACGCAAGACTTGCAATTCACTTGCTATTTTATCAATCCTTAAATATTCATAACCATATCTATTAACATACTGTTTAATATAAAAATCCACTGACAACTTGGCAATAAAAAATCAATACTCAGAAATAAATACCGATCACTAAATTTCAATTTCTCTCGTTTATTAAATGAATCAGAATAAAAAATAAATATAAAAAACATATTCCATTGTTATATCAATATTTATACACCACCAAAACACCATTTAAAATATTACACATATAATCATATTTAACAACTCTATAAACATATTGCAATGATAATTTAAACTATTAATCTATCAAAAACCTTACTTTATTTATTAATAAATTAATTTATTAACGAAAAAAATTTTATCTAAAAATCAAGTAATAAAGCCTAAGAAATCGATAAAAACTAATGCAATATCACGCATGAAAATAAATCAAAACAATTTATAGTGATAGTTTTTATTTTCTGAAAGATTGAGAAATAATCCAAAAAATGGATTCATTACACCACTAAATGCAATTGAGTAAATATAATTTTCATTAATAATTTCAAATAAAGTGTTGTCAGTATATTTCAATGTGTTAGGGTATATGTTGGTAAAATAGTGCTGGAGCATTCGAAAACAATATATCATCCTAAACAATAGGAAATATTTATTCCATGACCATCAAACTTGAAGTTAAGAATCTCTATAAAATATTTGGTGATAATCCTGAACTTGCATTCAGGCTATTAGCATCCGGTCTCAGCAAAGAACAAATATTCGAAAAAACAGGTCTCACTGTCGGTGTTCAAAATATCAATCTGGTCATTGAAGAAGGCGAAATATTTGTGATTATGGGGTTATCTGGTTCAGGTAAATCCACACTAGTACGTCTTCTCAATCGCCTGATAAAACCTACCAAAGGTCAGGTACTTATCGATAACGAGGATATTTCCACCATCACAGAAACTCGGTTACGGGAAGTTCGCCGCAGTAAAATCAGTATGGTGTTCCAATCATTTGCGCTGATGCCACATTTGAATATTCTAGAGAATACGGCGTTTGGCATGGAGCTTGCTGGCATCCCAAAAGAAGAGCGCCATCAAAAAGCATTTGAAACGCTGAAACAAGTTAATCTGGAAAGCTATGCCCTATCATATCCCGATGAACTTTCCGGTGGTATGCAGCAACGTATTGGGCTAGCCAGAGCTTTGGCCAACAATCCCGATATCCTGTTAATGGATGAGGCCTTTTCAGCCCTCGACCCTCTAATACGTACTGAAATGCAAGACGAACTACTGCGCCTGCAAGGAGAGCACCAACGTACCGTTGTTTTTATTTCCCATGACTTGGATGAAGCTATGCGTATCGGTGATCGCATTGCCATCATGCAAAGCGGCATTGTTGTCCAGGTCGGTACACCTGATGAGATTTTGAATAATCCCGCTAATGATTATGTCAAAACTTTCTTCCGTGGCGTGAATATCAGCCATATCTTCTCAGCAAAAGATATTGCCCGCCGTCGGCCAGAATCACTGCTTCATACCGCCGCAGGTTTTGGCCCCCGCTCTGCATTGAAAGTACTGGATAATGAGGATAGAAATTATGGCTATTTGATAGAAAGAGGCCAAAAGTTTATTGGTGTGGTGTCTGTCAATTCCCTGCAACAAGCATTGACAGAAAAAAAGTCCATTGAACATGCCATATTAGAAGAACCAACTGCCGTTTCGGCAGATATGCCTCTGAATGAATTGATATCCACCGTCGCACAATCTCCCTGCGCAGTTCCTGTCATAGATGACAATGGTCGTTATTTAGGCATCATTTCCAAAGGAATATTGCTACAGGCATTAGATAAGGAGACACCCAATGAACAATAACTCTCCACAAGCAGTCACAGATCTGACTACCGGCAGTGATCCTTGGATGGACAGTGCTACCGCTTCTCCCTCATCAAACTATGATTGGCTGAATACATCTGCAACCGATATTCCTCCAGAACACTTTAATATCATGTCACCTTTTCAGCACAAACTAATTCCGTTTGATTCATGGGTGACCAATATCGTTAATTGGGTTGTCGTACATTTCCGGCCAGTTTTTCAGGTAATTCGTGTCCCTGTAGATTTTATCCTCAGTGGCTTTGAACAATTCCTGATGACATTACCCCCTCCCATTACCATTCTATTTTTCGCATTGCTGGCCTGGCAACTTGCTGGGGCTGGGGTAGGCGCTGTTTCCTTAATTTCATTGATCATAATCGGTGCAATTGGTGCATGGTCAGAAGCGATGATAACAATGGCTCTCGTGCTTACCGCCCTACTGTTCTGTATTATAATCGGACTTCCTCTTGGGATCTGGTTGGCTCGCAATGAACGGCTAGCCAAAATTGTTCGTCCCTTGCTGGACGCTATGCAAACCACCCCCCGCTTTTGTTTATCTCATTCCTATCGTCATGCTGTTTGGTATAGGTAATGTGCCCGGAGTCATGGTCACAATCATTTTTGCTTTTCCTCCCATTATTCGTCTGACCATTTTGGGAATAAAACAAGTTCCATCAGATTTAATTGAGGCCGCCAGATCATTTGGGGCAAGTCCACGACAAATGTTGTTCAAAGTTCAACTTCCGCTGGCGATGCCTACGATTATGGCTGGTGTGAATCAGACATTAATGTTATCGCTTTCCATGGTTGTCATTGCTTCCATGATTGCGGTTGGTGGCTTAGGGCAGATGGTATTGCGCGGTATTGGTCGCCTTGATATAGGGTTAGCATCCGTTGGCGGTACAGGAATTGTTATTCTTGCCATTATCCTTGATCGCCTAACCCAATCTCTGGGAAAAAATAATCGAACCAAAGGAGGCTACTGGTATCACTCTGGGCCAATAGGGCTACTTCGCCTACTTTTTCTCTCAATTCTCCCAATCAGAAAAGAAACTGCCCATCAAAATCAAAATGGTGTCAGTCAAAACAATCCCCTAAAAACGATATCCGACTTGACAAAAAAAGGAGGAAACTATCATGCGCATAACCGCCTTACGCAAAAACCTCATGAATAAGGGGATAATTTTTGGAATACTCCTAATAGCATTCATGGACCTTTCTTTATCATCTGTGGCATCTGCAACTGAACTTCCGGGCAAAGGAATCAGTGTACAGCCTTTGCAAAGTACCATCAGCGAAGAAACGTTTCAGACTTTGATAGTCTGCAAGGCATTGAAAGAACTCGGCTATGATGTCAAACCGATCAAAGAAGTTGATTATAACGTCGCTTATGCTTCCATTGCTGCCAATGATGGCACATTTATGGCCGTCAATTGGGTACCACTCCATAACGCCTCATACAAGGCGGCAGGCGGGGATAATATATTCTACCGCAAGGGAAATTATGTCATAAATGCGGTTCAGGGATATCTGATTGATAAAAAAACGGCAGAAAAATACCACATCACTAATATCGCTCAATTAAAAGATCCTAAACTGGCCAAACTGTTTGATAGCAATGGAGATGGAAAAGCTGATTTAACAGGCTGTAACCCTGGGTGGGGATGCGAAAAAGCGATCAACAATCAATTGAAGGCTTATGGATTGAAAAATACCGTGGAACATAATCAGGGCAATTATGCTGCCATGATGGCTGATACTATTGCCCGTTATCGGGAAGGTAAACCTATCCTCTATTATACGTGGACACCTTACTGGGTTAGCGATGTACTGAAACCCGGAAAAGATGTCGTCTGGCTTCAAGTGCCCTTTTCCGCCCTCGGTGATATAGAAACAATCGATACCCAGTTACCCAATGGCCGTAACTATGGTTTCCCTCCCAGTACCATGCATATTGTGGCAAACAAAGCATGGGCAGATAAGAATCCCGCTGCGGCAAAACTTTTTGCTGTTATGACTCTACCCATTGCTGATATCAATGCTCAAAATCAACATATGCATAGCAATAAAATTTCTGAAGCCGATATTGAACGTCAAGCAGAAGGCTGGATCAAGTCACACCATAAAACAGTAGATCATTGGCTAAAAGCAGCAAGAAAAGCCGCTAATTAAAATGTAAATTGACTTTACCCTCACTCTGTGCTGGATGGTTGTGAAAATATTAATAAAATTCATGGCTATCCAGTGCACATTCTTCATATCACCGCTAATTCCTTTATTCCCAATGGAATTATTTAAATAATTTATATATTTCATATTTTCACTTTCATAATATTTTGTTAAGGTTGTTTTATCTATTAACAAAAAAACAAAATACTCCATGCCAATGCCTGATAAATCTGCACCTGATATGCTAATATCTGATGCATCAGAATCCGATACGGCTCAACCACATAAGGTTTCTTCATTTAAAGAAGGTGTTTTTGATAGTTTTCCTATCGCCATTGGCTATATTCCTATCTCTTTTGCATTTGGCTTAAGTGCCATTAAACTGGGATTTACTCCCATAGAAGCCATCTTTTTTTCATGTGTCATTTATGCTGGAGCCAGCCAGTTTGTTATCACCGCCTTACTGAGTGCAGGAGTGTCATTGTGGATTTCGGCTCTGACCGTAATAGCAATGGATATCCGCCATATTTTGTATGGCCCTGCCTTACGCCATCGCATCAAGCAAGCACTATCGGAAAAGAAAACTGTGATTTGGGCCTTTGGCCTGACAGATGAAGTTTTTGCCGCAGCCACAACTAAACTGATCGAAAACCAACGGAGTTGGAGTGAAAACTGGATGGCCACTATTGCAATATGCTCCTGGTTCTCTTGGGTATTGGGTACCGTAGCAGGCACCGTATTAGGCAATGGTTATCTGAATTCTTATCCCACAGTTGAAGCTGCTATGACATTTATGCTTCCAGCACTATTTTTGAGCTTTTTATTAGCATCGTTCAAAAGACAAAATAGCTACTGTGTTACTGCTGCCTTATTAGGCGCTTTAATGGGAATTACATTCTTTTCAATACCCGTCGCCATTCTTGCAGGAATTATCAGTGGATGTGTAGCAGCACTTCTGCAAACTAAAAATGCACAGTTGAATACAAATACAACACATACAAAGTAAATTATATGATTGATAATAAAATATTTTTCATCGGAATTATTGTAGGCGTAGCCAACTTTTTATTCCGCTACCTTCCTCTGCGTCTAGGAGGTAACCGCTCATCTAGAGGGACAACGGGGAAAATGGGAGTCATACTCGATAGCATTGGTATTGCATCAATTTGCTCACTCCTCATCGTCTCCAGCATTCCTAACGTAATGGAAGAGCACAACAAATTTTTTCCGACTTTAATTGGATGCCTAACCATTTGCCTTTTCTTCTATAAAACCCGAAGCATCATCATCTCTACACTATCTGGTGCCGTGGTTTTTGGTATAATATTCAATATATTTATGAATTAGGTATCAATATTAAAAAAAATATGATGATAACAAATAACTATAATTGCTAAATTTAACTTTTAATATAGTATTTGTATGGTTTTTAACAGAAGTTACTTTACCGGTTGAAACTAATAAGGTATCTAAACAATGGAAAGTTCATTCACTCCCACAGAAGAGTTACTTAATTGCCGCGTAGCACAGCAAAAGAGTCTACCCTATCAAGAGATTTTACTCACTCGCTTATCTATGCATGTCCAGAGTAAACTGCTGGAAAATCGCAATAACATGCTGAAAGCACAAGGAATCAATGAAACCTTGTTTATGGCTCTGATGATTCTGGATACCAAAGACAGTCGTAGCATTCAGCCATCAGAACTTAGTGCTGCATTAGGCTCTTCCCGTACAAATGCAACCCGAATTGCAGATGAATTAGAAAAGCAAGGTTGGATAGAGAGGAAGGAGAGTCATAACGATCGTCGTTGTCTCCATCTTCATCTTACAGATAAAGGTTCAAATTTCCTGAATAGTTTGCTTCCACCTCAGCATGAATGCCTGATCAAACTTTGGTCTATTCTTGATTTGAATGAGAAAGAGCAATTAGAGAAATTGATGAGAAAAATTTTGGGGCAATTAGATAATATTGGGGATTGTTTAAGTAAGTGATTTCCCTTCTTCTGAACAGTTTTGAACTAAGAAAGCATGTTATAGCAACATGATCTAAAAAACTTTTCTGCAAGCCTGTATCATCTGATACTCCATATGGCTGCTATTATCTTCAGATAATATTTAAATCCATACCGTTCACCCTTCCAGTAGTGTAAACACACACTACTGGAAGGGTGTTGTATGGAAGCGAATTGTATCCAGCCGAAACTATACAAGCAATAATCAGTTATAAACAAATGCGGGGACTCTCTATGAGTGTTAGTGAGAAAACACCACTTCCGTCGAGCGCTGAGCCGCTTTCTTTAAGCGAAAAAAATGATGCTGAAAAACAAGATACTGAAAAACAAGGTGCTAAAAAACGGAAACGCCGCAGCATCATTACGTTATTGACGTTACTCTTCCTTTTACTTGGCGCAAGTTATACCGTTTACTGGTTTATCGCTTTACGTTATCAACAAGAGACCGAAAATGCTTATGTCTCTGGCAATAAAGTACAAGTGATGTCGCAAATTACAGGCAGCGTCGTGACTATTAATGTTGACGATACTGATTTTGTGAAAAGTGGTCAGCCCATCGTCCAGCTCGATCCCCGTGATGCCGAATTGGCCTTGAAACGAGCCGAAAATGAATTAGCCAATACTGTCCGGGCTATTCATCAGCATATGGTCGATAGTAAAAGATACCAGGCTATCATTGAGCTGAAAAAAATTGCTCTCAGAAAAGCCCAGAATGACCTTAACCGAAGAGAAGTACTGGGAACCCGAGATTTAATCGGTAAAGAAGAGTTGCAACATATGCGTGAAAACGTTGCTGCTGCTCAAGCCAATCTGGATATCGCAATAGCCCAATATAAAAGCAATCAAGCTATTATTCTGGATACCCCTCTGGAAAAACAGCCAGCCGTTGAAAAAGCAGCTTCAGGCGTTCGTGATGCATGGCTCGCCTTACAGAGAACCAACATTGTCAGCCCTGTTGATGGTTATGTTGCTCGCCGTGGCGTTCAGATAGGTTCCCGTATCAATTCAGGAGCACCATTAATGGCGATCGTACCTGCCAACAATATGTGGATTGAAGCCAATTTCAAAGAAACTCAGCTTGCGAATATGCGGATTGGTCAGCCTGCTAAAATTATCAGCGATTTCTATGGTGATGATGTTATCTATACTGGCAAGGTTGTCGGAATTGATATGGGAACCGGTAGCGCTTTTTCCATATTTCCTGCGCAAAATGCCAGCGGAAACTGGATTAAAGTCGTACAACGCCTGCCAGTCCGTATTGAGCTTGATCCTGAACAATTAAAACAGCATCCCCTGCGGATCGGGTTATCCACAAAAGTCACTGTAGACACTGTGAACACCAATGGAACAGTACTGGCAACAACTGAACGCACTCTCCCTGCCTACCACACCAATGCCTTGACGATCGATATGGCTCCTGTAAACAAAATAGTTACTGACATTATTAATAGTAACTCAGGAAATCAACCTTAAGGAGGAAGCATGGTAACAAGAGAACCGTTTACACGTACGAAACTCGCTCTTCTGACCATTACTCTTTCAATGGCGACTTTCATGCTTGTTCTCGACTCTACCATTGCCAACGTCGCCATACCGACGATTGCAGGTAATCTAGGTGCATCAAGCTCACAGGGAACATGGGTGATTACCTCCTTCGGTGTCGCAAACGCCATTTCCATTCCAATTACCGGTTGGCTGGCGAAGCGCTTTGGTGAAGTGAAGTTGTTCATCTGGTCTACTGCGATTTTTACTCTGTCATCTTGGCTGTGTGGTCTTTCCAACAGCCTCAGCATGTTGATTTTCTTCCGTGTTGTTCAAGGATTGGCGGCTGGCCCCGTACTTCCTCTTTGCCAAAGTTTGCTACTAAATAATTATCCAATAGCTAAACGGAACATGGCATTGGCGCTGTGGTCGGTAATGATCGTGGTTGCTCCCATTTGTGGACCTATCCTTGGCGGCTATATCAGTGACAACTATCATTGGGGATGGATTTTTTTCATCAATATTCCCCTTGGTATCACAATTATCTTTGTCATCACGCAGTTATTGCGCGACCGAGAAACAAAAACAGAAATACGCCCTATTGATATCACTGGGCTTTTTTTGCTGGTGATTGGTATAGGTAGCCTGCAAATTATGCTTGACCAAGGCAAAGAACTTGATTGGTTTCACTCCACAGAGATTATTGTCCTTACTATTATTGCGATTGTCGCACTCATTTTCCTGATCATATGGGAACTGACTGATGACCATCCGATAATCGATCTATCTCTGTTTAAACAACGCAATTTTTCCATTGGTACACTGAGTATTAGCCTCGGTTTCATGATGTACTTTGGTTCAATTGTTTTACTGCCGCAACTGTTGCAAGAAGTTTTCGGCTATACCGCAACTTGGGCTGGCTTTGCAGCCGCACCTGTAGGATTGCTACCACTATTGCTGTCCCCCGTCATTGGTAAATTTAGCCACAAGATAGATATGCGCTATATCGTGACATTCAGTTTCGTCACTTATGCTATTTGTTTCTATTGGCGAGCATATACCTTTGAACCCAGCATGGATTTTGCCGCCGTTGCATGGCCTCAATTTGTTCAGGGGCTTGCCATGGCATGTTTCTTTATGCCACTGACAACTATTACATTATCAGGGCTAGCACCAGAGCGAATGGCCTCGGCTTCCAGCCTGTCAAATTTTACCCGCATACTGTCGGGTTCAATCGGAACATCTCTCACAACTACAATATGGACACAGCGTGAATCCATGCACCATGCCAATTTTGTAGAAAACATCAACCCATATAATCCCAATTATCAACAAATTCATCAGCAGCTCTCTCAACTGGGTATGAATGATGAACAAATCTCAGCTTATCTGGCAAAAGAGATCACACATCAAGGATTGATTATCTCAGCCAATGAAATCTTTTGGCTTTCAGCAGGTGCATTCCTTGTCTTGATCTTATTGATCTGGATGGCAAAACCACCTTTTTCTGCCGGTGGCAAAGATCAGGGAAGAGCGCATTAATTTTATGAAATTAAATTTATTTCATTAAATATACTGTTTTAACGGGAGTACTTACTCCCGTTATGGATCACTGACTAAATAGTCAGGGCCAATTAATAATGGAGATTAAACTATCTCTTTCTGTTTTGTATAAAAAATTATACTTTATTCTGGCGCCACCATTCCGCCAGCATAATACCTGTTGCAACAGAAACGTTCAGGCTCTCCACCCGACCAGTTCCACCGATGGAAAGGCGGATGTCGCCATCTTCCCAAGTACTGTCACTTAATCCGTCACTTTCCTGACCTAATACCAAGACCATTTTTTCCGGTAATGTTGCTTGTGCCAGTGTTGTGCTACCTTTATGACTTGATGTAGTCACAATGGTGTAACCCTCATTGCGGAATTTACTCAGCGTAGCCGTGAACCCATCAGCATCAATGCCTTTGATGTGTTCAGCACCACCTTCGGCTGTACGAACAGCCGCACCTGATTCCAGCATCGACGTATCCTGCAAAATCACACCCTGCACGCCAAAATGCGCACAACTACGCATGATTGCTCCAAGATTATGTGGGTTGCCCACGTTTTCCAATGCCAACACACAATCTTTCGCTGGAGCCTGCTGTAAATAAGTTTCCGCATCCAAGCTATTGCGTTTCTTTATCAGGAAACATACGCCACCGTGGTGCTCTGTGCCTGATGCCTTAGATAATTCTTCATCGTCAACCACATGGTAAGCTTTACGATTTGCCGCCATCCATTTCAGTGCATTGCGAAAACGCGGGGTGACTGATTGAACAAACCAAGCCCGAACAATCGCATCAGGACGGTTCTGGAACATTGCCTGACAAGCATTTTCCCCATAGATACGGGTTTCTTCCAAACGCTGGCGACGAAGCTGTTCAGGATCAATATAACTTTTGCCACTAATACCACTATGCTCCGGCTTTAAAAATTCTCCCTCAGGACGAGAGATCGTTTTCCACGGAGAACTATCGCTTGAACGTGCCGGACGATCATGGTCACGACGACGATCACCCTGCTCACGCCCTTTGCCAAACGGACGTTTATCATTTTTACGGTTGTCACTGTTTTTACGGCGATCACCGCCTTTACGGTTATCGTTATTGTCCTCACTGCGGACATACATTACTTTGACTTTGCCGCTCTTACCACTATAGGAATCGTTCATTTATTTCTCCAACTACGTTATGGCGCGAAGATTACCCGATGTACGCGCCCGAAGCTACCTCTGGCAACGACAATCCATTAAAATATCCGCTAATTTTTTTACTGGCTTTATCCACAAACATGTTTGAGTTCTTAAATGAGAAATAACAACGCCGTTTATCAGCTTTGCCAACATCGCCTTGCCCGTTCTACCCGCCCTTTTCAGGCAAGAGGTTGTCGGGTACAGCGTTGCCTGTATTGTTTATTACCCCAAAAAAAATGCCTGTGTGAAATGGTTTCACCTGCAAATGCGGTAAGTCGCTTCTGTCTCATCATGTTTGATACTGAACCAATGAAACCCAGTAATACCGGAAAGTTGATTGCAGATATTCTGCCCGATACACACGCTTTTCTCTGGTCCAGAACCGAGCCAGATCAACAACTGCTTGAAGTGTTGCGCGATCCAACCCGACAACCTTATCTGATCTTTCCGGACAGTTATGCCACACCTCCTCGGACGGTGTATCAGAAGATCCCTGATAACCAGAAACCACCCCTGCTCATTATATTGGATGGTACTTGGCCCGAAGCAAGAAAAATGTTTCGCAAAAGCCCATATTTGGATGATATTCCGCTGTTATCTATTAATCGCATTGCCAAAATGGATTATTTACTTCGGGTTCCTTCCAGAACAGAGCAGCATTGTACTGCCGAAGTCGCGGCGGCGGCACTAGAATTGGCAGGGGATGTTGAAGCGTCACAATCATTATTAAGCCATTTCAATCATTTTCGTGAACAATATCTGGCAGGAAAATCTAATCATCTGTAGGAATAAGTCACAGTAATGCTTGACAAGCCGCGCTAAAGTGACTGATGGTAGTCAAAGTTATTCATAGTAATTGTTTAATCAACAGTGATTGTTTATTGATGTAATAACTGATGAGGAATCCCAAAAATGAGCCAGCGCGGACTTGAAGCATTATTACACCCTAAATCTATCGCCGTTATTGGTGCTTCTGAAAAGCCAGAAAAAGCCAGCTCAATGTTGATGCGAAATTTGCTGATGGGGGGGTTTACAGGACCGATTCTCCCCGTCACACCAAACAAATCTGCTGTTCTAGGGGTGTTAGCTTATCCTTCAATTGATAAATTACCCTTGACTCCCGATTTAGCAGTGATCTGCACTCACCACAGCCGCAATTTGTCTTTGCTGGAGCAACTGACCCAACATGGCTGCAAGACCGTGATTATTTTATCCTCGCCACCAACACAATTTACTGAATTGAAACAATACGGCCAAAAACATCATATTCGAATTCTGGGACCAAATAGCCTTGGCATTCTGGCACCTTGGTGTGGGCTGAATGCCAGTTTTTCACCCATCCCCATTCTTAAGGGGAAACTAGCTTTTATTTCGCAATCAGCAGCAATATCAAACACAATTCTGGACTGGGCAAATCATCGCAATATTGGTTTTTCGTATTTTATTGCTTTGGGAGACAGTGTTGATATTGATATCGATGACCTGCTTGACTTTTTGGCAAGAGACAGTAAGACCAGTGCCATTTTGTTACACCTCGAACACATCAGTGATGCCCGACGTTTTCTTTCAGCCTCCCGAAGCGCTTCACGCAATAAACCCATTCTGGTCGTGAAAAGCAGCCGTACCCGAAAAGCTCAGCAGTTATTGGGAGAACAACAAAATTTTGATGCTGCTTATGACGCTGCTATTCAACGTGCCGGATTGCTACGTGTACAGGATACGCATGAAATGTTTTCCGCAGTGGAAACATTGAGTTTTATGCGTCCATTGCGCGGGGAACGTTTATTAATCGTCAGTAATGGTGCAGCACCAGCGGCAATGGCGCTGGATGAGTTACTCAGGAGAACTGGCAAACTCGCTATGTTAGGCGAGGAAACACTCAATCGATTATCTGGTATCTTGCCCAATACCTTTATTTTACGTAATCCATTAGATATCGGTGATGACTCCTCAACCGAACAGTATATTACTGCACTCAAACTACTTTTGGATAACCACGATTATGATGCCTTGCTGCTAATCCATTCTCCTTGTGCCATATCCCACAGCCAAACGACAGCAGTTCGGGTCATACAGATCATTAAAGAACATCCTCGTGGAAAATGGATCACCATTTTTACTAATTGGTGCGGAGAATATTCTTCATTAGAAGCTCGACGCTTGTTCAGTGAAGCCGGTATTCCTACTTATCGGACGCCTGAAGGAGCTATTACCGCATTTATGCATATGGTGGAGTATCAACGAAACCAAAAACAGCTAAAAGAAACACCATCCTTACCAATTGGCATTACATCAAATACGGCACGAGCCCATGAATGTATACAACATGCCCTTGATAACGGGCATGTCTGGCTGGATACCCATGAAGTACAACCTATCGTTGATGCTTATGGTTTAAATACTTTGCCGACTTGGATCGCTCATACCAGTGATGATGCAGTCAATATTGCAGAAAAAATTGGCTACCCTGTGGCATTAAAACTCCGCTCACCAGATATTCCACATAAATCAGAAGTTCAGGGAGTAATGCTTTATTTACGTAATGCCCATGAAGTGAAGACAGCAGCACAAGCGATTATTGAACGTGTCAAACAAAACTTCCCACAAGCCAGAATTCATGGATTGCTAGTACAAAGCATGGCTAACCGGGCTGGTGCACAAGAGTTGAGGATTTCTATTGAACAAGACGAGATATTTGGCCCTTTAATCATGCTGGGAGAAGGGGGAATTGATTGGGTACATGAAACACAGGCAGCGGTCGCCCTTCCTCCCCTTAATATGGCATTAGCCCGTTATCTGGTTATTCAGGCAATTAAGAGTGGCAAAATAAAATCTAGTGGCTCAATTTTACCTCTGGATATTCTCGCCCTCAGTCAATTATTGGTCAGAGTATCCAATCTTCTGATCGACTGCCCTCAAATTATTCGCATGAATATCCATCCACTGCTTGCATCAGGCAATGAGTTCACTCTATTGGATGTGACAATGGAATTGATGCCAGTAACGGGCGATCCTCGCAAAAGACTTGCTATCCGGCCTTATCCCAATGAGCTGGAAGAAACTATCTACATAAAAGATGATCTTGAGTGTTTACTACGACCAATCCTGCCGGAAGATGAACCATTGTTGAAAGAATTTATCGGTCAAGTGACGAAAGAAGATCTTTATTACCGTTATTTCAGTAAAATCAGCGAGTTTACTCATGATGATCTCGCAAACATGACTCAAATTGACTATGACCGAGAAATGGCATTTGTGGCGATCCGCCATCCAACAACAACACCTGAAATTATTGGTGTTGCTCGTGCCATGGCCGATCCCGATAATATCGAAGCAGAGTTTGCGATATTAGTCCGATCAGATCTCAAGGGAATTACATTAGGCTATCAGCTTATGACTAAGTTGATTCACTACACAAGGGAACATGGTATTCAGGCACTAACAGCCATCACTATGCCTGAAAACCGTAATATGATTCAACTGGCGAAAAAACTTGGATTTACCATTGATATACAGTTAGAAGACGGCATTGTTAATCTTATGTTGAAACTCTAACAACAATAAATTCAGCATATATCTCATGATGAACATCTCGGATAATAATAAATTCTCACTTCGTGATAAATCGCACAGAGTTAGACCAATCATCTCAGGAAAATTAATTCATACTCACAATGAACGAAACTAATGGTATTATCGTCAATTCATTTTTATTCATACACCTTATGATGGTATTGACTCCATCTAAACTAAGAGAAAAAACGCACTGTGATGTTGTCCATATTTAAGCAAGCAAAACACCAACAACACCTTGCACAACTGCCTAAGCTACCGCAGTCAGTTGCTGACATTGAAACACTTTATCAAACTAAAGTGTTTCGCAGCGCCTTACTAGAGCACATTGCAAATGCCCAAAAACATATTTATATCGCTGCATTATATTTAGAAAATGATGATGCCGGATGGGATATTCTGACTGCGCTATATGTTGCAAAAAAAAATCGCCCCGAATTGGATATCAAAATTCTGGTTGATTGGCATCGTGCTCAACGTGGCCGGATTGGTGTAGCAGCTGCGGCAACAAATGCAGATTGGTACTGTTCCATGACTGAAAGATACCCTAGTGTTAATATTCCTATTTTGGGTGTTCCTGTGAATACACGTGAAGCGCTGGGGGTTTTACATCTAAAAGGGTTCATCTTTGATGATACGGTTATTTATAGCGGAGCCAGCATTAATGATGTCTATCTGCACCGTTATGAAAAATATCGTTATGATCGTTATCATATATTGCATAATGCAAAACTTGCCGCAGTCATGAAGCAATTTATTGATGACAGTATTATTAGTGCTGAAGCCGTAAAGAATTTGGCCAGCTACAATCGTCCTCGTAGTCTTGAAATTAAAGGTTTGATCCGTCAATTTCGTGCTTCATTGAGAAATTCCGAATATCACGTTGAAAATCAAGCATCAAATGAAGAATTAGCGGTAACCCCTCTTGTTGGGTTGGGAAAAAAGAACCTACTGAACAAAACCATTTATCATCTCATGTCTTGTACCGAAGATAAGTTGGTTATCTGTACACCTTATTTCAATTTACCGGCAGTGCTGGTGCGAACAATATCTCGGCTACTCCGTCAAAGAAAACAAGTTGAGATTATCATTGGAGACAAAACAGCCAATGATTTCTATATTCCACCAGAAGAACCATTTAAGATCATCGGTGCATTGCCTTATCTGTATGAAATTAATTTGCGTCGTTTTGCTAGTCGATTGCAAAAATTTATCGATAGCCAGCAATTAACTATCCGGTTATGGAAAGACCAAGATAATACTTATCACTTAAAAGGGATCTGGATTGATAATAAATGGCAATTAATTACTGGTAATAATCTTAATCCTCGTGCGTGGGGGTTGGATCTGGAAAATGCCATTCTTATCCACGATCCCCATCAAGAGATGAAAGAACAACGTACAATGGAGCTAGATTGCATCCGTACTCATACCAAAATTATTTATAATTATCAAGAAATTGAAAATATCCAACTCTATCCTATTAAGGTAAGAAAACTAATACGACGTTTACGCCGTATTAGAGTAGACCGACTAATCAATAGGATACTGTAAAATAGACAATTAGTTGATAATTATTGTCTTTTTGATCCCCTCTCGCTATTGCCTGAGGGGGTTTTTGTATCTTACCTAGCAAACAGCTATGATTTTAAAAGATAAAGCACAACATTCCTTATTTTCTGCAATCGTAGCTGCCGCAGGAAATTCTTATGGTGATCGTCAAAATTGGGGACATCGTGAAAGTGCGCAACTTAGTGTATTACTATCACAGTATTGGTACAGCAAAAGAACTATATGATAGCCGACCATCAGGAACAGGCTGGAGTTGGCATGATATTGCTTATGATATAGCAGGAGCGATAGCTGGTTATAGTTTATACTAGTCCATGAAGTAATTTTTTAATCCCAAACGCAAAAAAGCCACCCGTGACCGGATGGCTTTTCTGTCTGATTGACTGTCTGGCAGTGTCCTACTCTCACATGGGGAGGCCCCACACTACCATCGGCGCTACGGTGTTTCACTGCTGAGTTCGGCATGGGGTCAG